>DASYUV010000019.1:0-68770 GCA_036000865.1 Binatia bacterium | reverse complement strand
GGCAGCCCAGCGCGCGCAACGTCACGTGCCCGATTCCATCGCCACGCTGCGCTACATACTGGCCCGCGCCATCGTGAAACAACTCGTTCGATGCCCATGCTGCAACGTGGTCAATCGACGTTAATGACACAGTAGTACTAGAAGCAGCCGGTGAAATTTTTGCGCAATACGGTTATCGAGCGGCTACCGTACGGCAGATCTGTGAAAAGGCCGGAGCAAACATAGCCGCTGTCAACTATCATTTCGGCGACAAAGAGGGGCTTTACATGGCGGTCCTACGGTCTGTGCCGAGTGCCCAGGCGGAAAAGTATCCGCCCAATCTAGGCTTGACGCCTGAAGCCAGCGCCGAGCAAAGGCTCTGCGCTTACATTCGATCCTTGTTGCATCGCGTCTTTGATGAGGGCCGTCCGGGCTGGCACACGAAGATCATGGCGCGGGAGATGATCGAACCGACGCGTGCCTTTGATACGCTGGTGGAAGAAGCGGCCCGCCCCGTCCATAAAGAGCTGGCGTCCATCGTTCGGGAACTGCTCGGTTCAGCAACGACTGACGAATCCGTGCGCCTGTGCACGTTAAGTATTATGAGCCAGTGCGTCTATTACCACCATGCTCGAACGGTTATCCGGCGACTCTACCCAGAACAGAAGTATGGCGCAGACGATATCGAGCGACTGGTGGCTCATATCGCCGAATTTTCGCGCGGCGCGCTGAAGGAATTTTCGCAACACAAGAAATGCGAATCGTGATGAATTTCATGGCCGTCAGAATGCTGATTGGCGACAGAGGGAAATACCTGGGAAGTCAGCTCCGCTGTTTGCTTGCCATCGTGGTAGTCGTGCTCGCTGGTTGTGGCGGTGACCGCTCAGCGAGAGCTCTCCCAGAGAATGCGAATGCTCCGCGCCAAGTAAAAGTCGCTAAGGTGACGGAGGCCAAGACGGCGCGCGTGGTGAGCGCCAGCGGGACTCTTGCAGCCGACGATCAAGTCGTGTTGGGCACCAAAGTCATGGGACGCGTCAGCGAAATCGCGGTAGATCTAGGCAGCCGCGTACGCAAGGGGCAATTGATCGCGCGCATTGATCCCAGCGATTATCGGCTGCGCGTCGATCAAGCGGAAGCCGCTCTCCAGCAGGCGCGGGTGCGCCTCGGGCTACCGGCCGAAGGAACCAGCGATAAGATAGATCCTGAGCAGACGTCTCTGGTGCGTCAAGCGGCAGCCATGCTGAAGGAAGCGCGGTTGACGCATGACCGGATGGCGGAGTTGTGGAAGGGGAAATATATCGCGCACGCTGATCTAGACGCGGCTGTCTCGAAGCTCGCGGTCGCGGAAGGCCAGTATCAGGCCGCGATCGAGGAGATTCGTAATCGTCAGGGGCTACTCGTGCAGCGTCGTTCGGAACTCGAAATCTCGCGCCAGCAGCTCGCCGATACCGCTATTGTATCTCCCACGGAGGGCGCGGTCAGCGAGCGCCAGGTTTCCGTGGGCCAATACCTAGCGGCCGGGGCGCCGGCGGTAACGCTTGTGCGCATCGATCCGTTGCGCTTGCGGCTTGCGGTGCCGGAACGCGAGGCTGGAGCCGTGCGTCTCGGGCAAACGGTGGAGCTCACCGTCGAAGGCGATTCCGTTAAATACCCAGGACGTGTGGCTCGCCTATCTCCGGCCATCGCGGAGAACAACAGAACATTAATGATCGAGGCTGAAGTGCCGAATGGAAAAGGTATTCTTCGCCCGGGTTCGTTCGCCAAAGCGGACATCGTTATCGAAGCTGGGCAGGAGATCGTCACAGTACCACGTGACTCTATCATCACTTTTGCGGGAATCGAGAAGGTTCTCATGGTGGTGGAGGGAAAAGCTGTCGAAAAGCGCGTGCGTACCGGCCGGCGCATCGGTGAACAGGTGGAAGTTACCGAGGGCATCGTTGCCGGCAATCAAGTCATCGTTCAACCGGGCAACCTCGTCGCCGGGCAGCCCGTGACGGTCGTGAACTGATGCAAAAGCTGGCGGAAGTTTCCATCCGGCGCCCGGTTTTTGCCTCGATGATCATTCTGGCGCTCGTGGTGGTCGGCGTGGCGAGCTATTTCCGCCTCGGCGTAGACCGCTTTCCATCAGTCGACTTGCCCAACGTCTCGGTCCGCACTACATTGCCCGGCGCCTCCCCGGAAGAAGTCGAGACGATAATTTCACAGCCGATTGAAGAGGTCGTCAACACCGTCGAAGGGATCGACGAGCTGCGTTCCGTATCCGGCCGGGGAACCTCGTTCGTTATGGCCACGTTCAACCTCGACCGCGATATCGACGTCGCCGCCCAGGACGTGCGCGATCGGGTCGCTACCGTCCTCAAGCGTTTGCCGAATGAAGTCGATCCTCCGGTCATTTCGAAGTTTAACAACGAAGACTCGCCGATTCTCACCATAGCTGTTTCCGGCGACCGATCGCTTCGCGAATTGACGGAGATCGCCGATAAAATCGTCAAGGTGCAACTCGAGCGCTCGGTCGGCGTAGGCGAGGTGCTCATCGTCGGCGGTTTGGAACGCGCCATCAACGTCTGGATAGACGCGGACCGTTTAGCCGCCTACCAGATTCCGATCACCGCAGTTCGCGACGCCATCCAACGGCAGAATGCCGATATACCCGGCGGCAATGTGACCAGCGGCGCGCGTGAACAGGTGCTGCGCACCATGGGAAGGATCACGGATCCCGAAGCTTTCAATGACCTCGTAGTCAGTACCGTTAATGGGTCGCCTATTCGCGTGCGCGACATCGGTCGAGCCGAAGACGGCACCAAGGAACAGCGCTCTCTGTCGCGATTGAACGGTGTGCCCACTGTCCAACTCCAAGTACGGCGCCAGTCAGGCGCAAATACGATTGCGGTCATCGAGTCCGTAAAAGAAAATCTCGCGCGCGTCACTCGGCAGCTTCCGGCGGATGTGAAAACTGAAATCATCCGGGACCAGTCGCGCTACATCTATGCCGCGCTACACGAAATCAACGTCCATCTAATTCTAGGCAGCATTCTGGCGACTTTGGTCGTGTTGGCCTTCATGCGCAATTGGCGCTCCACGGTAATCAGCGCGGTAGCCATTCCGGCTTCGGTTATCTCGACCTTCGGCATGATGTGGGCGCTGGACTTTACCCTGAACAGCGTCACGATGCTGGCTCTCGTCTTGATGGTAGGCATCGTGATCGACGATGCCATCGTTGTCCTGGAAAACATCTTCCGCTTCGTCGAGGAGAAAAAGATGAA
Organism: Binatia bacterium; assembly: GCA_036000865.1. Classification (GTDB taxonomy): domain Bacteria; phylum Desulfobacterota; class Binatia; order UBA9968; family UBA9968; genus DP-20. Next base: position 65,528 of record DASYUV010000019.1, on the reverse strand, counting down.
GCCGTTTGAGGCTGCCCGGGCGGCGACGGCGGAAATCGGGCTCGCGGTCATGGCCACGACGTTCAGCCTCGTAGTGATCTTCGTTCCGGTCGCGTTCATGTCAAGCATTTCGGGACGTTTTCTCTATCAATTCGGACTTACTGCGACGGTTGCGGTCTTGGTTAGTCTTCTCGTTTCATTCACGCTGACCCCGATGATGAGCGCGCGCTTGCTGCGCAGCGACGATGCAGTCTCAGACGGCGGTCACGATCAGGCCCGGTCCAGAAGGGGTTTCTACGCCTGGATCGACCGTCACTACGAGCGCATGCTGCAGTGTTCCATGACCCACCGGGTGGCGGTCATGATGTTCGCAGGGCTTGTCGTGCTCTCCTCCATTCCTCTCTATACGCTGGTTCAACAGGAATATATTCCCAGCAACGTGGATGAAGCGGAGTTCGAGGTAAACATCACCGCCCCTCAAGGCGTTAGTTTGGCGGCCGTGGACGAGATCATGCGCGCCGTGGAAAACGAGCTGCGCGCCATCCCGTTAGCGCGCCTGATGCTCTGCGATGCCGGCGGAGGCTTCATAAGCGGCGTGGGCACGGGCGGCTGTTACGTGCGCATCGCGCCCCACTATGAGCGGATTTTTTCCTTTACCCGCCTGTGGCGCGAGACCCTTAACGGTCAACCCTGGGTCGCATTCAGGAACACTTCACAGCGCGACGTGATGCAGCAAGTCCGCGCGGGTCTGAGTAAATTCACGGATCTCCGGACTTCCGTGCGCAACCTGCCGTCGTTCAACATCGGCGGCGGCAACTGGGACATCGATTTCGTTCTGCGCGGTCCGAATTTGGAAGCGCTGGCGGCTTATGCCGAGAAACTGCGAATCCGTTCGCAGAAGCTCGGTATCATCGATGCCGATACGACGCTCAAGCTCGACAACCCCGAATTGCGCGTGGTGATCGACCGCAAACGCGCCGCTGACCTCAACGTGGACACGGAGCACATCGCCGCAGCCTTACGTCTGATGGTCGGCGGCGATGAGGAAGTGTCGCGCTTCATCGATCCCTCCGTCAACGAGGAATATGACGTGCAATTGCGTTTGTCGCAGCACGATCGGGAAGATATCGGGGTCATCTCTCACCTCTACGTTCCGCGCGCGGGCGCCGGCCTGGTGCGGCTCGACAATCTGGTGCGGGTCGCGCCGGCCATGAGCGCGTCCCGTATCGACCGGCTGGATCGTCAACGCCAGGTGAGCCTGCGCGCTCAGATCGCTCCCGGTTTCGCGCTCGCCGATCGTCTGGAGGCGCTCCATCGAGCGGTTCGCGAAATGAATTTACCCGCTGAATACACCGCCAGCGTATCCGGTCGCGGGCGTGAACTGGAGCGCACATTTACACAGTTTTTATGGGCCTTTTTGCTTTCCATTATCTTTATGTACATGATTCTGGCGTCGCAGTACGAAAGCACGATCCATCCGCTCACGATTCTTCTCTCGCTGCCGCTTTCAGTACCGTTCGCTTTGCTCTCGCTTTGGTTGACCGGCAACACGCTGAACCTCTATTCGGCCCTCGGTATCCTGGTGCTCTTCGGCGTAGTGAAGAAGAATTCGATCTTACAAATTGATCACATGAATCGGCTCCGCGAGGAAGGTATGGAACGGATGGCAGCCATCATGCGCGCCAACCGGGACAGGTTGCGCCCCATTCTGATGACGACCCTAGCGCTGGTGGCGGGGATGCTTCCACTGGCCATGGGCTCGGGCCCAGGTGCCGAGGAGCGCCGCGCCGTTGCGGTGGTCGTGATCGGCGGGCAGACGCTGTGCTTGCTGCTCACTTTGCTGGTGACACCCGTCGCATATTCAATGTTCGAGGATGCCGGACGGCTACTCGGCTGGCACGGTCTGGTCCGGGTCAGTAGGTTATTTGCGCAGCGGCTTCGCCTCTCCGATCGGTGAAACTCAGTGAGAATGTTGCGGCCTCCTCCCAAAAGTTCAAGCGGCAGTCGCACAACGGCGTCCACACTTTTCATCGCGTGATCTGTCTTCATACTTATTATGACGAAGCGGGTACTTTTGGTGGGGAATAATGTGCCGACGATTGATGTAATGCAGATGGAACTAAAGCATTTAGGTTATGAGGTTAGGATTGCCCAAAATGGATTGGAACCTGTGAAGCTGGCTGTTGCAAACCCCCTGACCTGATTCTCATAGAGATCCAGTTGCCAAAGACGATGGACTCGAAGCCACGGCTCAGATAAGGGAAAATCCAGCAACCCGAGACATCCCTATCCTAGCGGCTACGGCGAAAGGTATGCCAGGCGATCGAGAATAATGTTTGGCAGCAGGCTGCGATGGTTACATCGCTAAGCCCTTTAACCACAGGGAATTAGATACAGCTATCACTCGTATATTTAAACGAAGGCTAAAGAACCTCCGTACTAACTAAGAGCCAATGAAGCACACAGGAGATACAACACTTTGTTGCTGTCAGATTTTAATTCCTTGTTGTTGCGCTCGAAATGTTTCCAATCTTGCAGCCCGACCACTACGTCCCACTCTTGGCCAATGGCACATCTCTTTCCGTTCGGATCGGTTTGAATTTCGGTGTTGCGCAAAAGAAGGGGCGAGATGAACCTGCTGGTACAAATGATAAGCGAACTCAACCGACCTTGATCACCAGATAGGGAATCCGACCGCCACCAGCTTCTCGCTCGGGACCATTTTCTGAAGGCGATGGGATGCAATCGTGTGATCAGGGTCTGGCTAAAGATGTTGCTGGCATTGGCTCCGCCGGGTTCCCTTAGTAACAGATTGTTGGGATCGCTCCTTTTCGCCTAGTTCCCTCCACCGACAGGCGGTATACCGTGCAACAAATTATACTTTCAGAGCATCTTTCCCATGGTCTACGGCAATAAAGGCTGACGTGAATTTTTTGCCTGACACCGAGAGACTACCCGCTTTTAAGGTTGAATGAAAATGGATTTATTTTCCTACCGAAGCGTTTTCCTGCGTCGCTCGTATCAAAGGATAGGGGGCAGCGTTAATACCTTGCTCAATGCCAAAGCCCCCAAAACATAGTAGAGAGAAAGGTGAGTTCCTTGGTGAAGGACACAAAAGTCTTCAGGCGGAGCTTGCTGCTCCGGACAATAAGGAACTGTCAGTGTTGACGCTTTTCTACGCTGACGAACCTCTTCTATGAACAAAAAGGTCAAAGTACTTTTTCTGGGATCGCTGATCCTGAATGTGCTGCTGTTGGGTCTCATTTTGGGTGATCTATCATTCCGCTTTGGCCGGGATCGCTTCTGGCATCCGCGCATGTCGCAACGTTTGGAGCAGTTACCCGAGCCGTTGCGGGAGCATCTCTACAAAGCCATGAAGCAAGTCCGTGAGGAAAACGATCTGTTGCTAGATAAACTGAGACAGACGCGGAAAGAAACAATCCGAATCCTAGAAACCGAGCCATTTGACGCAGCGGCTTACGACAGGCAGGTAAGCTTATTGGTCGATTTGCGTGGTCAGATGGCGCGACATATGGCGGACGTAGTAAAAGGACTGGCGAAGAAACTTCCGATGGAGCAACGCGCCAAGCTGGCGGATTTCCTGAGACGTCCGCCGGCGTCTCCGCGCGGTGCGGCGCACCCTAAACTAAATTAAAGGAGCTAGGGATCGAGTGATGTTCCCCGCTTATTATCTATCCGCTGGTGAACCGTCTAATCTAAGACTGCATAAAGTCACCAGCGATCCCGATCAAAGCCGGAAGACGCTAAACTGGACTTTGTAGGCAAAGGTTGAGCGCAAAAAATGTTGGTTATCGCTAAGACTGTATTCCTTTTGGTTTGTGCGAACATCTTCATGACGTTCGCATGGTACGGTCATCTAAGAGACTTAAGTGATAAGAGATGGTATGTCGCCGCCATAGCGAGCTGGGCCATTGCTTTGTTCGAGTATTTGCTTCAAGTGCCAGCCAATCGAATTGGGTACACGGAGCTTGATCTGCCCAAGTTGAAAATCATTCAGGAAGTAATCACGCTGATCTGTGTTTGTTCCGTTTGTAGTGCTGTATATGCACCAGAGGATCAAGCTTAATTATCTTTGGGCAGGCTTATGCTTGATCGGCGCCGTTTACTTTATCTTTCGAGCCTAAGCCTTGGTTAAGAAATCACGTTCTCGGTTGATTCAGAACCGGAGGTAAGGGCGATCACCGAGGCTTCTCCGAAGATCACCGAATTCCAAGATCGAAATTGAGCACACGCCATCTCGATAGGTGATCTTCAAACCGCGTTTTTCAGGGAGAACGAAATAAGCTCCTTCCCTCAAAGAGAGCCGGAATTGGGTAAAGACATCGACAAGGTCCAGCCGCTGCTCCTTGACCTCCTGGAAATCGGCCTTGCCGTGAGCGGCGCCGACATCAGCGCAGAAAAAAATTTCATCGACAGAAAACGCCAAGCTGTCATTTGGTCCGAAGCCGGCCCGATCTCTTACGGCGGACCTATGAAAAGCACTTGAAGCTGTCCAACGTGACAGCTCGATTGGATGGTCAAAGATTACATGTCCGCCAAGCCTCCGGCCAGGCCCGTACCGAATTCCAAGGTCATCGAAGCGTATATCGAAGAACTCCTGCTGCGGAATTCGGATGCACCGACGGATGTGAATCTGTACCTTGACGCAGGTGTCTTCTGAGCTTGTCGACGTTCTCTAGCCTACAACTATCGATTGTCTCATTATTTGGATGACGTTTAGGAGCTTTCAATTAGCGAGCCGAGTCTTTCGAGAACATCATGGACCAGGTAGGGTTTGTTAATACAATCCTTCACGCCGGCTCGGAAGATTTCCGATTTCAATTCTGGCTCTAGATAGCCGGTTGCGACAAGGATCTTCACGCCCGGGTTGAACTCTTTCAGCTTATGAATCACTTCTAACCCCGTGACCTTGGGCAAGCCGAGGTCCAGGAGCACGACGTCGATCTCTTCTTTGTGGTTGAGATAGAGGTCAATCGCTTGTGCACCGTCGGTGGCCGTCAGTATTTGGTAGCCGGACTGGGGCAGGAGCTTTCTCAAAAGATAAACCATGGCCTCGTCGTCTTCCACCACGAGAACAGTTCCCTGGGGAATTGCATGTTCTCGATCTGACCCTTTTCCTGTCGTCGTCTCATCGACGTTCAATTTTTCTTGTGACTGAAAGATCGGCAAATAAAGCCGGAACGTCGTGCCTCGCCCGGGTTCGCTTTCAACGTCGACGAAACCGCTGTGCTCTTTGGCAATTCCGTAAACAATCGCGAGTCCCAACCCGGTTCCCTCACCGATTCCTTTAGTCGTGAAGAATGGCTCAAAAATCCGCGCGCGGACTTCTTCTTTCATGCCGATGCCGGTATCGTTGACGACGATGCAGACGCATGCACTGGTGTCGACTTTCACGCGCTCGCGCATCTTGTTCTCGTCAACCAATTCCGTTCTGATAGTCAAATTTCCGCCCCTCGCCATCGCATCCCGAGCATTGACGCAGATATTGAGGAGCGCTTGGCTCATTTGATTTGGATCTGCCAGCACGGGTGGCAGATGGGGATCAAGATCCAATGTAACGGTGATGGTTTTGGGAAACGCCTGTTTGATCAACTCGCTGAACGTCAGAACGAGGTGGTTGGTGTCGCTGGGCGCTAAATGCGTCTCCGTTTTGCGCGCCACCGTCAGGAGCTGCCGCACCACGGAGGCGCCGCGCTTGATTTGCTCGTCGATGACTTTCAAACTCTCAGAGATCTGTTGATCGACTGAAGTTTGCTTGCCGATGAAAGTAGCGTAACCCCAAATAATATTGAGGATGTTGTTGAAGTCGTGGGCAATGCCACCGGCCAGCGTTCCGATGATTTCCATTTTTTGCGCTTGACGAAGTTGCCCTTCAAGGCTTTTTTGCTCCTCAATCGTTTTTACCAAGGCGGCGTTTGCCTGCTCGAGATCAGCGGTGCGCTCTTGAACCCGCTTTTCAAGTTCTTCGTTGGCGGCTCGTAAACGTTCCTCATTATGAAGCAGCAGATCTTCGGTCTGACTTCGCTCAATGAAATCCGCCGCCTGGCGAGCCAGCAAGTCGAGCAGCGTGAGTTGACGTTCGGTGGGGCGATGCGGCTTACGGTAATGCGTCGAGAACACGCCGACGAGACGGCCCGAACGGCTGACCAGCCGCGTCGCCTCAACGGCGTGCGCGCCGGCTAAGAGCATGACCTCCCGAGCGGGTGTACCGGCGAATATCGGGCTTGTGGCGACATCTTCAACGATCACTCTCTCGGCCAACTCCATCGCCTTGCCGCAGGCAGCTACGCCGTCATGGACACTGTCGAAGAATTCCAAAAAATCACTCTCGAAGCCCCGTTGCGCGACAATCTTCAATCCGCCGGATCCGGGCTCCAGTAACTGAACGTTGCCCATGTCGGCTTCGCTAATTTCGATGGCTACATCGAGAATATCGTTCATGAGCGATCCTGCGTCATGGGTCTGCACCAGACGTGTGCTTAGCTGCTGTAATCGCGTCATCGCTGTCAGGTCGGAGGCCAGCTGTTTATTGAGCGTGGCTATTTGGTTTTCCGCCCGCTTGCGCTCCGTAATATCGATGATCGAGGCGATCCATCCTCGCACGTGGCCTTGCGCGTCCTCGTCGGGCATGTAAACTCCGCGGAGAAAGCGCGTGCCAATTCCCTGGAACGGGATTTCTAGCTCGTATTCGGCGGGCCGCCCCTGCAAAACAATTTCCACGTGGGGTCGAACGGTTTCGAAAGCCTCGGCTCCCATGATTTCCGAGATGGGTCTGCCGATAATTTGCTCGGGTGTGAGGCCGAGCATCGCGGCATAGGCGCGATTGACGAAAGTATATCGGAGATCGCGATTGCATTGCGTCAATAGCACCGGCGTGATTTCTGTGACCGCGCGGAGTTGGGAGCGCTGCGCGCGGAGATCATCTTCGGCCCGCTTTCGCTCCATAAACTGGCCGATCTGCCCCCCGATATCGCCGACCATCTGCAGGAAATAATCGTCCGGCTCCCGAATCTCGCAGCTGACACATTCGATAATACCTAGAATCTCGTCGCCCAATTTGATCGGGAAGCCAAAGGCGCCATGCAGCCCATCTTTAATGGCTGCCGGCGCTCGTGGAAAATTGCTGTCAGTGGTCACATCGGGGATCCAGGTTGGTTTGCCGGTGCTCCAAACTCGGCCAGGCAAACCTGCTCCTGGAGTAAAGCGGCGTTTTTTCGTGTCGGCCGCAAACTCTGGCACATGTATGGAGGGCATGTGCCACGCCTCGACGCAGCGCAATTCATTGGCAGCTCGTTCGACGTTCCATATGGCGCCCCAATCCCATCCGGCTCGTTCGCACAAAACCTGGATGATTCGAGGAGCAGCCTCTTTGAGGGAAGGAGACTCAGCCAGGATACGGCTTATCGCATCTTGAACTTGAAGACGTTGCTCGGCCCGCTTACCCTCAGAAACGACAGAGGCGAGCACCAAAGCCGCAATTGCAATGGTCCCCATGAAAGCCTGGAGATGCAGTAGAGACTCATTGGGAGCTGAATGGACAAAGGGCCCGACACCATGGAGTGTACCCACTACGGCGATGACTGCCACAATTAATGCAGAAGTGACCGCGCCGCGTTGACCGAAGCGGAACGCAGCCCACAAAAGCGGCAGAACCACTATGTATTCGGCACTGAAAGCAGTGCCTCGTAGAAAAATCAGATAGCCTGGCAAGATCATCGAGAGGAGCAGTGCTGCAGCCTCGATGACACGCTTAGGCTTCAACTCGGGATAAGGCTCGGTCATCAAAATCAACAGGAACGGAGCAACGATCAAATCCCCGACCGCGTCTCCCAACCACCAGGTAAGCCAAATGACGGGGTACCGATTCCACTCAGCGAAACCGCCGAGGGTCAAGCTGGTGACGCCGAAGGTCGCGGCCACGACAGTGCTAAGAACAGCAGCGATCAGAACAAATTTGAAAGTGTTTCTGGCTCTCTCAAAAGCTCTTGCGCCGTTGGCAAAGCGGTTGATTCCCCAAGCCGCCAACAGCGCTTCCAGCGTATTACCGGCAGCAATGCCGAGCGTGGTTGCCAATGACCCTTGTGTGGTGATGTTTACCAGAAATGCACCGAGAAAAATTCCGGGCCAGAGTCTCGAGCCCCAGAGGAGAAGCGCGGCCAATGCGATGCCAGTCGGGGGCCAAACCGCAGAGGCGCTCGCGTGTACATAGGCCCAAGAAAGTCCCAGCTTGCCGGCGCAGAAATAACCACCCGCAAGCGCCAAAATCGCCGCCAAAGTGCGCAAGCCTGGGCTCATGTTTAGGTCTCCACTCGTTGTCGCAAGCAGCTTTGCATAAGGAAAATCTCGTTCTTCAATGGCGATTTGGATCGAAACACGGGTGTCGAGTCCAATACTTCAGTCGCGGGCATAAACTAAGTCTTGCCAAAATGGCGAGCAACCCGACGATACCCCAGAGTTCCATTTTGTCAATATGATCATTCTCGGCCAACAAATGACTCGAGTAGCGAGCCGAAAAAATGTTGCGCCACGCTTCACACTTGTCCAAAATCTCCCCTGGCCCCTCTTTTTCAAAGAAGGGGAATATTCTCCGTTCAATCTCAAGGGTTGGATTCCCCTGCGCGGAATTTTTCTCATTCCGAGGTCCGTCATTCCCGCATGCTTCTAGCGGGAATCCAGACGATGTTAGGACTGGACCTCCGCTAGGGACATGCGGAGGTGACAGCTGAGTGAGTGATTTTCAATTGAACTGATACCCTGTCAGCTTGCTCCGGGTAGTCTATTCTCGGACGAGTTTGGTTATTGGTCGCAGTGGGTGGCGAGAGCGTTATTTCGGTCGCGGCTCGCGTAACGACTTGTCAGGCTGCTTGAGTTCGCCGCGGCGCAGAAGCCGCACGGCGTTTACTAACGTCCGGGCGGCGTTACACACCTCTTCTTGAAACTCCTTGTCGTCATCCAGCTCATCGTGGCTATTGGCGTACGGTTTGTAGTAACCCACATAGCCATCAACCAGAGCTGCACGACCTGCGGGGACCAACCCCATGTCCGTCAACCAGTCCGTGAGGCTACGTCTGAGTGTTTCCACGCCGGCAGCGTCTCCGTGTACGACGACGGAGAATACCCGCCCGGCGAGATGGCGCGGGTAGTGCCATCCTTTGAGCTCCACTTCCTTTGCACGTTGGGGATTTTTACCGCCGGTCAGAGTCGGATCGGGGTTGCCCCCATCTGCACAGACCAGCCGATCGATCATGAGTTTCAGTGAACTCGGCGCCTGATACCAGTGAACCGGACACAGGATCATCACTCCATGCGCCGCCATCCAGCGCGGGTAGATTTCCGCCATCCAGTCGTTGACCTGCCCCATGGCATGGTTTGGATAACACGAGCAAGGCCAGTGACAGAGCGGCATGGCCGTGGATACACACGCTTTGCACGGATAGATGACCCGCCCGTACTCCGATGCGAGCCTGCTGAGATCCAGCAGGTCGACTTCGAATCCTTTCGCAGCGACGATGATTTTTTCAGCGACTTTTGTGAGACGAAAGGTCTTCGACATTTCTCCGGGACAGGTTTGGTCGCTGCGAGTGGAGCCATTGATGAGCAGAATGCGTGATTTCGACGTGGCGAGCTTCTGACGTTTTTCCGCTTGGGCGATGGCTTGACGAGTCTCGAGCCATTCGCTCGGGAGCGAAAACTCTGGGTCGCTAAACCCGGGGCCGGCCGGGCGTGTGCGCGGACTTTTATGATATTCAGTATAGTTTTTCCACGCCACGTCGATAATTTTTTCTAGCTCCGGCCTGACTGGGGCGAAACTTGGATCATAGAACCGTTCTCGGGCACGCTTGGAAAACTCTTCCTTGGCTAATTGGACACTTGGCGTACCTTTTCGAACCGGTGGCTTCGGCATGATTCCTCCCAATGAGTTTCGCTATTGGCTGGGCGCGGTTTGAAAATGGGCGCAAACGTCCAGCAGTTATAGTGGCATCGGGGCTGGCGTTACAATCACGATTACGCGATTTGAGCCACACGATGTGTGGTATGCTGTGACGCAGCAACTTTGTGGCGACTAGAATTACTGGGCTGATCTGGATTCGTCGAGGCGAAAGCAACAACTAGGAGACCTGACTGGCTCATCAAGACGTGTCTATTGACCGCTGAGATAGAACTCGTTACTCACGACGAAGCTTCGCACCTTTTTATGGGTGTGGCCGTTGGGACTTTCAAAACCCACCTCCAGCGAATAAACACCTAGAGGAGAATTCGTTGGCAGAGTAAAAAAAGAATCCACCACCCAACGTCCGGGCTTGAGCTCGAAGGCGTCATTGACGTTGCGCGCCACTTGTTCTCCCTTGAAGAGCATCCTGCGAGACACGGCTGTTTTCACAACTTCAGATGGTTTGAACGGACACATGACGTAAACCAACCGGTAGTTGACGCGACCGCCCGGTTTGATCATTTCCGGCAAAATCTCCATGGATTCTACCTGGACAAACGGCCGGTCCCGCTTCGCGCAACTATAATCTTGCCACACCTGGTCGGGCGTCGTCGCGATATGTTCGCCCGGCTGTCGCGCGGCCGCTACTACTTGCTGGTAAAGTGCTGAACAGCCAGAAAGCGTCAGCAGGCCGAGAATTGCAAAAAAAACGATATTCACACCCTTAGCTAGTTTTCCCATTTTATGTTTAATTGAGTCTTTGGCGGGTTATTTTCCGCATTCCTTGTTGACGGAACTGGCTCACTCACGCTCGGTTCTTTGAAGACAGGTTGGCTGGTTGGTTTCTCCGAGACGGTCCCAACAAAGGATGTCCTGCGCGGTCTCTCGATCGCGATTCTTTGTGAATCCGCCGGTTGATTTTTATAAATCGCGCGGCTGCTGAGGCGCCGCTCTGGCGCTTTTGGACTCACTTTTCTGGGTTCGACAACGTCTGCTCGCTGTTCCTTGTTCTTGTCTGAAAGGCTGGTAACGATTGAATCCTGTTTGACTCGCGCCAACATGGAATCAACGGCATCATTCAGAGTAGTTCGTGGTCGCAGCAGGTAGTTAGGGACCAGAAGTATGTTTGCGCCGTCAAAGAAAAAGGTCTCGAGCGTGATCGAAACCAGCAAGAACGTAAGCAACGCATATTTCTTCCAGCTGGTCTCGGCGGCCCTGGTGAGAGTCTCTTTTAACGATGCGAACAGTCGATTTCCGGTGATCAGTAGCGGATCAGAAATAGACGATGTCCAATGAGCGCAACGCTGGCGCCAGACGGCTGCCCGTTCAGTCCAAATCTTTGGACTGTTTGTTTTTATAGCAAGTCGTGTTGCGCGTAAACTAAGGGCATACTTTTGCCGGTCAATTCTGATACCGGTCGTGAGAGCGGCCGTAAACGAATTGAGCATGCGATTTCCAGCGGTTAACAGGGCATTAGATACGGACGATAACGCATCGGCGCAGTTCTGGCGCCAGCCGGCTGCCCGTTTTGTCCAAATCATTGGATTCTTGGGTCTCGTGCCGAGGCGTTTTGCGCGTGAAACGAGGGAATAATTTTGCGGGTCAATTCTGATCGCGGTGGTGAGAGTGGCCGTGAACGATTCAAACATCCGATTTCCAGTGGTCAATATGGGATTAGACGCGGATGACAGCCAGTGGCCGCAACGCTGGCGCCAGACATTCCGGCGTTTTGGTGCAGCACCTGCTGCAGGAGCTTTATTCTGAACTTCCATTGCGCGTGCCATAGCTGTTATGGATTGGAAGCGATGAGATGGCGACTCAGCCAGCGCGCGCAACAGGAACGCGTCGATCCATTTCGGGCTATGCGGTATGAGTAGTGAAACGCGTAACGGCCTAGCTTCGATCTGTGCTCTCAGTATTACTTCATCACTGTCGCTGTCATAAGGCACATTCCCAACCATCAATTCATAGAGCAGTACGCCCAATGAATAAATATCCGACCGGGCATCGGCGCGGTCGCCTCTAATTTGCTCCGGCGACATATATCGGATAGTGCCAAGTCCAGGACCGGCTCGGTCATGGCCCAAAATGGGCGCGATGGCGAAGTCCAGTATTTTAATCAGGCCGAAATTCGTGACGATGATATTCGAAGGTCTCAAGTCTCCGTGTATCACGCCGAGCCGATGGGCAAAGCCGACTGCGGACATGATTTGGCAAAAAAACGCCAGGGCGACGTTGGGCTGGAGTCGGCCCTCTCTCTTTAAGACCGCCTCCAAGGTTTCGCCTTCGACAAATTCCATTACAAGATAAAGCCCGTCGTCTCGAACAATAAAACCAAAAAGCCTCGCGATATGCGGATGATTCAAGAGAGTTAGGGTCTTGGCCTCCGAGTAAAGACGCGACTCAATTTCGGGCCGGCTCGCAGCATCAGGCCGTAAGTGCTTAATAGCCACCTTTTTTTTGCGCGCGAGATCAAGTGCTTCAAACGCTTGCCCAACGCCGTCTGCGGCAATTTCGCGGATAACTTTATAGGGACCGACGTAGGTCTCGACCATGGCTCTAAACTCCGCAGCCTATTGTGTCATAATCGGAACATTTCAGGTGGATGGCATCCCAATCTCGCAATTCGTGTGCCTTCAAAATAAATTCTGGAAAATCAGGGCCTAAGAAAATTTCAGAGCGAGTAATTTATAAAAGTTGTCTCAGAACAGGGACACTGAGACTCGTCGAGGAGATCGCGATGTAATTTAACTTGTCTCGTTTGATCGAGATAAACAGGTCTTCTTACTCGGTTGCCGGTCGAGCTGTCCTCCGTTGTCAACGATAAATTTAGGCAGTAGTCTTATCGAATCATAGGCAGAAGCGGTCGCAAGAAAGCTTAAGTAGTGATTTCAGTCAATCACCATCTTCATGCGGCAGAAAACTCCGTTACAATTGAAGCGCCGAAGTTCAATCGCATAAAGGCCGGCGCGTTTTTCATTATCATCGCTCTCTTGATATTCGCCACCTACTTTTCACCTCACATCTGGCATCATGGTGAGGCACGCGAAGCGCTGGTCATCCAGGATATCGTGAAAAATCATCGATGGGTCTTGCCGCTTCGTAACGGCGCGCTACCGTCCAAGCCGATACTCTATCATTGGATGGCTGCGTCGTTTGCGTTGCCACTGGGGCTTTCCGATTTTACCATCAGGTTGCCCTCGGTTGTCGGCGCGGCGCTTCTAGTCTGGGTCACTTACGCTGTGGGCGCGTTCGGTACCAATCGGAAAACCGGTTTGTTGGCGGTAGCTATTCTCGCGTCCACGTTCGAATTCTGGGATTCCGGAACGGAGGCGCGCGTCGATATGCTTTTTGCGGCGTTGATCGGCGCCGCACTGGCAGGATGGTATTTCTGGTATCGCTCGGGCCGCGAGCTTGCGCGCGCGGCAGCATATTTGTCCATCGCTTTGGCAGTCCTCGCAAAAGGCCCCGCCGGCGCTGCTCTCCCTGGAATGGTGATTTTTTGTTTTCTTGTGTTCGAGCGAGATCTTTCGGCGCTGTTTAGATTTTTCTCATGGCCTTGGGTCCTGATGGTGGTCACGATTGATTTTGGCTGGTATCTGACCGCCTACCAGCGCGGCGGGGTCAATTTTTGGCGCAAGCAGATCATCTATGAAAATATCGATCGATACTTCGGCGCAGCAGCATTTCACACGCATAAAAATGCTTTCTCGCAAGCCATCTGGCTCATGATCCAACTGTTTCCCTGGAGCCTCGTCCTGATATCCGCGTCGGTTCGCTGGTTTCGCGGGCAACGACAAGATTCCTTCGGCCGTTTTCTTCACGCTTGGTGGTTGACTATATTTGCGTTTTTCTTATTTGCCGCCGGACAACGCGCCGTATATCTGCTGCCGATTTATCCGGCGGTTGCGTTGCTCGCTGCGCGTGAATGCGCGGCATTTTTGGATGCTCGACAAAAGGCTCCGGGAAATCCGCGAATATGGATTCAAGGTTGGGCCGCAGCCGCCGTGGTCATCGCCGTGATCGATCTATTATTGGCGGTTGGAATACCCATCAGTCGCACGGTGCAGGAGGACAGCAGCGATCAGGAGGAATTTATCGAGGAGGCCATCCCCAAAATTCCTGCGACCGCAGCGCTGTACGCGGCGTCGGATTTTCCAGACACGGCGCTGATCGTCCTCGCCTACCGGCTCAAGCGGGACATTCCGTCTCAGCCGATCAAGTGTCAAGGAGATTACTACTACCTGAGCGGAGGGAATTCCGATACTACTTGTGCGTCGAATATACTAAGGACGATATCCGCTACGCGTAAACAAACGTTGCAATTACTTCACGTGAACAGGTCAAATTGAGCTACACACTTTGCTCTAACGCAGCAGTAAAAATATCCGCCGCGTTTATTGCGACAATGCGCCATCGGGGTCGAATACCCAGCGAGGCAATGGTAAGCACTCGACTGCGCTTGCGCGCCCGTCATTAAAGCAGTAATGAGCAACAAAAGAGCCCTTAGCATAAGTGCCGAAACACAGGCTGGTTGGATAAAGCTTCGCGGGAAAACGATCAAGAGTACCCGCGACGCTGAAGATGAGCTTCAGCGTAAGGGCGACGACCAAAAGGGAGGACGTCACATGACCCGTAGGGCTGTATCGAATGGCATCGGATTGGCAACGTTTCTCTATATTTTTGCTTGCATCTACGAGTCCTCGCTTTTCGCAGCCAGCGCTCCGGCAATCGAATCTGTCGATCAGCTTTACGAGAAGGCAAAGAAAGAAGGCGGACAGATCACGGTGTACGCTCCTCTTTCTAATCGGGCCATGGAGGTGATTCCGCCGGCATTCATGAAGAGATTTCCCGGCGTGACGGTAAACCACATCGATGCGACTCCGGATCAACTGCTGGCGCGTGTACTTGCGGAGGCGCGCGGCGGTCGGGTGCTGGCGGACGTGTTCGGCGGATCGCTGGCTTACATGGCGCAGATCACCGACCAAAAATTACTCGCGCCATTGGCTTTGCCGGAAGCGGCGGTCTTTCCGGCAAACATGAAGAGCGAATTCTGGGTAGCCACCGATACGCAATTTTATATCGCCGGATGGAATACGAATCTGGTGAAAAAAGGAGACGAGCCTAAAAGTTTCGAGGACCTTGCCACTCCGAAATGGAAAGACACCCTGATGGGCGAGGCGCGTGATTTTCAAATGCTGATCGGATTCGCCAAGCGCAAATACAACAGTGATGACAAGGCAGTCGATTTATTCAAAAGAATTGCCGCTACCCAGGTCGAGTTTCATAAGGGACATTCTCAGCTGGTGGAGTTCCTGGTAGCGGGTCAACGTCCCGTCTGCTTCACCTGTTATTCGCACCATTTTCCGCCGCGCATGAAAAAAGGCGCGCCGATACAGTCGATGCTGACCGAGGGCGTCGGTGAGATCGGTGGGGCGGTGTCCGTCCTCCGAGGAGCGCCGCACCCGAGCGCCGGTTTGCTTTGGGCGCGTTGGGCGATCAGCGAAGAAGGCCAGCGCGCCTGGGCTCAGGGGGGAGAAACGCCGGCGCATCCGAACGTGGAGCCGCTTGAGAAGGTCCGGCCCGCGGCGCCTTACATGCTCACCATCGATGATATTAAGGAATTTCCAAAGTATGAGAAGCTGTGGAAAGAAATCTTTCAGATGCGGTGAAGCTGCTCGATCCTAGCCCACGGCGTCAGGATTGCTCAATTTAACCTGGCTGGTGTTTACGGGCGTTTCCTTTATTTCACTCGCAGAATCTTTTTGACTTGCTCCACGACTTGCGTCGGCTGAACCATAATACGCTCGGCCACGCGCTGAAGCTCTTCGCCTAAAACCGGATCAATCACCCAGCGGGCCTTCCGGGCTTCCGCGACGAGCTCAGGATCTCTCATGGCTTTTGAATAAGCTTCACGCAGAGTTGTCACCCGATCGGGCGGTGTCCCCGGAGGCGCCATCATCGGGTGGCCAAACTCCTCTCCGGCCGTCAAACCTCCACCGCGCGGCGATTAATCTCGGTGGTTTTATACTGGTCCATGAGTTCAAAAATGGTCGGCGTGTTGGCCGCGCGCGGATCCCGTTTCCGACCGGTTTGAAGCAGATGGCGATCGAATCCTTTTGCATGCCACGACAAAAAGGGCTCTCTACTAAAATGGGCCGTCAAACCGAGATCGCGGCATACGACTTCACCTCTGACAACGGCCAAGTCGACCTGGTTGGCTTCCCGATAGCCCAGTACCAATTCGAACTTGGCGCCAATGGCATCTTCTAGTGCGACGATCAGGCTCGAGCTCTCCCAGCCGGCACTGACATCAGCGTACCAAGGCCCGCCGTATGATCGTCATGATGATGAGTGATAAAAATAGTTCCGATCTCTCGAATGTCGATACCAGCTTTTGCAAGACGGCGGGCGACGGCGTCGCCGGCATCAACAACATAATGCGTCCCGTTGACGGTTAGGAGATTGGACGATTGCGCCCGGTCCGCTCGTAGCGACGGACCAGCCGCTGTGCGAGCGTGATGAGACGAGTGCCCGTCTTCGACGGCGGGGCGCCCGGTCTGCGCCAAGCTTTCGTGAGCCAGCGCAATGATACTGATGCTGATCAGGGCCGTGAATAGCAGTGACGATACCTTTTGCACGTTCGCCTCCGTGTGGCAGGGCGGCAATTATTTGCCTGCCCTCCTTCCGCACCCTAAGCCGGCATTCCTAAAAATAACAAGATTTGATCACGAACCGTCACACGCCGCGTGTTTGAAACTCAAGTCTTCTTCTCCGCTTTGCGTATCTCCAAAAGCGCTTCCAATTCGGCAAGCAGTTTCAAGTCTTTAGCGCGCCCCGCCGCTCGCTTTGCTTTGATCAATCCTTCCAAGGTGAGAACTTTGCATGAGACCTCAAAAATCTCGATGTCTTCCGAGAACGCCACAATTTGCTCGTAAGCCCCCATCCCCGTGACTTCCCCCAAAATATCTACGTCGCCGACTTCTGTAGTTAGAGTGAAATTCATGCCGGAGCGAAGGGCGGATAGATCTAATTCAAATGGGATCTGGTCGGGTACGGCCCGCAGAGCTGGATGAAATGGAGCTAGCGCGCGAGCTAATTTTTTCAGGTTCTCTCTTTTTCTGGAATAACAAAGATCTAGGTCAGCGGTGACATACGCAGACCCTTGGAGCACTGCTGCGAGCCCCCCAATTATTACAAATTCTACGTTTTCTTGATGGAAAGCTTTAAGCAGTTTCTCGACGTCGGTTTCGGTCACGATGTTTTTGACCGGCCTTTCTCAGTTCCTCAACGGCCGCGGCCATCCGAAAGTTTTTCCGCAATCGTTCGGTTGGCGTTAAAGACAGGCGCTCGTAAAGCTGGCTCAGGTCGATGCCTTCTTCGTCGCTCACTCGTTTTAGGGCGGCAGTTAATTTATTGGTTTCCGACATGGCGACAATATTAACATTACCGGAGCTGAATCAAAAACCTGCCAAAGTTGACCAACATTTTCGATTCTGAATTATTAGCGACAATAATGGAGATGGTAGAAATTTTCCCGCGTCTTCGGAATCCCCGCACCCTTTATATATATAGGGCGCGGGGATTTTCTAATTATTACCCATGATTTCGTCTATCGCAGACTGCATCGATGAGCGCGGGTTTGCCTTTCTTTACTTGCTCGATGGCGCGTTTGAGGGCGCCTTTGAGATCGTCGGCGTTTTCGAACGGCCCTTCGCTGTACCAGCTCATCGATTTTGCAAGTCCCGCGAAATCCGGATCCGGACCATAGAGATCCATGCCAATGTGCGCGCGGTTGGGGTCAGTGCCGCGCGTTCTCGCCAGGACGAGCTGATGATTCCAGTCATTGTAATAAGCTCGATTATTGAACATCACGACGAGCATGGGGATCTGATACTTGGCCGCGATCCAGAGCGCGCCGGCGTCGAACATGAGATCGCCGTCGGGCTGCAGATCGACAACGAGACGGCCGGTTCCTTTGTTTGCTAAGGCAACGCCTAGCGATAAGCCGATTTGCGTGCCGGTGCCGAGCTCGCGTCCGGCATGGCAATAGGGCCGGTCGAAGTTCCAAAGCTTCTTGCCCCAGCTCCCCAAGTCTCCTGTGGTGAGAACCCAGTCTTCGCCTTTGATCGCGTCCCACACTTCGAGCGCGAGTCGCGGCACGGTCATCGGCTTAGAATCCCAATGCTCTTGGGCCTGCTTGTTCCACTTTGCGCGATTTTCCGCATGGCGTTTACCGATTTCTTCTTTGCGCTTGGCGATCTTTTCGGCGAGGCCCGGAGTTTTGGCGATCCGCGCTTTTAGGAGTTGCGTTAGTTGCGGCACCGTGGTGACCGGATCGGCGGTCATCCGTTGTTGAGCGTAGAACGGCCGAGCGTAGTCCATCGACCATTTGCTGATCTCGATGTCGGTGAAGCCGATGTCGATCCAAGTGGCATTCGGTTGCACTTTGCTCACGACGGTCCGTGTAGCGATGTCGCGAACATGGGTCGGCTTTTCAAAGTCGGCGATGTCGAGGGTGAGCACGACGTCGACGTCTTTGTAGCAGCCGTCGGGGTCCATGGTTAGGTTGAGTGGATGATCGCTCGGGAAGTTGAGCCGGGAGCCGACATCCCACACCGAAGCGCTCAATGTTTCCGCCAATTCGACTACATGATTCCAGCCATGCGGCGGACGGGCGGCGAAGTCGGCGATGACTGCGACTCGATTGGCGCCGGCTAGACTGTCGGCGGCTTTCGCCAATGCGTCAGGATCGGCGGACGGAGCGGTTGGTACGTTTATCGCGCCGGGCGGAGGCATCTCGACATCATGATCCAACTGAGCTTCCTGCAAGCCGGCATCGTAAACCATATAGACCGGTCCCTGGCGCGCGCTCATCATAACTGAGTACGCGCGCGCGAACGCTCCGGGCACGCCGTCGACCGTCGTTGGCTGGTAATCCCATTTAACGAAATTACGAATCGCTTCGCCCTGGCCATTGGCGGTGTGGATCCAGTCGATGAACGGACGGCGCTTCGGCTCGGCCATCGGTCCAGTAGCCCCAATAATGAAGACCGGCGCGCGATCGAGATAGGCATAGTAAATGCCCATCGGCGCGTGCAGCAGACCGACCAGGTCGTGCACGATGGCGATCATCGGTTTGCCCGTGGCGCGAGCGTAGCCATGGGCAATCTGCACGGCGATCTTTTCATGCTGGCAAAGCAGCATGGGCGGGTCGTTCTCACCGTAGTTGACCAGCGAATCGTGCAGGCCGCGATAGCTCGCGCCCGGATTGAGCGCGATGTACTCGAAATCGTAGCGCTTGATCATGTCGACGATAACGTCGGATTGCCAACGTTTGTCCGATTTTTTTATGGTCTCTGCTTTTGGAGCGAGTTTCGCCATGAAGATGTCCTCCTCAAGATTTTAACCACAAAGAACACAAAGAGCACAAAGTTTACGGCGGGTTTAAAACCCGCCCCTAATCTTGCGTGCTTTGCGTTGTTTGCGGCTAGAAATTCTGCTTTCTGTTTCTTTTATTTTCACGCGCGCGATTTTGTCGCGCCCGCACCTTTGTGTTCTTTGTGCTCTCTGTGGTTAAATTTTCTTTTCTAAGCATTCTCGCCGCGACGCCAGACGATGGCGTCCACGAGCGCTGGTTTGCCGGCTTTTACTTGCGCGACAGCGCGGCTTACTGCCGGGCCGACTTCCGCCGGGTCTTCGATCGGGCCTTCGGCGTACCAGCCCATGCCTTTGGCGATGTGGGCGAAGTCCGGCGGCGGGCCTTCGAGGTCCATCCCGATATAAGCACGAGCGGGATCGGTGCCGCGCTGATGCGCCATGTGAATTTGGTGCGCCCAGTCGTTGTAGTAGGCGCGATTATTGTACATCACGATCAGCATGGGAATCTGATATTTGATCGGCATCCAGAGCGCGCCGAGATCGAACATCAGATCGCCGTCCGGCTGAAGGTCGACGACGAGCCGGCCCGTCCCTTTGTGTGCGAGAGCGACGCCGATCGCAATGCCGATCTGCGTGCCGGTGCCGAGCTCGCGTCCGACGTGACGGTAGGGTTTGTCGAAATCCCAAACTTTGTGGACCCATTCCTTGAGCGTGTTGGCGGTGAGCACCCAATCTTCGTCCTTGATGATTTGCCAGACCTCGTGCGCGAGCCGCGCTTCGGTCATCGGCCGCTCGTTCCATTGCTCCTTCACTTGTTCCTGCCACTTTTGCCACTGACGCGCGTGTCGTTCGCCAATAGTTTTTTTGCGCTCCTCGATGCGCGACGCCGTCGTCTTATTTCCATCGATGCGCTTGCGGCAGGCCGCGGTGAGCGCCGGCAGCGAGAGCGCGCTGTCACCGAGCACGCGGAGATCCCAATTGTGGTGCTTGTTGTAGTCGGTCGCCCACTTGCTGATCTCGATGTCGGCGAATCCGATGTCGATCCACTTGCAGTCCGGCGCGGTCACCACCGAAATCTCGCGTGTCTGCGTGTTGAGCTTATGCGAGCCGCGCGTCCAGTCGACCACGTCGAGGGCGGCGACGAGATCCACGCCTTTGAAGGCGTCGCCATGAAAGCTCACGCTCAGTGGGTGACGATTGGGGAAGCCGAGACGCTTGTTGATGTCGTAAACCGATGCGCCGAGAGTCTCGGCGAGCTCCACTGTCGGTTCAAAACCTATTGGCATGCGCGCGGCGTATTCCGTCAGCAGCAATGGATTATTCGCGGCGACGAGCATGTCGGCGGCTTGTTCGACGACCGCCGGCTCAGGAGCGATGCGTGAGGGAACCTTGACGGTGTAATTCGGCAGCGCCATCTCCTCTTTGAGCGGGCTTTCTTGCATCGCCGAATCATAAACCATGTAAACCGGGCCCTGCGGCTCGCTCATCATGATCGAGTAGGCGCGCGCAAACGAATCCGGCACGCCGTGAATGCTGCCGGGCTGGTAGTCCCACTTCGTAAAACCGCGGACGACATCGCCTTGGGCGAAGGCGGTATGGATCCAGTCGATGAACGGGCGGCGGAGCTTTTCGTCCATCGGACCCGTCGCGCCGACGATAAACACCGGGCAGCGGTCGATGTAGGCGTAGTAAATCCCCATCGGCGCGTGCAGCAGTCCGACGACGTTGTGGACGATGGCCATCATTGGCTTACCGCTCGCCTTGGCGTAACCGTGGGCGATCTGCACCGCGATCTTTTCGTGATTGCACAGCAGCATCGGCGGCTGGTTCTCGCCGTAGTTGACCAGCGAATCGTGCAGGCCACGGTAGCTGGCGCCAGGATTGAGCGCGATGTACGGAAACTCGTACTGCTTAATCAGATCAACGATTACGTCGGATTGCCATCGCTGGGTAGATTTTTTGATGTCTGTACCTGCCATGCAGATGCCCTCCTTGGAAACGGCAGTGGAGCACTTTCCTGGCGAATTTTCTAAACCCCTTTGTTATCTGGGAAATGATCTACCCGCAAGGGTTGTTAAGTGCTCGTTCAGAAGAATTGAGGAATTGTTATGGGCTTGATCCCAATGGTATTGGGCGAACATTTGGTTTGAGAATGTTGAGATCTTTATCGAGCCATTGGCTATAAGAACGGATTTACGATTTTCACCGTGCCGTAAAGACGATTATGCTGAAAGTCCTCAGAGATCAATTCCCTGAGACCGAAATGCTCGGCATACGCCCAGGGGTGTGCGTCGAACCAACTGAGTTGATAGGCGGCGGCGCCTCGCAATGCAAGCCGCAATAACGCCTCGTTAGGGTAGAGTACGGTAAACTGGGCCAAAAATTCTTCAGCCTCGCGTCTGGCTTCCTCGATGGTCAGCAGAGATTGATTGTCAGCGATCGGACGCGTGACCGCGGCAACAAATTCGACGATCGCCTGATGCGGGATTCGAATCGAGTCATTCTGAATGCCATGGCGCAGCAACTCAGCAGCAGCACGCTGTTTATTCGGGAATCGGCCGTCAAACCTGTAAACAAGAATATTGGTATCGACTAGCGCAGGCAAAGCCTCGGTCCCTCGACACGGGTGCTGCTCGCTCGAAGATCATAGGGTGCATTTGTGAAGATCATTTTTTGCTTCCGGGAAGTGCCACGTCCCTATCTTTGCCACGACTGTAAAGCTCCTCCCGTATCCAGCCACGTCCCGATGAGGCTGCGCGTATTAGTGCCGGATGGATATTCATTTCGCGCTTTCGCTGCCGCCGCGTCGCTTGATCAAACAGGCGAAGTCGCTCTTTCCGGTCGTCCACGTTTTCACGTGATTTCTTGACGTGGGGGCTCACACGTAACTGGTCGCCAGCGATTTCCCAATCGATTTGGTCACCGGGCTTGATTCCCAGTTGTTTCGCAACAGCTTTCGGAAGCGTGACTTGAAGTTTGCTTGTAACCTTACTCATGTCCTTACTATAGCAAGGAAAGAATCCTTGTTAAGGATAACGCGATGACATACTGGTTTGGATTGCGATACAAAAGCAATTAACTGGCTGATAAGACGAGGGGCGCTAGTGGCAGTGACGTTCTTCGACGGTGTCGGGCAAAGTCATAGGCCGAGATATGCCTGCCGCACACGGTCGTCATTCAGTAAGTCGCTTCCAGAACCACTCATGACAACGGAGCCGTTTTCCAGCACATAAGCATATTGAGAGAGCTTGAGCGAGACGGCAACGTTTTGTTCGACCAATAAAATCGTCAGGCCTTTATGGTTCAGTACGCGAATGGCATGGAGCAGCGCCTGCACCATCTTGGGCGCGAGCCCCAAAGAAGGTTCGTCGAACATAACGAGCTCGGGACAGCTCATCAAGCAGCGGCCGATAGCGAGCATCTGCTGCTCACCGCCGGAGAGAGTTCCGGCGAGTTGTCTTTTGCGTTCGCTGAGGCGGGGAAAAAGCGCGAATACTTCATTGAGAGTTTGTTTTGTCCTCGCCCGGGCGCGCGGCACCATCGCGCCCATCTCCAGGTTTTCAATGGCGGTCAGAGTGGGGAAGAGCTGACGGCCCTCGGCAACTTGGCCGATGCCCAAATCACAGATTTCATGCGCGTCGAGTCCGGTGATGTCGCGGCCTGCGAATGCAATTTTGCCGCTCCGAATCCGTTCGATGCCGGCGATTGCGTGGATGAGCGAGGATTTGCCTGCGCCGTTGGCGCCGACGATGCTGATGATCCCACTTCTAGGGATTTCCAATGAAACGCCTGCGAGCGCCTGCGCATCGCCGTAAAAGAGGTCGACGTCTTTGACTTCCAGCAGCGCGCTCATATCTCGGAATCCTCGCCCAGATAGGATTCAAGCACCGCCGGGTCGCGGACGACTTGCCTCCTGGAGCCTTGTGCGATGACTTCGCCGTGATGCAACACGATGACCTTGTCCGCGAGCGCCATGACCGCGCGCATGACATGTTCGATCAGGAGGAGGGTGATGCCGTCTCGTCGGTTCATCTCGCGCAGCAGCGCGACCAGTTGCTCGCACTCCCTCGGTCGCATGCCCGCCATCACCTCATCGAGAAGGAGCAGTTGCGGTCGTGTGGCGAGGGCGCGCGCGACTTCGAGTTTCTTTCGGTCCGGCAAAGTGAGAGAGGACGCCGGAAGATTGCCCTTCGGTCCGAGGCCGAGCTGGTCGACAATCATCGCGGCAGATTTGCGCGCGTCGTGTATTCCAGAACTGCGCGTAAGCGCGCCGACGATGACGTTGTCGAGCACCGAAAGCCCGGCGAAGGGTTTGACAATTTGAAAAGTGCGACCGATGCCTAAAGCGCAGATCTGATAGGGACGCATGCCGGACATGCGTTTGCTGTTGAAAAGAATTTCACCGGAGTCGGGAGCATAAACGCCGGCGATGACGTTGAAAATTGTCGTCTTGCCGGCGCCGTTGGGGCCAATCAGCGCGACGATGGCGTTGGCGTCGACAGTGAACGAGACGTTTCCGACGGCGCGCAGCCCGCGGAACGATTTACTCACGCCTTGAACCTCCAGCAGCACGCTCATCGCGACACTTTCAGCTTACGCGCGAGGATGGGCCAGACGCCGTGGGGCAATAACGTTACAACTGCGAACAGAATCACACCATAAATCAACTGTTTCACGCCGGCGACTTCCCAACCGAGCGCGGCGACAAACTCCGTGACGCCATCGGCGAGCAGCGTCAAAAGCGCCGCGCCGAGAATCGGACCGATGAGAGTGCCGATCCCACCGATAATCGGACCAAGGATGGTTTCGATAGAACGGTTGATACTGAAAATCTGCTCCGGAAAAAGGTTGTTGTAGTAGAAGGCCGAGAACACGCCCGCCAGCGACGTCATTGCGGCGCTAGTCACTACCGCAAGCATCTTCCAGCGAAAAGTATTGATGCCAAGGGCCTGCGCCGCTTCTTCATTGTCGCGGATGGCCTGCCAGTAGTAGCCGGCCCGGCTGCGCAAAAGCCAAGTGCTCAGAGCCAGTGCCGTTGCCGCGAGCGCAAGAATTACGTAATAGAACATGGCCGGCGTGCCGCGCAGGTTGAGCAGATCGATCTGGTCGCGCCGGGTCACTTTAAGAAACAGGCCGCCGGAACCGCCCAGCCAATCCCAATGATCAAAGCCGATGCGCGTGAACTCGGCGAAGGCAATTGTCAGCAGTGTGAAATAGACACCTGAGATGCCGTAGCGAAAAGCGAGCGCGCCAACAACGGCGCCGACGAGCACACAGAGAACGATGGATAACCACAAGCCCGCCCAGGGACCGATGCCGAAGTGGAAATAGAGTGCCGCGCTGGCGTAAGCGCCGATGCCGAGATAGAGCGAATGGCCGAGAGAGAGCTGGCCCGCGAAGCCGGTCATGATGTTCCAGGCTTGGCCGGTGTAGGCGAAGAACAAGAACAGAGTGGCCACGGCCAATACGTAATTGTTGGCGATTGACGGGAGGCAAAGCAAGACGCCGCCCAGGGCTGCGAACAGAAAAATTACGCGCCGGTTCATGACTTATTGCCTACCAGGCCGCGCGGCCGAATGAGCAGCACTAGGATTAACAGCGCGAAACTGAACATGCTCTTCGCCGAAGGCGTGATGAATAAACCCGCGAGAGCTTCAGAGACGCCGATGAGCACGCCGCCGATGAGCGCGCCAGACATCGAACCGAGGCCGCCGACGATCACGATCACAAAAGCGAGAAGCGTGTAGGCCGGCCCAAGAGCGGGAGTGACATCCACTAGCAGGCTCATCATGCATCCGGCAACGGCGACGCAAGCCGCGCCCAGCCCAAAAGCAAGAGCATAGAATCGTTTCACATCGAGACCCACAACTCTTGCGCCGAGCCAATTATCGGCGCAGGCACGAATCGCCGTGCCCGTGCGAGTGAAACGGAAGAAACCGAACAACATCATGGATGTGCCGAATGCGACGAGCGCGGCGTAGAGCTTGCCGCGATCAATCAGCAGCGGACCCAATTCGATCGATTCCAGGAGGTAATCGAGCCGAATGCTGCGCGCGTCCGGTCCGAAGACGATCAACAGCGAGTTCGTCATGATCACCGCGATCGCCAGGAGCAGCATGAACTGTGAGTGATCGGGACGAGTAACGAAAGGATTTATCACTGCTGCTTGCAAGGCATAACCGAAGACTAAAAAGACCGCGGCAACGGGCAACACGGCGAGGAATGGATCGAGGTTAAGCCCAGCGAATAGCGCCGCGGTTAAGTACATCGCGATCGTCATCATTTCGCCATGGGCAAAATTCACAACTCGAGCCACGCCGAAGATGACCGACAGACCGAGCGCCATGAGGCCGTAGACGAGGCCGGTAAGCACTCCCGAGATAATGACGTTGGCGAGGTTGAGCAGATCGAAGGACATGCAAGGTTCAATCAATGCGGGTTTGATTCCCCGCAGGCTGCTGAGTAAAGAGCTATTCTCAAATCTCTTAGAGTCCGTCATTCCCGCATGCTTTAAGCGGGAATCCAGGCGGGTTCCGGACTGGACCCCCGATAAAAACATTCGGGGGTGACGCCTTTAAGACACATGTCATCGCCGAGTTCTGATACCCCGCAGCAAGCTGCGGGGTTATTCATCCGATGATTGAGCGCGAGACTTGGAAAATCGTGGTTCGCAAAATGATTTTGCTAACGACGCTTCGCTCGCCCTTCGACGCAGCTCAGGACGAGCGGGCTAGCAGGAACGCCGATCATACCGACTTCCGCGCTCCGAGCGTCTATGTTTTCTTGTAGTCACCCCAAGGAAACACCGGTTTCGCTTCGGCGGCCGCGGCCGGCAATACCACCACCGGTTTTTGACCCTGATTTTGGATACACGCTGAAAGGTTCCCTTCGACCTGCCCCTTGGCATTGAACTTAATCGGCCCGCCAAACATCATACGATTCTTGATCTCGGTCTGGCGAATCGCCTGCGTGAGCGCTGGGGCGTCGGTCGATTTCGCGCGCTTGTACGCGTCGGCTACTATAAGGATAGCTTCGAAAGTGTAGCCGACGTTGAGCGCGTGAAATCTCAATTGGTCCTGCGGATTTTGTTTTTTGAATGCCGCATCGACGGCCTTGGTCAATGCCGCATGGGGCTCATACCAGGGCACATTGGAAATGCAATGCTCGGAGAGTTTACCGAGAGTTCGGAAAAATTGGTTTTCATACATGCCCGGAGAGCCGGGGCTGATAATACCCATGACGTTCCAGCGCTGCTTGACGATCTCACGGCGTAGCACGATGGCGTCGTTGAGCCGGCACACGAGCAGGAGAAAATCCGCTTTGCTCGCTTTCGCTTTGGCAATCTCGATGGTCAAGTCTTTCGCGGCCGGATCGTAGGCAATGGTATCGACGAGCTTAAATGGCAAGTTGAGCTCTGGCAGAATCGCGCCGACGGCTTTGGCGTTCGCTTGACCGAAGGTATCGTTTACATGCATGAACACGGCGGTGCGGGGAGTTGATCCGGTCGCCCGAAACAGGTCATCGGTCAGCGCCAAGCCGTTTTTCACCAGCTCGGAGGCGATCGGAAAATTTCGGAAAACGTATTTGTAGCCCTGTTCGGTAATTTGCGGTGCGGCCGCGATGTTAATCACGAAGGGCACACCGCGCTGCTCGGCCACCTGCGCGATCGCCCCGGCAGCGCCGGAGTCGAACGGCCCGACCAGACAATGCGCGCCCTCTTGAATGAGCCGCTCGGCGCGGGTGCGCGCGGTAGCAACGTTGGTTTCCGTGTCGGCGTTCATCAGTTCGATTTCGACGCCGAGCAACTCTCTGATGACCACCGGAGCGAGGTCGGCGCCTTTTTGGCAGGATTGGCCGATCAAGCCCTGCACGCCCGACTTCGGCAGCAGCACGCCGATCTTTAGCTTGGAAGATTGCCCGCGCGCGATGCTGAACGGTGCCACTACGGAGGCACCTGCCGCTAAAAGAAATCTATTGAATTGTCTGCGATGCATTAGCCTGCGCTGAGGCAGCATTGTCATCGTCAACCAAAGTCGTCCTGCACGATCTGGGCGGTGAAGTTCGGTCCTGCGCTGAGTAAAGTAGCCGACGGTGTAGACTTATGTCAATTGAACGCGTCTAGGCAGGATTCCACTTTAGATAACCCGGTGGGCAAGTTCGCCATTGAGCGAGATACCAGCTATTGATTCGTCACCGATACGGAAAGTCGATGGCCCGAGCCACGGCGTTCGGTTTACGCAATCCCGTTAAGCGCGCGTGCGAAAAGACTAATTTGAATGAGGTAAACCGGCCGAGGGTTTCACCGTCTAATCACGGTAGAATCGGTGTACAGGAGGTTAGTCATGAAAATATGGAAAAATGTTGTCTTTGGAGCTCTGGTTCTCAGTGGCGCACTCGCCATAGCGGCGCCGGCGTCGGCGGATTACAGACGCGGTAATTATCGCAATGATCGCCGGGAACTTTATCAGGACCGACTTGAGCTGATGAGGGACCGTAGAGAGTTACAGCGGGATCTCCACAACGGCGCGAGTCGCGCTGAAATCGCGCAGGACCGACGCGAGATCCGCCAGGACCTCGGCGAGATTTGGCAGGATCGACGTGAGCTGCGCTATGACCGTTGGGACTATCGTCCTTATTATTGGCACTGGTGGCGGTAATCGGTGAATACCAGATCGGAGCCAAGCTAGGCTTCACGCGCGCCCGAAAATTTGCTCTGCAATTTGCGCCAGGGTGTGGATGGGCGAATTCACACCCTGGCCGGAAGGCATGTGAATTTCGTAGCGATCATCAACCGCTCTCCGTTCCGACGATTAGACCTCCGCTAATTCTCCAGTATTTTCTTGACAGGATCCGACACGTCTTAGTTCGATTAGAAGATTCCGGTCTCGCATCGCTCGGCGAAAAGCATCTCGATAATCTTGTTCGAAGCTGTCACGAGGCCGTTACTTTGATTTGAACTCCTTCACGGCCTCTTCATTGAGCTCAAGTCCAAGTCCTGGTTTCTCGTTCAGAGTGACCCAGCCGTCGGCCAGCTCAGGCAAATTTTTATAAACTGCATTCGCGGTTAGCCAGTTATTGACGTGAATTTCCGCGCGCCAGCCGTTTGGCACGGCGGCATGCAAATGGAGATCGAAGTGATCGCCGTTGCCGACCGGAAGATTGAAGGCGTGCGCAAGTCCGGCCGCTTTCATACCCATGGTGAATCCGCCGACGGAAAGGACGTGGATGTTCAGGAAGTCCACCGAATTTTCTTTGACGAGATCGGCGAGCTTAAAAAAGTTTTCCCATTGGCCCGCGGCAATCGGAATGCTGGTTTGCTTGCGCAGTTGGGCCAACAAGCGCGGATCGTTGTGCACGATCGGCTCTTCGAACCACATTAAATTGTAGGGCTCGAAGCGCTTGCACCACCTGACAGCGGCATCGTACTTCATCAGACAGTTGGCATCCACCATCAACTCGACATCGTCGCCGACCGCTTCGCGGACCGCGCGGAGACGCGCCTCGTCTTCCGCCGGGTTGTCTTCGCGATGCTCGCCGCTTGCTCCCGCGGGATCCATTGCGCCGCGGATATTCGAACGCCCAACCTGAATTTTGAGCCGGTGTTGACCCTTGGCAACCCAGTGTTTGGCTGCAGCGGCGAGTTCGTCTCGACCGTAGGCTCTGAGTCCGAAGGTGATATAAGCAGGGATGGATTTTTGCGCGGCGCCGAGCAGGCGCCAAACCGGCGCGTTATAAAATTTTCCCTTGATGTCCCACAATGCCACGTCGACCGCGCTAACGGCGAAATTCCACACTCCGGCGTGAGCGCGGGTGTTGAACTTCCACAGCATCTGGTGCATCAAGCGCTCGTTCTCGAGGGGTTCTTGCCCCTTCAAGAAAGGCGCAAGGTCGTGCTGGATGAAAGCCGCAGTGGCGGAATGCATGAAGCCGCCGAATTGTGAAATCCCGACGAGGCCGTCTTCGGTCTTGACTTTCAGCAAGCGCACCGACGTGCGCAGCGGTTGTTTGAATAGCGGCGGCGTAACCGGAATGTTCTGCAGTTCGAGCAGCTCAGTTTCGGCAATCTTCACGGCGATTCTCCTTCTGGGAAGTGTTTACTTTTAGGACAGTTCACCAACGCTGTGCTGCCGTTTGGAGTTCAGTGCGCTATTGATTTCTTCATCAATTTACGGTGTCAGTCTGCCAACCAAACTAGTAAGCTCTGTCCGTCGAATCCTTTTGCGCTTTATCATCCAAGATACTTTTGCAGCAAGAGCGCACAAAGGTTTTCAATTTTTCGACGCTATATTGTCGGTGATTCGCCCCGTGCGGGCACGTGCCGTCAATATACGCCATAGTGATCGAACCAGTCATTCACGTTCAGCTACAAGTCCATGAAGAACGAGCTGTACTTTTGCACTGCGGTTCCATCAGGACTGAAAAAATTTCGCTGAAAGTCTTGTCACGATCAATTTGACAAGTTACAGCCGAGCTACAACACAATAACAAGGAGGCGACACGATGAGCAAAGCAAAATGGCTTCGATTAGGCGTGGCTCTGCTACCACTATGCGCGACGGACGTTTGGGCGGTTAACCCGGACAACGGACCTGGTTGCGGCCTCGGAAAATTAGCTTGGTCGGATTACGACCATCCGAAGAGCATCGCGCCGCAGGTTATGATGGCGACGACCAACGGCACTTTTGGCAGCCAGACCTTCGGAATCAGCTCGGGAACATCGGGCTGCACGAACGATGGCACGATCATGGCCGAACACAAGGTCAATGTTTTCGCCGCCGCCAACTATGATAGCTTGTCCCAGGAAATGGCCCGGGGCGGAGGCGAGCACCTCGCATCCTTGGCTGAGCTCATGGGAGTTTCGGAAGAGAGCCGCCCGGCGTTTTTCGCTCTGGCCCAAGCGCACTACGCGACCTTGGTTGAATCCGGCAATACCACCCCCGCTGCGCTGATTCAGGCACTACAAAGCGGGATGGAAACACATCCCAGTTTCGCTAAACCTATCTCGCTTTAACCCGATGGTCCCGGCCTCGAGTGGCCGGGACCCATTTTTTCCTTTGTCCGTGTTCGTCGGTCTTGCGTTTGTAGTTTTGTGTTTCCTGGGAAGCCTTTCTCAGGGTAACGCCACCGATACTTCATATCTTCAAGAGTTGCTGGCGCGCGCCGATCGCGCGGCGTTACACGAACAGCGTTATTGGCATCTGTTGCTTCACTATCGCCAGACGATTGGCGGTGGATATAGGAGCGAGGCCGATGAAGCCGGGTTCTTTCTTGCGGCGAACGGCAAGGACGATCCCAAAGCCGAGCTCGAAGCTACCATTTCGCAATTTTTTTCCACCGAACTCGTCGGGCGTTCCCGTCAGCCGGCGCGCTGCGCCTTTATCGCCCGTTATCATTGGCTGAAAAACGCCCTTGCCATCGACGAAACGCGCCTGCCCCCGCAGTCTTGCGAACGCTTTCAGTTGTGGCTCAAAGAGCTCAATCCCGCATCGATCACGCTGATCTTTCCTTCGGCCTTCATGAACAATCCTTCGTCGATGTTCGGTCATCTACTGTTACGTGTTGACCAAAGGGGTCAAAGCGAGCAGACGCGGCTGCTTGCCTATACCGTCAATTATTCCGCGGACGTGACTACGGATAACGGTTTCGTTTTTGCTGTTCTGGGCATTGCCGGAGGCTTTAAAGGTTATTTTTCCACGCACCCTTATTACATCAAGGCCAAGGAGTACGGCGACTTCGAGAACCGCGACATCTGGGAATACCGGCTCAATTTCACGCAGGATCAGATCGAGCGTTTGTTGATGCACACCTGGGAAATGGGCAATGCTTCTTTCGATTACTTCTTTTTCAAGGAGAATTGCGCCTATCAGATCTTGTCCTTGCTTGACATCGCCGATCCGGACATTCATCTCACGGATCGATTTTGGTTTTATACCTTTCCTTCGGATGGAGTCCGCATGATCGCCGAGAAACCGGGACTGGTTAAGGAATTCACCTTTCGCCCGTCGCGGGCCACTCAGATCCGCCGCGGCCGTGGAGCTCTTTCCGGCGATGAGCAGTTGTGGCTTGCAAGAATTGTTAGCGACCCGTCCTTGGCTCAATCCGAGTTGTTTACCGCCCAGCCGCCGCAACGCCAGGCTTTGGTCCTTGACGTGGCGTCCGATTATCTGTTTTACAAAATCGCCACGGAAAAAAACGATACGGCTTCTTATCAGGAGCGGAATAAGGCTGTCCTGATCGCGCGCAGCAAGCTCAAAGTGGCTCCTGTTCCCGTCGCATTCACGCCGGTCACTGGTCCTCCCGAGCAGGGACACAAAATTATGAGAGCAGGTTTAGGCGTCGGATGGCGCGACGGCGAGGTCTTCAATGATGTGAACTTCCGACTTGCGTTTCACGATCTGCTCGATCCGGAATACGGCTATACGCCTGACGCCCAGATCGAAGCGTTGGGCATCACGTTACGCCACTATGCGCGCCGCGACCATACGCGGATCGAACGATTCACCTTGGTCAATATCGTATCGCTGTCGCCGGTCAATGCTCTTTTCCAAACCCCGTCCTGGAAGATCGGCACCGGATTGGAAACCATTGATCACAACCGGTGTCGCTTCTGCCGCATCGGTGACCTCAATGGCGGGATCGGCGTTTCCGCAGAAAGTTCTTGGTTAAAACGCGAAATTTATTTCGCCTTCGCCGAATTCGCCGCCGAGTTCGGCCGGGTTTTTCATGGCGACCATCGAATCGGCGGAGGAGCCACAGTCGGCACACTGGTCGAGATCACCGACCGCTGGAAGATGGGCTTTTCCGGTACTTATTTGAATTTCCCGGCGGGAGAGAAAGCCGCTGAGTGGCGCTTTTCCGCACAGCAACGCTACACCTTACACAAAGATGTCGCCTTTCGGTTTGAATTCAATAAGCGCGCCCGCACTGGGGAGTATCTGCTAAGCCTACAAGCTTACTTCTAAATCAGCCCGGGCACGCGTCATCGCTTGCGACGATCGCGCTCCGCCCGCAGGGAATCCGCAACAAACTTGTCGGTTCCCCGCCATGCAACGGACGCGACGCCGGTCCGGACGAATAGTCGCGAACGTCCTTCGCTCACTGCCGATCAACCTTCAGATCGGAGCGATCGGCGCCTTAGCCTATTGGAAGTGCGAGGTTTTGCTTTTTTCTTTCTGCTATGAAGAGTAAAATACGCACTGAATTGTCATACCTGCGACGTGAACAACTCGCTCGTATTGCTGTCGAGGCGTGCGCCTCGGCACGCTGAGCTCGATCTGAACGGATCGCGAAATTAACGGCAATAGAAACGTCTGATGAAAGAAGCTTCCTTCAAAGCTGAAGCTGACGCGCGAGTCGGGTTTTTGACTTACCCAACTTTCCGCGCCGCGGTCGCCGCAGTGTCGCTTATCGGCGCTTGTATCCTCTGGATCAGCACTCGATGGGGTATTGGTCTCTACACCGATTCGATCGTTTATATTGGCGCCGCTCGGAGCATCCTCGACGGTGACGGTCTACGCTTTTTTAACGATGTCGGCGAATTTGCGCCGGTCACCCAATATCCGCCGCTGTATTCATACTTGGTCGCCGGTTTCGCGATGCTGGGATCTGATCCTCTCGAAGGCGCTCGATGGATCGGTGTCTTGTTCTTCGCGGGCAATGCAATTCTCGTGACTTATATCGTCTATCACTCGACGTCGTCGTATGTCGCGTCGCTCATCGCGACCTTCTTTGCTCTGAGCTCATTTCCCATGGTCTACATTCACTCCCAGGCTTTGACCGAGCCGATGTTTATTTTCCTGGTCCTCCTGGGCTTTTCTTTTTTAGCGCTTTATTTGCAGCGCTCCCGCCTTTGGATGATCTGTGCGGCTTCGCTGATCATCGGTTTGAGCTGCATCGCGAGATACGTTGGCGTTGCCTTCGTCTTGACCGGGGCAATCGTGGTTCTTTGCCTTGGCCAGACCACCTGGAAGCAAAGATTTGCTCACACGATCCTGTTTGGTGCTTTGGCTTCTTCTCTTTTTATCGCATGGGTCTGCAGAAATTTGCTGCTCGCTGGAAGTGCTTTGAACCGAACGTTTGGCGTTCATCCTCCGGCGCTCAAAGACCTACTGCCCGCCACTGATACGATTGGCTATTGGCTAATCCCGAGTGAACTAGTCGACGCTGCGCCAGGGTTAACACGCTGGATCTTGGGAATCGTGTTTCTCTTTCTTTGCTGGCTTGGCGGCAGAGTGGGGTTGCCGCGATCACGGTATATCCAAATGGTAAGTTTTTGTCCCGTCGGCTACTTTATTTTTTTGTTAATATCATGGTCCTTTAACGACCAGCCGCTTTATTTAGACACTCGTACTATGGCGCTGCCTTATGTGGCCGTAATGATTCTTACGGTCTCCATGATTACCGATTGGTTCAGAGCGGCTCGCCCGACAGCCAAGTCGTGGCGCTGGTTCACGTTCGACTGTTTGCTCATCGTTATAGCGCTAACCCAACTCATCAACGGAGTCGTCTGGTTGCGCTACAGTTATTTCAACGGCATCGGTTTCGCCATTGAACGATGGCGGAATTCCGAGCTCTTAGGTTTAGTCAAAAATAACCAGACGCCGAATGTGATTTTCAGCAATGCGCCGGACTTTATCTACACCTTCACGGGCAAACGCGCCGCCCTGATTCCTCGGAAGGTTAACGCGAATACGATGTTACCCAATCAACAGTACAGTGCCGAAATCGCAAGTATGCAGGAAGAGTTAAGAAAGAATCAGGGTATTGTCATTTATTTCGACGCAGATGACAGGCTCTGGTACTTGCCGTCAAAAAAGGAGCTGGAAACGAAATTGCCTTTACAGGTGCTCAAAACCGCGAGCGATGGCACGGTTTACGGGATTAACGGTCTTGGGAGTGTCTCAAATCGCTGAAGCAAGGCGACGGTTTAGGCCACAGGCAACCTCAAGCGCCCTTTTTATTCCCCACCCCATTGATGGTCTCTATTAGCGAGCTCACGTCTCTTGATTGAACCACAGACCACGCAGAATGGATCAGCGCTGACTGCGCTTCTTCGTTGAGAACGCCTTCACAGCACGATCGCACTTTCGCTTCCAAATCGGCATCGCTCATTGGATTTTCCGGGCCACCGCGGTAGCGCTCATCAGCCCAGCCTTCGACCGTCCGGCCGTTTTTCAGTCGAATGGCGATGCGCGAGCGCATTTTGTCGAAACCCATTTTCTCGATTTCGGGATCCAATTCAGTGGAAATCTGGCGCTGCATCGTCTGCATGGACGCCGAACCGACGAGCTCGTCGGAGAATTCGCGTTTGCCGGCTTTGCGGGTGAGCGCGATCATCGCCAGAGCCGCGGGGAGTGAAAACTTGGCTTGAAGGTGATTCGCGGCAATCGGATAACGAATGGGCTTAAGGATATTTGTTCCGGCGAAGACCTTGACCGCTTCGATGTCCTCCGGTTTCACGTCATGCTCGGTCACGAGCTTGAGCATCAAGTCAATGGTTGGATGGGTGAGCACGCCGCAGGGGTACGGCTTGATTGATACGCCCGGCTCGACAATGGTCCATGTTTTGCCAAATCCGTGCGAAACTTTTTCGGCAC
The DNA here is from genome assembly GCA_036000865.1 of Binatia bacterium. Classification (GTDB taxonomy): domain Bacteria; phylum Desulfobacterota; class Binatia; order UBA9968; family UBA9968; genus DP-20. The sequence continues at coordinate 30,621 of DASYUV010000019.1, read as the reverse complement.
TGACGCCGCCGCCTTGCACGGCGTAAAATCCCCACGGGCCATCCAACGCATCGGGATCACCGGTGAAGCCACGCGCGGCGAGCAGGGCGGCGGTGACGCCGTTTTCCGCGGCGCGGCCGACATGCAGCGGCTTGGTCATCGTGCCGAAGTTGCAGCGGATACCCGCGGCGAAACTGGCCGCGATCCCAAACCCGCTGCGCAGTTTATCACCATTCAACCCGAGCAACTTCGCCGCTGCCGCGTAAGCTCCGAAAGTTCCTACGGTGCCGCTTGAGTGCATTCCTCTCACGTAGTGTTGCGGCAACATCCACTCGGAGATTTTACATTCCACTTCAAAGCCGGTGAGAAACGCGAGCATGAATCGTTTGCCGTCGGTGCCTCCGAGTTTTTGCGCCATTACTAATGCGCTCGTCAACGGCGGAATGGTTGGGTGCGTCAACAGCCCATAAACGTGGGCCGGATCGGTGCTGACCTGGCTGTCGTCCCAATCATGCGCGTGACCCGCCGTGCCGAGCACGCGCGCGGCCACGGGGGCCGGGACTCTGGTGCCGCCGCGACTCAACAATAACGCGTCCTTCCGGCCGCCCATCTGTTCGGCTTCTTCGACGAGAATCTGTACCGAGTGTTCTTCCGATCCCGCGACAAATAGCCCGAGGCCATCCAGCAAACAGCGCGTGCCGATTCGCAACGCCTCGGCAGGGATCTCGTTGAAGGTGACGTTCTCGACGAACTCAGCGGCTGCTGCCGTCGTTTTTAGCGCGTCGGGAATCGTCGCGTAAGTGTTTTGATCAGCGCTCATGAATCATCCTCGAGTTGGCGAATTTAAGTGAGAGGCAACTTTACGTGGCAGCAGCGAGCATACGCGCAAGACGCCCCGTTTGTTCGGATCGGCTGTCCTCCTGCCTCAGTCGACGACCTCGGAAATGTAGTAGTCGATGTAGCGGCGGTTAGCGTTGGGCCGGTCATGTCCTTTGATCATCTGTTCACACTCCTCTTGGCTGTGGGTCTTTAACGCTCCAAGCGGGGCGGCCATGATTTGAATTCGCGCGGATCGCACGAGATCGAGTCCAAGTCGAAGCAATGTGTCGAGATCGTTCGAGACAACCGTTCCGCCGTGTCCGCGAAGGAGCACGGCATTCCGATCACCGAGTGTGGCGGCGACTTTGTCGCCTAGCTGGTGGTTGCGGATCAAAACGGGAGAATCATAAATCGGCGTGCCACGATAAAAGGGTACACCACAGTTGGCGATGACCTTGATGCCTGCGCCGGCCGCCGCCACGGCCACCAGCTCATCGGGATGGTAGTGAAGAATGCATTGCACGTCGGACCGCGCTTTGTAGATCGACGTATGCATGGCCGTTTCGCCATTGGGTTCGCCGAGGCCTTCGAGCTTATTTCCCTCCTTATCGATGATAATGAGATCGCGCAACGCGACTTTGCCGGGCGGCATATGCGGCGTGCTCAGGATTCGACCATCGGGCAGGCGCGCCGTAAGATGGCCGTAACCGTCGAGCACGCGCTGCTTTTGCAGCACCTTGCAGGCCAAAACCATTTTTTCTTTTGTCGCTTCAATGGCATCGAACATTTCTTGCTCCTCGATCTTTGAATGTGGTCAATTACGATACTTTCGAGCGCTTGAGGAAGTCGGCGAACAGCGCCGCCATCTCGCCGGCCTTTTCGTCCCATTCTTCACGCGGGCTCAGGGCCTCATTGTAGAATTTTGGAAACAGCTTATGCACCTCGGCGTGGGGCATAGCCCGACTCAAGTTTTCAACGACCTGAGGCCCGTGAGTGAGATCGTTTCCCGGCACGACGCAGGTCGGGACTTTGATCGACTTCAATTCTTCTTCTGTGGCGCCAATCACCGGCAGGTCGGCGCCTTTGATGAAGTATTCGCGCCAGTGCGACATGACCTCGATGAAATGTTGCGGGTTCATTTTCATCAATGCGTCACGGTTCTGTGGACGCGCTTCGATGCGTTCCTTCCAGTGTTCCATCTCGCACACCGCGGCCATGCCGCCCGCTTTCGCTGCCGTGATGAACTGGCCGTAGTATTCTTCGGCAAGACGCTCGCAAGCGAAGCGCCCGCCGGTAACGCGCCACAGAAGCAGGGCGCGGACCGAATCGGGATGGCGCAGCGCGAACAGCAGGGCGGTGCGGCAACCCGATGAGCTGCCGCCGACAACGGCGGGCAGGGCATTGAGTTGTCTGAGCAACTCGTAAACATCATCGGCCCAAATCTCGTACTCCGATTCATTTCCGTCAATGACGACATCGGATGCACCGCAGTTGCGCCGGTCAAAGATCACGACTCGGTGCCCTTTCTCGGCCACTTTGCTTGCGAGCAGTTCGATGCCGCTGATATCGCGCCGGCCGCCGGGCGATAGCGCTACCCAGGGACCGTGATCACCGAGAACTTTGTAGTTGATGTTGACGCCGCGTACTTTTGCTATGGGCATGGGTTCCTCCAGTGTATTGTTTATCATTAGGGGCGGGCGTCGACCCCGCCGTTACAATTTTGAGTTAAGATCATTTTTCAAGACGATAGCCGTTCAAGCGATTGCCGCACCGTGGGTCGCTTGCCGGATTCGACATCCTCGCGCCGGCGCGAGTGAAATATCGTGAGCGTTTTGTTGGCGCGCGCGAGCACGGCGATCTCAGCGCAATATTGATCGAGCTTACTTGCCGGCAACGCCCACATGGCGACGCTATCAGTCATCGCGTCGAGATAGGCGCGCGCACCGCAGCAACCCAGGCTCATCGCTGCATTTTCGTGATTGACCGCTTGCGGGACGACAGCGCAGGCGGGACGACCCATAGCGAGCGGCGATCCTTGATCAACGCGAGCGATCGCTTCGCTGAGAATAAGCCCTTGCCGGGCGTGCGCGAAGAGCAGGACCACTTCAGGATCGAGCGGAAAGTTGGCCAGCGGCCCGTAGACCACATGCTTCACCTCGCGCTTGATCACCGGGATGGCCACGACTTCTTCCGGCCGAACGTAATCGAGATCATTCATCGTCTTTAACGCTTCCGCGAGCTCGGTCTGCTGGGACGGCGCAGGCTCTGCCAGATGGTGGGTGTGCACACCGATCGAACAGAGTGCATGATCCTGCGCCGATGTGACGAACGTACGAGTCGCCGCCTGCTGCCAAAAGACACATCCTGCAGGCACGACGCCGTCGTAGGAGGGTACATTGGCCGGTGCGACATTGGCGAATGACACGGCGATAGGTGGTAGAGCCAATTCCAAAGAAGAAATCAAATCCTCGGCGAGGTTTGCATAATTACGCATCTGTGCACCTTTCTCACTTCATCCCGTTCAAGAATCTCATGGGCACGGTATTTCCGTCTCATGGTTTGAACAACTGAGCGGACTTTATATGTGCTTTCAGCCCGTGGCAAGATATTATCGGGTTGTCTTTTGGGGTCGTTATTGTATTTTCAGCTAGCGCGATCGCAAGCTGCGGTCAGGAAGAAATAATTTGCGCGTTGATAGGCAAGGCTGCTCTGAAGTTCGGAGGTCGCAATGGATTGCTGCGAAAATTTAACGCCGGAGTTCACCGGCGAGCCTGAAGTAGCCGGCGATCGAAAAATAATCGGTCGACGAACGGCGCTAAAACAGTTGGCCGGCCTGGCAAGCGGCATCATGTTTATCTCCAAGAAAAATGCCTACGGCCAGGGCCGTCAGGTGTTGCTCGCGTTCTGCGGCCAGCTCCTCTGCGTCATTCCCTACGAGGTTACCCGCGCGCGCCGACACTTCGCCGACGAAGGTCTCGATGTCCGGTTGGTATATACCCGCGGCGGCAATGTAGCCATGCAGGCTCTCGTCGGCGGCTCGGTGGACTACGCGGGGACGTCATTCGATGTGGCGCTGCAGGCCTACGCTCACGGCGCGAAGATCTCCCGCTTCGCCTCCACCGGCAGGCTGCCGCTGTTTGCTCTCGCCACCGGGCCAAAGACGGCCAAAGAGATGCGCAGCCTAAAGGATCTGGAAAATCGCACCGTCGGTATTTCCGCGCTGGGTAACGCGGATCACATCTTGGTGCTTTTTCTAATGAGGCGGGCCGGCGCCGATCCCAATCGCGTGCGCTTTGCAACGATCGGCACCAATCTTCTTGACGCGCTTCGCCTTGGCCAAGTCGACGCCGGCATGGTGCAAGAGCCGGCATTATCGCTCATTACCGAAGCGGGTGGTGGTGTGATCGTCAATGCCATGGATATCGAGGAGGCCAACCGATATCTCGGCGGGGCGTATGAGTTCATGGGCGTGGCGGTGCGCGTCGAGGAGCGCGAGCGGCGCAAAGACGAGATGGCTCGGCTCGCGCGCGCACTCGCCAGGGGCTTGCGCGACACACGTTCGATCCCAGTCAAAGAGGCGGTTGCCGCGCTGCCAAAGGAATTGATCACCGGTGGAAATCGAGATCGGCTGGCAACGATTCTCGAGCGCTATCGGCGGTCCCTCTATCCTGACAACGTCAAAATCGACGTCGCCGCAACCAATCGGGTGGCGGATGCGCACAAGGCGGCAGGTCTGTTGGCCCCGACGGTCGATTACAAACCCCTGCTCGATCTTTCGATAGTCGGAAGTTAAGTGCTTCGCGTCCGCGATCTCGAACTGGCTTATGGCCAAGAACTCATCATCGAAGGAGTCAACCTCGAAGTTGCCGCGGGCCAGTTCGTAAGTCTCGTCGGACCGTCAGGTTCCGGCAAGACGAGTATCCTGCGCGCCGTCAACGGTCTCTTGATCCCTCGCGCAGGCAGTGTGGAATTGAGCGATGGGGACGCTGCTCTCGGCTTTCTCTTTCAAGACGACGCGCTGCTGCCCTGGCGCAGCGCTCGTGAAAATGTCGCCCTCGGGCTGCGTATCCGAAAATTGTCAAAGGATGCCGCGCTGACCGAGGCCGACGGATGGCTCGCGCGGCTCGGGCTGGAGGGTTTCGGCGGGCGTTTTCCCCACCAGCTTTCCGGCGGCCAGAGAAAGCGCGTCGCTATCGCTCAGATCCTCGCCCTAAAGCCGAAGCTGTTGCTGATGGACGAGCCGTTTGCTTCGCTGGACGCGATCGTGCGCATGCGCATTACCCAGGAACTTTTGAATTGGGTAGAACGGGAGCATTTGAGCGTGCTCCTGGTCACTCACGATCTGGAAGAGGCATTGACGGTGTCCGACACTGTCTATCTGCTTTCGCAGGGGCCGAGGGCGCGCGTCTTGGCTTCTTATGATGTAGCGATTCCCCGTCCGCGGGATATTTTCGCAACCCGCAAGCATCCAAATTTCACGCCGCTTCTCGAACGGCTTTGGAATGACCTGTCGAATACCATGAATTCACCCGAGGTCGGGGCGCAGAGATGACCAAGGATATTAGAAAAACGGGTGTGCGGCGCTTCTTCTCGCTTTTCATGCTCGTGATTGTCTGGGAAGTGCTGGCGCGCGCGGGCATCATCAATCCCTTCTATGTTCCCGCCCCGACCGAAGTTTTGCGTGTGGTCTTTTCGCTATTCAGCGAAGGAACGATTTTCAGCCATCTGGAAGCTACGTTTTTTGCATCGCTGGTGGGGCTCGCGATCGGGCTCGTTCTCGGGATATTTCTCGGCTTCGCCGCAGCATTGATCTCGTGGGTCGCCGACGTGCTCGAACCGATCATGCTGCTTCTAAATGCCATACCGCGCGTGATTCTCGCGCCGCTCTTTGTCATTTGGCTCGGCATCGAAATCCCGTCCAAGATCGCGCTGGCTGTGGTTCTCGTTGCCGTCCTGATCTTTTTCGCCGTCTACAACGGCATTAAAGACGTCAACCCACTTCTGGTCGATCGCGTAAAAACTCTCGGCGGCGGACGCATGGTCTTGCTGCGAGAAGTGTATGTTCCCTCGGTGACGGCCTGGGTGCTTGGCAGCCTCAAGATTGCCGTCGGCTTCGCTTTTACCGGCGCCTGCGTCGGTGAATTTGTCGCCGCGACAAGAGGCTTGGGTTATCTGCTGCAGTTCGCCCAGAGCACTTATAACGCGGCCCTCACCATTGGCCTGATCTTTCTCATTATGGCCTTTGTCCTGATGCTTTTCTTTTGCGCGGAAGCGATCGAGCGCCGGCTTTTGCGCTGGCGCTATCGCGGGGCGAGTGAAAACGCCGCGTAGCGTTGCGGCTCGCGAAATTCGGCGTCTCTCTTTCGGCGATGGTCGAAATCCCCTGATGCTAGCCGACGCAAACGTTTGTCATGCCGGCGTAGGCCGGCATCCAGGTTCATCTTGTTTCAGTCACAATGTAAAAAGAATGGATTCCGGCTTGCGCCGGAATGACGGAAAAGAAACTCGACTCGACACACGTTTTTGGAATCTGTCAGACTCGCCGGCCCGGGAAGTCCAAGTCAAAGACCCGTCATCATGGGGCCATTTGTGCCGACTTAACTAATTCCTGGCGAATTTTCGCCAGCGCGGATTGCAGTCGTTTCTTTTTTGCGGGTTCCCTGACAAAGACCAGCGTGTCCGATAGAAACTCGAGCTGTTCAGCGACCGAGAGCAGTTCCCTTGGCGATCCGTCGCGTTTCCGCGCCGCGATGTAGGAATCGACGAGCTCTTTGACATGATCATGTAAATTGCCACGCGCCAAATGGCGCAGCAGCATGCTGTCGACCGACGCCGCCAGCGCCCAGAAGTTCGGATTCTGTCGATCTCTGTCCATCGCCGCCGATTCGGCTTGCGCCAATTTCTCTTTGAGGCTTTGGGCCGATTCTCCTTTCTTGCCCAGCAACTGCAACAGGATTTCCGCCGTGAGCGAGTTGAGCAGCGGGTAGGGATCGGCTTGTTCACCCGCCTCTGTCCTGAGTGCATGCGCCTTCTTGTAGGCATCGCGCATGGCCGCGAGAGCGTTCTCTTTCTCTCGCCGTCGCCGTGCCAAAACGGCTTCTCGTTTGGCGATACTGCCGAGCAAACACCATCTTTCCACGCTCGGACCGACAGCGGCGATGAGCGCAGTGAGCCGCTGCTTCGCCTCCGCGATGACTACTCGCGCTTTCTGCGAGTCTGATATTTTTACAGCTTGCCGGACCATCAGGTTGCAAAGTTGTTCGGCGGCTTTGATCGGAACCTCGCCAACCTCCGCCTGCATTGCCATTCCATAATGCTCAATGGCATCGTCCAACATGCCGAGCTCACCAAACGCCCGGCCTGCGGCAGCTTGGACGTCCCCTCTTGCGACCCAATCCTTCGGCAATTCGTCAGTGACGGTTTTGACTCGCTCCAGCAAACGAACCGCTTGGCTCTCAGAGGCGGTGGCGGCGTCTTCGGCGATGTTTTCCAGTTCCACGATGACTTCGCTAGGCGAGGCAAAATGAAGCTCACGATGGTTGAAATTTTCGGCGCCGCCTTGCTGCGCGAGAGCAAAGGCCGGATCGCCATAACATTGATAGGCGCCCCACGTATTCACGCCCGGATAGGTCTCGAAGGTTTCTTCACGTGCTCGGTGCACGGCTCTGCCAAAGGGGACGCCGGCCAGCAGCTCGCGGTAAAAGACATCGGCGAAAGTCTGCGCGGCTTGATCGTCAACGGCCCAGCCGGAGGCCACGACAGCGCGCACGCCCATTCGAATGAGCTCGGTCGCAAGGTTGGCGGCTAGCCGAGGAAAATTGGCATCAGGGCGGACTCCCTGATCCTCGATCCGCCCCAGGTGACAACAATTGATAAAAACCAGATCCGGCACCGCGCGCATTTGGCCAATCTCGGCTGGGGTCAGAAATTCGTCCGTGCCGATTACCATGCCGGAAATTCTGCGAGGTGAAGATTGGGAATCGCCGCGCGCAGAGGTTTTATCGATCTCCACAGGATAATCGTAAACGCCATGACCGGCCAGGTGCACGATTCGGTAGTCCCGTTCGTGAAGGCGGGTGAGAATTTCCGTGGCGACTTCCTTGGCAGGAGTGGAATCCGAACGGATGCAGGAAACCACTTCAAAATTGTTTTCCGTCAGTCGCTCGGTAACCGTTTTTGCCTCCCTCACCGCGCCGTCCAGCGGCACAAAATGGCTTGGTGGATCGCCGACCACTAGCGCGGATCGGCCCTGAGCCATGACCACGCGCTCACGAAACTCGATGGATTGTAATTGACGCAACATCCCTGCCTGAACCGACAAGGGTTTTTCGGTAGTCGCGCCGTCAGAGCTTTGGCCGGGCCGGCGCTCCTGCATGAGTTCCCAGGGATAGCGAGCGGCCGCGTCGTTGACGACCAGGACGATGTCACGCTGTTCGGGCGCGCGATCTTTGAGCTCATTGGGAATCAGCATCTCGAACAAAGTCACCGAGACGCCGTAATCGGTAGCGGTGGTCCCGATGGCGCCTTTGATAAACTGATCTACCAGCAGACGTTGGGTCGACTGGAGGTAGGCCTGGGTGCGGGCGCGGTCGGTAAGTAAGTGAAACACCAACCGGTCTTGTTGATCCTCCGTAATCTGCAGGCGTTGCCACCACCCGGCTTCTTCGGCGAAGCTGGCGCGCCGCCGGCTGCCGCGCCGTATCACGACGACGGGCATTCGGTCAATTTCAAAGCGACGCGAAAGCTCGGCGTCGCCTTTGATGCGTTGCAATGCGTGCGCCGCCTGGATGGCGCGGTCTTCATAGAGTTCGATAAATTCCACCTCATCGATGCGGATTTTATCTTGGTAGCCGGTTGATCGAAGGCTTTGATTCGCCTGCGCGATGCCGCGCAGGATAGCCGCAACCGAGTCTTCGACAGAAAAACCGCCGGCTCCGGTGCCGATAAGTAGCGCGCTGATATTCGCGGAACGGCGTTGCGATGAGCTGCTCTTCTCCGGCAAAGTTTCTGCGCAGGCGATCGTGTACGCCCGCGCGCCGCGCGAAACAGCGCGGGCGAGCCCACCGGGCGATAAGCTGCCGACGGTGCCAAGTCCGATGACGATTGCTCCCGCATGCGTGCTGGTCGCGTCGAGAAAAACCACTTCGGTGTCTTGCGGGCCGGGATAAAGGCCGAGAAGGAGCCGATCGCGCAACCGTCCATTGAGCGCGCGGTTGAGGTGGGCTTCCGCGCTAATAATGGTGTCGCCTTCATAATGGCCGACCATAACCGGGTTGCTGGCGAAGGCGAGGTTGCCGTGCACGATTCTCACCTTGGCTCGATGATCGTCGGGCTTGGAGTGGACTTTGCGGGCTTTGCCGAGCGCTGAGCGGATCAAAGAATCCTCGTCCGGATAGAGCGGGGTTTTTTCCTCGGGCAATACGAACCGTGTTGGGACGCCGCGGGCGGCGGGCGGCACCGTTGGTAGCTTGTCGGTGGTTCCCTTTTCTAAAAGCTCGCGAATCGCGGCGAATGCCGGTTCGTGATCGGCCATGTCTCCGTGGAGCGCCTGCATGTACCAAGTTTTGACTCCGGCAAGCCGTCCGGTCGACCAGAGCACTCGGCCGTCGCCTTCGGCAGAAGCTTGAACCACGAGATGTTCATGGTCTTGCTCGTCTTTGACAATCTCGATTGCTGCGGCTGTTGCGGGCGCGAATCCTGCGACATAACACATGCGCTCGGGCACGATTGTCGACTTGTTATCGATCAGGTTTCGAAATACCCGGGCCGTTTCGAGCAGCGACGGGTCGGGCGCGATCCATTCACGATTCTGATCGTCGACCGCGCGGAGTCGCCACCAAGTTTCAGAGGAGGAAAAATCGAAGTCGCCTTCAGTTACCGGAAGCATTTGCATGAGACCTGGATAAAAACGCAGGATTTCGAGGAGCTCGGCCTGATTATTCGAAAAATCGACCATGGCCAGTTGCTTAACCATCGATTCACGACCGGTAAACACGAGCGGCACGATGAACGATCCGCCATTGGGCGTGCCAAGCATGATCAATCGCGCGTCCGGATGTTTGCACAATCGGGCCCAAGTCTCCGGATGAGTTGCGATCATCGCGCGTGCTAGTAGACCGCCCATCGAGTGGGCGATGATATTTACCGGATGGTTGCGCGGTTCGGCTTCAGTGAGCTTGCTCTCGATGGCGTCCGCCAACCGATTCGCTTCGGCAAGCAGCGAGATGCGCCAATCGTACGGGAATGGGACCACTTCATGACTGTGCGCCAGAAACTTCACGAGATCCCCGTACGCCATGCTGACCGGAGCTTCAGCCCATACCCCTTCAGCCTTGATGTCGAGCTGCGACAAGCCGCCGAATGCCAGATCGAGTGGATCGATCCAGATGCGGTTGTCGCCGATTGCCAAGTGGCTGCCCATGATCCCGGGCAGCAGGAAAACGACCGGCTGAGGCCGCCCCTCGTCGCGCTTATAAGGCGCGACCCCCGCGTCGATGCTGCGCACCGAAAAATCAACGAATCCATCTTGCTCGTCGGGCTTCCGGGCAATTGCTTTGACCACGCGAGCGGCGCTGTCTTCGTTGACGAAATAGCGGAAATGAGAAACCTGCGAGCCTTGATGGAACGAGTAGCGCGCCCCGTCTCGCCGTTCGGCTCCGCCGAACATCGATGCGGTATCGACGACCAGGTCATTGTCGCCAAGATAGAGCGGATCGGTCAGCAGAGTACCGAGCGCGGTGGCAAGACTTGCGCCTTCAATATCGCCGGCGATGACACGGAGCTCGCCGCCAACCGCGCGGCCCGGGCGATTGAGCAAGGAAATGAGTGGAGAAGTAGGAACCATCGCTTCGATGCCGGGCAACACGCTGGGGTCCGAGCGTTCCTTGGCGATCGCCATGATCAGTTCGCTGAAGATGTCATACGCCGTTCCGATGATTGCCGCCTGCAGAACCGGAATCTTTTGAATCAAGTTGAAAATCACTGATAAATAGAGATCGAAACGCTCCGACGCGAGCGATGTTCCGCGCGCCGGGCAGCCGACCCGCGCGAAGCGTTCGACGCGGATTCTTTTTTCCTTCAGCAATCTGTTGAGCTCGCCGAGGTTACCACGCTGACCTTGGCGATCATTCTTCTTAAAGAACTCGAGGTCGTGGCTATCGAAGGGATCGCGGTCGTCCGCCATGTCGGCGCGACTCAAGATTTCTCCGACGAGCCCGCCGCGCGAGTGCGCGATTACGTGCAGGCGTGCTCCGGTGGGCAGTTTTTTAACCAATGCGATGACATTTGTGATCGGGCTCTCGGTCAGCGTTCGATGTTCGAGCGCATAAACATGGCCCTGGTACGGGGCAAAGAGTGCCTCGCGCAGAGTACGCCGTTCATTCTGCCAATATTCGCCGAAGCTCCCCTGAGTGGAAGACGCTGTGCCATGGAGAAATAATAAAATCGGCTGGTCGGTGGGAACGGTGCCCGGTTCGGATAAGCCGAAATCAGCAGACACGGAGCACTGAAAAAGATTCGCTCCATGCTCGAGGGTACGATCTTCCAGTAGCTTGCTAATCTTGCGAGCCGCCAATTGAGGCACGTCGATCTTGAAGAACCGGAGTGTCTTGATCAGCAGGCTGCCGACCGTTCCGCGCGACGGGCTGCGCAGCGGCAAGCTCGAAGGAACGGCCACAGCGCCGTCCGCGCTTCGCTGCCCGGCGCCGCGAAGCACTTCATCGCAAAGCCGCTGGCGTGACGTCCAAAAGCGCGAGCCGTCCTCGAGCTCGATCTCAACGACTTCATCAGGATCGGTGATGATCTCCGGCGCTTCAGCAAACCCCTCTCGACTGGCGCTGATCATGAACGAGCGGGTTTCTCTGACTGTGATGGCTTCCAACTGCGCCAGGGATTCTTTGGGCTCGGGCCCCGCGACACCCGGGATGCGAAGTTTTTGTTTGCCTTTTTTTTGTGGGGCTTCAGCCATATTGACCTCGTTTTTGCTGATGGTTCCTGGCCGGCTATATGAAAGTACTGTCGTGTGCCAATAGTTGGTTAAATAATTCGCTCCGCTTCTTGCCGTCATACCGGCGAAAGCCGGTATCCAGTAGGGGCGGGTTTCAAACCCGCCCCTACGACACACCACAGTAGACTCACCCAGTGCAAAACGTCACGACTTGGCAATTTGCCGATCGCGCGTTCGAGCATCGACCTTAGATCGCTATGGCCAGACAGCGCCGTCGATGATCCAATCGTGGCAATACAAAATCTGCGGTTCGCACGCCGCGCTCGCTGGCATATGGGATTCGTTTCAAAGCAATGGTCCTATTATAGATCTCTCGTTGCGAATCGTCATTCACAGAAACCGACTTCAAAGAAAATCTCAATTTGACGCGCCGTCGTCCGATCGGTTAGGATCCGGCCCATTCTGCCCGAGGAACAAACAGGTGGTCAGTCATGATATTTGCTATTCTCCAAAGTGTAACTTCTGTCTTCTGGTTTAAATCGCAAATATGTATGCCGCCTGACCCCGTTCTGGCGTGACCTCTTTCCTGTGCTAGGTGTCGATGCTGCGCAGGCTGCGCGCGAATTTTGCGACTAGGAGCACGGCGGCCGAACCGAGGCAGCCGCCGAGGATCAGCGCGCCGGGCACGCCGATGAAGCTTGCTGCGGCTCCCATCTGCGCATGGCCCATGTAAGTACCAGCGGACATGAACACTTGATCGAAGCTTTTCACCCGGCCGCGCATGCGGTCGGGAGTAGTGAGTTGCACCAGAGTATCGCGCAAAGTCTCGCCGACTGCGTCGACAAGTCCCAAACAGAAAACGATCAGCAGCGAGAGCGTTATAGAGCGCGACAGCGCGAAGCAGATTAGACCGATCGTGTAGAGCAGCGTCACGCCGATGATGAGCCGGCCCTTGCGTCGCGGATTGCCCCCAGCCAGAACCATTCCGGAGCCCGTGAGAGCGCCCAGCGCCGGCACCCCCAACAGCGCGCCGAGGCCGGCGGGCCCGGTGCCGAGAATGTCCCGGGCAAAGGCGGGCATCATAGAGCGGTAAGCGCCGAAAAATTGCACGCAGGTGTCCATGCTCATCAAACCCAAGATCACCGTGTTTTCACGAATAAAAGTGAATCCGGCGCGCACGCTCTGGAGCGGCGATTCTTTTTGCTCTCGCGCAGGCTTAACTTGCCGGCGCATAAACGCTAGACAAATAATCACCGCTAGAAAACTTCCAGCGTCGATATAATAAGCCGGGCTGATTCCCAAAACACTGATCACCACGCCGCCGATGAACGGCCCGCCAAGCGTGGCGATTTGCCGCCAGGTGATATTCAGGGCGTAGGCCGAGGCGAGTTGCTCCGCGGACACCAACGCGGGGATCATCGCGGTGCGCGCCGGGGCATCGAAGATCCCCACCGCGCCCGACAAAAACGTCACAGCATAGATATGCCAAACGCGGATCTGTCCAGTCGACGTCAAGAGTCCGAGCGCGACGGCCAATAGCGCAGCCAGACTTTGCGTGATGATAAGAAGCTTGCGCCGGTCCATGCGGTCGGCGAGAACTCCACCGGGCAAAGAAAGGATCATGACCGGCAGCGCGCGAAAGAGTCCGGTGAGCCCCAATTGAAAAGGTGAGTTGGTGATTTCATAGACTTGCCAGGCCACGGCGACGGTGGAAATCTGGCTGCCCACGGCGGAGAACAACAAGCTCAGCCAAAACAGACCGAAATCTCTTTGCTGCAGAACTTGCCAAGGGGTGATTTGTGATTTCACGGGCGAGGGTTGATCGAAGAGAAAATTAACTAAGCGCCGGCGCTGAAGCTAATCTGAACCGGTTCTTCGAGTCAAGCCGAATTGCTTGACAGCTCCGATAGATTGCCGCTACAACGGCGCAGGAAATTGGAGGTCTAATGATTTTCGTGACAATCCTTTCCGTGCTCGCCTTTATTTTTTCGTCGAGCGGCGATGCCTGGTCGCAAAGAAACTTACCGACCGTGCGCATCGGCATCGAAGCGCCCGCCGGAACCAATAGCCATTACTATGTATCGAAGCAGCTAGGCCTGTTTCAAAAGCATGGGATCAATATCGAGTTGATTTCTTTCCCCGGGGGAACAGTAGGTCTCCAAGCATTGTTCGCCGGTGATATCCAATTCGCGACCTCGGATGGCGTGGCGGGCTTGTCGGCAAACCTGCGCGGCGCCAATCTCTATTTTATCGCCGGCATGATCAACACATTTCCTTTCAGCATCCTTTCAAGGCCGGAGATCCGCACGCCTCAGGAGCTTCGCGGCAAGAAGATCGTGATCAGTCGTTACGGCTCTTCGTCGGATACCGCAGTGCGCGCGGCGGTGGAAAAATACGATCTCAAACCGGACAAGGATGTCATCATCCTTCAAGGCGGCGGCCAGAGCGAGCGGTTTGCCGCGCTCAAAGCCGGCGCCGTCGATGCCGCCATTGTGAGCCCGCCGCTCAACCTGGCGGGACGTAAGATGGGGTTTAACGAGGTCATCGATCTATCAGAATCCGGCGTGGCCTATTCGCACCAACAAATCGTCGCGATCAAAGATTACCTCGACCGCAATCCGGATACGGTTTTGCGCACCCTGCGCGCGCTCATCGAAGGCCTCGCGGCATGGAAAGATCCAACGAAAAAATCTTTGGTTATGGGCCATGTGGCAAAATACTTGAGGCTCGATCCGGAGAAAAACAAGGACCAGGTTGAAGAAACTTATCGCTATTACAGCAAGACTTTTCCGACCAAACCGTATTCGACGGCCGAAGGATTGGAATTCACCGCGCAAATCTTGAAGAAAAACAGACCGGAAGCGAAGGACCTTCAGGCCAAGGATTTTTTGAATAATCGCTTCGTCGCCGAGCTGGAAAAAGAGGGTTTCTTGACCAAGGTTTTCAGTGGCAAATAGCATTCATTTTAAGATTCCTCACGTTCGTCGGACTGCGTGAAAACTCTATCGGAGCCCTTCGACGGCGCTCAGAGCCGGTCCTGAGTCCATCGAAGGAGCGAACGGCTAAGTGCTTAATTTCAAATGAAGCGATTCCGTTCGTGGTGAGCCCCGTCCCGTGGTTTTCACACAGCCTGTCGTTCGGAGTGACAGCTAAGCGATTTGTCATCTCGAACGAAGTGAGAGATCTGATTAAGACTTAACTACTATACATCGTCGGCTTCACGTACGAGCCACGATGCGTCTCGACCTATTGCGCTTTCCAGCCGAGGTCCTCGGGCGTGAAGCGCGAATATTTGTCGATTTCTTCTTTGACCAATTTATTCAGATCCGCCGTTGCGGTGCGCAGATCGACGTTATAGCCGCGGGCTTTCAAGTTTTCCTTGAGCTTTGGTTCTTCCACGGTTTTTCTGATTGCGTCCGCGAGAACCTTTGCGGTTGCATCCGGTAAACCTTTCGGCGCGAGGAAGGCGACGCTGGCGAGCAGATTCACTTGCGGATAACCCTGCTTGGCGAATGTCGGCACGTCGGGAAGCACCGCCGACTCGATATCGACCGCGAGGCCGATGAGCTTGCCGGTTTTGATGTGCGGTTGCGCGGCGACGTCCGATGCCATGGCGAAATTCACATGGCCGCCCAATAAATTGGTGATCGCCTGCGCCGAGCCGGCGAAAGGCAGGGAAGTGATGGCGATTTTCGCCGCGCGTTTCAATAACTCGACTTCCAACGTGAGGCTGGTCCCGGCCGGGCCGACGGCAACGATCAGATCGCCGGGCTTTTTCTGCGCGTACGCTACGACATCCTTGAGGGTCTTGAACTCCGAGTCGGCGCGACCGAGCATAATCACCGCCGCATAGCCGTGCAAGATCGCTATGGGCTGAAAGTCGCGGACCAAGTTTGCCGGAGTCTTCGGATTGGCCACTGTCATCGTGGCGACTTGCCCGAGTAAAGAACCTAACAACGTGTGACCGTCCTTGCGCGTGCCGGCTACTTTCTCGGCGGCGATCGCGCCGGCGCCGGCCGTTTGATTGACTACGTTCACCTGCACTTTCAAAACCTTCGCCAGGTCTTCGGCGAGGAGGCGAAATATGAGATCGATGCCTCCGCCCGGACTCGACGACACAACGAGCTCGATGGGTTTGTTGGGAAAACCCTGAGCGTAGAGAATCGGGCTCGATCCGAACACTGCCCAGGTTAGAATCAACGCCTTCAATTTCATGGAGCCTCCCTCACTTTGATAGTCACTTGTCCGGATTTCTCAACGTCCGTCATTCCCGCATGTTTTAAGCGGGAATCCAGGCGAATCAGAACCTGGACCCCCGATTAACACGTTCGGGGGTGACGCCTAAAAGACCAATGCATCTCGTTGAGTCAATTTCTCTGCTCACGTCTCTTCTAATTTTTCAATGATCTCGTGCCCTAGCCGTCGCCGCGTGAGCAACGGGCTTAGCAGCATGAGAGTCGCCGCGCCCATGAAGAATGCCGCGATCGGTCGTTGAAAAAAAATTTCGACGTGTCCCTTGGACATAATCATCGAACGTCGAATGGCGGTCTCCAACAGCGGACCAATTACCAATCCCAGTACCATTGGCGCGGGCTCATAGGCAAATTTTTTCATGAGATACCCGACAACACCAAAAATAATCATGATCATGACGTCGCCGGTATTGCCCGAGGCGGTGTATGCGCCGATGATGCTAAACAGAATGATCAAAGGAAAGAGAAAAAAGTAGGGGATCTGAAGCACTCTGATCCACAGGCCGATCAAGGGCAGATTCAAAATGAGCAGCATGGCATTACCGATGACCATACTGCCGAGAACACCCCAGAAAACTTCCGGTGAGTTTTTGATAAACAACGGTCCAGGCGCCAGGCCGTGGATCATCAAGGCGCCGAAGATCAGCGATGTGACGGAGCCGGTCGGCAAACCCAGACTGAGCAGCGGTATCCAGCCGCTGCAGCTCGCCGCATTGTTGGCGGTCTCGGGCGCGGCCACGCCCTCGATCGCGCCGCGACCGAATTTTTCCGGATGCTTCGAGATTTTTTTTTCGACTGCATAGGCGGCGAACGTGGCGATGACGACGTTTAAACCGGGAATCGCGCCGATCAAAAATCCCAGAATGGTTCCGCGCGTAATCGGCAAAATGGAATCTTTCCAGTCTTGTGGCGTCGGCAGCAACCCCTTTATCTTGTTTTGAAAGACTTCTCCTGTTTGCGCCCGCAGATTGACCAAGACCTCGGAAACTCCGAAGAGGCCGATGACGACGGGCGTTAGACCGACGCCATCGCGCAACACCAGAATGTCGAACGTAAAGCGGGGCTGGCCGGTGACGGGATCCAACCCGACGCTCGCCAGGAGACTGCCGATCAGCGCCATCAGTAGCGCTTTATCCATCGGGCCGTGCGCCAGATAAACGAGCGCGGTCAAACCGAATAACATCAGCGCGGCGTACTCCGGCGGACCGAAGTGAAGACCGAATTCCGCGAGAGCCGGCGCTAAGAACGCCACGCCAAAGAGTGAAACAGTGCCGCCGATGAATGAGCCGAACGCGGCAATGCCGAGAGCCGGACCGGCGCGCCCCTGACGAGCCATGGCGTAGCCGTCGAGGCAGGTGATGACCGACGACGCTTCGCCGGGAATATTGACCAGAATCGACGTCGTCGAGCCGCCGTACTGGGCACCATAAGTGATCCCGAACAGCATGATTAAATAAGCCAGAGGCGGCGCGTGCAGCGCCAGCGGCAAAAGCAGAGCGATGGCGCCCGCCGGGCCAAGTCCGGGAAGCACCCCGACCAGGGTGCCCAAAAAAACCCCGGCAAAACCATATAACAAATTGAGCGGTGCGGCGGCAGTGAGTATCCCATGGGCGAACGAATTAAGCGTTTCCACTTACGGCCTTTTACATTAACCAGCCGAGCACGGCTCTCGGCAGCTGAGCATTTAATAGGACATCAAAAAACAGATGAGATACGAGCGCCATCGTAGCGGCGAAACTCACGCTCGTGAGCCAGGACCGCGCGGCCACGACCTTCAAATAGAAAGCGACGAGCAAAAACGTGCAAAAAAGGAAGCCGAGCACATCAAGCAAAAAAACGTAAGCCAACATCCCGGCGATGACATAAATGACGAGTCTCGCGTCGCCGGTCATGGCCGATTCAGAAGGACTAACCGCCGAAGTCGGTCGAGCATTCTTAAGCAAGCCAAAGCCAGCGATCGCTCCGATGGCGACGGCAGCACCGAAAGGGAAAAACCCCGGCCCGGGTCGATTGCCCGTGCTCAAGCCGAGCCGATACGACTCGATGGATAGATAGAGGGAAACCATCAACCAAATGCCGGAGATGATGATTTCTTTCCTCACGGGCGCGCGCCAAATATCGAATAGTTGATTCGTCGGCAGTGATAGCTGCGCATGGTGGCAGGGAGGGTAAGCGACACAAAGTTAAGCTGAGGTACCGTTGCGTGTTCCGCCGTTGTCAAAAACGCGCCTTGATCGGCTTACGACAATTCCTTGATGAAATCCGCAGCGCGTTCGCCGATCATCATGCTGGTGAGATTGGTGTTGGCGTGCGCGACCGTCGGCATGATCGAGGCGTCGCCGATCCAGAGATTATCCATGCCGTGTACGCGCAGGTGTTGGTCGACCACGGCCATACGGTCGGCGGGAGGTCCCATTTTGCAGGTGCCGACGCCGTGAAAATAGCTGGTGTAAGTGGAGCGGGCAAACTTGGACCAATCTTCATCCGGGCTCGGCGAAAACAACTCGCCGCAGTACCGACTCATGGGCTCGGTTGCGGCGAGCCGTTGGACGAATTTCATCGTCGAAATCATCGCCTGAATATCTTTAGGGTGCTCCAACATTTGCGGATCGATAACCGGCAAGTCGGCCGGGTTCGAACTTTGTAACGTCAATCGACCGCGGTTGGTCTGCTCCAGCAGGTGACATGAAAACCCGATCATGTCGCCGATGCCGGAAACGCTGGTGATGTCGCGCAGGATGATATGAAAATCGATGTACGCCCGCGCCAGATCGCTTTTGAAATAGAGCTTGAGCGTCGAGCGGCTGCGCGCGTCCGCCTTGTGCCCGCTGGTTTTTGCCTTCAGCGTCATCGTCACGACGGGATGATCTTGATAATTTTCACCGACGCCATCGAGCTGATGGACAACGGGAATGCCGTGCCGTTCGAGCTCGGCGCGCGGCCCGATGCCCGAGAGCAGGAGAATCTGCGGCGAATGATAAACTCCGGCGCTGAGTACGATCTTATCGGCTCTCGCGGTGTGTTCGTTGTCGTCTTTTCGATAGCGAACGCCTGCGGCTTTTTTATCGCGCAGAATTAGCGACGTGACTGGCGCCGCGCCGACGATCGTGAGGTTTGCTCTCTGCCGCGCCGGGCCGAGATAGGCGACCGCGGATGACTGCCGCTTGCCGTCCCGAATATTGCGTGCCGTCGGCGCGATGCCGTAGGGGTTGGGATCGTTTTGGTCGTTGAAGCGAGGCAGACCGAGATGCGTTACCGCTTCCAGGAGGGCTTGCTCCGGCTCGCTCAACGGCGCATCGAAGACATGTCTTCGCTTTACATAGATCGGGCCTGAATCGCCGTGGATGGGACTGCGCGGAAAATCCTGATCGGATTCGATACGCTTTAACACCGGCAGCACTTTGTCCCACGACCAATCGGGATTGCCGTGAGCCGCCCAAATATCGAGATCGGCTTTGATCGGC
The DNA here is from genome assembly GCA_036000865.1 of Binatia bacterium. Taxonomy (GTDB): domain Bacteria; phylum Desulfobacterota; class Binatia; order UBA9968; family UBA9968; genus DP-20. The sequence continues at coordinate 11,161 of DASYUV010000019.1, read as the reverse complement.
CGGGGAATCGACATCATGTTGACCGACGAGCCGCCGCCCATGATCCGTCCGGCGAGCGAGTAAAATTCACTCAAGTCGTAATTGCGCTTGGTCGGATACATGAGGATGTACGGACTTTCGAGCAGCACGTTGGTCGCCTTCTCCGCATCCGCCACCGTTTGCGGTATCGGTTGCGGATCAGGTCCTGCTTCGAGCAACAACACTTTTCGTTTCGGGTCTTCGGAAAGGCGTGACGCGATCACACAACCCGCCGAACCTCCACCGGCAACAATTACATCAAAGTGATCAGCCATGCGTTTCTCGGTGGCGCCACGCGGTCATTGCCATTCCACTCCGAGTTGTTTGAGCCGCCGGCGATATTCCAACGCCGGAGTGTCGGGGCCGCGCAAGTGCAACTCCTCGGCTAGATCCAGAGGGAGCTCCTCAGGGCGCTGCGATTCGACGATCCTTTTATCTTGCTCGAAAATCCGCCGATGCTGCGCGTTTAGTTGTTCGTCGGTTCTGACATCGCGATAATTGCGTCCGGCGAGACGATAGAATTTGGTCTCGTGATTCGAAACCGGCGTGCACAGGTAGATATTCGTATGGCGCTCGACGCTTCCGGGTTGGCGCCGCTGGATCGTCACCATGAACGGCAGGATGACCGTGTATAATTGTTTGGCGGCGCTGTTGGGGCGAAACTTGTTCACCGGCGTATCGATCTCATACTGGAAACCGCCTTTGGTTTCGGTGAGGGTGATCACCGGTGACTCGGGTTGTTCCGGATCGCCGAGGATGCCGGCATGCACCCAGGGAAAATGGGAGAAGTCGGCGAGATTCTCGATCATCCGGGCGGCATTGGCGCGCCACTGACCTTCCGAAGTGTAGGGCGCCCAGTTAAAGCTTGGATCGGCAAATTCGGCGGGAAACTCTGGAATATCCTGTCGCGGCTCGTCGAGGCACACCCAGATTAAGCCGTAACGCTCTTGCACGCGATACGCCTTCGCGCGCGCCTTGGCGGGTATCTCGCGATCCGGCGGCAGCGACGGTATCCGTGTACAACGGCCGTCCCCCGCGTAGTTCCAACCGTGATACGCACAGACGAGCTGATCGCCGCTCACCCAACCCAGCGAGAGCGCCGCGCCCCGATGAAGGCATAGATCGTAAAATGCCGACAAATTTCCATTGGCGCGCCAAATCACCAGCGGTTGGTCGAGCAGCTTGACCGGTACGGGTTTGTCGGTGACTTCCTTTGACCATAAAACCGGATGCCAGAACTGCCGAAGCGAATTCATAGGAATTCTCCTATCGGAAGAAGGCAATTTTCGTATTCTCAACCGATGATTCGAGGATGTCGTCCGAAGTCATTGAGAAGACGATCCGAGTACTAATACGGGCCACCGGCGCGTTTGCGCGCAGCCGCGAATAACTCAGCGGCCTTGCGGATGACTTCGTCGGCGTCGATGGCGACCAGCTCACCCTTGTGCTTGAGGATGCGCCCGTCGATGACCACTGTGTCGACATTGTATGGCTGTGCCTGCTGGACTAACAATAGCGCGGGATTGCCGAAAGGCGCGACGTTCAGGTCGTTGGTTCGCACCAGAATCAAATCGGCGCGCTTGCCGGGCGTGAGCGAGCCGACACGGTCAGCGATGCCGAGATCCTTCGCTCCATCGAGAGTCGCCAGTTCGAATATCCGCCGCGGTTGCACTTCCATGACGTCCATCGAACGCAAGTGATTGAGCTGCAGCATCAGCCGCATGATGCTGAACATGTCGGCGTTGCCGCCGACCGTGGTCGTGTCGACTGAGAGGCTGCACTGCACGCCGCGTTTAAGGAGATCCCCGAGATACGGCAGGCCGGAGGCCAAGCGCGACGCGGTGAACGGCGCGATACTCACGTGACTCTTGGTTTCAGCGATCATGCCGCGCTCCTCGGGCGAGGCGCTGTAAGTATGAATGAGCTGCACATCGGCGCCGAGGAGCCTGTCTTTATAGAGCATTTCAATACGGCGAAATCTTTTGATCTCGGCGAGCGAGCGTCCCGCGTGTTGGGTGATCGGTAATCCTAAACTGCGGGCGAACTCCCATTCCTTGCGATACACCTCCGGTGGAGTATCGCCGGCGCCGCGCGATGCAAAGCCCATCGTGAGAAGTCCATCATTGGATGGACCGAACCATTCCCGCTTTACCCGCGCGATATCGTTAAAGTCGACCGTTTCCTTGGGCTTTTGCTGAAGATCGCGGCTAAAGCCATAGGAAAAACGCGCGCGAATCCCACAATCGCGCAGCGCCTGCAGGTCGGCGTCAGCGTATGCTCCGGAGATGATATTGTGCGACCAGTCATGAATCGTCGTCAGTCCGGAGTTGATCGCCTCGGCAATTCCCAGTTTGGCGCTAGCGTATGCATCTTCCGGCGTCATCACCGGCCCGAGCCGGCTCATCACCGGGAAATAATCGAAATCACCGTCTGCGACAATGCCGCGAGCGAAGCTTCCCCAGAGATGAAAATGGGTATCGACAAAGCCAGGGCAAGCGATCCGATTGCGACCGTCGATTTCTTCGGCGCCCGGTGCGTTAAGTTTAGCGCCGACGGCAACCAATGCGCCGTCGCGCACGTGGATGTCGCCGACCGGAATGTCGCCGAGTTTGGGATCCATCGTGACAACGTAAGCGTTGCGCACGACGAATTCGCCGCGAGCCGGGAGCTTTCCGGAAGTTCGATCCACGGCCCATAGTCTTGATGATGGTTGCGAGTTGCTTGCGCATGCCGCCAATCCGACCGAGCTTACTGCGGCCGCTGCCTGTAGAAAGCGTCGTCGAGTAAACGTGTTGTCTCGACCCATGGTCCACCTCCCGTCGTTCGCCCTCGAAGATTAGTCAATCGTCCAACGAAGAGTCAAGAAATATCGATGCTGGACATTGTCCGACCGAGTGGACTAATTTGGGGCTCGGCACAGCGGATCTTTTATATAGTGCGCGGATGACTTGGCGAGCAATGTCGCCGCAGCGTTGTACCCTCGGACGAACGGCAATGACTAAGAAGACTCGATTAACCCTCATTGGACTTCTATTGTTGGTAAACTGCTGGCGCGCCGAGGCGCAGACCACCAAACTCATCGTGGCTTATGCTTCTCCGGCGGCGACATTTTGTCCGGGCTGGATTGCTAAGCGCGAGGGCATCTTCGCCAGATACGGTCTCGACGTCGAGATGGTATTGATGCAAGGCGCGTCGGTGTACATGCCGGCTCTAGCGAGCGGCAATATTCAAGTTCTCTACGGCGGTGGGACAGCGGTGTCGCGGGCAATCGCCACCGGCGGATTTGACTTGGCCGTGATTGCCACCGAAACGCGTTATGTGCCGTTGCGCATGATGGTCAACGCGTCGATTCAAACGCCGGCGCAGCTGAAAGGCAAAAAGCTCGGAGCAGGACAGGCAGGCCTGGACGAGTATGCGACGATTCTCTATTTGGAAAAACTTGGCTTGGTTCCAAACAAGGACGTCCAGCTCGTCTATTTGGCGGGCGGTGTTCCCAGCCGCGCGGCTGCGATGAAGCAGGGACTTATCGATGGAGTCGCGGTGAATCCTCCCAACGAGTACGAGCTCGAGAAGGCAGGTTTTCGCGAGCTGGCTAATTTTCTCGATTTCAAAATGCCGTACGCCGGCGTGCCGCATACCGTGAGCAAAGCTTTTCGCGATCGCAATCGAAAAGTGGTGGAAGATTATATGACCGCCGTGATCGAGGGCATGCAGATCTTTCGCACCAATAGGGAGAAGGCTTATAAAGCAATTTTTGAATTGACCCGGCAGAAAGATCCGGCGCTCCTCGAGCGTACTTACGATTCCTATATGAAACAATACGATGCCATCGGCGGCGTGCCGTTGCCGTGGGAAGCGGGCATCGAAAGCATGATCAGCGGCTTTCACGAGCGTTTCAACCCGCAGGGGATCAAGAATCACGATGCCAAACCGTTTCTCGATCCGTCCTTCGTGCAAAAAGCAGTAGAGCGCTTGAAGCTCGGCAAGAAATAGAGAGTCCGTCATTCCCGAATGCTTCTATCGGTGGTTCGACGGGGCTCACCACAGGCGAGACCGGAACTGGAGCCCCGATTAAAACACTCGGGGGTGACGCTTTTGGGATAAATTCTCATTGCTATCTTGTGATAGCCCGTCAGCTTGCTGCGGGGTAGTGCAATTTTGCAAATGCGCGATTTCTTCCACAGACCAAACATGATTGATGCCAGGAAATTTTTGACGTCTAGAGAAAACCAGTAGATTTTGTTAATCAAGAAGTTAGGTTCATGGCGTCAGAATATAGAAGAAAGTCAGGCGCCGATACTTGGCATTTCTGCTCTAATTGCTCGCACTGGCCTACCGACGATTTTATTTCGTCTAAAGATCTCCCTGGCAGTCACCAAATTTGCAATGAATGTATCTGTAAAAACCAGCACGGAGAGTGCGAATAACTCAAAATGAATCACCATGAGATAATCGAAGGGGGGGTATCTTTATCGTCTCCGTCTGATATAGTCATGCGAACGATTACCAACCTAACGTCCAAATAGAACACACTCGGTCCAATTTTTCCGAGTAATCTCAGAGGCGGTCCCGAGGGTAACCGCCTCTTTGCGTTTGTGGGGCCGAGAAATAACGGAAAACACCATGTAGCGACGCCAGAGAGAGGAGAGTTTCCTCATGCCAGATAACTCTAATCAATCACCGATCAGCCGAATTGCGTTTATTGGAAATTATTTGCCGCGCCAGTGCGGCATCGCGACGTTCACGACCGACCTGTGCGAGGCCATTGCCGCCGAACACCGCGACACAACGTGCATCGCCGTGCCGGTCAACGACATCGAAGGCGGCTATGCTTATCCGCCGCGCGTTCGCTTTGAATTGTCGGAGAAAGATCTTGCGTCTTATCGGCGCGCTGCCGACTTCTTGAATATCAACAGCGTGGACCTCGTTTGCCTGCAATTCGAATATGGCATCTTCGGCGGGCGGGCCGGCAGTCACATCCTGGCTCTCTTGCGTGATCTGCGCGTGCCCATCGTCACGACCCTGCACACGATTCTCCGTGAACCCGACGCGCACCAGCGAAGAGTTTTAATCGAGGTCGCGGGCTTGTCCGATCGCCTGGTTGTCATGAGCAAGCGCGGCGCGGAATTCCTGCAAGAGATTTATCATGTTTCGCCGGAGAAGATCGACTTGATCCCGCATGGCATCCCCGATCTGCCCTTTGTCGATCCGAGTTTTCACAAAGATCTATTTGGCGTCGAAGGTAAGATCGTCTTGCTCAGTTTTGGCTTGCTGTCGGCGAACAAGGGGATCGAAAACGTCATTGCCGCTCTCCCCGCCATTTTGGTCAAGCATCCCAACGTGGTGTACTTCATCGTTGGTGCGACTCATCCGCATGTTATGCGCCACGACGGCGAAGCCTACCGGTTCTCGCTGCAATGGTTGGCCCAAGAGAAAGGCGTCGAGGGCCAGGTGATCTTCTACAACCGATTCGTCAGTTTGGAGGAGCTCGTAGAGTTCATCGGCGCGGCGGATATTTACATCACGCCCTATCTCAACCCGGCGCAGATCGTCTCGGGTACGCTGGCCTACACCGTGGGGGCGGGCAAGGCGGTCATTTCGACGCCCTATTGGTACGCCGATGAGGTGCTGGCGGACGAGCGTGGCGTGTTGGTACCGTTCCGTGACCCGGCGGCGTTGGCCGAGCAAGTGATTGATTTGTTGGATAACGAGGCCAAGCGCCACGGCATGCGCAAGCGCGCCTATCTCTACGGCCGGGAGATGATCTGGCCGCAAGTAGCGCGTCGCTACATGGAGAGCTTTCAGCGCGCCCGAGCCGAACGGCGACACTTCAGCGCGCCTGGCTTTGTCGTCAAAGCACTCGACAAACGTCCGCCCGAACTCCCCGCCCTCAAACTCGATCACTTACGCCGCATGACGGATGACACCGGCATGTTTCAACATGCTATTTTTACCGTGCCCAACTATCGCGAGGGCTACACCATCGACGACAACGCGCGCGCGCTGACGGTGAGCGCTCTTCTGGAAGAGCTCGGTAATGAGGAGACCTCGGAGCTGACGTCACGCTATTTCGCGTTTGTCTGGTACGCCTTCAATAGCGAGACCGGACGCTTTCGCAATTTCATGAACTATCAGCGCAACTGGCTGGAGGAGAACGGGTCTGACGACAGCCATGGCCGCACCTTGTGGGCCCTAGGTACCGTATTGGGCCGTTCGAATACGCCGGCCCTCCAGAGTATGGCTGGCTGGGTATTCGAAAAGGCGTTGCCGGCCATTCTGCACACGAGCAGCCCACGGGCCTGGGCTTTTGCACTCATCGGTATCCACGAATATCTTCATCGCTTCGCCGGTGACCGCAGAGTCGGCCAGGTGCGTGAGCAACTGGCCGGGCGGCTGCTGAAGCTGTATCAAATGAATCGCGCCGATGAATGGCGCTGGTACGAAAAATCGCTGACCTACTGCAACGCCGCGCTGCCGCACGCTTTGCTCATGTGTGGCCAAGGCATACCCAATAACGACATGAGCGAAGCTGGACTGGAGTCGCTCAGTTGGCTGGCCGACTTACAGCGCGCCGAAGAGGGAGGCCATTTTGTCCCGATCGGCTCCAACGGTTTTTATCAACGTGGCGGCGAGCGCGCCCGGTTCGATCAGCAACCGGTTGAGGCCCAGGCCATGGTATCGGCTTGCCTCGAAGCGCACCGGATCTCGGGAGACAAGAGCTGGTACAAAGAAGCCCGATGCGCTTTCGATTGGTTCCTCGGCCGCAATGACCTTGACCTGCCGATTTATGATCCGACAACCGGTGGATGTCGAGACGGTTTGCACCCCGACCGCCCGAACGAAAATCAGGGCGCAGAATCTTCCCTCGCTTATCTTCAGGCGGTGCTGGAACTACGCTTGGCTGAGACTACGTTTGCATCCGTAGCAATAGGAGCTTGATGAACAATCAACACGCGGAACTATTTCGGCGTCACAAACTCAATCCGATCTTGAGCGCCGCCGATTGGCCCTATCCGGTCAATAGTATTTTCAACCCCGGCGCTACACTGCTGCCTGATGGAACCACCCTGTTGTTGTGTCGCGTCGAAGATCGCAGGGGCCATTCTCATCTTACGGTCGCTCGTTCCGACAACGGCGTGGACAACTGGCGAATTGAACCCCGGCCGACGCTGCTGGCCGACCCTGAACACTTCCCGGAAGAGGTGTGGGGCATCGAAGATCCGCGCATCACCTATCTCTCCGAATTGGGCAAGTATGCCGTGGTCTATACCGCCTTCTCCCGCGATGGTCCGGGCGTATCTCTGGCGCTCACTGACGATTTTCACACCTTCGAGCGCTACGGCGTCATTATGTCGCCGGAAGATAAAGATGCGGCCTTACTGCCATATCGTATCGGCGGGCAGTGGGCGTTGATCCATCGGCCCGTCAGTGCGCCGCGCGCGCACATGTGGTTATCTTATTCTCCGGACTTGCACCACTGGGGCAATCACAAGCTGATGCTGGAAGCGCGGCGCGGTGGGTGGTGGGACGCGAACAAAATCGGCCTGTCGCCGCCGCCGCTCGAAACTCCTCAGGGTTGGTTGGTGATTTACCACGGTGTGCGGCAGACCGCGTCCGGCGCGATTTACCGACTAGGGATGGCGCTGTTTGATTTGCAGGCGCCGGAGCGCTGCCTAAAACGAAACGACGAGTGGGTCTTCGGCCCGCAAGAAGTTTATGAGCAACGTGGAGACGTGGACAACGTCGTCTTTCCCTGCGGGTTGACCGTTGCTCCCGATGGCGACACCATTCATCTGTATTATGGCGCGGCAGATACGTGTATTGGCCTAGCGACCGGTAGCATTCGCGCCATTATTGATAGGCTTGGATGCCCGAGAGGATGACCTTTGTGCATACCGCAGAGAAACTAGCTTGTTTAGATTTCCGTTCGTTCGGTGTTGACCTGGAAAGAAGAATCAAATGATACTCGGCGTGGGCAATAAGGTTGTTTATCAAAGTCAGGATTCATGTCCTCATCGGCTCGATAGAGTGAGCCAAAAACCGGCGTTTGGCGAAGCGCCACCGTGCCTGGCGCGAAAACAAAAGGAGGAGTTATGGCAAGTGAAACATATAAGAAACGGCAGAAGGAATTAGCGCGGCGCGAGAAGAAGCAGAAGAAGGCAGCGCGTCTGGCGGAGCGAAGAAATAAAACAGAAAAAACCGGTGATAACCCTCAGGAAGAAAAGCCAAACGCAGAGGAACGTATGTTTCAACTCGGGTAAACCGATCTATTTTGGCCGCACAGCCCCCGGAGATGCCAAAAGAAAATCCGCGATCACTTTGGACGACGTTAAAAGTTTATGAAACGCTCGCGGCCTGTTAAGATAACTTGACTCTAACGACTTCCGTTATTGACTCTCCAACCGGTTTCACCCAGGAGGTTGAATTGTATACTCGAAATGTCAGGATCAAGCTGAGGGCGAACAGCGCGCCGGAGTTTAGTCGTATTCTGGCAGAGGAAATTATTCCCTTACTCCGCAAACAAGTGGGATTTCAGGATGAAATCACCCTGGTAGCCGCCCAGCGGAATGAGGCGATAGCTATTAGTTTCTGGGATAACCAGGTTAACGCGGATGCTTACAATCACGTGGCTTATCTCGACGTCTTGAGAGCTTTGTCAAAGGTGATTGAAAGCATGCCGATAGTGGAAACTTTTGAACTCGTAGACTCGACCTTCCACGAGATCGCTGCTAGCGCGGCCTAGGATAGACTTCAAGCTTCGGTGCGAAAATCCACGGTTTAATGTTTAAGCGTTAAGGTGCGATGCGAGAAATCGATAGACAGCTCGGCGCAAAATTCGGCGAGATTTTTAGGAGCATCAACTTCATTGAAAATTAGAAATATCATAATCACTACCATTTGTTCCGAGCACCGGGAGGCAAAAAATGTTCGCTGATGCGGGTTCTACTACAGTTGAGACGGTCAAGATTGCTTGGTATCGGAGTGCCGCCAAATACGCACGTTCGAATCTTCGCAAATCGCTCTGGCAACTCCTCGACACGTTTATTCCTTATTGCGTCATGTGGGCGCTGATGCTCCATACGGTTCAACAGGGGTATCCCTATTGGATCACTCTAGCGTTGGCAGTGGTGGCGGCAGGCTTTATGGTACGCATTTTCATCCTTTTCCACGATTGCTGTCATGGTTCTTTCTTTACCTCCCGCCGGGCAAACACCATCCTAGGCTATGTCTCAGGTATTGTGACCTTCACACCGTTTGAAGACTGGCGGTATGCCCACAATTTGCATCACGCCACGGCTGGAGACCTCGATCGTCGGGGCGTCGGCGCTATTCGGACGATGACGAAAGAGGAGTATTTGGCAGCGCCCACACGAAAACGACTTGCGTACCGGATCTATCGGAACCCCTTCGTCTTGTTTGGTCCGGGTGCGGCACTTTTGTTTTTGTTCTTCCAGCGATTTTCTAGCAAGGGTGCGGGAAAGAGAGAGCGCAACAGCGTGATTTTTACCAACCTGGCGCTTTTGCTCGTTGCCGGGGCGGCGACCTGGACCATAGGTTTGCAGACATACTTATTAATTCAGTTGCCCATCATTATGATTGGCGGCAGCCTTGGGCTTTGGCTCTTCTATATCCAGCATCAATTTGAGGATGCATACTGGGTACGTCATGAATCTTGGGACCCGATGAAAGTGGCATTGGAGGGTAGCTCGTATTTCAAGCTGCCAAAAATCCTCCAGTGGTTCTCGGGAAACATCGGTTTACATCACATTCACCACGTTCGTCCGAGTATACCTAATTACAACCTGCAACAGTGCTACGATGAGATCCCGGGGTTTCAGGCAGTCAAAGCCATCACACTGCGGACAAGCTTTAGGTCGCTACGCCTCGGACTATACGACGTAGAAAAGAAACAAATGATTAGTTTCCGCTCATTGACGGCTCGTGACTCGGAAAATAAAGCGGCCGCGATTTAATATGGGAGAAGAAAAATGTCCGAAACAATTCGAACTCAGGTTGCTGAAAAACTCCGTCGGAGTCCTTCGACGGTGCTCAGAGCCAGTCCTGAGCTTGACGAAGGAACGAACGGAGGGGTTTTGATATCATTGAGGATTTTCCGTTCATGCTGATGAGGCTCTCGAAGCATTCCAAACCTTTTTTCAGTAACCTGCTCCTAGTGAGATTCACTGGCGCTCAAGGCAACTCCGACTACGACTGTGCATGTAGGGTAATAGAGTACGCTAACACGCAAGTTACTCAGTTGACATCTCGCATGTTTTTAACTTGGAACGGGGCACGATGAAAAGCAGTATTTCCTACAAAAATTGTCTCATTCGCGGCGAATCATTTCAGCGAGAAAAACAGGGGAAGTGGATACCCCAGTACACCCTAACGCGTCCAAATACAGGAAGTAATGAAAATCATTTTCCATCGCAACAGTATCAGTTGAATGAAGCTTTCTCGACTGAAGATGAAGCCGACGATTTTGCCCTGCAAAGAGCAATAGAATGGATCGACAAAAACTGAAAAGAAAAAGGCAGCGCCTAATAGACGCTGCCTTTTGAAGTCGTCCTTACACGTCGACGCTCGGAGAGGCTGGGCCTAATGCGACATCTATCCTCCGCGACAAAACATTCATCGAAGGAGTGGAGATAATCGATCTTATTCTGCGCTCTCTCCAAGAGATCGGATCATTTGATCATAAGCGAAAAAGATTTGTTCTCTTTCTTAGCCCTTTTCGCAGCCCTTTTTTCCATCAAGGTCTTCAGTGGTTTCTTTTTCTCTTGTTTCTTACTGTCCTTGCCTTTACTCATGATAGTCACTCCTTATTTTTCTGAACAAATTTATCTACCGCCAGGTCAGCCTCGACCCGCCCTATCCTTTGCTAATCTCGTCGTTAAGCGACTGACCGGCAATCGCTACCCGCGGTTGATTACGCTTTCGCCGCAAGCAGCTTGGCGCACGAATCGGCAACTTTACTATCGGCTTTATCGTCACCCGGCATGATCGCCCAACTCTGCTTTTCAATATAGCGGGCTTTGTCCCAAGGATCTTTTTCCTTCATTTCTTTAACCTTCGAACCCTTATCCGAGTCGTGGTTAAACTGTGCGACACAGATCGAACCCAGACGATCGGCGACAGCATC
>DASYUV010000018.1:0-74580 GCA_036000865.1 Binatia bacterium | reverse complement strand
TATGAGCAAATACTTAATGAACAAACTGATTCACTTGGTGAACATGAACCAAGAAGCCGAAGAACAGTATACTGCTCATCCGCGTGAATTCGTCGAGAAGTGGGAGAAAACTCAGAGCTTAAAACTGGAGCCCGAAGAACGGGAAGCGCTGGCGACCAAAGATTACGGCAAACTCTATGCGCTTGGCGCGCATCCTTTTACGCTATGGAGTTTTACCGAAGCGGTCTGCGTGCAGGAAATACCTCGCGAAGAACTCGTCGCTGATTACAAAGCCAAAGCCGCCAAAGCAGGTTATCCGAATTTTAAGACGTGAATCCGACAGTCAGCATTGGTAGGGGCACGGCATGCCGTGCTCCTACATTCGTTTCATGCGTGCCTATTGCCTTTTTCTACTTGAGCAGTCTATTAGACAGCGCGATGGCCGGGTCTCTGATCTTTCGTACCGACGATTCCAGGTGGGTCTCCAACCGAAGGTAATCTTCCACCGTCATCACATCCTTACAGCCCTGAATGCCGAATTCCTTCAACCATTCCGTGCTCACATCCTGCCGGCGCGTGCCCTGGGTCATCGCCTTGCCGTAAGTTTCCTGACCTTCTTTGCTGAGTAACCAGTTCACGAAAATTTTCGCCGCATTCGGATGGGGCGGATTTTTCACCACCGTTACGACGCCGCTGCCATTGTTGGCGTGCGCGCCTTCTTTGATTTTAGGAACGGGTTTTACCGGAAGTCCGGCCTTGATGAATGGCTCATAGCTGTAGTGGCTAAGGCCGATCGTAAACCCCAGTTTGCCTTTTGCGAGCGAGTCCGCGAGCTGCCGCAAATTTTGACCGATGAGAAGATCTTGCTGGGTTAGTTTTTGTAAATACTCTTCGCCTTTCACTTTCCATAAAAAAGACCATGTGTTTTGTCCCGAACCGGGATTGCGCGGATCGAGAAAGCCGATTCTGCCCTTCCATTTTGGATTTAGCAGATCATCGAAAGAACGAATCTCATTGGCATCGACTTGACTGCTGTTGTACCACAAGGTCTCGCTCGTGTAGCAGAGAAACGCGTAAATTTGCCGTTTGCCGCCCAGGTTATCTTCCCAGATGTGCCCGCCCCACCAATTCTTCGGATCTTTGACTTCCGGCAAGATCATGTACGATTGAAAATCATCGGCGGCTCCGGCTGCGACCATCGAAAGAGGCGTGGCGCCTCCCGCCACGAGTATATCGAAATAACGAACGCCAGCGTTGAATTCAGTAATAATCCGCGCCACATTTTCCGGACCGCGGGCCGACAGCAGTTCAGTGGCGATGCCGAACTTCTCTTTGAACTTCGTCCCGATAGCGGTTCGCAATTCGCTGCTTGCGGGAATGCCAACTACAACTGTGCCCTCTTTTTTGGCGGCCGTGAGAGTTTTCTCCCACTCCGTCTGCCACTCGGCGCCGGATACGGGAGAAGCCGACAGCAGAGTCAGAATAAGAACGATCCATGGAATTCGGTTCATGCTATGCCTATCCTCTCTCCTTAAATGTCTTATTAGGGATGGTTGAATCGCCCGCCTTCAGGCAGTGCAAAGTTCGTCATGCTGGCGTACGCCGGAATCCAGGTTCGTCATCAGTTCAAGTTCTAAAACCCGCCTGGATTCCGGCTTCCGCCGGAATGACCGGAAACAGAGGACTTCAGTCCACAAAATAAGACCCCATCGGCTCTTAATCGAACATCACTAGTCACGCGCCCGGGAATGTAATCACGTCGCGGAATTTTGCGATCACCTTTTCGCGCAACTCGCGGCTTGAGCGGCTGACTTTGGGAAATTTGTCTTTCCATTCGAACGGTCGCACCGCGTAGAAAATCGCCCGGCCGTTCGTGTGATCCTTTGACTCGCGTTTATCAGGCGGCATGCGCGGATCGAGCGGCGTGCTCCAGCAGCCGTCGATGATGTCTATGTTGGTCGGTGGATCGACGCGTGTCATCATCGCCCACAAGACCTCTTTCATATTCGTCGGATCGATGTCTTCGTCGACCACGACGACATAGCGACCATTGCGCGCCGCCGCTGCAGAGCTGACCGCCGCTAGGCCCGTTTGCTTTGCGTGGCCCGCGTATTTTTGCTGAATCGCAACGACGGTAAAATAAGGTGAGTGATTGTAAACGCCGACGACATTCTGAATTCCCGCCGCCTCCAACTGATCCCAGAGAATTCCCGCAGTCGGATTGCCGTCGATTTTCATCGCGCCGGTCCACAGCGGCGCTTCTTCTTCCAAAATTGGCTCCTTGCGATGGTATATCGCTTTGACTCTAATCACCGGCTGCGGTTCGCCTGTGCCGAGGGTGCCGCCGGAATAATATCCTGGCCATTCTCCAAAAGGTCCCTCGGCACGGGAGTCTATTTTAGGTGGCGGCACCTCGCCTTCAATGACGATTTCCGACCCGGCGGGAATCGGCAAACCGGTGAGAGGGCCCCGAATGATCTCCAACGGGCGGCCCAGAAGTCCGCCCGCATAATCCAATTCGGAATTTCCCCAAGCAACTTTGGTATGCGCTAACGTAAAGAGTAGCGGATCCGGGCTAAACGCCACGACCACCGGACAACTCTTCCCTTGCTCCCAATATTTCGCGCAAATCAATCGTCCATGTTGCCCCGGGCTCATCCATAGTCCCAGAAGGTCGCGATCATGCAATTGCATTCTGTAAGTACCGGCATTGATAAAGCCGCTTTCCGGATCGGTGTTGATCAGGCAATTGCCGGTGCCGATATAGCGGCCGCCGTCGCCGTCATGAAAGCGCGGCGCGGGAAATTTAAACAGATTCACCGAGTCGCCTTCCATCACGTTTTCCATAAGCGGCGCGGACTTTACCTCCACTGGTGGAATCGCTTTGCCAGACTTCATCTTCCGCGCCAGCAAACGTACGACTTCGAGCTTGCTTTTCTCAGGAGAGATACCGAAGGCAAGCGCGGTCCGCTTGTAATTGGCAAAGGCAAGACTGACCAGGCGAAACCCGGCGGGATAGTCTTTGATCCTGTCGAACAGCAGCATCGGCCGAGAATCGAGCTCGGCCGTCGATTCAATCAAAGCGCCGATTTCATTGTCCCAATCGGCGTGTTCGATGAGCCGCCACTGACTGATTTTTTTGGCCTCTTCGATGAAGCCACGGAAATCTTTGTACGGTAAAGTCTCCATTTACGGCTGCCGCTCTCCTAAACCTCCTCTCCCTTGAGAGACTGTGTCGCAATCGCGAAATTAGCGAGGATGTCATTCTGAACGAAGTGAAGAATCTCGACTTATCCATAGGTTGTAAAAGGCGAGATCCTTCGGCTTCGCCTCAGGATGACAATGCGACACAGCCTCTGACGGGAGAGGATTGAGGTGAGGGTGCTAATTTCATTCCCCTCATCCTAGCCTTCTCCCGCAAGGGGAGAAGGCACAACTATTGCCACCGTATCGCGCATCAAAAACAACGAACGCAGAATCACTGCAAAATCTTCTCAGCAAACTTTTGCGACTTCATTCTCACTTCAACGCACTTGTCTTCTAAATAATTGCGCAGCCTTTCGTTATCTTTCACACTCAGATAATCTTTGGCTGCCTCAACGCCCTCTTTGACCATCCATTTCGTATCCACGTCCAAGCGACGCGTGCCATGCAGCAGCGCTCGGCTGTAAAGCTCCTGCCCATCCTTGCTCAAGAGCCAATTCACGAAAACCTTTGCGGCATTGGGATGCGGCGGATTCTTGAGTATCGCGAGACTGCCGTAGCCGTTGCTGGAAGGGGTTCCCTCGCGCGGTTCGGGCAGGCTTTTCACGGGCAGGCCAGCTTTGACGAAAGGTTCCGTCTGCGCGACACCGATACCGAGCGTGAGCGCCACCTTCGCTTTTGCCAACGCTTCGGCGAGCTGCCGCAGGTTCTGCGTGACAAAAAGATCTTGCTGCACGAGTTTTTTGAGATAGTCCTCCCCTTTGATGTCCCAAAGATACGACCAGACGGACAAACCGGAGCCCGCCACGCGAGGATCGCTCAACCCGATCTTCCCTTTCCACTTCGGATCAAGAAAATCATCCAGCGAACGCAGCTCTTCGGGCTTCGCCACTGTCGTATTGTACCAAAAGCCTTCCGTGGTCTTGGTCGCGATGAAAGAATAAAAGAGCCGCGTGCCGCTCAGATTGTCCATGAAAACATGACCGCCCCACCAATTTTTCGGATCCTTCACTTCCGGGAGAACCATATAATTTTCAGCCTGATCGAACAGTCCGGTCTTGATCAGCGGCACGCCGGTACACGACCCGAAGATGAAAGTGTCGAAGTAACGCACGCCCGCTTTGCCTTCCGTGACGATGCGGTTGGCGATCTGTGGCCCGGTAGCAGCAAATAGCTCCAACTCAAAACCAAACTTCGCTTTGAATGCGCTCTCGAGCTCTTTTCTCAACTCCGCGCTCGGCGGAATACCGACGACGACCTTTCCTTCCTTCTTCGCCGCCGCGAGCGTTTTCTCCCACTCGCTCTGCCACGATGTCTGCGCATGCGCGTGCCCAATCGCGAATACGAAAGCAAGAATGATTGAAACGATTCGGGATAGCTCCTTCATGTTGGTCTTGATTGCAACGGTCCTAGCACGGCAAAGGCGCAACCAAAGATGAAAAGAGAAATTTACCCCAGAGACACAGAGTTCGCAGAGATTTTATTTTCAAACTCTCCCCATCCGCGTCCTCAGCGCCTCAGCGGTGAATAATCCGAATCCTTCGTGACCTTCGTGGTGAAAATTCTCTCTTCGACACCGCCGCCGCAACAAAGACTTTACTGCACGTCGAAACGCGTTTCGCGCTCAGAGACATTGTTGAAAGCTTTGGGATGGACCAGCTTGCGGCTGTAAAGCACCATGCGCAAAAAGCCGGGGCTACCCGTGATCCGATGGGCGACACCCCGAGGAATGTAGGACATCTGCCCGGGATCCAGCTCGAGCGCGCCCCACTCGGTGTGATTCAGCGAATGACCCCGAAACTGAAACCAGATTTCGTCTTCGTCACAACCACGGTGAAATCCATTTTGCTCTTCTTCGAGATTATAAACATCGACGCGAAACTCCTTGCCGTTGTAAAGTATCGGAGCACGCGCTCCGCCCTTGCCGGTCATGCCGGTAAAATAATTGAACGCACTTAATTTCTTAACGACGCGACCGCCTTCCCGCTTGCACCCAATGAGTGCCGCAACATCACGCTCGACCCAAAGATCCGACTGTGGATCCCAGAAACTGATATGCTCCAAGACTAGTCCTTGACCGTCAGAGTCCGATTTGCCGCCGTTCGCGAGCCCGATCGGTTCGGAAGGCCGGACGGCAAACTGCCTTTGCATCGTCGGCTTTTCCGAATCCACACCTTCGGTTACACACTCTTGCGTTGCCACGCGCATGCGCAAGCATTGGTCCGTGCCCGTCGTGCGGTGCGAGATCGCCGCCGGAATGAGGACGATTTCGCCGGGCTCGACTTCAACGACGCCCGATTCGCTTTCAATCTTCGAGAGCCCGCAGAATTGCAAATAAACCACGTCATGATCCGCCGCGCGCGTGAGCTGCGCCTCGCGTCCGGCGATATGTTCGACGGCGACCCGCAAACTGTCGCCCTCGAATATCGCAACTCGCGCGCGATTGCCGGAAAGCGGCGTGCTCCGAAGCAGATCGAACGGGCGAATTCGCGGGACCATTCTTTGCCCCATGCGGGCCGTGCCGATGACCGCGCTTTCATCCCGTTCCATCCAGATATGCTCAGGCGGCTCCCTGTGCGTCATGAACTCGCGTATTTTCTTAGCCATCTTATCCTCCTATTGATTAAACGAATTGACGAATGACGATGTCCACTCTCTTACATCGAAGTACACTAACGTTACAACTTAGGCTTCCAGCTTTTCTTAAGCTCAACGTAGATTTTCTTAATGATGCTATAGTCGTAAAACCTGCCTGGATCGGGAACGTTCGCGGCTTTGATCAATTCGGCGCGCGTCAAAATTTCGTCCTTCAGCACTTCGTCCGCAACCGATCCTTCATCGGTCATGCTGCTCAATGCCGTATCATAATCGACTAAAAGCGCATCCGGCGGCAACGGAGTATGCTTGGACACCATCGCGATCGTCGGCTCTTTGTAACGGCGCACAAATTCCCTGCCCTTCGCCAATGCTCGGAGAAATCGCTCGACCAACGCGGGATTGTCGGCCAGTAATTTGTTTGATACCGCGACGCCGTTCCAAACGAGTTGGATTTCCTTGCTGATATCGGCGAGGGTATTCGCGCGAATCGATCCGATCTGCGTGATATCTCTCGGCGACAGCGGAGCGGCATCGACGGAGCCGGAAAGGAACGCCGGAAATCGCGCTTCGCTCCTTACCGCAATGAAGAGAAATGATTTCGGATCCAGCCGATACTTCTTTAACAGCAGCAAGGTAGACAGATGGCCGGTGTCGCCATAAGTGTTGATGGCGATCTTCTTCCCAATCAAATCCTGCAGGGTCTTAATCTCAGGTTTGTTCGAAAGCAATTTGTAAGTCGGTCGTGATTGATTGGTGTAAATAATTTTGACCGGACCGCCGCGCAGCGCTGCGCTGAGAGCCGATCCTGCGGACGAGCTGAAGTGTATTTGACCTGATAGCAGAGTCTGGGTCGCGGAGCCTCCCCCGGACCTGAGGATTTTTACGTTGAGCCCTTCCTCGGAAGCATAGCCCTTCTCGATTGCGACAACATGGTCCATGTACGCCGCGCCGAGCGAGGCGTAGGAGACGGTAATGTCTTCGGCGAACACACCAGTCGACCAAATCGACAAGATAACTGTCGCGAATAACCCTGTCGAGCTTTTATAAAATGCTCTATTCATGTTGTGGTCTCACCGACATTCATCGATCGACAGGCGATCGTCACGATCATTTCCTACTTTGCGATCTTTGCGTTCTTTGCGGCTATTTCCTCAGCGACGACTTCGTCGCCGGATAAAAATACTCATACGTTCCGTCGTCGACTCTTTTAAAAATGCTCGTGACCGTTTTCCATGGATCTTTGGCGTAGTCGTCATAGCGTCCTTTGGCATTAATTCCGGGAATCTCCGGCACCCAATCTTCGGCCAATAACTTTTTCGGATCGCCGTAGCGAGAAGTGAGGGCGCGCACTTCCGGGCTATCGAGCGACGACATACGGCCCTTGTTAATGATGGTCACCCAGGTATTTTTCGTGCCGCGCACACGGAGCCGGTAGGTGGTGAAATAATTGTGGATATGAAACCAGTGGTCGTCCGGCAGGTTGTTCTTCTTGGTAAACTCAACCCATTCTTTGGCCCACTCGGGCGAGTCGGGTCCATGATGCACACGGATGCCGTGGCCGTAGTGCATCACGCCGCTGCGATTTCTCTCCGTCGTGTTTTCTCCCACCATATTCTCATCCGGCCTCTTATAGAATTTTGGATTGGTGCCCAGCGCGGCTTCGTAAAGCAGCCAATAGCCCGGACGGTCGTGATAGGGATAGGTCACTTCGTTGATCCTCGGATACTTGAGGAACTCACGCCAGGCGTCAGCGTACACACCCGTCCCCTTTACGTCGGCGACGAAGCCATCCTTGATTTGAACTTCAGTTCGCGGAAAATGGCCGGCGTGATTCGCCGTGCCGGCGATGACACCGTTGGGCTTTGGCGTCGGCGAGCGTGGGTTCCATTTCTTCTGGAACGCCGGATATTCGACAACAGAATACGGAAAGCGTCCCGTTGCTTGATTGGGGAACATATAGAGATGTCCCTGCTGATAAACGCCGCGCGCCCAGCGCTCCGACATATCTTCGGTGAGCTCCGAAGCGAGATTCGTTCCTTCCGGATCAGTGATCTGCAGATGGTCGGCCCAACCGATCGGCTCGATGGTCCGCTCCTCGGCAAGCCGCCACACATCACCGGGAAATGAAGAAATCTTGCTCATCACCGTCCAGCGGTTATCGTAGACCATCACCCCCAGATACTTCTCCTCATATGGGCGCACATAACGCCGCAACGTCGTTGTGCCGCCGGTGCCCCAAAAAAAACCTCTCATGTTCGGATTCTTCTCCAAAAACTGCTTGATTCCCTTGCCGATATTTTCCCTGTCGAGTTTCTTGGCAACTTCTTTCAAGCGATCGGAAATGTCGGCCTTCGCCGGATAGAGCGCCTCGTAAAGATCCGGTCGTCTTTCCTTGAGCCATTTCTTCGGCGCTTCGGGATCGGCAAACCGCTCGTCGCCCCTGTTCTGAAGAGAATTGGCGACGCGCTTTACGCAGTTCGGCGGCGTCGGCGCGGCTGACACCGACCAGCTCATGTTCATACAGCAGATTCACTTTCACGCCTCCTTCTTCAATGGCGCGCTTGATCGCCTGCACGACCATGTCCTCAGTGCTCGCTGCCAAAACCAGCGCAACGGTTTCGCCCTCTTTCAGAATACCAAAGCCGTCGCCCTGCAAGCCGGTCGTCTGTCGCGCGATCGCGCGCGCGTAGGGCATGACCTCATCGATCGACTTCGGCGCCTTGGTGTACGAGGGAAAACGGGGCGCAGGATAGACATTCTTCTCAGCGCCATACGTGCGGCCACTGAGCGCTAGACAAACCAATATCGCAAGCGTGGCAATCCAGTGTTTCATATCTTCCTCCGATGTCATTCTGAGCGAGAGCGAAGAATCTCGTCTTTGTACCAGTCTAAGCTCAAGTCTATCCACTTTGGATTTACCGACTCAATCAAAGCAGTCTTCTTTTTCCGAAGCCATCCTTTGATCTGCTTCTCCGAGCGAGCGCGGCTTGGACATCGTTGGTCTCCTCGAAATAAACAAGACGTGTAATGTTGTATTTTGCAGTAAACCCAGGAAGCACCTTATGTTTATGCTCATATACTCGCCTTGTCAGATCATCGGTCACTCCTGTGTAAAGAGTTCCCGAATCGTTGGTCATCATGTAGACGTAGTAGGACTTGTAGAGCATCGGCTATTCTGAGAGATCCTTCGCTGCGCTCAGGATGACATACAAACGTCGCAGTGCACCTGAGGTTGATTGGCCGGCCAATAAAACAAGATCATCTTTTTTTCACCGCCGGATAAAAATACTCATAGCTCGAGGCCTCGATTTTTTTCATTACCATCACTTGGGTCTTCCAAGGATCCTTCGCGTAATCCTCATAGCGTCCCGGCGCATTGATTCCCGGCAAATGCGGCGACCAATCGTCGACGAGCAATTCTGTTGGATCGCCGTAGCGCGACGCGAGGGCACGGACCTCCGGTGCCCGGTAAGCAGTGATCTCCCCCTTGTCGGTAGAACTAAAATCCATTGGGAAATTCGCCGGTGCCAATTCGTTATTCCCGCGCACGCGGGAATCCAGACCCCGCTCCTGGATTCCGGGTCGCGCCAGCTATCGCTGGCTCGCCCGGAATGACGACTAAATGATGTAACGAATTTGTGAGACGGAGGATAACTCCTTCCCTCATTTCCTCATCCCAAGCTCTTTTTGCGCTTCTCTGAGAATCGAGAGCTCCGCGACATCGCTTAGAGAAACTTCGCGGGTCACCTTCGCCTGTTTCTTTGTCTCTTCAATTAGAATGCGGAATCCATCTTCGGGCACGCTCCCGTCGTCGCTAAAGGCTTTTAAGGCGCTGTCGTAGGTCGCCGTAGCCGTCTCTTTATCAATTTTCATCCACTCCATCATGACTTGAATTGTGCCCTCTCGATTCTGACGAAAATAGCGGTTGGCCTTGATGCCCGCTTTGATCACTCGCTTAACTTCATCTGGCCTTTCTTTGATCTTCTTCACGCTGGCTAGGACACCGCTAGCGGGATAACTGAAAAGTTCATGGGCTCGCGTAAGGACGACAAACCCCATCTTCTGGCCGAAAAAATCCAATGGGGGAGTGCCCAACGTGGCAGCGGCCAGTCCCTGCCTCATCGCGGCGAAGCGGCGTTCGCTAACGCCTAACGCAAGAAACTTTATCTCCTTCTCCGGGTCGAGTCCAAAATGTTTAAATATCAGCCTCGCTACGACCTCAATATTGCCGCCGAAGGTGTTGAGCCCGATTGTCTTCCCCTTAAGGTCCTGAACGGATTTAAACTCGGTGCGGGCGATGAGGGCGAACGGGGCGCTAGGCACGTAGCAAGCAACGACCTTAATCGGGACTCCCTGGATCGCTGCAGCGACCCCAGGGCCAATCACCGTATAATAATCGATCTCTCCGATAGCTAACGCTGCCAGTCCGACGGTGGCATTCATGCGGATGACCTCGCCCTGAAGATCTTCCTCTTTAAGGAAGCCCCTCTTTTGTCCCAAGGGCAAAGAGCCAAATTGGGCGGTGAAGTCCGGAATTCCAATCCTTATCTTATCGGCCGCATGGACTGACGGCTGCAGAAGCAAGCTGGCGAGCAAAACGCCAAATAGTCTCCTCATACTAGAGCCTCCGTCTTGTGCTCCAAGTGCTCCCACCAACATCTGGATATCGCCAGCTAGTTTTTCCACAGTTGCTTGAAAAACCCGCTCTGTTCAATTTCTTGAAGCAAGGAAAGATCAACAAAACTCTCGGGCGCCACTTTCCTCGCCCGTGGCTGCGATTCCGCCATGCTGTCTAAAATAAACTTTATGCCCTTAAGCGTCGGGTACGGAATTTTTTGAACTCTTTGCGAGTAAAAAGCATAGGCGTCGTCCAGCATTTCTTTTTCATCCACTCGCAAATACTTTTTCATAACCCGAACGGAAAAATCCCGGTCGTTCACAAAACGATGAAGACCCTCTCCGTACGCCTGGACAAAGGACTTGACGACTGGCCGCCGCTCACGCAGGTACTTTGAAGTAACCGTGATACAAGTCTGCTGCAGCTCTATGCCGAGCGTGTCGATATCGAAAAGCTCTCTCATGCCGAGCCGTTTAGCCCGACTCGAATTGGGAGGAGAAGCAAAGCCGGCTTCGACGGCCCCTTTTTCCATCGCCGTGACAATCTCGGGCAAGCCACCCAACTGGATGATAGCCACGTCTGTGCCGCGCTTGAGGCCGAAGCGCTCGAGAAAAATCGCTGCGCCGGTTTCGCTCAACGCGCCGAATCTTGATATCCCAAGTTTTTTCCCTTTGAGATCCTCCGGCGTCTTAATCTCCGGCCGGGCGTAAATCGAGCCGACGATCCGGTTGAGCGAGCTGGCCACGATTCTCACGTCGGCCCCTGCCAAGATAGCCCCGGAAGTAGAGACGCCCGTCACTTGAGCCAGCTGAATTTCACCCGCAATCAGCGCCTGGGTGGCCGCCACCGCGGGAATATAAATGAGCTCCGCTTCTATGCCGTACTTCGAGAGGTATCCGCCTTCCTTTGCGATCCAAGCAGCGACCTGAGCGCCAGAGAGAGCCGCGTATGCTAGCTTTATGGGTTCGGCAAGGACCTCTGCGCCGCTTAACAGCGTTAGCGCCAGCGCAAGAGCATTACCGAAAACGCGCCAGCCTCGTGTCCTATGAGAAATGCTCGTTTCTTTCCTCTCACGGAGACTTCTCAAGGAGCCGTATCGCAAATCTTCGAGCAACGTTTGAGCGCGATGATAAGAGTTCATTTTGAGATCCTCCTATTTCACACGTCTTCGCACTGGCCTCTTTTTCACTTCCCCTTACATTCAAGCTCCGTTTCTAATCTTCACAACTCACCTGCCGTCGCCTTTGCCCCGCCAATCTCCTCCACACTATATCTGTAAGCGCGGAACACGCGATTGTTTTGGCCCGTCGGCCCTTCGCCAAAATAGGGATTGACAAACTCCCACACCAGTTCGCCGTCAACCGTCACCTCGAACAGGCGACCGAAATCGCCCTCGCAGATCAGCGTGTTACCATTCGGCAGCCGCTGAGCATTCGAAATCCTCGGACTATAGAATTCATACTCCCGTTTCTCCTGATACTTCCAGACGATTTGCTTGGTCGCCAACTCAACCTCGATGATGCGTGAAAAGGGCATGGGATGATCCAAACGGTGCGGGCCATTGTCGAAGAGCAAAAGGTTGCCATTCGGCAGCGGCATCGGCGCATGCTGGCCAGAGAGCGGAGGAGCGCCGAGCTTCCAGATAATTTTGCCGGTGCCACGATCGATAACGATGACGGTGGAAATGGCGCGAAAGCTAACGACGACGTTGCCATTGGATAACTCGGCCAAACCGTTTCCATGGGTCCATTCTTCGCGCCGCTCTTGGACCGCCGTGATGCGATCAGCCTCGGGATCGAAGTGCTCCCAACTACGCCATTCCCAGGCGACTTTGCCTGCAGTCGTCATCTCGACCAAGTAATCGCCGTACATCGCACCGTTGTGCTCCGTGCCCGACATTCCACCCTTGATCTTTGGTACGAGATCCCTTGGAAGCTGAGCCAAGCAAAGGAGCAGCACGTTACCGTTGCGTAGTCGTATGCCGTCGTGATGGTGGTCCGGGTGACGCACCTCCCAGAGCGCCCGTTCCAATCCGCTTCCAGGGCCACGCCGCCTTTCCATGGTTGTCTACTGATGAATCGCTCTGAAACCTCGACCGTCTTGCCGTTGTAAAACAAAGTGCCCCGCTCGGTCAGATAGCCGTAATTGCCTGGAGCATAAGGCATCCGCCAAGTGTGGACGACGCTTCCCCCAAGGTCAATCAAGTAAACGATGCCGCCGCCACTTTGCGGCGCGAACAAAGTAAAACCCGAAAATGCTCGTTCGTGATTACACGCGCGTAATCCGGTACCGGCACGCTTAGCCTTTATCTGTTCGACCGGAGGCATGGTTTTCCTACCTTCCTATAATGCCCAACTCCTTCTGCGCTTCTCTGAGAATCGACAGGTCCGCGACCTCCTTCACAGAAATCTCGCGCTCCACCTTGCCAAGCTTTTTCAGCTCATCAATCACCAGAAGCAGTCCCTTTTCAGGCAAACTTCCGTCATCGTTAAAGAGCTTCAAGACGCTTTCATAGGTGGCCGTTGCCATCTCTCTATCAATCTTCGACCACTCCGTCATGAACTGAATCGTGCCCTCGCGATTCTGACGGATATAACGCGCGGCCTTGATCCCTGCCGTAATCACCCGCTTGACCTCATCGGGTTTTTCTTTGATCTTCCTCGCGCTAGCGATCACGCCGCTAGTAGGGTAATTGAAAAGTTCGTACGCCCTCGCAAGCACGACAAACCCCATCTTTTTGCCGAGAAAATCCAGCGGGGGAGAGCCCATCGTGCCAGCGGTCAACCCCTGTTTCATCGCAGAAAAGCGGCGTTCGTTCGTGCCCAAAGGAAGAAACTTTATCTCCTTGTCAGGATCAAGGCCAAAATGCTTGAATACCAACCTTGCCGTGGACTCAAGAGCGCCGCCGGAGGTGTTGAGTCCAATTGCTTTCCCCCTAAGCTCCTGAACGGATTTAAACTCAGGCCGTGTGATCAGTGCGCTGGGGGAGCCAGGCACGTAACAGGCCAGGACTCTAAGTGGCGCTCCCTGGATTATTGCGCCGACCGAGTTCCCAATCACCGTCCAGTAATCAAGTTCTCCGCTAACTAATGCGGCGAGTGCAACCGTGGGATTTATGCGAATGATCTCACCTTGAAGACCATCCTCTTTAAAGTAGCTTCGCTTCTCTGCTAAAGCGAGGGGAAGAAATTGGGCGTTGAGTTCCGGAACGCCGATGCGAATCTTCTCAACGGCGAGGGCTGAAGTTTCTAGGATGACAATCGCGAGCAGGGCCAAAAGACTCTTCCTCATCGGAAACCTCCTGGCTACAGCGTCAATTCGCCTCGATACCAGCTCCCGTTGCAAATGTCCTATTAGCGACAGGCCGGGTCTTGAACCACGCCTACTTAAACTCCGCCTTCTTGTTCAAATAGAACTTCCGCATCGCCGGGCGATATTTATCCATCATCTCTTTGTTCAAATCCAGCGGCGGCTTGGCGCCCGCTGGTCTTTCATTGAGCTTCCCATAATTTCAGAAACAGCGGTCTGACATGCATCAGAAAGGATCACTTCCACGATGATTGATTTCTCATCGAGTCCTCGGTCTTTCCGTCTTGAAAAACGGACATGTCGCCCAACGGTCGACACGGCACGCGCCGGCACGATTTTCCGTACCTAATGGACTTTGACTCCTTTCAAGGAGCCATCGATAAACTTCTGCACTTCATCAACGTCCATCCACTCCGTATCCCATAGCTTAAAATATTGGACGCCGTCCTTGCGGCGCGAAATCGGGGGCACGTCGTCCTTTGGAATATCGAGCCTGGCCGAGTCGCAGCTTCCTTGACTCTTCTGAAAAGAGATCTGACCTTCGCGCGAAAGCAGCCAGTTGAGAAAAAGTTTCGCTGCATGGGGATTGGCGGGCTTATCCATAAGTAGGAAGCTGGAAGCGGCTGTCTCGACCACCGGCGCTTCCTTCATGCGTCGCGGATCCAGAATATCCACCGGAAGCTTTTGGTCCTTAGCCCTTAACACTTCACGAGGCGACGTGAAAAGCAGGAAAGCCAATTTACCCTGCGCGAGCCAATCCACGGCCTGGCGCGGCTCCTGACTCAGCACGAGATCCATCTCGGTCAAGAGCCGCCTGAAAAAATCCGGCCCAAGCTCAGGATGAAAATAGATGAGTCTGCCACCCTCGCGACCGCCGGCGGCGCGCGGGTCCATGGATCCGATCTTGCCTTTCCACTTCGGATTGAGGATGTCCCCGTAAGAAGTCAATTCGGACGGCTTCACCACCTCGGTGTTATAGGACAGCATGTCGATATGAACGCTGACGCACGGCGACAAAATAAATTTTCCTTCGGGGTCGGCGTATTGATGCTTTCCCTGCCACCATTTTGATTTATCCGTCACCTCGGACAAGAAGAGATTGCCATCGACGGGCTGCAGTGGGAACGGCCGGGCTCGATAAAGTGCCGACGCGGAACCGGTGCCAAGCTTGGCCACATCCGCGAGATACTTGCCGGCTCTTCGCTCGGCCATCAGTCGCGTCACCAGTTGGCCTGAACGTCCGGAAACGAGAACGACTTTGACTCGGGGAAATCTTTTTTGAAAATCGTTGATACTGCCCTCGAGCCCCTCATTCGCATACAGAGTAAGTTGCCCTTCCTTCTCCGCTGCCTTGATCGTTTTGTCCCACTCCTCTTGCGACGGATTGCCGGTCGCCGCACATGCCATGCTGTATTGCAGGAGGCCTGAAAGCGCCAGAAACCCAAATACCAAGGAGGTCGTGAAAAGTGACCCCGGATTTTTCATGTTTCGAGATGTCACCAGGTATTCCAGCGCTCGCCGCGTTTGATCAACCGCTCGTAAAAGTTCCACTCCGGCGAGCGCGGCGGCCGCGAGCCTCTGCTCGCGACTCTCTCCGCTTCAACCCGGGCGTATTTCTTCACCACTGCCGGTGGAATCGGAGTCGCTTTCCCGACGCTCTGAGCCCAAAGGATCATCTTCGCGGTGCGCTCGAGGTGAACTGTGTTCAAGCAAGCTTCTTGGATCGTGTTTCCTATGACATTGGCTCCGTGTCCCTTCATCATTAGCGCGAAACTCTTACCCATCGCCTTGGTCGCTCGCTCGCCGTCTTCTTGCCAGGTGCCATAAAGCCACTGGGTAACCGGCACTCCCGTGCCGAACTTGATCGAATGCTGATGGATCGGAACGATTTTCTTGCCGGTAGCGATCAGTGAAACCGCCACTGGAGGGTGACAGTGAATCACCGCACCCGTATCAGGGCGTTTTCTGTATAGAGAGGTGAAAAAAAATATTTCCGCCGGCGGATCCCGCCGTCCGGAAATCATTTTTCCGTCGAAATCATATTCGAGGATTTCATCATCGGGGAGATCGTGATCAAACGGTGGCCGCACGGGCATGATGAGAAAACTATCGCCGCGCGGCGAGCGGCAACTGACGTGCCCCCACATGTCCGCCAATTCCCACCGTAGGATTTGCACAGCGGTCGCCAGCCTATCTTTCAGTTCGTCCACTTCGCTCATAATCCACCACCTATGTTCATCATCAACAAAATGCCGTCACCCAATTAAGCGTTCCAGAGGAGCAATCGCCGGCTTGCGAACGGATGTGATCGCAGCAAGACAAACGCGGCGCGCACAGACAGAGTTGCTGAGAAACGCTTCGGAATCTAGTGATTTTGGAGATGGCTTGTCAAGCAAAATTCCGCCAACTAGCGCTGCGCGAATCGCGCTGAATCATTTTCCGCTCCGCTAACCAGGAAATTACCCTGTTCGAATGACGACAAACCAAAATTCCCTATTGCATGTCCTATTTCGCGCGATCCTGAGACGCCGATCGCGGGTGTCATTCGGTGAATGACATCGAACGTGTCACCCTAGAAATCAAGCGTCGTCTGAAATCTCATGAGCTGGAATTGCCGCAGCGATCGCTTGCATGACCAAATCTAATCGAGTATCGTCCGCGGGTTCCTAGGTTTTTTCGCTATGTGGGCACGAACAAAACATTTTGCCCTCTTCCTGGTAGTTACTGGGAGTTTCGGATGTTCCTCCACCGAGCGTTTGTACCATCGCACGGTGACATCGACGGCCGAAATGCCGGAACCAAAACCTCCGGCAAATAATGTTTCCCACGAAACCATCGACCCTTCACCGCCGAATTCAACCGCCAGCTATGTCGCCGATCAGCCAGTAGTTCAAGAGAAACCGCCGCTCGGGGCTGCGTTCGAAGTCAAACCAACCACGTCGACGACTTGGACCGAACAAAAATTCGAACGTCCGGAAAATCGGCAGAAAACTGCATCATCAACGAATTCAGCGGCACCACCGGCACAAGCCGGGCGCGATCTCAGCGCGGACAATCGGTTGCTCGATTTATTGGAAAAAGATCTGGACAAGGCGCTGGAGCAGCCCAAGGAACGCCGTCGCTTGCAGTTTTCGAAAGAAGTCGTTGATAACCCAAAGGTGCGTTATTTTGTCAAATATTATTCGACCACGGGCAGGAGCCGCTTTCAGGAAGTGCTTGGGCGCTCCGGCAGATACATGCCGATGATCGCGAAGGTGTTGAACCAGGAGGGCTTGCCGGAGGAACTCGGCTATCTCGCTTTACTCGAGAGTGAGTTCGTCGCGACCACGACCTCGCGCAACGGTGCCGTGGGTTTGTGGCAGTTTGTCGCAACCACCGCCCGCCGATACGGCCTGCGCATTGATGAGTGGATCGACGAGCGGCGCGATCCGGTTAAATCGACGCGGGCTGCCGCCGCTTATCTCAAAGACCTGCACACCTATTACGGTCGATGGTTTTTGGCGACAGCGGCTTATAATGCGGGACCTGGAACCATCGACAAGGCACTGCAGCAAAGTGGCGCTAAAGATTTTTGGAGCATTAAAGCAAAAAGCCAGTTACGCGAAGAGACACGCAATTTCGTGCCGAAATTTGTCGCGATAACTCTGATAGCGATGGACCCCAAGAAATACGGTCTGGACGATGTGCGTCACGAAACACCGTTGGATTATGAGGAAGTCGAGCTCAAGGCGCCGCTCAAGCTGGCGGATCTGGCGACGCTAGCGGAAGCGGATGTTGCGACGATACGCGATCTCAATCCAGCCTTGCTGCGGCCATCCACGCCATCCGGCGACAGCAACTTCCGTGCGAATTTGCCCGTCGGAAAAGCGGTGATCTTTCTCGCCAAAGCCAACGAAAAATTGTTGGACGGAGACACGGAACCGAAGGAGATCGTCACTCATGAAGTAAAAAAAGGCGAAACGCTTTTCTCCATCGCGCGCCATTACGGTCTCGAAGTGCGCGCCCTGATGGCCTTCAACAGCCTCACCACGTCGCGAATACGGATTGGTCAGACACTACGAATTTTGTTGGAAGGAATCCGTGGAACGTTGCGCTAAAATCTATTGGCGCTTGTCCATCGGCAAGTAATCCCGTTTCTCCGCGCCCAAATAGATTTGCTTCGGCCGCGCTAACTTCTGATCCGCATCGGTTAACATCTCTTCCCACTGGGCAATCCAGCCCGAGGTTCGCGGAATCGCGAAAAGCACCGGGAACATGTCCATCGGCAGGCCCATCGATTGGTAGATCAGCCCAGAATAAAAGTCGACGTTAGGATAGAGTTTACGCTTTATGAAATAGTCATCCGATAGCGCGATCCGTTCGAGCTCAAGCGCGATGTCGAGCAACGGGTTGCGTCCCTTGACCTCGAAAACTTGATCGGCGATGTGTTTTATGATTTTGGCGCGCGGATCGTAGTTCTTGTAAACCCGATGGCCGAAACCCATCAAGCGACCCTCACCGCCTTTTACCTTTTTTATAAATTCAGGCACCTTGTCCTTGGAGCCGATCCCCATAAGCATTCTCAGCACGGCTTCGTTGGCGCCGCCGTGCAGCGGCCCATAGAGCGCCGCCGCCGCTGCGGCCACCGCCGAATAAGGGTCCACCTGCGAGCTGCCTACCCCGCGCATCGCGTTAGTGCTGCAGTTCTGCTCATGATCGGCGTGGAGAATAAATAGAATATCAAGAGCGCGTTCGAGCACAGGGTGCGGCTTATACTTGAGCTCGGTCATCTTGAAGAGCATGTTGAGAAAGTTTCCCGTGTAGCTTAAATCGTTGTCGGGATAAGAGTACGGCTGACCCAGACTATGCCGATAGGCAAACGCCGCCAGCGTCGGCATTTTGCTGATCAGCCGATAGGTTTGATCGTGGCGCGACTTGACGTCGAAAATCTTCTTGGCGTCAGGGTAGAACGTCGACAGCGCTCCCACCGTGCTGAGCACCATTCCCATCGGATGGGCATCATGATGGAAGCCGTCGATGAGTTTTTTGATGTTTTCGTGGATGATCGAGTGATAGGTGATGTTGTGGCTCCAATCCGCAAGTTGTGACTTGTTGGGCAGCTCACCATAGAGGATCAAATAGGCGGTCTCCAAATAGGTGCTGTTTTCAGCGATCTGCTCGATCGGGTAGCCGCGGTAGCGCAGGATCCCTTTGTCGCCATCGATGTAAGTAATTCGACTCTGGCAGGACGCGGTGTTCATGAAGCCCGGGTCGTAACTGACGAGTCCATCATCTTCCGTAACTTTGATCTGGAACAAGTCGGTCGCTTTGATGGCGCCGCTTTTGATCGGAATCTCGTACTGTTTGCCGGTCCGGTTGTCGATAACGGTTAAGGTCTCTGATGCCATGGTATCTGCCTTTCGCCTCTCGCTCACACGTCTCTTTTTAGACTATCGCCCTCCGCCGGTCAACTGCGCGTCAGCGAGCTGACGGCGCCAAGTGCCAATCGATTTTCCACCGCGCTGCCGTCTTGGAGCAACAAACGATGGCTGCAGGTTGAAACTCAATAACGGGTGCTTCCATATCGCCGGGGACCAGCAATGCGGCAAGCCGGCTCATGTAAGGCAGGTGTCCGACTAACATGATCGGATCCGTGGCTGCTTCCAGCTCGGCTTTCCCGGCCATGGGATCATCCTCGGGTAACAAGCCGGCAATCGCCTTAACCCCGGACGGCGGCATCAAATACTTGGCCAGGATCTCGGCGGTTTCTTTCGCTCGCAAAATCCCCGAATGATAGATCGCTGAAACTCGAACCTGGCGCTCGCGAGCCAGCCGCGCGATCTGCTCAACGGCTTCAAGTCCGGCCAGAGACAGCGGGCGTTCCGAATTCTCCGATGCCTGGACCGCGTCTCCGTGCCTAACCAAATAAGCAATCACAACTGGCGAAGACCTCTCGATCCAATGCGCCGGAGCTCGGCTACATATCTGCGGTAAGCGGTATTGCCGAAACACGAACTGCGTGGCGACTGCATCGTCGCGCTATCACACTCGTGCGTTGAAGTGTGGTTGCAAAAAGCCTTTGTTCATATAGTATGCCGGGCAGCGAATTGCAATCTATCATCTGACATACGCTCGGCAGCCGTGATCGAATTTCGCAAGGTCAACAAGTGGTTCGGCACGCTTCACGTCCTGAAGGACATCGATCTCACCATTGAGGTGGGACAGGTCGTCGTGGTCTGCGGCCCGAGCGGTAGCGGAAAAAGTACGCTCATCCGCTGCATCAACCGACTCGAAACGATCCAATCCGGAGAAATCACCGTCGACGGTTTATCGCTATCCGACGCACGTCTCGATGCGGTGCGGCTACGCACCAACGTCGGTATGGTCTTCCAGTCTTTCAATCTCTACCCGCACATGACCGTTCTGCAAAATATTACTTTGGCGCCGATTAAGGTGAAGGGTCTATCGACAAGTGAAGCGGAAAAAATCGCCGTAGCGCTCTTAGAACGCGTCGGCATCCCCGACAAATCCCGCGTCTTTCCGGCGAACCTTTCTGGCGGCCAGCAGCAACGCGTCGCCATCGCGCGCGCCCTGGCGATGAAGCCCAAGATCATGCTATTCGACGAGCCGACCTCGGCGCTCGATCCGGAAATGATCAATGAAGTCCTGGAAGTCATGACAGATCTCGCACGTGACGGCATGACCATGGTTGTGGTCACCCACGAAATGGGATTTGCCCGCCGCGTCGCGCACGGGATCGTCTTCATGGACGATGGGCGAGTCATCGAAGTCAACGAACCGGAAAAATTCTTCGCCGCTCCCGAGTCGCCGAGAGCGCAACAATTTCTGAGCAAGATTCTTTCGCACTGAGGAGAACCAGATGAAACGATATAGATGTTTATGGCTCATCGTGATTTTCTATTTTGCGAGTTTCGACTTCATCCGTGCGGAAACCACACTCGAGAAGATTGACA
This sequence comes from Binatia bacterium, assembly GCA_036000865.1. Classification (GTDB taxonomy): domain Bacteria; phylum Desulfobacterota; class Binatia; order UBA9968; family UBA9968; genus DP-20. The sequence continues at coordinate 53,919 of DASYUV010000018.1, read as the reverse complement.
AGAACGGTGCACTAATCATCGGAACGCGCACCGGCTCGCCACCTTTTGCTTACGTTAATAAGAATAATGATTGGGTGGGCTTCTCCATCGATCTGGTCGAGAAAACGATCATTCCGGTGATCAGTAAGAAACTCAACAAGCAGATCAAGCTCGAGAAGAAGGAATCGGCGCCACAGACGCGCATCCCGCTTTTGACTTCGAATGCCGTCGATCTGATTGCCGAAACCATGACCGACACTCAATCGCGCCGCGACAGTGTCGATTTCAGTTTGACGTTCTTCGCCACCGGCGCCCAGTTTCTGGTGAAGAAAGGCGCGCAGATCAAAGGCATTCAAACCATCGCGGGTAAACGCATTGCCGCACAACAAGGCTCCACCAACGCAAAAATTATTCGCGAGCGCGTGCCGAGCGCGAAGCTCATCGAATTTCCAGACCAACCGGCGGCATTTCAAGCACTAGCCCAAGGTCAGGTACAAGCCTACACAAATGACGGAATTCAGCTTGCGGGCCTGCGCGCGAAGGCCCCCAAGCCCGATGAATGGGTCGTGGTCGGTGAATTTTTCTCTTACGAACCCTATGGCATGGCGATGAGAAAAAACGATTCCGATTTTCGCCACGTCGTTAACGTCGGTCTCATGGATGCCATTGCATCGGGCCTGTACTTTGAGATCTACGACAAATGGTTCGGCCCCAAAGGCGAAGTCCCCTACCCCTTATCTCCCGAAACCAAGCGCTTTCTGCAGATGCAGGTCGTGCCCAAATAAATGCCAGGGGGCAAGGGGCGCCTTGCCCGACACACCCAGCGCCTAATGCGGTTGCCCGCGCGTCTAGATGAATTACCAATTTCACTGGAACGTTCTATGGACCGGACAAACGGGCGGCTGGCTGCTTCAGGGACTCCTGACTACTCTGCACCTCTCTATTCTCGGCTGGTTGCTCGCGGTTGTGCTGGGAATTACTTCCGGCGCGCTCCGCACCACGGCGATTTCACTGTTGCGCTGGCCAGCCGGCGTGTACGTTGAATTCTTCCGCAATGTACCCTTGCTCGTTTGGATGTTTTTTTGGTACTTCGGCGTGCCACCGCTCTTGCCGCAGGCCCTGCAAGACTGGCTATTCGAGCATGGAGTTGAGTTTTGGGCCGGCGTTTTCGCTCTCGGCGTATATCACGGAGCGCGATTTTCCGAGGTGATTCGCTCGGGCATTCAGTCGATTCCCAAGACGCAGTTCGAAGCTGCACTCTCGACGGGACTCACCGTGTTGCAAGCGTACCGTATGATCATTGTTCCCATCGCGTTACGGCTGATTGTTCCACCCGCGACCAACGAAACTCTTAATCTGTTGAAGAACTCTTCGGTTGCTTTGACCATCGGCGTCGCCGAATTGACTTTTCAAACCCGCCAAATCGAAACTTACACGGCCAAAGCATTCGAAGCGTTAGCTGCAGGAACGATCATCTATTTAGTTCTCTGCCTCACCATCGCCAGGCTGATGGCACGGGTTGAACGTCGCGTAGCCATTCCCGGCCTCATTGCCCGGGGCAACACGGACACGGCTTGAAGATGGATTTTCAAGTCATTGTCAGGAACTTCAACTTTCTCATCCTCCAGGGTTTTTTCGGAGTCGGCGCCTTCGCCGGCGGCACTCTTCGACTCGCATTGCCAGCCATTGTCCTCGGTTTCATTCTAGGCACATGCATTGGAGTGGCACGTTTGGCGCGTTCGCGGTGGATTAATTTACCCGCCTTGATCTACGTCGAACTCTTTCGTGGCGTGCCGCTGGTCATGGTGATTTTCTGGTTTTGGTTTATCGTGCCCGTGTTGGCCGGCAAATCGCTTCCAGAGTACAGCGTCGCTCTCACTGCGTTTGTCATTTTCGAAGCCGCCTACTTAGCTGAAATTGTCCGAGCCGGAATTCAATCGGTTCCCAGCGGCCAGGTCGAGGCCGCTACCGCCACGGGACTGACCCGCGCACAGATGATGCGCCATGTGGTTTTACCGCAAGCCTTGCGCAACATGATTCCTGCTTTGGTGACGCAATTCATCGTGCTGCTAAAGGATACTTCGTTGGCATCGATCATCGGCTACGTCGATCTCACCAAAGCCGCGCAGATCGTCAATAATCGGGAAATCCGGCCATTCGAATTGTATCTATTCATCGCCGTCGTCTATTGGCTCTGCAGTTACGCGATGTCGAAGCATGCGAGCTATCTCGAGTCGCGGATCGGCAAACCATAGTTTGGCGTCAGGTTCGATGCACCGATATCGGCGATCATAGTTTCGTTGACGCATGTCCCGGGAATAGATTAAAATTTGCGTCCTGAATGGCTATAATCGGCGATTCGTTGTTCGAAAGACAGGCTGAGGCTCTATTTGTCACGCTTCCGAAAATCCATAGGACAGAAAAATCACGGAAAATTGGAAGGGATCAGGTGCTCCACTTGAAGGCGCTCAAACTATCACTTGTGGCAATTCTAACCTTGAGTGTCTGCGTCGTGAGCCTCTATCTCATCGATCGAGAACGATTCTATTCTAATTACCGCTGTTGGCAGCAAGCCGTTACGCTTTCATCATGTTTTCGTCAGGGTCATTTTGACTTTGTCGCTGACTTAGACGGGGCACGTTATGAAGGCAACACCGGCAATTTTGTCGATAGGCATATTTTCTTTTTTGGCGCATTCGAAAAGCCGGTTTTATATTTCCTACGGGATACGATGAAATCGGCGTACTCCAATAACGGAGTCTTTTTGGATATTGGGGCCAACACCGGCCAACATTCTCTTTTCATGTCAAAGTACGCAAAAGAAGTCCACGCTTTTGAACCTTGGGCGCCCGTCATCAAAAGATTTCGGCGAATGGTAGAAATAAATCACATCAAAAACATCGTGATCTACCCTTTTGGTTTAGGTGAAGAGAATTCTAAGAAGCCTTTTTATAGACCGCCCGATAATAATCTTGGGACAGGGTCCTATGTCGAGGGATTTAAAAAAGACAACTCCTATGAAGGTGAACTGGAGATTCGAACCGGCGACGACGCGCTTGAGAACGCCGGGGTAACATCAGTAGCTCTGATCAAAATGGATATCGAGGGCTTCGAAAGGCCGGTGCTCAAGGGGCTTCGTCGAACCCTGCAACTTCATCGACCAATCGTCGAGTTCGAGCTCAGCACCAATCCCAAAAGCCCAGTCAGCATCAAGAGCAAGGATGAGCTGGCTTCTCTTTTTCCCGAGGCATACGAATTTTTGGTTTTTTCCGATAAAAATGATGCATCGACCGGAGCGTATTTCTTAGAACCAATAAGCCAGATACTGCGGTTCGACAGAGCCGAACAATACGACATGGTTGCCTATCCGATAGAAAAGAAAAAGAACGTTTTCACTAAAGGTCCTCCTTAGATTCATCCCTCGTTTGATACCGAGAACAACATCGTGGTTTGAGATCGGGAAGGAATGTCCTGTTGCTTTTTCGTTGACTGCATTCGAGCCGGTAAATTACAATTAGCAAATCGGTACTCGAAAACGCTCCACCTTTCTTGGTGGAAGTTGCAGGGGTTAAGGAGCTTCACTTGAAGGCATTCAAGCTATCACTTGTTGCACTTATAACGTTAGTTTTCTGCCTAGCGAGCCTCTATCTCATCGATCGGGAACAATTCTACTACAACTACCGGTGCTGGCAGCAGGCAATTACACTCTCGTCTTGCTTTGGCAGCGGTCATTTTGACTTTGAGGTCGATCTCAACGGGGTACGTTATCAAGGCAATACCGGCAATTTTATTGATACCAATATTTTATATTACGGTGCGTACGAAAAGCCGACTTTATTTTTCCTGCGGGATGTTATGACATCGGCATACTCCAACCAAGGAGTTTTCCTGGATATCGGGGCCAACACGGGACAATATTCTCTATTTATGTCCCGGCAATCTAAAGAGGTGCATGCGTTCGAGCCCTGGGAACCCGTCATTCGACGGTTTCGACGGATGGTAGAAGTTAATCACATTAAGAATATTATCATCCACCCCTTCGGCTTAGGCGACGAGAATTCGAAGAAGCCTTTTTACAAACCGTCAGAGAGTAGTCTTGTAACGGGGTCCTTCGTCGAGGGGTTTAAAGAAGATAACTCCTATGAGGGTGAACTGGAGATTCAGATCGGTGACGACGCCTTGGAGAAAGCGGGCGTGACATCAGTAGCTCTCATTAAAATGGATATCGAAGGTTACGAAAAACCGGCGCTAAAAGGGCTGCGTCGAACGCTACACGCCCATCGACCAATCGTCGTATTCGAGCTCAGCGTAGATCCCAAGAAACCGCTAAGTATTAAAAGCAAAGATGAGCTGGATTCCCTTTTTCCTCAGGGATACGAGTTCTTGGTTTTTTCCGATAAACGTATAGAAAACGCATCGACGGGAGCGTACTATTTGAAACCGGCTGTCCAAGCATTGCGATACGACACGGCAGAACAATATGACGTGGTTGCCTATCCGAAAGAAAAGAAAAAGAACATTCTTCTGAAAGGTCTTCAGCCCTAGCTATCCTTTTTCGTTGAATGACGGAAAAAACTGCCTCTTTACGATCAGCGGAAATAGTCGCTGCTTCCTCGATCTTTCTTTAATCACTTCCCAATTTTACGATCATGTGAAATTGTGTCGCTTCGGTTGACGCCTTTAGTGCCACTGAGCTAAAGTTTATGTACGATTCCTGCTAGCCGCGCCGCGAAGTAATTTCGATCAGGACCGGCAATGGCGGTCAGCCTGCCAGTCTCTCTTTCGCAGTCGAGCCTATGCTCTTCCTAAAAAATACGCCTATCAACCAGATCCTCTCGTTGCATGAGATGATCGAGACGATTGAGGACACGCTTAAGGAACTGGCGGCGGGTCGCGGGTTCGACTTGCCACGGCGCAGAATTCACCATCCGAACCGGATGATTTTTGGCCTCCTGCCAGGATCCGTACATGGCGTGATGGGTGCCTATCTTCAAACTGATTTGGATCGGCAGGTTCATCACGAAACGGTAATCTTGTATAGTGTCGAAACAGGCGAACCGCTTATTTTGTTTCAAGACTGTTCGATCAATGAGTATCGGACCGGCGCGGCAGGAGCTATCGGTGCCAAGTATTTAGCCCGAGACGACGCTAAGCGCGTGGCCATATTGGGGAGCGCAGTCCATGCGGAAACTCAGCTCAGAGCCGTGGCCGCCGTCAGAAACCTGACCCAAGCGTGGGTCTTTAGTCCAACGCCTGCACACCGGCAAGCTTTCGCTGAAACACTGAGCCAAGACCTCAAGTTTCCCGTCGTGGCCACCTCGAGTGCTGAAGACGCCGTGGAAAACGCCGATATCGTCATTACGGCAACTAACTCGAGGTCGCCGGTTTTCGACGGTAGTCGCTTGCAAGAGGGCGCTCATATTACATCGATAGCCAATGGCGACAAGACTCGGACCCGGCAGGAAATCGATGAAATCACGATTCGCCGAGCCAACCCAATTTTTGTGACTTCCAAGGAGACCTTGTGCGTCAACGAGAGCGATATTTTTCGCGCGGTCAGGGACCGAGTGACTTCCTGGGATCGGGTTCACGAAATATCCGGCGTGCTGCTGGGAGCACTTGCCGGACGAGCTGATGATAGGCAAATCACTCTCTATAAACTGCAGGGAACTGGTATAATGGATGTGGCGATTGGCCTGCGCGCATTCGAGAAGATCAAAGACGACAAGGCGGCGCAGCGATTGTGATGTGAGGGACAAGGACGGAAATATGGCCCACTACGACATGTTGGTGATCGGCTCTGGTCCCGCCGGCCAAAAGGCGGCGATCCAGGCAGCCAAGGTGGGAAAGAAAGTGGGCATAATCGAACGCAAAAAAGTTGTCGGTGGCATTTGCATCAACATTGGCACTATTCCGAGCAAATCATTGCGCGAGGCGGTGATGTTCCTTTCCGGTTTCCGCCAGCGCAATCTCTATGGGGCCAGCTACCGGGTCAAAAAGGACATTACCTTTGAGGACCTCGCCCAGCGTTGCGACCATGTGGTCAAAGCCGAGCAAGAAATCATCCAAAACCAACTGATAAGAAATTCCGTTGATTTCATCATCGGCACGGCCTCTGTGATCGACCCGCACCGCATCGCGATCAAGCAGGATTCCGAATCCAATGAACACACGGCGGATTACATCGTGATCGCCGTGGGAACCGAGGCCGCCCGCCCGCCGGAGATTCCCTTTGATGGCGAAACCGTTATCGATAGCGACGGATTGCTTTCGCTAAAACAGCTGCCAAAATCCTTGACCATCGTGGGCGCCGGAGTGATCGGCTGCGAGTATGCATGCATCTTGGCCACCCTCGGGATTCCGGTCGTGCTGGTGGAGCGGCGACCCCGGCTGCTCGAATTCGTCGACAGCGAGATTATCGAATCGCTACAATACCAGATGCGCAATATCGGCGTTACCTTGCGCCTCAACGAAGAGGTGGTGGGCGTTTACAAATTGCCCGACAAATCCGTCGTGCTGCAACTTAAGAGTGGCAAGCAAATCCGCGCGCCATTGCTTGTGTATTCGGCGGGTCGGGTCGGCGCGACCAAAAACCTCGGCCTCGAACAGATCGGCATTCAACCCGATGACCGTGGCCGTTTGAAAGTGAATGAAAACTTTCAGACCGCGGTTGCTCATATCTATGCGGTTGGCGATGTGGTGGGTTTCCCGGCGCTCGCTTCGACTTCCATGCAGCAAGGACGCCACGCCGCTTGTCATGCCTTCGGTTTGGCTTGCGAGACTTCCTCTCATCTTTTGCCTTACGGCATTTACACGATCCCGGAAATTTCGATGGTCGGCCGTAACGAAGACGAGCTCACGCGCGACGGTGTGCCATATGAGATCGGCGTCGCCCGCTACCGCGAGATCGCTCGCGGTCAAATCATCGGCGACACCGTCGGTATGCTCAAGTTACTTTTCCACAGCGAAACGCGAGAGCTTCTCGGCGTGCATGTGATCGGCGAAGGCGCCACGGAACTGGTCCATATCGGCCAGGCGGTGATCGCCCATGGCGGCAAGCTCGACTACTTTATCGATACAGTTTTCAATTACCCAACATTAGCCGAGTGCTACAAAGTCGCCGCTCTCGCAGCGCTGAACAAATTTTCCAGCAATGGCGCCGCCAGCTGTAACGTTGAGATGAACTAGTGTCAGAAGCTGGTAGGGGCGGGTTTGAAACCCGCCCCTACTTGTGGATTTTGTTCGCCCAAGCCTCAGGTTGAGCCGCTTCGCGGTGATGTGTTGCGTAATTCAGTCACCCTGAGGTTGAAACCTTATCCGGCCGAATCTTGTAGATCACTCTCACTTCCGCGGGACTTCGAAAGGGATAGCGCTCTTTGCCGAGGTATTTTTTGGCTAGCGCGTCGATGTGGGCGTTGGCGCCGTTTTCAGTGATCTCAACTACCTCCCCTCGAATGGCAAGATAGCGATAAGGATTGGCCGGGTCCTGAATGGATAGTGCGACGCGCTTGTTGCGACGCATGTTTTTGTCTTTCACACGTTCTTTGGCGGAATTGACTCTAACATGAGCACCGTCGTAATCGACCCACACCGGGGTGACGTGAGGGCTTCCATCAGCCATCACGGTCGCTAAGTGAGCGAATGCAACCTTGCCAAAGAGATCTTTGAATTGTTCTGGAATCGTCGCCGCCATGATTCGCCTCCTGTACTGAATGAGATCAGGATTCAGCAGAAATAGTCGGAAAGCTCCTTGATGTTATCAATCATAACATCCGGTTTCGCGGCAATTAAGTCATCCTTCTTGCCCAGTCCGTAGGTGACGCCGCAGGTGATGACTCCGGCGCGTTTGCCTGCTTCGACGTCTGTATCGCCGTCGCCGACTATCAACGCGCTCGCTGCAGGAACCTGAAAACGTGCCAAGACCAAATTTAGCAACGCGGGATCGGGCTTTTTTTCCGCCGCGCTATCGCCGCCGAAGATGGCATCGAATTGATCTTCCACGCCCAAGCCACGCACAACAGCCACGGTGAGGCGGTGCAGCTTGTTGCTCACCACCACACGCCGCTTACCACGAAAATGGTCGAGTGCGTCATGAACGCCCGGATACAGCACCGTTTTGTCGAGCAGGTGCATTTCGTAGCGTTCGAGGAAGATGCCCATGACTTCGTGAAAATGATCCGGATATTCCTCCGGCAGCGAATATTTGAGCATGTGTTCCACACCTCGCCCGACATGGGCGAAAACTGACTGCTCGACCAGTGGCGCGAGATTGAAATGCGCTCGGGTGTAATTAACCGAGTCTGCGAGGTCGCGCCCGGTATCCGCCAGCGTGCCATCCAGATCAAACATGATCAGATCCACCGCTCTTTTCATCGTGAATGATTGAAATTGAAATCAACCTTGAAGTCAACGCGAAGGCGGTCGTCTTTGCCCCAAGCCACCGAGCTGGTATAACTGAGCGCGGTTAGTGCCATGCCGCATAGCTTTTGCGGAGGTATCAATGAAACGAAGATGTAGTCATTTTGTCGCGATACTCGCCATTCCTTTCTTTTGGTTAGCAGCAGCGCCGTCTCCCGCCGCAGATAAGTTGAACACCTCGTATATCTCAACCACTCCCGGTTCATCTTCCGTCCTGTGGGTTGCCAAAGACGCAAGAATTTTCGATAAGCACGGCATCGATGCCACGATTATTTTTATTTCCGGAAGCGTGCGCGGCATTCAGGCGATTCTCGCGGGAGAGATTGCGATCGGCGAAGGCGGCGGACCAGGGTTGGCTGCCGCCCGACTTGCGGGAGGCGATGTTGTGGCCATCGCCGGAAACGTCAACGTGCTCCCCTATTATCTTGTCGCGCATCCGAGCATCAAAAGACATGAGGATTTACGAGGCAAGATCGGCGGCACTCATATTGCGGGCACCACGGCGGAGTTCGCGCTTAAAGTTGGGCTTAAGAAAATCGGCCTGGATCCACTAAAGGACGTCAACCTGCGCGTCATCGGCGGCGCCATAGAGCGTATGGTCGCGCTCGAGAAGGGCATAGTCCAATTCACGGTCGTCACCGAGGCCGGCAAGGCCATCGCGGAAAAGCTCGGCTATCCCACCATCGTCGACATGGTTTCCTTACAAATTCCCTTTCCTCAGAACGGCATCTACACATCGACAAAACTGATTCGGGACAATCCTGATTTTGTGCGACGCTACCTGCGCGCCTACGTCGAAGCGATCCACTACTTTAAGACCCACAAAGAAGAAACGATCAGGATCATGCGCAAATATTCCCGCCTCGAGGATCGAAAAGTTCTCGACGAAGCTTGGGACTGGCACTCGCGTTTTATGCCCGAGGCGCCCTATCCGCCGGCCGATGGTTATCAGCTGGTTCTCCAAGACATGGCTGAGAAGAATCCGAAGGCGGCGCAGGCAAACGCCAAAGACTACATCGATACGCGCTTCGTCAAGGAGCTGGAATATTCGGGATTCATCAAAGGATTGTACCGCAAGTAGTCGTGTCAGAATTATATTGAGGCATCAGTTCCAATCGTTCCACAGGTTCCAGCCGTTCCAGTCGTGCGGAACAGCGCTTCCGAATAACCGTTGGAACCATTGGAACTCGTGGAACGAATGGAACGCTTTCAGAGCTTTTCCCGCGACGCTTTGAGCACCTGATGCATTGGCTCGACGTCGATAACCAATGATGATAGTTGCAACTTTTCATCCCGCAGTTTTTTCGGCACTTGAGATATCACGTCCTCTTCAAGAACGTGATAAACGGGTATCTTTAGCGCGACGCCGGCAAGAGGTCCGGCGTAACTCGGGTCGCCCTCGGTCACCGTTTCGGCAAAGACTTCGACACCGTTGGCTTCGCCGTTGCCTAACACTACTGTCAAATTTTCCGGACCATACTGATCCGCCAGGCGCTTGATGACTCCTTGGTTCTCAAAGTTCATCGCGCCTGCGGCGGTTCAGACAAAACACTCAGTCACCTGGAAAACCACCTCGTAGCCGGCCCCCTCGAGGCATTCGGCGATGACCGGTCCGGGCACGCCATCCCGTTCGCCGATGGCGATAATTTTTTTTCCTTTAACCATCCGACCTCCGTTAAACTTCATTGCGATCGACGAGAAATGAGCAGCCGTCCGAAAGTTGCGTCATGCGGCCCAGGAACAAGCTTCCTTTAGCGATCAGTAAGGCATTGCTAATCGTACCGCTCTTCAAAGCCTCCAACGCGTGTCCTAAGTAAACAATCGCAGAGGGGATATGACCCTGCGTCGGCGCATAGCCTACCATGCCGCGCGCGCGGACAAAATCCTGCATCTGGTTCTTGCCAATCAGGCCACGCATAACGGCAAGCGCCGCTAGCGTCAAATAATTTGTCCGCGGCACATCACCGCTACCCGAGGGCACGGTGATTTCCGGATTGTGCAGCTCCACCCCATAGCGGTCGACGTCGGTCAAATTCATCCCCATCTTCGCCAGCGGCTTTTCCGCCAGATATTCCGCCATCGCCTGAGGTGACGCACCCGCGCGCACGGGGTGGAACGCAACGGAATCCAGCCGCATGGAAGTTTGATGGGGCTTCGCTGGAGCGAGGATGACCGCGAAGCTGCCGAGAACATCTTCCAGCACGGGCATGTTATTTTTGAGATGAGATTCAAACTTCATGCCGAGCTTGGCCAGCGATCCTCCGGCGACCACTGCCACCTTCCGGGCGACTCCGGAGTGAATCAAGCTCGCACCGTGCACCATTGCGTACATCGGCCCGGCGCAGAATGCTTTCACATCCGACCCCGCCCCGTTGATGCAGCCGACATCCTCGGCGATCGCTTTGGCTAAATTTCCGCCACCGCGATTGTAGCGGTCGCCCACGGCCTCTTCCGAGCAGCTGATTACGTAATCGATTTCCCCGGGGTCGATGCCAAGTCCACTAAGTGCCAAGCGCAATGAATGCCCAGCGGTAACTTTGGCCGACAAATTCTCCAGCAGCACGTCAGCGGTCAAATTGGCGTCCTCGGCGTGGCCGGATTCAAATGCGCCCACCAATTGCTCGCCTGAATAGAGCGCCAGCGCGCCTTCGGCGCAGCGCGCTTTTATTTCCGGCAAGGAACACAATCGCGGCGCGCGCCCGCAGGAGAAAAGCGCGGCATGTTGTTTAAACCACTGTTCTTCAAATCTAACGAGATCGAATTGGTCCGCACCGGCAAGCAAGGCGTAAAATCTGTTCTGATCGACCAGTTCGCCGAACCGACCCTGCGCGGTTGCTCCTTCGATCAGTTTTTCATACCAAGGTTTGGGGAGCTCGCGTAACTGCTCGGGTGAAATATTGCCGATGTAAACCTGGTGCGGCGCGTAGGCGGTCGCCGCGCTGAAATCACGAAGTTGTCTAGTTAGCTTTTCGTTGAGGCCGGGACCCGCGCGCAGTTCGCGGAGCGGCTTCGAGCCGTAACGCACGAGATCCGGCACATGAGCCAGCGAATAGAAAACCGCCTCAATGCCGACGCGCACCGGTTGCGAATTCGGTCTTGTTTCACTCACGCCTGTTGCCTCGTGCCTCAAGCCGATTTTTATCCGGTAAACACGTGATGCTTCAAGAAAACCTCGGCATCACCGGCGCCAAAGAACACGAGGCGAACTTGTTTGAGTGAGTTGTCGCTACTCAGGAATTCCTCGATGGCTCGCGAGGAAACGGTCGCCGCTTCGTCCAGTGGATAGCCGTACACGCCGGTCGAGATTGCAGGAAATGCAATACTGCCGAGTCCGTTCTCCGCCGCCAGGATCAATGAATTGCGGTAGCAAGCCGCCAGTCGTTCCGCTTTATCCTTCCCGCCCGGCCCGTATACCGGTCCAACCGTGTGAATCACATGCTTCGCGATCATCTTTCCCGCCGTGGTGATCACCGCCCGTCCCGTCGGCAAGCCGTCGGGATATTGCGTGCGGCGAATTTCTTTGCACGCCTCCAATATCGCCGGCCCTCCCGCGCGGTGAATCGCGCCATCGACTCCGCCCCCACCCATCAGTGTGCCGTTGGCTGCGTTGACGATGGCATCGACATCTTCTTTGGTGATGTCACCGACTTTAATCACTACCCGACCGGCCAGAAACGTCCGCGGTAGATCTATAGGAGGCTCCATCTTCGTTCGCATCAGTCCGACAAATGATAGCAGCAATTTGCAGTACAGAGAACAACCGGTACCGAGCTTCGGGGCGATAGGGGAAGAAGAGCGATCGCGATTTTCAGGCTAATGGTGCGAGTTTTTTCAATTGAGGCAACAACTCGTCGTAGCTCCGGATCAGCGCTTTCGGCTGTGCGGCGCACAGCGTTTCTTCGTCGTTGTACGAATGCTCCGTCGAGAGCGCGAAGGAAATCACTTCCAGATAGGTGTCGCCAACTTTGCAGCCATCGGCGTTATTGGCGGCCTTGATGTACGTGGCCGTGCCGCTTAGCAGAATGATGCGCATATGCTTTGGTCTGTGCTTGCGATAGAGATAATAGAGCCCTTGTTCCTTAGCGTAGTATGTTTCATCGCGATCGACGATCTCTTCGAAATATCCGCCCATGCCGGCCTTCTCCATCGCCTGGTGCTTGTAGCGCCTTCCACCGGTGGTCATAAGAATATTGCGCAAGCCCGCTGTCTTCGTCTCTGCGAGGGACTTTTCTATGCCCGGTATGAAATCGGGAGGATTGACGTCATATCCGTGACTTTGCGCGATCTCTAGCGCTTGCCTGCGAATCTCGACACGCTTGGTTTCATTGAACGGGAGCGAGCGGTCTTTTTCGAACTCCCTGGCAAATATCAGTGGAATGAGAAACAGATCGAAGGGGCCGTCGGCGATTTTTCTGAGTTGTTCGAAGCTGAGCGCCGGCAGCTTGTAGCGCGGCAAGATCTCATTGGCGATTACATGAACCCGTTGAATATCGGTCTCCACCGTATCGGACATCGTGCGGACCAAGAATGTTTCGACTGTCATAGTCCAAGCCCTCCGACGAGAAAGATCTTATTTGACGTCAGCGCTGCGCGCAAGCGAAATTTCACTCACTGGAACGCTCGAATGGTAGGCGATATTTGCGATCGGAGTTACATTTCCTACAGCTCGGCACGAGATTTCCTTTGGTCGATTTGCCGCCTCGGCTGACGGGAACCAAATGATCCATGGTCAGCTCTCGGGACGGAAACTTCCCGCTGCAATGATAACAGATGCCCGCGGCACACTTGCGCTTCCACCATTGACTCGCACGCAGCTCGCGCGCCTTTTGCCGCTCGCGGCGAATTTGTTCCTCCGAAACGTCGACTAAGAAGGGCAAAGATTCCATTTCAAATCACCTGGCGGCCACGCCAGCGAGAAAGCTGGCGTCGATCACCCGACGCGGATCGAGCTCCTTTTCTTTATCGGTCCTAAGACTTCTGATGATCGTCTGCACGCCGCCGGTTGTCGGAACGGGTTCCTCGCGAATCCGTTTGCGCAGATTTTCGTAAACGATCCTGAGCTCTGCGTCGCTCTGTTTCGAAAATTTGCGCAAATAGGGGATCGCCGCCTCGGGATGACTGCGATAGAACTTGATGCCGTCCACATAGGCCCTCATGAACCGATCCACAAACGGGCGGTTTTCTACGATCAGCGATCCCTTGGTTACAAGGGTATAATGGGCGTACTCCACATCAAGATCTGTAAGATCCGCCATGACGTTCAAGCCCATCCGTTGCACCTCGACGATTTGCGGTGGCGACAGCAAGCTGGCCTGCACATGCCGTCCTTGAAGCGCCGCCAACCGCGCCATCGTCAACCCGACTTGTAGCAAGCGAACATCCTTGTCCGGGTCCAGGCCCCAGCGCCGCAGCGCTTCCCGGGTCGCAAACTCGTCGCCGGAGCCCAAGCGACTGATGGCCAGCGTCTTGCCTTTAAGATCCTGAGGCTTTTGCAAGTCCGGCAACGTCACCATGACGTAATTGAAGCGATTTATGAAAACGGCAACGATCTTTAGATCGATGCCGCTTGCCACGGCGGCTACTACCGGCACAGCCCCCACGTGGGCAAAGCTTACTTCGCCGGCAATCAAAGACTGTACGACCGTCGCCGAACTCCCGACCTGGATATTTTCCACGTCGAACCCGTGCTTCCTATAAATGCCGCCGTTAATAGCGACTTGAATATGGTCAGAGGTGCCGCCGATGTTGGCAACGCGGATTCTAGTCAGTGGCTGGGCATGAACAAGTCCAAATGGAAGTACCAAAGTTAAAACGCTCAGTGCCAACACTTTCATCCAGTTCTTTTCTGTCATTTCGAGCCCTTCGGCAAAGCTCAGGGTAAACTCCGCGAGAAATCCGCGAAGCGTTCTGAGGCGAAGCCGAAGAATCTTGAGAGCTAGATCCCTCGCATTCGCTCGGGATGACAAACCCCCGTCTGAGAGATTGCGCCAAATCAATCTAGGCAAACTCGACCATCCCCAACTTAGTAAAGCGGAACTGCGTGTGCGCCGACGCCGGCAAGATCGTCATCTGATGGAGCGCATACTCATGCTCGTATTGCCGTCTGGCGTTGACGCCGTCCAAAGGGATAACGACATCATAACGGTAAATGCGCGCCGCGGTCGTCGCCGTATAGAGCACGGCGAAGTTGGTCGCCGAACCGACGATAACTAGAGCCCGGCAATTTGATTTGTCCAACTCCGCCTTGAGCTCGCCGCCCGTGAATTTGTCGAAACCGTCGGGATATAAGACCGGTTCGCTTTGACGCCGCTTGAGCGGCGCCGCGACTTCGCCCACCGGTGTCCCTCTACCGGCAGCGGAGATGGTGTAGAGAATCGGCACGGAAGTTTTTCTCGCCCTTTCCAGAAATTCTGCCAGTGGTTCCATCAATCGCGCGCAAACCTCATTGGGGTTTTCGCACCGCGTACTCAAATCCAGCACGACGATTGCCGTCTTTTTGCTGTCCAATTTCAGCTGCTCGGGCTGTGGTCGGTTAGGCCCTTCCTGGGTCATCTGGATGCTCCTCGACAAAATCAGTATCCAAAAGCACGGCGCATGACGGGCAGCAAATCTGCCGGAGCAGATAGTCGCCGCTCAAGACCGACATCAATCCACCGGCTTGAGTCGGCGGCAAAAGTCGAACCTTGCCGAACCGGCGCCAATCCTGATCGGCGCGGCAAAAGCGATACTTACATTTGCCGCACTGGATCCACTCAGCGCCGTCCAAGACCGCGACCGCCAAATTCTCCCGTAGAGGATGAGTCATTCTTATGCCCGCAATCGCTCACGCTTCAAATCAATTCGCAGCTTCTGTGTCGCGGTAACATCCAGCGTGGGCGCCGCGCCATCGATCACCACGCCGTAAATTTCTTGCGCTTCCTCGCGCGAAACGATGCCGGCTTCGACATCGTTCAACACGCGTTCGGGTTCGCGTTCCAACGGATCGCCGTAGCCGCCGCCGCTCGACATGCGCATGTAAAGAACGTCATTTTTGGCGATGTCGAACTCGCAATAGGGCAAGAGCTTGCTGGTGCCGCCGAGCTCTGCCAACTGGTCGGGTGAAATATCTTCTGCAATGGTTTCTTCGATGCGGGCGCCTTCGGTCAGCATGAGCAAGCTCGGCGCGCCGGGATAACCGCCAAACATTCCCTGGCCGGAGTTTCTCAGCCCCGCCACCCCCAGCGCGACTCCTTTGATTTTTCCCTCGGGCGCATCGTGAACCGTCAGCGCCGATTCGCCGCCGGTGCCGCCGCGAAACTTGCCCGCCCCGGCGCCGCCTTTGGTGTTGCGCCGGAAGAGATAGAGCAACGGAAAGTTCGCTTCGAGCCACTCGATGTTGTGACAGCTGAGACCACGCCCGGTATCATCGCCATCCTTGTAAGAGCGCGCGCCGGTTCCGTCCAGCGCGCCTTCGGAAAGCGTCGAGACATAATACTTGCCATGTTGATTGACGCCGGCATGGCGCGCCAACCGATGGCCGGCGTTGAGCGCCATCACCTCGCCGCGCCACTTTTCACTGGTGGCGAGCATCTGCATGATCGCCGAGTTGGCGACGAACTTTACCGTCGCGCCGCCTGAGGTCGTGTTCAATGAAACGGGCGCGGGCGGGGTCGGATTCACCACCGTGCCTGGAGGCGCGACTACGTCAATGGGTTTCAGCGCGCCGTGGTTTTTCGGCAGATCGTACGCCAGAGTGCACAGGATCGCTTCGTAGCAGGCGCCAAACGTCGCGTGGTACGGCAAGTTGATGCCCTTCTTCGCTTGCGGGCTGCTGCCGGTGAAGTCGAAAAACAGGCGGTCGTCTTTTTTCTTCAGAGTGACATGAACTTTCCAGGTGTCGCCGGCATGGATGCTACCGCTATCGCTCCAGGTGCCGTCGGGGATTTCCGCAATGCGCTTTTTCAGAATCGTTTCGGAATAGTGTAGCATCTCCTGCGATACCGCCGTCACCAGCTCGGGGCCGAACTGTTCGAAGAGCGCCTGCATTCGTGATTTGGCGACATTGTTCGCCGCGATCTCGCACTTGAGATCGAGTCCAACCATGACCGGCTGGCGGGTCATATTGACGAAAGCGTCGAAAAGATCTTTTCGCAACTCGCCACGATCGACCAATTTAATGCCGGGGATGCGAATCCCTTCGTGGCATATTTCCGTCGCGCCGGGAGAGTTGCCGCCGGGCGACATGGCGCCGATATCCATCACATGGACAAAGGTCGCGCTCCAGCCCATCAGTTTGCCGCGAAAGTGAATCGGCGAAATCATGTAGACATCCGACTGATGGATCGCCGCCAGATAAGGATCGTTCAGCAGAAATATGTCGTCCGGGTTGATGCCGCTGCTATTCTCGAATCGCTCGATGATTCTTTTCACGGCAAAACCGGCGCAGGCGACGTGCCAGCCCATGGAATCGCCGGCCGACAGCACGTCGCCATTGGCGAGATAAAGCGACGCCATGTAGTCGTGCATCTGGGTTGTGTTCACGGTGCCGCCGACGCGCTCCAGCGCCGTGCCCATCTCCTTGGCGATTTGATAGAGCCGATGCGACAGGATCTCGAAAGTGATCGGGTCGACGCTGCTGACAATCGGGTTTACTGCCATGCTTTTAAACTCCTAAATGGATTCTGATGTTGCGATACTGGTCCATGACGGCG
The DNA here is from genome assembly GCA_036000865.1 of Binatia bacterium. Taxonomy (GTDB): domain Bacteria; phylum Desulfobacterota; class Binatia; order UBA9968; family UBA9968; genus DP-20. The sequence goes on along the minus strand of DASYUV010000018.1, from coordinate 36,832 downwards.
CGGTCGCGTGGATTGACCACCACCGTGGTCACCGGAGTCTCGATAATGACTGGACCGAGGAACTCGACCCCAGGGTCCATCCGGGCAAAATCGTAGACGCGCGTAGGAACGAATCTTCGCTCTTCTTCGAAATAGACCTCACGCTTCCCCTTGAGCGCCCGAGCGCCATCCGATTTACGCAACGGCTCGGCCTTGATATCCGGTTTCTTCAGCAAACCGCTTGCGGCAAGCCGAAAGGTCAAGATTTCCCTTCCCGCTTCGCGATAGCCCGACCCTTGGCCGAAAGCTTTTTCGTACATCTCGTCAAAGCGCGCGTAGAGCTCTTCTAGATCGGTTTCAGTGATCGCCGCCGCCCCGGGCGTAAACGGCACGTTGAGCTCGTGAACTTGGTAGCGATAACGCATGTCGACGCCGCGGCTGACGTCAATAGCCCCTTCGTTGAAACCCGCGGCGTTGAGGTCCTTGAGCGCCCGCTGCAATAAACCGGCGAAATTTTCGTTGACCCGCGCCGGCGCCACCGGCACGACGACATGATCCGACTTGCCGTACTCGTACACCACGTCGGAGCTGATCAGCCCGGTCGCACCGTGCACGGACGCGGTCAAAGGTATGACCACTTGCCGAATACCCAGCTCCGCCGCGTACCGGCTAGCATGCACGGGCGCCGCGCCGCCAAAGGCGAATAGGACGAAGTTGCGCGGGTCATGTCCTTTCTCGACCGTCGCTTTGCGAATCAGATCGCTCATGTGTGAATTGGCGATGCGATAAATGCCGCTGGCGGCTTCCACTTCGCTCATCTTCAGCGGCTTGGCGATTTTTTCGCGTATTCCGTTCAGCGTTTTCGCTTTGTTTAACTTCATGCGGCCGCCGAGGAAATAGCTTTCGTTGAGATAGCCCAAAACCAGATCGGCATCGGATACCGTCGGCTCGGTACCGCCGAGATCGTAACAGACGGGTCCCGGCGACGCGCCCGCGCCCCGCGGCCCGACTTTGAGCAAACCGGTTTCCGGATCGATCCAGGCGATGCTGCCGCCGCCGGCGCCGATGGATTCGACCCAGATTTTGGCCGAGAGAATGCTGTAGCGCAAGATGACCGGTTTGTAGTCGCGCTCGATGACGCCGTCGCGGACAACACTGACTTTGAAGGTCGTGCCGCCCATATCGGTGGCGAGAATATTCTTTTCTCCGATATGCTCGCCTAAAAAACGCGTGCCGACGATGCCCGCTGCCGGGCCGGACTCGATGACCCCGACAGCGTTCTTGCAGGTCGCTTCGATGCCCAACACCCCGCCGTATGCTTGCATGATCAGCGCCTCGCGCTTGAGCCCCTTGCTTTTGAGAATGCTATGCAGGTTTTGCAGATAACTGGAGATCTTAGGACCGATGTAGGCATTGAACACCGTGGTGGCGGCGCGCTCGTACTCGCCGAGATACGGCGCGACTTCACTGGAGAGCGTAAAGAAGAGCTTGGGATATTTTCTCGTCAAAATTTCCGCCAGTAGCTTTTCGTGGGCGTCGTTCACGATCGACCAAAGAAAGCAGACGGCGATAGATTCCACGCCTTTAGACACCAATTGGTCGACGGCTTGTTCTGCGGCTTCGACATTGAGCCGAATCAGCTCCTTGCCCTTGTAATCGATCCGCTCCGGCACTTCTTCGACTAGCTTGCGCGGCACGAACGGCTCAGGCTTGTCGAGGGCCGAGCGGTGGGCGATTTCGTTTTCGGTAAGGCCTTCGGCGATCTTACCGCGCATCATGTGCAGACTGTCGCCGAACCCCTTGGTCATAATCAGCCCGGTCTTAGCGCCCGCCCGCGTGATCAGGGTGTTATCGCCGATCGTGCAGGCGTGAAAAAATAACCGCGTCGCGCTCAACAATTCGTCGGCGCTGCCGAGCCCGAGATTCTGCGCGGCGTCCGCGGTCGCATTCATTGCCCCTTGGGAAAAATCCGCAGGCGTCGATAGAGACTTACCGATCGTCACTCGACCTTCTTCATCGACCACGACGCAATCGGTAAATGTCCCGCCGATATCTACGCCCACAACGTAATTCATGCTGTCGTTCACCGTGCTGCCTTGGCGCTAATGACCATTAATAACCCTATTTCTTTGCGTGTTGTGTCGCCTTGCGTGTAGGGGCGACCGGCCGGTCGCCCTTCCTTACACATTAACATCCGTAACCATCCCGGCACTTGATGCCCAGTTCTCTCTGTGCTTCGCGCAAGAAACTGACGTCGGCGACCTGGGAGATCGCCACCTTGTCAGGGTCGATGCCCAAACGAGGCGCCGTCTGTTGCAAGAAAATCCTCATGCCTTTTTCCGTGAAACCTCCCGGATCGTTGGGATACATAAACTGGAGCACCTGCGTCGTTGCTTCACGAGCAATATCCAAATTGAGCTTTAGGTCCCTCGCTGCGATCTGCGCCGCCTCGTCGGGCCGTTGGCGAATCAACAACATCGCCTTGAGATGCGCCCGTAGCCAACGCTTGATCAGATCCGGATTTTCCCGGATGAGTTTTTCATTGACAGCGGTTCCCGAAAACGGCACCGGAAACACATCGCCGGAATGGATCAAGATGCGATATCCCTTGCGCACCAGCTCGGCGGCGATATCGGGGTTATTCGCCGCCGCCGCGACCTGCCCCTGGTCCATCGCGATCATCCGAGCTTTCGCGTCGCCAATCGCGATGAACTTGACGTCACGAACCGGATCGAGGCCGAGCTTGGCGAGGATCAAACGCGTGGCCATATCGTTGGTCGCGCCAGGGCTCGAGATCGCGATGGTCTTTCCTTTCAGGTCGACAGCCGTGCGAATCTCCGGCCGCACGGTGAACTGAAATGTCGACGTATTGTAGATGAAGTAGATCGCTTTCAACGGCGCGCCGCGCAGCGTCGCGGTGATTGACGGGCCGGCAACACCAAAATGCACCTCGTTAGCGATCAGCGCCGGCACCGATACGCGCGAGTTGATGACGATGACCTTGAGATCGAGCCGCTCGTCGGTAAAAAATCCCTTGGCACGGGCAACGTACGTCGGCAAGTAGCCGAAATCTGGCGTCGAGATCGCCTGATAGGCTGGAATCAGGTTCTTTGCGGGCTGCGCAAAACACATGCTTGGACCAAAAACTGAAAGCGCAAAAAGCATCGTGATCACGAGATGCCGCATCATTTCGCTCCCGGAAATATTTCAAGATATTTTTTACCCAGCGCCGCATAGCGCCGGCCGATATCGAGGGCATCGGGCATCCGCACGTCCAGGCCTTTCAATGACTGAGTCTCGCGCGCCGGCACTTTGGGATGCGCCGGCATACGGTCATGGGCGGCGAGAATTTTCTGCCCCTCTTCGGAAAGCAGATAATCGATCAGCAGGGCGGCAGCATGCGGATGCGGCGCCGTGCGCGTCATAAAGAGAAAGCTCGGGCGCAAGAATAACGGTCGCACCGGCGCGAACCACACAGGCGCGCCTTGCTGAGACATGCTTAGTACCGTGTTCAAGTTCGTTTCGACCGCGAGATCGTACTCCCCGGCCGCCACCAACTGTGTCAGCAAACGCCGACCGCGCACATGGTGCAAGTTTTGCTCGTTAAGCCCGCGCATTAATTTCATCGTGGCGTCATCGCCCATATGCTGCAGCACTGCGCCAAACCAGTAATACGACTGGCTATCCATCGCGAGCTTGCTCTTCCAGCGCGGGCGGAGGAGATCTTCCAGTTGCCGCGGAGTGTCGTCCTTATGAACCAACCGCGTATTATAGGCCGGCACGAGAACGTTGATGAGGACTGCGTGCCAAACATTTTCTTTGTCGCGAAACGACTCCGGATAAGCTTCGCGCTGCGGCGAGCGGTAGCGCGCCATGACGCCCCTGTCGATCAGCACCAGAATGCCGAGCTCGCCGCTCATGATCACGTCGGCTCCCAATTTCCCAGCGCGGGCCTCGGCGCCGACGCGCGCGATAATCGAGGCGCCGGAAAAGCGCCCCACCTGCGCGTTGATGCCGGGATATTTTTTCGTGAAGCCGGCGGTCAACGCGCTGGCGACGACCTGATCCAGATTAAGATAAATGATCGCTTCGCCTTCGGCCCGCGCGCCTTCAACCAGCCGCACCTGCCGCTCTGCGGCGGGTAAGGAATCCAACAAAGCGATTTTTGACTCAGCGACCTGCGCGGCGCTGCGGTGGTGCGTGCACAGAAAGAAACCGAGCAGCACGAGAAGAAAAATCAGATGGCGGCCCATAGCTCGGTGCTACTTGTACCACCTTTTGAGATTTTTGAGATAGATGCCGAAGCCGAGCGCCACGACAAAATACAAGCCGCTACGCCACGCCGCCCAGCTGTCGCCCTTTGAATAATTGCCGAATTCCCAAAACGCAAAGAAAACAAAAAACACCACGGCGCTGCTAATGAGGATCTTATGGGCAGTCAAGAGTTTCATATTAAGGCTGTTCAGACTCCATTGCGAATAATCCGGCACTATTCAACTGTTTTCGTTTACCACGAAGGAGAGCACGAAGGACACGAAGAATTCGGGTTTTTGTAATTTAAACCTTCGTGCGCTTCGTGTCCTCCGTGGTGATTACGATTCGACAGTAAACCGAAAGACCTCGGTCCATCACCAACGCGCAGGCGCCGGCTGCAACACCGGCACCGGCCGACTATCGTAGCGCACAAAGTAGAGATAATAGAGAACAAACGCTGTCGCCAACACGCCGCCGCCGATCAAGTAAGCGGTTTGCCAATCGCCCATAGCCATCAGGGGCCCAGCTAATCCAGCGCCGATCCCCATGGGAAACTCGACGAACGCGTGCATGATGCCGTTGGTCGTGCCGCGCTCCCGCTCTTTTACGACCTCCATGGCGAATAGACTATAGATCGGATCGGAAATTCCTTTGTTCGGATACGGTCCGCCGACGAGAAGAATCGTGATCACGTACAGTACACCGGCCCAGACGATATTTTGTGACATTCCTAATAAAACCAGGGCGGGAATGCCGAGCAGCTTCACCAGGGTCACCGTGCGAACTCGTCCCCAGCGCTGGACGATCAGCGGCGTGAATAACGTGAGCAGCGCGGAAGCAATGGAACCCACGGCGAAGATCATGCCGATCTGCGTCGTCGTCGCGTTGAGATGTTGGTCGAAGAACAGATTATAGAACGGCGCCGAAAACCCCATGGCAAAGCCGACCAAACCCTCAGTCATCGCCAGCATGCCGATGCGCCCATAGCTTTCGATGCCCTTGACCCAGCGTCGAATATCGATGGGCTTCCATTCCTCGCGAATTAAATAGATGGGTATCACCGAGCACAGCATGATCGGCACGGCACAAAGCAAAGCAGCGCGAAGAGCCGGCGCGCTGTCGGCGCTGACGTGAAAGAGCGCCGCGAACAATAGCGGCAACATGCCGCCCGCTAGATTGCCGACGCTCGCCGCGCCGACTTGGATGCCGCCGTTGAGGCTGAACAGATGCACTCGTTCATCTTCCCGGCTTTGCTCCACCATGAACGGCGGTCCGACGATGGCGTGGCCGCCTTCGAAGAGCCCGATAATACCGGCGAGAACCAATAGCAACGTTGGGTCGGTGACGAAAATAACCGTTGTGGTAGCGAGCAAATTTCCGCTGTAGCCGATCAAGAAAACCCGTCGTCGTCCGAATAAGTCGGAAAGGATGCCGGAGGGAATGACAGATAGGCCGTGACAGGTCCAATTGATCGCGGCGAATTGAGCCACAAAAAGCATGTCAAAGCCGACGGCAAGCAGGTAGAGGTTGAAAAGCAGGCGGAGCAAGCTTACCGATAACCCGCTGAAGGGACTGCGCAGAAGCAGCAAGCGCGCGTTGCGGCTGAAACCGCTAAAGCGCTCGCCGATGAGCCTGCCTTTCTTGGCCTGTCGAACCAAGACGAAAGCAATGACGAGCAGCACCGCTCCGCCAACGAGCCAAACCCATAACGGCGCCGCGAGTTTCGCCGCGCTCGCGTCATGCTCGCCGTGCGCCCAGGCAAGAGAAGAAAGTAAGAGAGAGCAGAGAACGATCGTGTTTACCCAGCGTCTCATCACCTTCCTCCTTAACATCGTGAACTGAGCGCATCATAGGATGAAGTTTTCCGGCTGTGCAAGTTATTTTAACCGCCAACATTTGCCGGCACCGCATCGACAGGGTAGGATCGCGCACAATCAGGAGGAGAAAAGATGAACAGAGAAACCGTTGCCACGGATAAAGCGCCAAAAGCGATCGGGCCCTACGAACAAGCGATAAAAGTCGGAGAATTTGTTTACACCGCTGGACAAATTCCCATCGATCCCAACACCGGCAACTTTGTCGCGGGCGGTATCGCAGAACAGACGCGTCAAGTCCTGGAAAATCTCAAGGCTGTCTTAGAGGCTGCAGGCTCGTCATTGGAGCGCGTCGTGAAGGCGACCGTGTTTTTGAAGAATATGGCAGACTTCCCGTCAATGAACGAGGTCTACGCTGAATATCTTGCCCAGGCGAAACCGGCGCGGTCGACGGTTGCGGTGGCGGAATTGCCGCGTGGCGCACTCGTCGAGATCGACTTCGTCGCGCTCGCCTGAAGCGGGTTGATGATCAATGAACGACCCGGCTGCAAACTGCGGGGCAAAAGACGTTAATGAAAATTTTCCCCGACTGTTGTCACCCCCGAATGTATGAATCGGGGGTCCAGTCAGAGTTTTGCCTGGATTCCCGCTAAAAACATGCGGGAATGACGTACTTTGGTACAGGATTCGTTTTGCACAGCAAGCTGTGGAGATCCAAACCCGTAGAGATTCAAACCCCGATCAGCATGCGCGCGAGCGTCTGGAGCACCAGTTTCGCGGCGTTTTTTACCGAGTCTTGGATGGTCTCGTTACTCTCTTCTTCTCCGCGCGGATACGCGAACATTCCCTTTGTCCCCGTGACCACCCATGCCTTCGGATTTTGGATAACTTCGGTTAATTTCCCGGCAAGTTTAGCTTGGCCCATCTTGTTGGAGCGAACCTTTTGCTGCGCCGCTTTGAATTGAGTGAACTGGCCGCGATTGAGCCAAATACCGTCGCACTTTAAGCAGCGGCGAAGTTGAATGTCGGGTGGCAGAGCAGGATCTTTCGCAAAGAGCAGTTGCGCCGTGCACCGTGGGCAGTAGAGTGTCTTCTTGCCGTCGATGGGCCAAGGCTCGCGAAGCGATTGTTCATCCGCCGGCTCTAGTCGAGCCGCTTCGTCAGCTTGGATTGGAAACAGTTCCCACTTGTCGCACCAGATGCCGCCGCACTTCGGGCATTGATCGAGAATAATCAACTGGCCCGGATTGGCGTGAGCCGTGACCTCATTCATTTCACGATCGCACTGGGGGCAATGCAACACGGGCTCCGAATTACTGAACCATCTGAACCTTTAAACCTTGAACCAACGGCTGAGGTATACCTGCCATCTGATAGAGCAACATGATGCGCCGGTTGATCGGCGGATGCGTCGTGAGTAAATTTGCCAGCCCATCCTCGCGATCGTCGAGTCGCCGCCGCAAGGGGTTGGCAAAAAACAGGTGCGCCGTGCCGCGGCTCGCCTTTTGGAACGGGAAGCCGGCATCGCGGATCTTCTCCAGCGCTCGCGCCAGTCCGCCGGGATTGCGCGTATACTGCGCGGCCGTGGCGTCGGCCAAGTATTCGCGCTGCCGCGACACGGCCATGGCGAGTATCCGTGCGAACAGCGGTGACAACGCGATCAACAGCAACAGAGGAATGAAAAGTAGCGGGTTCTTGCTTCCCAACCGCCGGCCGGAACGCGTACTGTAAAAGCCACGCTGGCCCCAGTCCGCGAGAATGGCGATGCCGCCGACGAGAATGCTGACCAGAGTCATGAGCAAGACATCTTCGTTGCGGATATGCGACATCTCGTGCGCTATCACGCCCTGCGTCTCCTCTCGATCTAACAGGGTCAGCAGCCCGGTCGTCACACAGATTGTCGAATTTTTCTCGTTGGTGCCCGTGGCGAAGGCGTTGGGCGCCGGATCGTAGATCACGTAGACCTGGGGCATCGCCGATCCCGATGCCAAAGCCATTTCCGTGACGATATTGCGCAGTTCCCGGTGCTCGGGAATTTGCATATCGGGTTTTTCCGCGCCGACCGAGCCTAAGATGATACCGCTCCCGCCGTAATACGCAGTCAACGTCATGAGCGTCGCCACACCGAGGGAGAATATCGTAGCGACAGGAAAAGCCGGGCCAACTCGCGTGAACGCATCGAAATAAAGGTAATCGACGGCACTGCCGATAAACAGAAAAAACAAAATGAAAAAAACCACGATCGCGGCGCTCCAACGCTGATTGTGCGCTTGGCGGGCGGCGAAGTCGAGTAACTGCGGTGTATCCAGTGGCGCGCCCTTGGCTAACGCGTGAGCGTGAGATTCACTTTCGGCACCGCGGTCTCCGCTTCGGGCACCGAAAAGAATTCGCTCGGCTGAAACTTGAAAAAGCCGGCGAGCGTGTTCGACGGAAAGACTTGCTGCTTGGTATTGTACTGCGTGACCAGGTCGTTGTAGTACTGGCGCGAGAAGGCGATCTGATTCTCTGTCGTCGTGAGCTCTTCCTGCAAATCCAAAACGTTTTTGCTGGCCTTGAGCTCCGGATAGTTTTCCATCAGCGCAAACACTTTTCCCAACGACTGGGTCAAAGCGGCCTGCGCTTCCGCGGATTCTTTCACTCCGGTGGAGGCCATCGCTTTGCTGCGCGCGTCGATCACTTTTTGTAGCGTATCCTGCTCGTACTGCATGTACCCTTTGACGGTTTCGACGAGATTAGGAATAAGATCGTAACGCCGCTTGAGCTGCACGTCGACCTGTCTCCAGGCATTTTGCACCCGCAGCCGGAGAGCGGTTAGCGTGTTGTAAGTCGAAATGATCCAAATCCCGAGAACAAAGACGATTGCCCAGATAACAAAAATCATAAGGCGTGTGCCCCTCCCCGATCGTCGCGGAACAATATTGCGTTGGCTACGTCGCGCGCCCGCGCCACGCCGGTCATAACCATCACGCGCTGCATCTCTTCGGCAAAAATAGCGAATACTCTCTCGACACCGTCGACGCCGAAGGCGCCAACGCCCCAGGCAACTGGCCGCCCCGTAAGAACGGCCTTGGCGCCGAGCGCGAGCGCCTTGACGATATCGCCACCGCTGTGAATCCCGCTATCGAGTAGCACGGGGACTTTGCCACCCGCGGCGTCAACAACTTCCGGTAGAGCTTCCAACGCCGCGCGGTTAAAGTCCAGAATGCGGCCGCCGTGATTCGAAACCACCAACGCATCGGCGCCGGCGTTCATCGCCGCGCGCGCGTCATCCGCGCCCATGATGCCTTTGACCACGACCGGCAAGGAAACCTGTTGCTTCATCCATTCGATATCCTTGGTTGTCGACTTATGTCCTTTGCGCGGCTTGCCGTCTTTTGTGGATAACGGCACTTCATCACCGATCTTTACCGGCTTGACCGTGTCCATGGTAATGCCCACCGCGGCGAAGCCAAGATCCTCTGAAAGCTTGGCATACTCGGAAATCTCTTCCTTGCCACGATTCATGTAGGCCATAAACACGAGCGGCGATTTATCGGCATCGCGCCAATCTTTGGGACTAAACTTAGCCGCCTGGCTCACGAACATCATCGCACCGGCCCGATCGGTGCCCTCGGCCACTTCGCGCTCTGCGTGTTTTCCAATTAGGCTAAAACTTCCCACCGGCGCGGTGATCGCCGGGATCGGCAGCGTGTGACCGAAAAGTTCCACGGAAATGTCTGGGTCGGCCACGTCGTGAAAAATCTTCTGGCGGAAAAGATACTGGCGGAACGCGCGCGGATTGCGGCGAAAAGTCGCCTTTGTTTCCGCCGCGCCATTGAAATGTTTCCATGCTTCCGCCGGCACCTTGTGGCGCATGATCTCGCGCAAATCGCGGAGCCCCATCTGTTCGAGTGATTTCTCAATCATACGCGTCTTAATTCGGCGAGGCGATTTCCCAGCAGTTGGTGCCGGGATCTCTAAAACAAAACGACGTCGAGGAACCGTTCTGTTGCAGTGGGAAGAGTTCGCTCACGCCCAATTCCTTGCCCATCGCGCTGAATTCTCGATAGGCATCCTTGACTGCGTCGTTCGACTCGACGGTCAGCGTGTTGCGAAAGTTTGGCGAGAAAACTTTGAAGTCTTGGCGCTGGGCGCAGACGACGTAGGTTCTCGTGCTCGGATGTTTGATGTAGATCACTTTGCTGCTGAACCGATGCACTTCCAAGTTCAGGACCTTCGTGTAGAAATCCCGGCTGGCATCTATATCCGTTGCGACCAACGTTCCATGGGTAAATCCCTGCGGCACGTAGCCGCGCCCCGGAAAGCGTCCTGCGGGATAGACAGCTTCCCAATGGGGTTTTTTCACGCCGCCGAATTTCTGCGCTGCCGCTTCTTTGCGCGAAAAGTCCTCGTAACATTCGATTTCCCAACCGTTGGTACCGGGTTCGACGAAGTAGCAGGAGTACGATCCATGACTCCACGTCGGTTTGCCGATGGCTTCGAGCTTGTACTGATCCTTGTGCGCCTTCAGATATTCGTACGCCTTGTCGACTTCCTCGGTAGTCATGACGCGCACGCCCCAGTGGTTGTGCATGGGTTTGGTAGGCGCGTCGGGGCCTGCGTCGTGGAGCACGAGCAGCCAGTGGCTATTGGGATGCTTTAACGTTACTTCGCCGGGTTTCTCGGAAATCCTCTCAAACGCCAATAAGTCGGTCATCACCGCCATCGATTCTTGCAGATTGCGGCATTCCATGTGGGTGGCGGATAGCGCGATAGGTTTAACCATAGTTGAAATCCTCACTGAACCGCTGAAGTTGCTAATTGCTGGAAATTTACAGCCGGAGCATCGGGCTGTCAAATCGAGCCGACTGAGAGTCGGAAGCACCTCGCCCTGAGTCCTTCGGCTGTGCTCAGGATAAACTCTGCGAAGAGCCTAAGTTAAACACGGTGGAAAATATTTTCTACGTTAATACGCGATCCGACATCGATTAACAGATTTAAATCCGCCTTGACACAAACTGGGCTTTCCATAGATTCGCGCAGCTTTGCCCCACGAGGAGAGGCCCAATGATGAAAACACGATACATGCCGTTGAGTTTCGTCACGATCGGTTTGCTGCTCTACGGTACAACATGGTTTCGCTCAGGAACCTTTCTACAAGCTTGCTCGGCCGAGAAATCTCCGTTAAGGATGGTTTCGATCGCACTCAGACTGAAGGGACACGTGAAGAGATTGGGCAGTACCGGTCGCGTAGGTCTTATCGCTCTTAGCCTGCTTTTCGGTGCCGGCAGCGCCGAGACGTTGTTCGCCCAAGACAGTTTTTACCAGGGAAAAACAATTCGCATCATCGTCGGTCTCGCGGCTGGCGGGGGCTACGATGTCTATGCCCGCGCCATTGCCCGCCATATGGGCAAACACATTCCCGGTAATCCCGCCATCGCCGTGGACAATATGACCGGCGCGGGCAGTCTCGTGGCCGCCAATTATCTTTTCAAAGTGGCGAAGCCCGATGGGTTGATTATCAGCCACTTTATCGGGGGACTATTTCTCCACCAGCTGCTTGGAAAACCGGGCATCGAGTTCGACGCGCCGAAATTCGAATTTATTGGCACTCCGATGCAGGACAATTTTGTTCTCGGCGTCGCGAAATCCACCGGCGTCACAGACGTCGAAAAATGGCTGGCTTCCAAGCAAGTCGTGAAGTTTGGCGGAATCGCGAGCGGCACGGGAAGCGACGACGTGCCCAATATCCTCAAAGCAAGCATCGGCCTGCCGCTTCAATTGGTAAGCGGCTACAAGGGAACTTCCGAAATCCGTCTGGCGTTCAATAGCGGCGAAGTTTCTGGGGTCAGTATTTCATGGGAGTCCGCCAAATCGACCTGGCGCAAGGAAGTGGAAAGCGGCGAGATGGTGATCGTTCTTCAGGGGAACACTAAGTCACATCCGGAGCTGACCAAGGTTCCGGTATCCATCAATTTCGCGAAGACCGACGAAGCGAAGAAATTGATGCAGATCGTGTTACAAGCCCACGGCCCGACGGTGCGGCCGTTTGTTTTACCTCCTCGCACACCCAAAGACCGAGTGCAGATTTTGCGCAAGGCGTTCATCGACACGATGAAAGATCCGGAGTTCTTGGGCGAGACCAAGAAGGCGAATCTAGATATCAATCCAACCGATGGCGCGACGCTGGAACAAAACGTTCAGGAGATTATGAAGCTCGAGCCAACGCTGGTCGCCAAGCTCAAAGATATCCTCAAGTAGAGAAACTCTCACTGAATCGATTCAATATCTTCTTTGGTTGCGGCTTAGCCGCACTAGGGGTCTTTGGGGTTAGATCACACCGGCGACTCCGAATCACTTACCCTTGTTAAAGATTTCATCAAAGCGCGCCACGGTTTCATTGTAGCTCTCGATCATGCCTTCGGGCCGCGCCGGGTAGAGATTCAGACCCTTTGTGAGCGTCGGCGGATCAGGAAAAACATCGGCGCGCGCGGGAATGCGGCGCAATCCTCGCAGCAGGTTCTGGCCGTCTTTCGATAGCACGAAATCCACGAACAGCCTGGCGGCATTCGGATGCGGCGCTTTTTCCGGTATCGCGATGGCATTGATCGCGGTGATCGTTGGACCTTTGAAGCGCACCCAATCGATGGGCGCGCCGCTCGCCTTCATGCGCTCGACTCGATTGGAGTAGACGACGGTCGCGATCGCCATCTCACCGGCCGCCACCAGTTGCGCCAAAAGCGTGTGTCCTTTGCGCATTTGCAGATCTTGTCCGGCGAACTTCTTCATGAACGCGATACCTTTGTCTCGGCCCATGATCTGCAGCAAGTGGTAAAACCACTGATACTCCTCAGTCTCCAAGCCGATCAGTCCCTTCCATCTGGGCTGCAAAAGATCTGCGTAGCTCGCCGGTGCATCCTTCGACGGAACGAGCCGCGTGTTGTAACCGATGACATAGGGAATCTGATAGAAAGCGGTCCAGTGACCCAGCGGATCTTTGAATCCATCCGCATAAGCGGCAGCTTCCTCTGAGACATATTTCGCCAGCAGAGCGGAATTCTTAAGCTGATAAACCTGAATGATGCTGGTCTGAAAAATATCGGCGTTATGGACATTGGCGCGGTACTCGACGAGAAATCTCGCTTGAACTTTCTCGCCGCTCGAACGAAAGACGTCGGCCTTGATGAAGGGGTACTTTTTCGCAAACTCCTTCGTGTATAAATTCGCTTCCTCGGTATCCATACCGGTGTACAGCACCAGTTGCCCTTCTCTTTTTGCTCCTTCTACCACCTTGTCCCGATCGGGGCTCGCCGCCATTAACGGACTCTTGAGAATCGTGGAATTGGCAAACAGACAAATGACCAAGGACAGCATTACGGTCACTGTCGTGGCTGATCGAAGTTCCATGTTGCTTCCTTTCTTTCCCCGCCTGCGGCAGAGAATAATCACTGCCGATTCCTTCTTGTCAACCAGAATAGATGTCGATGAACAGCCGACCGTCAGCTTGACAAGCCCACTTCAGCTCTCTTATGGTCGAACCGCTCGGGACGCGCGTCGAGCAACGTGATGGCCGCGGTATAACGCGCGTCCGCATGAATAGGAGAACGCCATGCCGGATTTCAAACTCATTTCCGCCGACAGCCACGTCAATGAGCCGCCCGCGGCATGGGCGCGGGTGCAGAAAGAGTACGGTGAGCGCGCGCCGAAAGTTGTCAAAGATCCTCCCGGAGTGCCAAAAGGTATCTGGCTGCTCATCGACGGCCTGCCTCCTGTCGGCCTATCGCACTACTCGAAGGGCCTCGTCGTCAACAAAAACCAAGGCATCTCCGAAGTCGAGCAGGAACAACATTTCAAAACGATTCGCTTTAACGAAAACTTTCGCTACGAAGATTATCTCGGCGGTTGGGAGCCCGCGGCGCGCATCAAAGACCAGGATACCGACGGCGTCGACGCCGAGATTCTTTTTTCCAGCGCCGTGCGCCAGCTTTACAGCATCACCGACGAACCCTTTCAGCGCGCCATCTTTCGCTCCTACAATGCCTGGCTCCATGACTTTTGCAGCTACAATCCGAAAAGACTCATCGGCCTGGCAACGCTTTCGATCCTCGATGTCGAGCACACGGTCGCCGACATCGAGCACTATGCCGAGCTTGGCTTTCGCGGCGTGCAAATTCCGACGCGGATCAGAGACAGCGGCTACTATGAACCGCGATACGAGCCTATGTGGGCGACTCTCGAAGAAACCGGCATGATCGTCAACGTGCACACCAGCGCGACCCAGGGCGTCGCGCGCACACACTACGAAGGGCCACGCGATGTCGATCCAAAAAAACAGAGCCTCGGCTTCGCCAACAAACAAGCGCCGGCACAGCAATTCCTGGGCAACATGATTCTTTCCGGCGTTTTCGACCGCCATCCCAAGTTGAAAGTCGTCTGCGCCGAGTTCGATGTCGGCTGGGTGGCGAATTTAGTGCAGCAAGTCGACTACTGGTTCGGCCGTGACAGCACCTTCGACGCGGAAAAAAACATCAACAAACTGCCGCCCAGCGAGTATTTCAAAAGGAATGCCTTCTTTACCTATCAAGACGACCGGGCCGGCGTGCTCACGGCATCCGTTTACGGCGAAGATAATTACCTCTGGGCCAGCGACTACCCGCACGGCGTGACCACTTGGCCCAACTCGAAAGCAACCGTCGACAGAAACTGCACAGGGATCGAGCCAACTGTGAAGCGAAAATTGAATCGCGAGAATGCCGTTAAGCTCTACCGCTTGGCTGACTGATTAAACTGCTCCGAGGAGATTATATGAAAATCACCGTAGATCGAACCAAATGCGAAGGCTACGCGAAATGCATTCAAGCTTCACCCAAAGTGTTCAAACTCGACGCCAAGATGATCGCGGAAGTCATCGATCCCAAAGCCGACACCGACGAAAAAATTCTCTTCGCCGCCAAGATCTGTCCGACCAAAGCGATCAGTTTAGAGGAAGAAGAAACCGGAAAAAAAATCTTTCCGACGGAATGAACAGGCTCAATGGCTTATAGCTTGTCTTCCTCGACACGAACGATTTCGCAAAGCGGGCTAGGCTAGATCCTGTCCCAGAAGTTCATTTAAAAATCAGTCGCCTTTTTACCGTCATGCCGGTGAAAACCGGCATCCAGAATTCGGTGAAATTCCTGGATTCCGGGTCGCCCCTTCGCCGGGGTTGCCCGGAATGACATTTGACTAGTGTGGCGATTTTCTTTGACACTAGCCGCTCGGAACAACAACCCTACGGCAACTCCGCTAAGAGTCGCCCATAGCCACTGCGCGGTTGGCGCACGCGCAAACGTTTCTGAATTTCCCAACACTGCGCCACGCCCGGATGGATCATCGGCACACCAAGGTCCTGCTCCAGCGGTTCGATGATATCGAGAATGCGAAGCTTCCCGCCTTGGAAGTAAATCCCGTCCGCATCGGGATGGCGCAGAAACAGATTCCTCGCTTGATAATAGATGTCCTTTGATGAAAGTCTGCCGACTTCTTCCCACGGTCCGGGAAGTTTTTCCAACTCTAAAACGTTGAAACCCGCATCAGTGAAATATCGTGCGACAATGCTTGTGTCATCGAAGTCGTAACCAATGCCGACGACTTTTTTGATCCCAAGCGCCTTCATCGCGGCAACCTGATTCGTGCCCGAAGTGAAGATCGGGATACCGAATTGCTTTTCCCACTTAGCAATAATCTCTGCCTCGCTTTTGTAACCAAGCAACATAAACGGCGGCGTTCCCGCCGCGTGGATCAAATCGACCTTGTCCTCGGCCAACTCGGCGATCTTTTCTTCGTACGCTGGAATCGCCGCCTGAAACTCTTGGATTTTCCCGTGCCGCACGTTGTTGAACAGCGGAATAACGCCGATCCCGTCCGGCAGCATCTTGATCAACTCCACTAATGAACCCGATCCCTTGGTCGGTTTGATGATCCCAACCATCCCGCGCCAGCAATCGTAAGGCATAAATGTCTCTCCTAATATCGTAAGAGTTTAGCGGCGCGTCGCTTTCGGCGTGGCTGCTAAAATGACGGATTGGACTTGATACACTCTCGTTTCATCGCATGCCGCACGGGCGCTAATTAGCCGACCAGTTTGTCGTACTCTGAATGAGGGCCAATCCAAAACCAAAGCAAATCGTTGCCTGTTTCGACGGCCAGCGCTCGGTACTGTAAACCAACTCGAACAGCGCGGCACTTTCCAACCTTTTTGAAATGGAGAGACGGGTGTGAAGGGTTTGACTTCAAAAGTTCGTAGTTCTTATCCGCAAGTTCGCGAACCGATTTTGGGAGGGTTTGATAGCAGTTCCAAAAACTCGGAGCGGCAAAATGCTTCAAAGCTCCTTACTCTTCCCAGCGCGATGTGCCGCCAGGGCTTCGTCTGCAAATTTGTCCAACTTGCCCTCTCGAACATCCTTTTCGATTTGCCGGTCCCAAACTTGAGCATCAAACTCAAGAAACCACCGACGGAAAGCGGCAAGGTCAGAAGGCGACAGATTTCGGACTTCCTTCTCGATATTTTCGATCTTACTCATGGAAACCTCCTAGGTCCACAATATTAGCAAAGTTTCCCGCGCAGCGCGAACCATGAGAGAGCTGTCTGAGAACGGTTTCAATCGTTCTCGCCAATAGCCTGGCCGCCGATGCTGATGGGCAAATGCAACGACCCAAAGATCCTCCCCATGGTTAATGAAGATGATCGAATACGGAAAGCGTTTGACTAGCACCTGCCGGGCGTTAATGGATGGGGGAAGGTTAACAATTGGTGAGGCAGCAAGTGGCGCCTCAAGAAGCCGCTCCATCGCCTCGTCGATTGCACTTCGGAACTCCTCGCCAAGACCGGAGCGCTGAGTCTCGTACCACTTTTGGGCCTCGAACAGTTCGTCCTCCGCCTCATCGAGGACGATGACACGTTGGCTCATTCTCGACGACGTTCAAGGCGCTCGCGAACCTCAGCCCAGAGTCGCCCCTTGGCCTCGCCAGACCGCACACGCTCAAGACGTCGCTGAATCTCGGTCGCCCATGCGGCTTCGACGGCGTCCTCAGGCTCTCCGTCCAAACTGGCCAGTAGCGCCGCGGCGAGCTCCGCACGTTCGGTTGTTGAGAGCCGCATCGCGCTATTTAGGATATCGTCTGTTGTCTTGCTCATAGTCGATAATACCGCCCTGTCCTACCGTTGTCTACGAAACGTCGAGAAGCTCCGCTCCGGTTCCATCAAAGCTGCTGCTCCCCACTTCACACCTAACTCTCGGCACTCACCTGCTGCCGGAAGCCGAAGCGAGGAACGAGCGTAGGCTGGAGGCAGCAGGTGCAGCGCCATGTTGCGCAGGTTCCCTCAACTGCCAGACTCACACAGAATGGGCCACTTCTCTTTAAGTGGTCACTATTGTTTTATTTAGTCGGAGTTGACCGTCTCACGAGGCATTCACAGGGTCAGGTCACATTCACGGAAGTCATGGGGTCATGTCACGTCACGGGGTCAGGCGTGATGTTTGTCATTCGGTGAGAATATGGCACGTCACGGGGTCAGGCGTGGCACGTCACGGGGTCAGGCGTGATGTTTGTCATTCGGTGATAATATCATATATCACGCCTGACCCCAACGACCTTACCCAATATCTGTGGTCTGGATATTTATACAAAACATAGTTCAATTCAGTGCAGCACCTGGCATTGTATGGTTGGATAGCAATACCCTTGCTAAGATTATCAATTATATTTGCTCCTGCTAGCCTTCTAGCTTTATCCTTTATTTTGAGTAATTCCAGAAAAGTATCCTCACCGATTGGGCAAATCAACTTTCCTTTTCCTACCAAATCAAAGAGCAGCTCGTATATTTTTGTATGAATGGGATTGCGAGCATTTCCTAAATAAACATCTCTGAGAAAAATCCAATACTTGGTATCGAGGTAGGCTTTTTTAACATTACATACTTCTTGACCAGTAGAAACAACTTTCCTGAGGTAATGCTGACTTACAGTTACTTCTGGATTTCTTCTGTGATAGTCGAAGCTTTTAGAGATTGCTTCCCTGCCAAATAAATCCATGAATGTTTTTAGGGTATCCATCAGCGCTCAACTCACCTTTTAACTGATCTAATGCGGCGCCCTTTTCATTAAATTAACAATAGAAACCGTCCGCACATTCACCGTCGTCACGCGCATCAGCAGGTCGATTACTTTCTCCTTGTAGTCCGCGAAGCGGTAGGTGTTGAACTTCTCGCGGATGGTTGGGTCTTTGGGTTTATTTTCTTTGTACGGGTCGAGAATCCATTCGAGAAAACCCAAACAGTTCGCGTTCGCTTTCTATCTTAGTCGGAATGTATTGCTCCGGATGTGGCTCTGAAAATCCAATCGGACGCGGAAATTGAGCATCGCACACTTCAGTTGAGGCCACGAGCTTACGACCGTTTCGGTGGTCGAGAATTCGTTATTTGTCCGTCTTGTCTAGGAGCTCGAGCCAAGACTGGAGACTCATTAAACGCCCGCTATCTACATGTGCTCGCACCAAACTAGACGATCCTCGGTCGGTTTCCCCATACGTGGCTAGCACGGCCGTGGGATTGATATGCACGACGTGCGTAAATAATGGCGCATTTTGCCGTCGTCGCTCGCAGGCTGCTTTAAGCCGAGCCGCATCGAATTCGTTGGTTACTAGCGTGTAAGCGAAGTCTCGCTCTGCCGATTCGAGCCTCGCGTACGTTTCAAAATCGCTTTGAAACTGTTCCTCACGATCAGCGCGGATGCTCCACTTAGCACTAACGAGAGTCCGATGATTGTTCGAAACGATGGCAAGGTCCACTCGTTTTGCTTTTTCGTTCGGGGATGGTGAGTAGAAACCGAGTAAGTCGTGAAGGAGAGTACGATTGCGAATTTCAAACCTACTCGAAAACGGGAGCCGACGGACGACGGCAGCGATCACGTCCTCGAAACCTTCTCCAACAAGATTCCTGCGCTTGTTTTCCTGACTCATGTAAAGGCACGCCCATTTCGGATTTATGGCCGATACCCGGCACGTAGTGCTTAAAAAAATCCGGTTGTTGGCGTAGGGACTCGGCATACGGTTTTCCACCGGCCGCAAAGCGTCCGTTGGAGCCATTAGGAGCGTTAGTCGTTCCTCTTTTGCCTTGCCGGTTATTGAAAGTATCCGCGAGATTTACCCAAAGGCAGCCGTCGTCCCGAAGGACGCGCCAGACCTCGTCGAAAACATTGAGTAGATGACGTACGAAGTCGTTCGGGTGGTTTTCATGCCCTAGTTCGCCCGTCCATCCATCCGGCCAAGAAGCCGAGGTGCCATAACGACGGAGAAGATAAAATGGAGGGGATGTGAGCGCTACCTGAACCGTACTACTTGTTAAGCTACGAACCCCGGTCAGGGCGTCGGTGGTCAGAGTCCGCAGTGACTGGCTGGTTGTCATTCCGTATCCTTGCAATGCCAGAGCGGCAGTTTATTAATCATTAGATATACCACCATGATCGCCACTAAGGAAGGAAAAGATCAAGTTATCAGCGGAAACCGGCAACGTATCCGACGTCGATCGATTATATGGACTGCCGAACAAGAATGAGTCATGTACCTCCGTCAACGCGGGAGGCTTGGATTGTGAACCGCTCAAAGCCGGCTGGCCAAGTACGCTAGCATTTCCTCAGTCAAACATCTTCTGCTGATCGAGACGCCTATCTTCTTTCTCTTCCTCTCTGGAGTTTACCCGTGATTAATTAGGTCGTGCGAACTCGCCCAACCTTTCAACAGGTCTTTGAACGCTTCGCGGATTGCCGCTTCGCAGCTGGTACCGGAAACCTTGCGCAGGTCTTGGAGCTGGTTCAGATATTGTTGAATCAGGACCTGGCTCATTGGCGAGGGATTATATACTTATCCTCTTTAATTTGCCTATTTTTCTATCTGCTGATCTCGGACTGGTTAAATATTCTCCACGCACCCCTCCCTTCGTCCGCGACCAGTGTCTTTCTCATTGACAGCCTTCATTCACGGTTATAGAAAAGTCGGCTATGAAAGACGCAGTGCAAAGAATCAATGTTGAATACGGATTGAATCTGACTGACGAAGAAATCGAGATCATCACCAAACAGGTCGAGGCCGGGCAACGGCTTTTCCAGAAGCTCTACGAGGTCGATGTCAAAGGCGTCGTTCCGGCGCTCAAAATCGATCCGGCGGAGCGGCCATGAACACAGAAGACCTTGAGAGCCTCACCATCGCCGGACTGGCTCCGGAGATCAAAAGCCGGAAAATTTCTCCTGTCGAGCTGACGCGGCTTTTTTTGGATCGCATCGAGCGGCTCAATCCTGTTCTCAACGCCTACGTGACCGTTACCGGAGACAAGGCGTTGGGGCAGGCCGAGAGGGCAGATGATGAAATTGCGCAGGGGCATTACCGCGGGCCGCTCCACGGCATTCCATTCTCGATTAAAGACAACATCGCGACCCAAGGCGTGAGAACCACTGCCGGTTCCAAAGTGCTCGACAAGTGGATACCGGATTTCGATGCCAGCGTTGTCGCTAAATTAAAAGACGCCGGAGCGATCATTCTCGGTAAAACCAATCTGCACGAATGGGCTCTCGGAGGAACAACCATCAATCCGTTCTATGGCACCACGCGCAATCCGTGGGACTTGAACCGGATTGCCGGCGGCTCCAGCGGCGGCTCGGGCGCGGCGGTGGCGGCCAGCCTGTGCCTTGGCTCCATTGGCACCGACAGCGCGCAATCAGTACGAAACCCCGCGTCCATGTGCGGCGTTGCCGGGCTGAAGCCGACCTACGGCAGGATCAGCCAGTACGGCACGGTTGCGGGAACCGGCGCCTACTCATGCAACCATACCGGGATTATAGCCAAGACCGTTGAGGATGCCGCGCTCGTGTTGGCGGCCGTCGCCGGTCACGATCCCAAAGATCCTTTGAGCGCCCGTCAACCGGTGCCCAAGTATAGCGAGAGCCTGGGCAAAAACGTGAAGGGACTGAAAGTGGGAATCCTCAGAGGTTATTTCGAGGAGGTCATGGCCAGGGAAGTCAAAGAAACCTTTGACGAAGCCATCGGCGTTCTCAAGGGCCTCGGTATGGAAACGGAAGAAGTCACGATTCCGCACATGGATTTGATACCAGCCGTAAAGGTTTGCACCAGCCGCGTGGAAAACTCCTCGGCTCACGATCATAACCTGCGCACCCGGGCGCGCGATTATAGCCCGCAAACTCTCTACGCTTATCTTTCGGCGCTATTGGTGCCGGCTTCCTCTTATCTCATGGCGCAGCGAGTGCGGCGAATCATCTGCGATGAGTTCCATGCCTTGCTGCAAAGATTCCAGCTCTTCGCTCTCCCCACCGTCGGCTTCACGGTTCCGACGATTCAAGAGTGCAACGACGGCTGGCTGAATATCGACGGCAAAAAAATACCGCGGTCGGACGAACGCGGCGGCGCCGATAGTCTCTGCGCGATTCCGTTTAACGTAACCGGTTTGCCTTCTCTGAGTGTGTGCTGCGGGTTTTCCAAAGCGACGACGCCCATCGGCATGCAGATCGCCGGGGGCGCTTTCCAGGAGGAGCTCATCTTCACGGTGGCCCACGCTTACGAACGAGCAACGGACTGGCACAATCAAAGACCGCAAGTCGCGGTGCGGTGATATTTAGAGGCGAACTGAGGTCGCAGACAAAGTACTCGTCGCCAGAGTTGTGGATTTCACAATCGTCAGAAAGTTCCTTGCCGAATTGCCCAAGACTCGGTAAGCATGGATCTTCGCAAGCGGACTGGGTCGGGTCCGAATCACGACTCACCAGCACGATCAAACTCTTGACAGCAAGCCGGACGTGCCTATCAACGGTCCGGCAAAGCCATTGCGCCGAGGCATTCCTGATGAGGTGGTGAGCACGAATTCCGTTTAGATCCGATCGAGAGCTTGGGTCACCTGGAGACATTTTTGAGTTCTTCAGGGGCATGGCAGTTGGTGTCGCTGAAATTTCTCCACCTGGCTGCAAACGGGTCGTGCGGGCGACGCGCCGGCAAAAGATCAGACGTAACGAGCGGCCATCATGAACATTCTTCTACAGGATGCGACTCTGGTCACAATGGACGGCCGGGGAGCTGTGCGAGAAAGGCAGCAGCTGCTAATTCAGGGAGGTAAAATATCCTGGATTGGAGAGCAGCTAAAAACCGACCTCGCGGCCATTGACCAGCGGATTGATTGCTCTGGCAGGATCGTGCTCCCGGGGCTGATCAACGCCCATTCTCACCTCGTGGAGATTCTCCAGCGCAGTTTCCGCGACAACGTTCGCAAGGAAGTTTGGATCCGCAAAAGGCAGATGACCGAAGAGGCGGCCGAACTATCGGACAATGACATCGGCGCGGCAGCCGCACTGGCGTGTGCGGAGATGCTCAAGAGTGGGGTGACCGCCGTGGTCGATCATTTCTCGCTGCGCGCCGGAATTACCACGGCCAAGATGAAAGCGGTCCTCGGCGCTTTTCAGAGAACGGGAATTCGGGGGATGTTGGCTCCGTCGCTGCGCGACCAGAACTTCCTTGATCTGATAAGTCGCAGGCCGTCCGATCGTAAACCGCCAAGCGGAAACAGCCGCGACTTCTGGCAGGACGAGATGATGCCGGTGCTAGAGCTTGTCAGGAGCGCAGCCACGAAATTGGGGCTGATGCTGGGACCATCGTCGCCGCAAAACTGCAGCGACAGGCTCTTGCGCGAGATCGTCCGTACGGCTGAGGAAAATGACCTGGGGATTCACACTCATCTGCTCGAGACGGTCATAGAGCGCTGGGGCGGGCGCAAGCTGTACCCAAAGGGGATTGTTCACCGGATCAACAAACTCGGTCTTCTTTCACCCAGGCTGTCGGCAGCTCACGGCGTCTGGTTAGATGCTCCGGAGATGGATCTCTTGGCCGCCGCCGGCGCCAGCGTAGTTCATAATCCCGCCAGCAATCTCAAGCTAGGCAGCGGTATCGCACCGGTGGCCGAGCTAAAGAAACGGGGCGTAAATGTCGCCCTCGGCACCGACGGCGGAGACACGAGCGACAACTATTCCATCTTCGAGCAGATGCGGTTGGCGGCGTTTCTATCGCGCGTGAACACCAGGGACCCGAATCATTGGGTGACCGCCGCGGATGCGTTACGCATGGCGACTATCAACGGCGCCAAAGCGATCCCCGAATGGAGAGGAAAAATCGGCGCCATTCGAACCGGCTATCGCGCGGATCTCGTCATCTTAAAACCTCATCTTCGCCTTCATCCCCTCAACAATGTGATTCATCAGCTGGTGTATTGCGAGGGAGGCGAATCGGTGGATACGGTGTTGGTCGACGGCGAAATCGTGGTCAGGGACGGGCGCCTCACATGGGTTGATGAGGATGCGTTGATAAAGGCAGTGGCGCCCATCAGCGAAACAATGTTCCGGATCTATAATCGGATTAAGAACCGGCCCGACGCAGCCGACCTGGAAGTCGAGACACTCTATAGGAAGGCGGTGAGGCCAAAGACGAGCCGCCGAGGTTTGGCAAACTGAAATCGTATGTCTTTGCGGCGCCATGTCGGCGTTTGCAACACCGTGGCTGCTTGAATTAAATGGCTGAGCGATTTTGTAGTAGTGTTTCTATGCTTTAAGAGGAACCATCATTGATGGAGTATGTCGTCGGAGTAGATATCGGCGGGACATTTACCGACTGCGTCACTTTGGATACCGAAGGGACCGTAAAGGTTGGAAAGGCTCTCTCTACGCCTGAGGATTTTTCCAAGGGCGCGCTGAATGCAGCAGCAGATGCAGCCAAAAATATCGGCCTGCGCGATGAGGCGGAACTCCTCGCCGCCACTAAAATGTTTTTTCACGCATGCACGGTGGCCGACAATACCCTGATTACCCGTTCGGGCCCGAAAACCGGCCTCATCACCACCCAAGGCTTCGGCGATACGATACTTCTGATGCGCGGAAGGACCACGGAGGGACTTACCGAGACGGAAGCCTTTCGCGCCTCGACGCAAAGTAAACCCGAACCGATTGTTCCGCGGCCTTACATCGAAGAATTGAGCGAGCGCATCGATTACAAAGGTTCCGTGCTTATCAAGTTGGACCAGGTGGAGGCGGAGAAAGCGGTTGATAGTCTAGTTGCCAAAGGCATGGAATCCATCGGCATCTCGCTTCTATGGTCGCTTGCGAACGACGCCCACGAGCGGATGGTCGCTGGCATCATAAAGAAGAAGTACCCGGCCATCCATGTGAGCCTTTCCTGCGAGGTCGCTCCGTTCCTAGGCGAATACGAACGAACCGCTACGACAGCCTTCAACGCGTACATCGTTCCCAATATCTCGACGTACTTGAGAAAACTGAGAACGATCCTCATGGAAAAAGGCTTGCGTCGCGAGCCGCTCGTTATGCAGTCTTATGGCGGAGTTCTAGGAATCGACGATGCCTGTCGCAATGCGGTGGGCATGATCGAATCAGGCCCCGCCGCAGGCGTTGCGGGAAGCCGCTCCACAGGTCAACAGCTGGGGATATCCAACATCTTGGCCACGGACATGGGCGGAACAACCTTCAAGGTCGGCGTCATTCGCGACGGCAGCATCGAAAAGGACTACAAGCCTGTCTTTTTACGATACCAGATCTTCCTTACTAAAATCTGGGTCGAATCCATCGGCGCGGGCGGCGGCAGTATCGTTTGGATCGATCCCGAAACCGGACTGCTCAAGGTCGGGCCTCAGGGCGCAGGGGCCATGCCGGGTCCGATCTGTTATGGGCTCGGAGGCTCAGAGGTGACGGTTTCCGATGCCGACCTGATTCTGGGATATCTCAACGAAGAGTGCTTTCTCGGCGGAAAGATGAGGCTCGACAAACAGCGAGCGCTGAAGATCTTGGACGAAAAAATCGCTCGACCCATGGACATGACCGTGACGCAGGCCGCGAGCGGCATTTACCGGATCATCAACTCGCACATGAGTGACCTTATCAGGAGGTCAACCGTGGAGAGAGGATACGATCCAAGAGGGTTTACTCTTTTTGCTTTCGGCGGTGCAGCCGCTGTCCACGCGGGAAGATATGCCGCCGAACTGGGTGTCAAGGAGATCGTTGTTCCGCTAACAGCCTCAGTCCACGGAGCCACGGGCCTGGTCAGCTCGGATGTCGTCTACGAATACGGAAAATCCGACCATCTGTTTGTGCCAGCCGACATCGGGCGCATCAATGAAACCTTCTCTGCCCTGGTAAAAAAAGCGCTCGCTAACCTGCGCTCAGCGGGTTTCATGGCCGATGATATTGAAATCATCAGGAGCCTGGATATGCGCTACCGTCATCAAGTGCACGAGCTTAACGTGCCGCTCGAGCCCGGTATTGAGGAAATTTCGCCGCAGGCCATGGAACAAGCGTACGATCGTTTCGACCGGCTCTACGAACAAACCTATGGCCCGGGAGCGGGTTATCGTGAGGCCGGCAAAGAAATCATGGTGTTCCGAGTGGCAGCCACGGGCCAGCTAAAAAGGCCAACCTTAAAAGGCTACCGGGTCGAAGACAAAAGCGCGGATGCCGCTCTCAAGGCCCATCGAAGAGTTTATTTCGAGGAAGAAAAGGACTTTGTCCCCACCAGGATCTATGATTACAACGGCCTGGGTCCTGGCGGCGAGATTTTCGGACCAGCCATCATCGAGACCCCGATCACGACCATTGTCATCAACCCCAAAGACCGTGCAGTGGTGGATGAATATTTGAACGTCAAAATTTATTTAGGGGACAATAGGTAAACCATGCTGATAAGAAACGTCGACCCGATAACCTTTGAGGTGTTGTCGCACAGATTGCACCAGATCACGCGGGAGATGGGGATCACTCTGGAGCGCACCGGGGGAACCGTCACAACGACCCAGCAGCATGATTATAACGCATCCCTTTACCGGCCCGGAGGAGAGATCATGGCTGCCGGGGAGACCTATGGCCAGCATGTAGTTTGCGCAGGATTTGCCGTCAAGCGAATTCTGGAGCGTTTCGCCAAGGATGAAATTTGCCCGGACGATATATTTTTGCTGAACGACCCCTACCTCGCTGCCATCCACAACTCCGACGTTTACGCAATTTCGCCAATTCATTATCAGAACGAACTCGTGGGATGGAGCGCGACATTCGTTCACGTCAGCGACGTTGGCGCTATGACCCCCGGGGGCGACTCACCGGATGCTACCGAAGTCTTTCAGGAAGGAATTCGGATTCCCGGAATCAAGTTGGTAGAGCGCGGCCGTCTTAAACGCGACGTTTTCGAGACCATTACCAATATGACTCGCCAGCCGGAGGCAGTCGGGCTCGATCTCAAATGCGAGATCGCTGCGAATAACGTGGCGAAGGCCAGAGTGCAGGCGATGTATGAGCAGTACGGGCCGGAAATGATGAATGCTGTCTCGGCCGAAATGATTCATTATACCGAGACGGTCCTGCGCAACAGAATCAGGGAAATTCCCGATGGAAGCTGGAGTGAAACGTTAACCATCGAAGCGGATGGGCTTTGCAGACTCAAGTTGACGCTGCGCAAAAACGGCGACCAGCTTACCTTCGACTTTACCGGAACCGACAAGCAGGTGAGCAAAGGAATTAATCTGCCTTATCATGGCACGTTCGGTTTTTGTTTCGGAGCGATCCTTTGCTGCCTGGCGCACGATCTTCCCAAGAACGACGGCGTCTTGCGACCGATGACCGTCATCGCTCCGGAAGGCACTTTAGTCAATGCCAAGTATCCCGCTCCTATGTCCATGAGCACGACATCGTCAGGTTTTGGAGTCGGGTTCCTGGCTAGTTCGGTTCTGATGCAAATGCTGGCTACAAGCGAGAAGTGGCGCAAAGAGATCGTAGCACCCAATGCGAGCCACAGAAACTGCCGGCATTCGGGGGTAAACCAGTATGGGCGCTACAGTCCTTTCATCAATATGGCGCACGGAGCTCTTGACGGCAACGGCGCCGGCATCAGCAAGGATGGAGTAAATTCGGGCGGAAGCTACATGAGCTGTCCCAACGTTGAGTGGATGGAGCTTCACTACCCGTTGCTCTACCTGTTTCGCCGCCATGCCAAAGACAGCGCCGGAGCCGGAGTGTTTCGCGGCGGGGTGGGAGTTGAATCCGCTCACATTCTGCATGATGCCCCGCAGGGAAAGCTACGGGGTGTGGCGTATGGAGTAGCCGGGCTGAGAAATTCAGGCCATGGAATATTCGGCGGCTATCCGGGCGCTCCAAGTATAATGATGTTGTTGGAAAACACGAAAGTCCAGAAAATTATGGAAATGAATCGATCTCCGGTCGATGTTTCGGAGCTCGGTGGTAGCTCTAGGTTTCTTCCCTATTGCAATTTTGAACTCACCCATCAAGACGTGCTTTATATGAGAGTAGCCAGCGGCGGAGGCTACGGCGATCCGTTGGAACGGGACCCCGATCTGGTTCAGAAGGATGTCACTAACGGCTTAGTCTCAATGGATGCGGCGCTGGGCATCTACGGCGTAGTGCTGGACAAATCCGCCGGCAGCGTAGACTTTGTGGCAACTCGAGAGCTCAGAAAAGCGCTACATGAGAGGGAACTCAAGGAATCAGAATGAATTATCCGTATCGTGAGAATTTAGAAGTCTTCGGTGATTCGTCTGAACAGTGGATCCGATGCAGCAGGTGCTCCCATATGCTGTGCCGCGTCGGAGAAGATTGGAAAGCCGTTTCAAAGAAAAGGACTTTTCCCCCGACTCATGCGGGCGTGCTTATGCAAGCCCTGGAAGACGGCTATAGGCTTGAGAAGTTTTACTGCCCATCTTGCGGAGCGCTGCTGGACTCCGATCTAGCTGAAAAGTCTGTAGGCGCTCAATCAAGCGGCTGACGGCTTCCGGAACTCAAAGCAGTAGGAGGTTCTATGATTCTCGATTTGAAATATGGAATCATCGGATTCGTGCTTGTCTTTGGTTTCACGAGCCCGGCCTTAGGACAGGGATTTTATAAAGCAAAGACTGTTGTATTCATCGTCGGCGCGGCCCCGGGCGGGGGTTTCGACACATATACCCGGATAGCGGCGCGTCATATCGGCAAGCATATTGCCGGCAACCCTGCCACAATCGTTCAGAATATGCCGGGAGCCGGAAATCTCATTGCGGCAAATTACATTTACAATAAGGCCGAACCGGACGGACTGACGGTCGGGCATTTTTCCGGGTCGATGATTTTCAAACACGTGCTCGGGGATCAAGGCGTCATGTTCGATGGCAGAAAGTTCGGTTGGCTGGGGACGCCGGCTCCTGAGCGGCACGCTTGTGTTCTGACCGATAAGAGCGGGGTAAAAACGTTGGAGGAGTGGACCGCCTCCAAGAGGCCTATCAAGCTTGGCAGTCTGGGACCCGGCAATGCCACATCGGCATTGCCTCAATTGCTCAAAGCGGTGCTCGGCCTGCCCATCAGTGTCATCGAAGGTTTCAAGGGGACCTCGGATATTCGCCTTGCCGCAGAATCGGGCGAGATCGACGGCGCCTGCTGGGGTTGGGATTCTATCAAAGTGACGTGGGCAAAGGGAGTTGAATCAGGATTTGTCCGTCCCGTGATTCAGACAACCCTTGAGCCTCATCCGGATCTGGCCCACATTCCAGTTGCGATGCAGCAGGCCAAATCAAGAGAGGGACAGGATCTACTCCGCTTTGGCTATCAGGCGTATGGCCCTTCTGCCATCGCGTATTCCGTACCCCCGGGCGTACCGACCGAGCGATTGCTTATCCTTCAGAAGGGATTTATGGCAACCATGAAGGACCCGGAATTTCTGGCGGAGACTAAAAAGGCCAATCTGGTCGTCAACCCGATCGACGGACCGGGGATAACAAAGATAGTAGCGGAACTTTACGCGGTCGAGCCGAGGCTTCTCGCCAGGTTCCGGGAGATCACCGAGGTGACTGTGACGCCAAAATAATACGGGTCGAGAAGCCGCGCACAGAATCCTGCAACAAACGCTTCTCGCCAGCGCCGAGCTTTAATCGAGGACTTCCTTCAGCTTTGCCAACGTCGCGGGGTTGGTCTTGTAAAGGCCGGCGACAATTTTCTCCAGCGCTTCACCTGTCACCGGATCGACCTCAAGCTTTGATTTCTCGGCTTCGCTCAGGAACGCCGGATCTTTAGGAGTCGCCACGAATGCCGAACGGATGATCTGCACACGGTCCTTGGGAGTTCCCGGCGGCGGGAGTAGCGATCTCGTATTCGGGAACGAAGATTAGGTCGTGCGCACGCGCCCAGCCTTTCAGCAGGTCTTTGAACGCTTCACGGACAACCGATTCACGATGGGTGCCAGAAACCTTTCGCAGGTCTTGTAGCTGGTTGAGGTATTGTTGAATTAAGACTTGGCTCATTTAGCTGGGGGACACCCCTGAAAAAAAATGAGGGAGTATATTCTTAGGCAGTCTAATTGCCGACGCGGGCTCCTCGCGCGGCCCACTTATCCGCCAAGAGCTTCATCGCGGGCCCAGCCTCTGGCCAATTGTGAAGTGTCGCGGGGTCAAAGTCCGCGCCGTTGGGCCAAACAAGAGTGTGGGCTTCAGAATCGATCCGAACTTGCGTGAATAGCGAAAGATCGCGCAGCGGAGCGTAGAGATCTCCCTCCAGGATAGGACTGAAATCGATGACTTGCGTTGTGCCGTCGTCAAAACTCACTCGTAGCGTAAATGGCGCCACGTGCTCGAACGAGACGACGCGATGGATTTCGTGAGTCATCAGCAAATTCTCATTTCAACGGTTCAATCTTAACTGGCGGGCGTCCCTCCTGCAATCGCCGCCAAAGGACACCTTGATCACGGCTCTATTAGTCGGACGATTTCATTTCTCGCCGTGCTTGTCGCGCACCGCCTGAATATCTTCCAAGCACCCCGCGCACATGTAGGCCGCGTGGGGTAAGAAGATCAGCTCATCGGTTTCCCGCGGCTCCATGCAGATGCCGCAGAGTCGATCTTCTTTTGAATCGCCCGGCGGCTTCTTCGACTTTGGATCGGTACCTTTGGCAGCTTCCAGCTCTTCAGCGATGATGCCGCTGCAAAGCTTTATGCATTCATCGCAGATATGCACTGACAGTCCGGCGATCAACTTGTGCACCTCTTGCTGGTTCTTGCCGCAAAACGAACAGGCGAGGTGCTTTCCTTCATCGGCGTACTGGGGTATGTGCGACTCCCATCTATCGCCGTAGGCCTTCTTCAAAGTCTCTTCCAACGCAGTACCGATTTGCTGCAGCTGACGCGCGATCTCACTTCTTTTGGGAGAGCTCTTCGAATCGAGGAACTTGCTTACGGCGCGCTGAAATAACTTCAAAGCGGCGCCGTATTTCTGCTCGCTAACCAAATCGGCACATTCTACGAATCCGAACTTCGATGCTGTTTTTGCCATAAGCTTTTCTTTCAAAATCTCTAGCTCCGCCTTTGCGTATTTGCACGCAACCGCAGTCTCAAACAAACATATATTTCCAGGATCGAACAACGCTGAACGATAGCACACGAATCATCGATTGGTCGAACAGTTGGATTGATCTTAGTGTCGATACCGGAGCCGGACGAGAACCGTTCAAACAAGGCGCTCGCCGGGTGATTTCTGGTAAAGATCGGTTGGAGCAGATTTCAGATCATCACCGTGCCGCAATTGATATTGTACGCCTGCCCGGTGATGTAGGCCGCCGCGTCGCTCGCCAGGAAGAGAATCGGGCCGGCGATATCTTCGGGCTCCAGGATGTGGCCCAGTGGTGTTGCGCGCAATCGCGCCATCGTCTCCTCTTCGGAGCGATGGCGGCGCGGCATCTCGGTATTCGCAGATCCGGGACATATCGCATTGACGGTAATCCCGTCGGGGCCAAGCTCGCGCGCCAGCGCTTTGACGAAACCGATAATGCCGGCCTTTGAAGCCGCGTAGTCGGCAAATTCTCTTGCGCCGCTGTGGGCGATCGATGACGCGATACTGATAATGCGGCCGCCTTTCTGCGTGCGCATTGCCGGCACGAACGCCCGCGCGCAGAGGAAGTTGCCGCCCAGATTGATATTGATGGTCCGATCCCACTCTTCCTCGGATTTGCTCACGACCGGCGATTTGAGATAGACGCCGGCATCGTTGACGAGGATATCGATACGTCCGAAACATTCGAAGGTCTGATCGGCGAGCCTTTTCACGGAAGGTTCGCTGGCAACATTGACCTCCACCGCGATGGCGTCGGTGCCGAGCGTCCGAACCTCGTCTGCGACAGTTTTCGCCTTCTCACCTTGCAAGTCGGCGACGACGACTTTTGCGCCCTCCCGTCCCATGCCGAGTGCGATAGCGCGGCCGATTCCATGCGCCCCACCCGTGATCACCGCCACCCTGTTTGGCAATCTCATCGCTAGAGCAGTCCTCCGTTGCAATGAAAGGTCTGGCCGGTGATCGCCGCGCTCTCCGGGGTCGTGAGAAAATAATATAACTCGGCGAGATCCTCCGGTTTACCCGTCCGTCCGAGCGGAATCGATGAATACCAGCGTTGCTTGCGCGCTTCACCAGTTTCTTTTTCCATCACCCGTGGCGTATCCGTCGGTCCGGGCGCGACTGTGTTCACGCGGATCCCATCCGCCGCAAGCTCCATCGCTAAACTCTTGGTGAAGGCGATGATGCCGGCTTTGGCCGCCGAATAGGGCGCGCGCAGCGCCGATCCGGTGACGCCGTAATTCGAAGCCGTGTTGAGAATCCGGCCGCTCTTTTGTTTTTGCATGATCGGCGCCACTTCGCGACACATGAGAAACGTTCCTTTCAAGTTGGTATCGATGACATGCTTCCATTCCGTCCAGGTAAAATCCTCGATGCGCTTGGTATAAAAGCTGCCCCCGGCAATATTGGCTAGGACATCGACACGACCGAACCGGCTCGCAACATCCGTAACAACCGCCTTGGCTTCGCGCGCGACCGTCACATCAATCGACAGCGCATCGGCCGTGCCGCCGGCATCAACAATTTCGCCGCGAACCTGCTCGGCAGCAGCGTGATCGTAGTCGGCGATGATGACGGTTATTCCCGTCGCTGCCAGGCGATGCGCAACGGCGCGCCCAATCCCGTTGCCACCGCCAGTAATGAGCGCGACCAGACTCACTCCGTATCTCCTTCCGCAGACAAAGAATATATTTCGTCGATCTCATGCTGATAACGTTCGGCGGCAACTTTACGGTCCACTTTGATTTTTTGAAAAACGTTTATACTGCGAACCTCCGGCGGAAAATCATTTTTCATCACCGCGATCTTGCGAATCTGTTCGTAGCATTCAAGTCGTCCATTGACTCGCGCGATCTGCGCCCATAGCGCCGCTTCGATTTCAGAGTTCGATAATGTGGATGCGGCTCGGTTGAGCGCCTGCGCGATCTGGTTGCAGTCTGGAACCACCAGCGCGGCGATGAATGGTCGCTGGTCGCCGAGGAGGACCGCTTGACGGATGAACGATTCGTTCTCCAATAGAAGCTCGATAAACCCGGGATGAATGTTTGAGCCGTCCGAACAGTTGAAGATATCCGTTTTGCGCCCAACGACCGTGAGCGAGCCGTCGGAGTCGAGCGCGCCGAGATCTCCCGTGTAAAACCAGCCGGCCGAATCGAGCACTTCGCGGGTGGCCTCGGGATTTTTAAAATAGCCGGGAAATACGGTCGGACCGCGGACGAGGATTTCCCCGTCACCGGCGATTCGAATTTCGACATTGGGGAATGGCTTGCCCAAGTTGCCCGGCCGGTTTTCGCCGATCCCACAAAGGGTCACACCGCCACATTCCGTCGACCCATAGGAACCAATGAGCGAAATACCGATCAGCTCGAAAAAGCGCATGATGCGCGGCGGCATCGCCGCCGCGGCGTAGGCGATGTACTTAATTCTGCCGCCGAGGGCTTGGCGCACGGCGGCTTTCAAACTGCTTCTTAACTCGTCGCACTGCCGCTTCTCGGTTGCGCTGAGTTCGGTGCTCGACCTTTTTCGATCGAGCTCTTCCAACTGCTGCCAAAGCTGCCGGTTATCTCCTTCGTCAAGGATCGCATTCCAGATCCGTTCCATCACACGCGGCACAACGGAAATAGCGGTTCCGGCAAGTGACTCGACGACCTTCAGATCGAGTTTTAATTCCGTCGCCTCGATGAGCGCAGTTGTCCTGCCGGTAACCACGCTCTTGAGAAATCCAAACCTGCCGAACAGGTGGTTGAGGCTGAGGACGATCAGGGTGAGCTCGTCCGGCTTGCTAACTACGAGCTCACCGCCGTTTGTAATGTTGGAAAGAAGGTTGTCCTGCGTGCGCATCACCCCTTTCGGTTCTCCGGTCGAACCGGAAGTATACATAATCGTCGCCAAATCGTTCGGATGAACCGACTCGAGAATCTCTTGCAGACGTCGAGCGTCGGCGCTCCCTCCACGGTCGATCAACTGCTTGATCGACCAAGTGCCATCGAGAATCGATTCGCTGTCCTCCATAACAAAAATATGCGATAGCGCCGGAAGCTGGCCCTTTAGATTGAGCAGTCTGCCAACTCCCGTCACGTCTTGGACAAACGCCGCGCGACATTCCGAATGACCGAGGATTTTGGCCAGCATGAGATCGGACAGTGACGGCGAGACAACCACATTCGGCCATCCACCAGCCAAAGTCGCCAGATCGGCGCACAGCCATGGCAAACTGTTTTCGCCGATGATGCCGACGGTCTCGCCCGGCGCCAATCCCAGACCCCACAGCGCCAGAACGAGGTTTTGTACCATCGCGCCGAAATCGCGCCACGAGACCTCTTCGAAGCGGCCGCCTGTTTGCAGTTTAATGAACGTGCGATCACCGAGCTGCTCGACTCGTTGAAAAAAGATCTGACCGATATGACGTCCTTGCGGCAAAGAGTTTGAATATGCGCTCGGATCATTCATGGTTGCGTGAAATGGGCAGGTTCATACTTGGACCTCGTCGAATCGTCGTCGATTCGTTTCAGTCCTTTGATCTCGCGGCGGTTTGCGTAGGCGTACAGGATCGCCTCCGCAACGTCATCCATATGTCCCTGGAGATACTTTCGCGCTGGCACGGCAAGTCGCAGCAGATCGGTGCCGCGCTCAACCTGGCTTGGCGCCAGTGGCGGTCCCTTGGTCATGCGAATTCCCGACATGAGGTAGACAAACGCCTCCAAGGCTTCGGCTGGGTACTGGTCCGGCGGCACGTGCTCCATGAAAGCTTTGACGTCGACAAAGACGGCGTGGCCGCTCGGAGGACTGACCAAGGGCACGCCGCCATTGAGCCGGCGCCAGAGATAATTTACTTGCCCAACCCGTTGAGTCAGATACGACTCCGCTTCAAAGATTTCGCGGAGCGCGATCGCCAAGAGTTCCATTGCGCTGGAGGGCAATTGTACGCCGTCGAGAAAGCTCTGCATGTATGCCTTTTGGTATCTTGCTTTGTCGCGGGTGAGAATCAGACCGCCGGCGGGAACCAACAAATCCTTGAGCGCGCTCATTGTGCAGCCGTCGGCCAGAGCACAGGTCTCTCGCACAATTTGTTGAATCGAGTGGTTGTGATGCCCAGCTTCTCTTTCTTTGATGAGAAAACTGTTCTCAAGAATACGGCACCCGTCGAGGAAAAGGGGAATCTTGTGGGCCACCGCGATTGCTTTGACTTCGGTTAAATTAGCGAGCGACACCGGATGGCCGCCACAAGAATTGACGCTCAGCTCCACATAAATGCAGCTGATTTTGCCGGCACCATGTTCCCGGATTGCCGTCTCGAGTTTTTTCAGATCTATGTTGCCCTTAAAGTCGTCGTTCGACGTCAGATCGTGCGCGAAATCGCCTATGACGTCGACAATTTTGGCGCCATTCATCTCGATGTGGACTCGGGTTGATGGAAACAACATGTTGCCTGCAACGACGGTGTTGGGTTTTATGTTGATTTTCGTCCACAGGCGCTCCGCCGACCGCCCTTGCGTGGTCGGGACGACATAAGGAAAGCCGAAAATCCGCTGAACCTGGTCCGTTAGTAAATCAAACGAACGGTTCCCCTCTGCTGCCAACCCCATCCCCGGCTCGACAAATTTCGCTCCGGCCAACGCCGCTAACTGATTTGTGCTGAGCGAGCTCACGCCGCTGTCAGTGCTGAGATCTATGTAAATCACATCCTGCGGAATAAGTTCCGTGTTGTAATGAGCCGCGCGCAGCGCACTCTCCCGTTCATCGAGCGTTGTCTGTCGTAGCGGCCGCACCGCGGCGATTTCATAAGGCACGGAAAACGTAATGCCCAACGAACTACTTGCCATTCCTCTAACGCCTCTGTTTCAGACCACTGCCTGGATAGCACAAAAGACAAAAATCGAGAAACCGCTTTCGCAGCATGGTCACGAAGTTCCTACGCGGCAGGGGGACGCTGCCGCCCTTGCCTGGCGGCGAGAATGGACAGGGCCCGGTGCACCATCTTGCGCTCGGTGGCAAACTTGAGCTGTTTAATCGCTTCCTCGATCGGGAACCAGCGCGCATCGTCCGCCTCATGATCGTGATCGCGCACGTCGCCCTTGACGTAACGCAGGAGAAAGAAGTGCACCCGTTTATTGATGCGGATGGGTTCATTTTTTTTGGTTTTGTCACGGTAGGAATAGCGGATATCGCCCAAACTCCGAACGAACTTTCCCTCCAATCCGGTTTCTTCCCGCACCTCGCGCAGCGCCGCTTCTTCGACCCGCTCGCCTTCTTCCACATGGCCCTTTGGAAGTCCCCAGCGGTTGCGTACGTAGATCAAAGCAACCTCAATGACATCGCCGTTCCTGCGGTAAATCACGCCGCCCGCTGAGACCTCTTTAACCGTGCGGATGTGGTCTTTTGCCGGAGAGTCCGCAACGACCTGACCGCGCAGCCAACCGAGGTAACCGGCGCTGCCGGCGACCACCGGCAAGGCAATGATTTCTGGAACCGAGTAACTGTGGAGCTCACGGACGCGCGTTTCCAAAGCTGGAAACAAGTCTTTGTGGGTCTTGATAATCAGCAATTCTTCATCGCTCTGCTCGACCTCGCCCTGCCAGCGATAAACGGATTGAATCGATTTGACGCGATTAACACACGCGGCGAGCCTTTCGCCGACCAACGACTGCGCCAAACGATCCGCTTCCTCAGGCGATCCGGCAGTTACGTACACAACAATGAATTCAGTCATTGAATCGATCTTACAACCTGCTTTTGCCGGCAGTCAATAAATCGCCGAGACGCACATATAGGTAGGGGCAAGGCGCGCCTTGCCCCTATGTCTATTGCCTACTGCCTGTGGCCTAAATTACGCTGTTTCCTATGAACACCAAAGAGGCCATACGAAAAGAAATTTGGGCATTGCTCCAGAAGCAGAAGGTTGCCCGCTTTCCCGGGGCCGAAGGAAGAATCCCAAATTTCATCGGCGCCGAAGCCTGTGCCAAGCAATTGGCTGAAACAACCTATTGGAAGGCAGCAAAGGTCTTGAAGATCAACCCCGACTCACCGCAGCGCGCCATTCGGCACAGAGCCTTGGCGGAAGGCAAGATTATTTACATGGCCGTGCCGCGGCTGCGCAGCGACAAGCCATTCATCGAGCTCGATCCCAAAAAGCTTAAATGCTCACCCTACGTCGCCTCATCGATCAAAGGCGCCGGGCAACACGGCCAACCGATCGGGATCGACAAACTAAGAAAGGTTGACCTCGTCGTTTGCGGATCTGTTGCGGTCAATCGCCGCGGCGCCCGCGTCGGCAAAGGCGGCGGCTATTCTGATTTAGAATTTGCTCTGCTCACCGAACAAAAGAAAATCGCCGCCAATACCCCCATCGTCACGTCGGTCCAT
>DASYUV010000017.1:0-9351 GCA_036000865.1 Binatia bacterium | reverse complement strand
TCTGGCCAAGATGCCCCATTTGCTCGTTGCCGGCGCGACGGGTACCGGAAAATCGGTATCGATCAATGCGATGATCTTGAGCATTCTCTATAAATCGAGCCCGCAGGACGTCAAATTCATCATGGTCGACCCCAAAATGCTCGAGCTGACCATGTATGAGGAGATCCCTCACCTGCTCGTACCGGTAGTCACTGATCCCAAGAAAGCTGCTGCTGCGCTTTTTTGGGCCATGGACGAAATGGATCGGCGCTATCGTCTAATGAGGGACAGGGGTGCGCGCAACCTCGATAACTACAATCGGACGCTGGAGAAGGAGGCCGGGAATAAGAAGGCCGTAATCGATCTCACGGAGCCGGAAGGGAGCGAGGATCCAATCGCGACTGGCGGCGATCGTTCGAAGGAGGGTCCCTTAGTTCACGAAAGATTGCCGCGAATCGTGATCATAATCGACGAACTCGCCGATCTTATGTTGACCGTCGGACGCGACATTGAGGAATATATCACGCGACTGGCGCAGAAGGCGCGAGCCGCGGGGATCCATCTCATTCTAGCAACTCAACGACCGTCGGTTGACGTTATTACCGGTTTGATCAAGGCCAACTTTCCCGCCCGAATTTCATTTCAGGTCACCACACGAGTCGATTCGCGTACGATTCTAGACTCTATGGGGGGTGAAAAACTTTTAGGTAACGGTGACTTACTGTTCTTGCCGCCTGGCACCGCAAGGTTAATCCGGGTGCACGGTGCATTCGTGTCGGACCAAGAGGTCCGTAAAGTGATGAAATTCATCAAGCAGCAGGGGCAGCCTAACTACCGGCCTGAAGTCCTGGAAGCCAAAAGAGAAGTCGAGGCGGCCGCGGCTGCGGACGAGGAATATGACGAAATGTACGACCACGCCGTCGCTATCGTGACGGATACCCAACAGGCATCGATCTCTATGGTTCAGCGTCGATTACGTGTAGGATACAATCGCGCCGCTCGAATGATTGAGCGGATGGAACGAGACGGCGTTGTCGGTCCCGCCGACGGCGCCAAGCCCCGTGAAGTTTATGCGAGAAAAATCGAAGACTAAGACCATCATCGCGATGTCGGTGTGGCTTTTTGTGACCGCCGTCGTCGTGTCAGTAACCACTGTGGGGAGCTTTGCAGCTGAGAGTAACAGCGCCGATCCTATCGTCGACCGTTTGCAGAAAAGCTACGACGCGACGGTGGATTTCATCGCGGATTTCCGTCAAGAAACTGAAGTGAAGACCCTCAATCGAACGCTCAAGGCCGCGGGAAAAGTGTCTTTCAAACGGCCTGGCAAAATGTTCTGGCGCTATGACGAGCCGAAGGGACAGTTCGTGCTTGCCGACGGCAAGCATCTCTATTTTTATCAACCGGAGCAGAATCAAGTCATCAAGAGCCCGCTCAAGAATGCCTTTCGCGGCGACATTCCGCTGTCTTTTTTGCTTGGACTAGGGAATTTAAAAAAAGAATTTAACGCGACGCTAAAGTCAACCGAAGAAAACAATTACGTTCTGCGCTTGGAGCCGAAGGGCGAGGCCGGCGGGTTTAGCGAAATTCTCCTTGCCGTCAATAAATCTTCGTTGGACATTATTTGGGTCAGCATCCGCGATGCGGCCGCCAATCTCACAACGATCCGTTTCTCAGGAATGCGCAAAGGTGTCGCGTTGAACGATTCGCTTTTTCAGGTGCAGATTCCGAAAGGCGCTGATGTCGTGGAACTGGGGCAATGAGCCGCGCAAAGCAAAAAATTGGCATTGTCAGCCTCGGCTGCGCCCGTAACCTAGTGGATTCCGAGGTTATGGCGGGGCTCCTGCAGCAAAGCGAATACGTGATGGTCGAGCATCCAGCGGACGCCGACGTTGTCATCGTAAACACCTGCGGTTTCATCGACGCTGCGAAAGAGGAATCGATCGACACGATCATCGAAGTCGGTCGCCTCAAAGAGGAAGGGAACCTCAAGAAACTCATCGTCGCGGGGTGCTTGTCGCAGCGCTATCCAGAAGAGCTTGCGAGAGAGTTGCCAGAAGTCGACCTCTTTATCGGCACCGGCGAAGTGCCCCGCGTTGCAGAAATTCTCCGTGAACACGAGGCAAATACAAGTCGAAGACAATACGTCGGTGTTCCGAGTTACATTTACGACCACGCTACTCCCCGGCTAAGGTCGACACCCTCTTACACTGCGTTCGTTAAAGTATCGGAAGGTTGTGACCACAAATGCGCGTTCTGCATCATTCCGCAGCTCCGCGGGCCGCATCGCAGCCGGTCGATTGAATCAGTGGTCACCGAAACAAAGGTTCTCGCCGACAGAGGCGTTAAAGAGATCAATCTCATAGCTCAAGATCTAACCGCCTACGGCAGGGAGCGCAAAGACGGTACGACACTCTATGGGTTGCTAAAGGAAATGACCCAAATACCCGATCTCGAATGGATTAGGCTGCTCTACTCCTACCCGAATTTTCTAGAAAAGCCGTTACTCGACTTGATCCGTGACAGTGACAAGATCTGCAAATACCTCGATATCCCGTTCCAACATGTGAGCCGATCTGTGCTCCAGCGCATGCGGCGAGGAAAAAGCGGCAGCGCAGTGCGCGAGGCGGTGCAGGCACTTCGGGAGGCCATCCCAGAAGTGACTTTACGAACCTCGTTAATCGTCGGATTTCCCGGTGAAAGCGAAGCCGATTTTGCAGCCCTTTTGGACTTCGTCGAGGAGACACAATTCGATCGGCTCGGCGTTTTTAAGTACTCGGAAGAGGAAGGAACCGCCGCAGCCAAGTTGGACGGCAAAGTCTCGGAGGAAGACAAAGAAAAACGTTGGCAGGAATTGATGGAAGTTCAGGCCGTGATTTCAAGAAAAAAGAACGAGGCCTTGATTGGCAGCATTCAGCGAGTTATCATTGACGGCACTGACCGCAACTCAGGCAAACTCGCCGGGCGGACTCAAGCCCACGCGCCAGAAGTAGATGGTTTCGTTTACGTGGAGGGCTGTGACGCACAGTGGAGGGGAAATTTGCCTCGGTCTGGAGAGTTGATCGACGTCAAGATTACCGGCGCCCTTGATTACGACTTAATTAGCGAGATTCTCCATGTCTAAAACAGATCCAGAAAAAGAAAAAAAACAGCGAAGAGAGTTCCTGCGGCAAGCTTCAGAAATGCTTGAGGAAATGAAGCGGGTGGCGATGAAGGAAATGCACGGTCGCGTCAAAGACGAGACTGAAGGTGTCAAGGACGAGGGCCGTGATACCTACGATTTGGCGAGCGACGAGAGAGATCGGGAGATAAACTTCATCCTCAATGACCGCGAGCGGGAAAAGCTCCTGGCTATCGACGAGGCGCTTCAACGCATTGCCGACAAGACCTACGGCATCTGTGAAAGTTGCGAGGGCGAGATCCAGCTTGGCCGTTTAAAAGTTCTTCCGTTCACGCGGCTCTGCGTGAAATGCCAGGAAGAAAACGAGAAGGAAAGCAAGCGCCAAAAGAGTTTGGAAAACGAACGTGCCTACCGCAAGCTAGACATCAGCGATATCGAAGAGGACAGCTTTTAATTTCGCCCTTCTTTTTCGCCTGTCTTGCGCCGCCTTAGCGAAATTCCGATGGTTCTCCGCTGGCCAGCGCGCGACGATAGCCTGCGGTAAAGAACTCAAGAAACAAACTTCTTTCGGCTGTTCTCGCCATCGACATCTATCAGACAGAAGAAATCGGCAAAAAAAGTGGGCGCAGCTTTCACCGCGCCCACTTACTTAGATCCCACGAGAAGTTTGTTTCTGACTTCTCACTCGCCCTTGGCGGGAGTGAATTGCATTTTGGTGAGGAAATTCTTTTCGCCTTTTGTGACGTATTCGACATTGGCGGAAGAGCCCAGCCCTACATCGGTCATCTTAACTTTCGTCTCTTTTATCTCGGTAGCCTTGGTTTTCGAATTGAAATCCAAAGTAATCAGCTTCCCTTCCTTCGTGACTACAATCATGTAGTTTTTCTCGGTGTCCAATAAGCCGATATCGCCCGCGACCTTTTCCGCTTTGGCCTTCGCCGGCTCCGCCTCCTTCTTTGCTTCCTCTGACTTTTTCTCTTGAGCGTAAATCGGAAGCGCCAACGACGCCGCGAGCAACACGGCCATGCCACCTACAAGCCTTGATTTCGTTCTCATTACTCTATCCTCCTGATCTTTGAATAAGCACGTCCACCGGATGACGAATTACTCGCCCTTTGCCGGTACGAATTCTACGCTCGATGCCACGTTCTTATCGCCCTGTTTGGTGTACTGAACAACCGCCGAGGAACCAAGGCCAATATCGGCGATTTTAGCATTGACTGGTTCCCTCTGCGTCGGTTGAAATTTCGCGTCGAAATCGATCGTGACGAGCTTCCCCTCTTTTGTAACGACAATCATATAATTCTTTTCCGTATCTAAAAGACCAACGTCGCCGGCCACTTTGGTAGCCTTGGCCTTCTCCGCGGCTTTTTCCGCCGGAGCCTTGGCTTCCGGTGCTGGAGCAGGTGCGGGCGCCGCTGGCTTCGGCGCGGGCTTGGGTGCCACTTCTTCTTGCGTCGAACAGGCCGAGAGCGCGAACATGATGGACACCGCAGCTATACCCGTAACTGAAAGCAAACTTTTCATTTTACCTCCGTACAGTGCAAAACTTCGTTGATTGTCGACGATACTTATCGTGACCTTCATGTCATCTCAATACGCTTTAGGTATGATTTCTTCTCCGCCAGAGCAGCGCATTTGCGATCAAAATACGACTAGAGTCCTAGCCCGGTTGATTTACGACTTGTCATATAGTTGGCAACACCAAAGCTTTCAGCTATTTTAATCGAGGCGATCAATGGCGAACGAGAACGGACAAGAGAGGAGGAGACTTGATGGCTCCGATTAAAGTCGTAATCGCTGACGATCACGCCTTGTTTCGTGATGGATTGCGAAAAATACTTTCCCTGGAGAAAGACATTTTGGTTGTCGGAGAAGCCGCCAACAGCGAGGAAGTCCCGAAGGTCGTCGAACGCACAAAACCGGATATTCTTCTCCTTGACCTAAAGATGCCCAAAGGCGACATGGTGCAAAACCTGCTCGATGTAGCCGCCAGAAACTCGGCCACTCGCGTGATGATTTTGACCGCATTCTCGGACGATGAAAATGTTTTGAACGCCGCTAAGGGGGGAGCAAAAGGGTACGTCCCGAAAGGCGTTCCGTCGACGGTGTTATTGCAAGCGATCAAGACCGTACATAGTGGCGGATCCTGGATCGACAAGGAGATTTCATCATGGGAAACCTTTGAAGAAATTCTCCAAGGTCATTCAGACCCACGCGATGGAGCGCCAAAACTCGATGAAAGCATTAAGACGCTCACTAAACGAGAGATGGAAATTTTGCGACTGGTCGCCGAAGGGCTCACCAACGAGGAAATCGGCAAGAAAATATTCATCAGTGAAAAAACCGTCAAGACGCACCTGACAAACATTTTCGACAAACTCAAAGTGAACAATCGTTTCAAAGCGGCGCTCATGCTGATGGGACATCCTCGATAGTCAATGAGTCGCACGAGAACAAATCTAAGAGTCCGAACCGATAGAGCACGGCTGCCAAGTTTATGCCTGTCGAAACAAAGATGACGCCGGAGGCCGGGTGGTTGTTGCAGCGAGAGCGCGCGGTCGCGTGGTTGCGGGTCGGCTTCGCCGCGGTGGCCGTTCTGGTCATTCAGCTCAATCCGGACCGCGTAGCCCGCTTCCCTGCGCTCTCGCTTTTCTCTCTTAGCTCGTTTCTGCTCTACAGTTTGCTAGTCCTTTATTTCAGCCAGCGCAAGCCGAGTGCATCTTCGCGTATTGGAATTTTAACGACCTCCCTCGACGTCGTGTGGATCGCCGCCATCGTCTTTTCCACCGGCGGGACGCGCACGCCGTTTTTCTTCTATTACTCGTTCCCGGTCATCACGGCGAGCATTCGCTGGGGACTCAAAGGGAGTCTTCCGGTCGCCTTTGTCGGCGTCGCGCTCTATGGAATTGTGCGGCTCACATTAGCCGGCGAATCGATGGACTCGCCCATTGGAATCGACGTGCTGCTCGTCCGTAGCCTGTATCTGATCGTATTGGCGGGCATCTTCGGCTACATCAGCGAGTTTGAGAAAAAACAGAATCAACGGTTGTTGGCTCTTTCGCGAACAGCCGGGCAGGCCGCTGCGCTCGAAGAACGACGCAGGATCATGTTCGAGCTGCACGACGGCATACTTCAATCGTTGGCGACGTTGATTCTCCGCCTCGAGGCCTGCCGCAGTCGATTTACAGGTTCTCAAAAAGAACTGGAGAGAGACATCAAGTCTTTAGAGGATCTCGCCAGATCTTCAATGAATCAGATTCGCCAGTTTCTGGCGGGCAAAGACACACAGCCGCTGGCTGCCGGGACCCTCATCGAAAAACTCAGAGAAGAAATGAGATTCTTGCAAACTGGACTGGGTTTGGAAGTGATACTTGAAAACGAGCCGGATGATCTTCGATTGACCGCTGATGCTGAACGGGAAATCTATTACGTGCTAAGAGAGGCATTGACCAATGTGACCAGGCATTCTCATGCTTCGCGAGTTGAAATTCACTTGAAGCAAAAGGGGGATGGGCTAGAGGTGTTCCTGAGCGACAACGGCGTTGGCTTCCATCGAGGCAACGTCAGAAACGGCCTGGGTTTCGGCTTGTCGGCAATGGAAGAACGAATAAAAAAAATCGGGGGCGACCTTTTTATTAAGTCCGCCCCCGGAAAGGGAACTCAAATTTCTTGCAGAATTCCGGCAGCTCAGTCCTCTGAAGCCGCTTGAACGACCACGCAAACGCGCGCGTTCGTCTAAAGTTTAATCGCCGCCCTTCGCAGCGGTAAACTCTATCGTCGTGAGGTAATTCTTCTCGCCTTTTTTGGTGTACTGTACCGACGCCGCCGAACCTAACCCGATATCTGACATCTTTGCCGGGCCAGGCGTTAACGCAGTTACTTTGGTCTTCTGGTTATAATCAACCGTGACGA
Organism: Binatia bacterium; assembly: GCA_036000865.1. GTDB lineage: Bacteria > Desulfobacterota > Binatia > UBA9968 > UBA9968 > DP-20. The sequence continues at coordinate 2,339 of DASYUV010000017.1, read as the reverse complement.
GTTTGCCCTCTTTGGTAACGATGATCATATAATTCTTATCCGTATCCAGCAGACCGATGTCTCCAGATACCTTCTCAGCTTTTGCTTTTTCTGCTTTCTTTTCCTGGGCGGCTAATGGCGCTGCCAAAGCGACCGCAAGAAGGAGACTCGCCCCTTTTAAGGCCTGTAGCTGTAGATTCATTCTTGCATTCCTCCTGATTTCAAATTCGATTTGAGCCACTAGAATCAATCGCCGCCCTTTGCGGGTCGGTAGTCTAGTTTGGTCGCGACGTTTTTGTCCTTGACTTTCTCGTACGTGACGCTGGCCGAGGAACCCAACCCCACATCCGCTATCTTCGCGGCTGTCGGCGTGATTTGGGTGACTTTGGTCTTCTGGTCGAAATCCAATGTTATAAGCTTGCCTTCCTTGGTGACGAGAATCATGTAGTTCTTCTCGGGATCAATTAGACCAACGTCTCCACTAGCTTTCTCGACTTTTGCTTTGGCCGGCGCTGGCTCAGCTTTCGCCGCCGGAGCTGGGGCTGGCGCGGCTGGCTTAGGTGCCGGCTTGGGGGCGACCTCCTCTTGTGTTGAACAAGCCGACAAAGCAAACATCAACGAGACAACCGCCACTCCGCTTGGAATCACGCGCTTCATTTTTATCCTCCCGTTTGTAAGACTGAAGTCTTATTTAATTAGGTCTTGAGTCGTATACTTTACGCCGCACTCAGTTGTCAAGCGGTAATTTTAGGGTTATACGGTCGCCGCCCGGCTACAATCAAAGCATGCACTCGCGCGAGAATCAGAGTGACGACGCGAGCGATAGGGAAACTTTACGAGGTCGGCCGCCCGCGAGCTTCCACGAAGCGATCCCGGCGATTTTTCTCGTAGCAGTTTTCAGTCGACTCCTTGCACAAGGGCAACTCCTCGCCGTAACTCGTGGTTCTTATCCGGGTAGCTGGTATGCCGAGCGAGACCAGATAATCAAGAGCAGAACGCGCCCTCTTGGCGCCCAAGGCCAGGTTATATTCCGTGGTTCCACGCTCATCGCAGTGGCCCTCGATCTCGACGTTAGCAGAAGGATTGGCTTTCAGCCACGCCGCGTTGGCCTGTAAAGTCGCTCGAGCTTCGGAAGTCAAATCATAGCTATCGAAGTCAAACCGAATTTCTTTCAGCGGCCCAGATGGCGGCCCTTTTCCCTCGCGGAGGGCGTCCAAACTGGATCCTGACTTCTGGCTAGAAGACGCCGATGATTTGCCCGTCGGTGTCTGCGCGGAAGAAGCGGAGGACTTAGGGGAGGCGGAGCTTTCCGGTTTCTTTGCGGTCTCCGATGCGCAACCAGCCATAACCAAAACACCCAGCATGAAGACGCAGGAGCCTATCTTCATTTTCGCTGTCACAGTACCTCCTTAACCTGGCGTCGATTTACGATGAATCATATTCGAGGCCTTTTACTACACTCTAAGGACTATAATGTCAATCTAAAGTCGTATAATCGATTCTCAGCTGGACTCTCGCACACTACCGAGTGGCGCCCAGCGTGCACCTCACTTCAAAAAAACGGGGGAGCTTAGTCAGCTCCCCCGTTGAAAAACCCCGCTAGAAACCTCCGCGCTAGAAGGTGTACCTCCAGTTCAGCATCACATCCACCCAGTCACCGCCTTTGCCAGCCCGGCAGTTGCCGTTATCAATGTCGTGTGTGCTACACACATTAAGGTTGTGGGCCGCTTGGTTCCGCCCGTTGCGCAGGTTCGCCGCATCGTACCACAGCACGCTACCGCCCACGCTCATGCGCGGCGCGATGAAATACCAGAGATCCCACTCGCGCAGCATGATACGGTTACGGTGGAACTGGTTAATATGCCCGCCGATTCCCGTGGCGGCACATGGAATCCCCGTAGACCCGTTACATCCCACCGACATGTCAACACGTTCGAAGTGGGTGCCGATCAGGATTGAATTCGTCGTAGTCGCAGATCCCGTGAGGAAACCCTTCGGGCTCCACAAAAATAGATCGTGGCCAATCAAGAAACTATGGGCGCTCTTTTTGCCTCTTGTTCCACCGCGATCTGCACTTTGTTGGAACGAACCCATCACGCGCATCGTGTACGGGCCCACGTTGTAAACAATACCGGGACCGTGCGCGCGATGCAGACCATCGCCGATAGAGTCGCCGCCGGTGTCAAACAGAGTCTGCCGGCCGCCGTCGCCGTGATCTCGCACGCGGTAACGCTCGCAGCCATTGTCTCTGGCTCGGTTGTCGACATTGCAGAACCAGGAGCCGTACTCGAATGTAAGGCCGCTGAGCCATTTGTTCTTGACCTGCGAGAAGGGCTGTATGCTCAGATAGGTGTTGAAGT
>DASYUV010000016.1:0-68065 GCA_036000865.1 Binatia bacterium | reverse complement strand
TGTGGTCCGAGCAAAAACGCCGCGCGCGTACTCGTGATACGGGTAGCGGCGCGCGCTGGAGTTTGTTCGTCACGTTGGCTGGCGGGATGCAGGAATTGGTCAATGTGCTTGCACGGCGACTGCCCGAAGGTAGCATTCAGTTGAACACTCCGGCCACCAATCTGCTCCGTGATCGCAACAGTCAGGGTTGGTTGCTCTCATTCAAAAAGGGCCACAGCCTAGAGGCCGATGCCATCATTCTGGCGACACCGGCGTTCCGAGCGGGCCAGTTGCTGGCCTCGATCGCGCATGATGCTACCAACGAGCTGAAACAAATCTCCTACGCTTCCACAGCCACCGTCAATCTCGCCTACCGCCGCGCCGACTTTCCCCGCCAACCGAACAGCTTTGGCTTCGTTGTACCGATCATCGAGCGTCGCAAGATCATGGCTTGCACGTTTAGCAGTTTGAAATATCCGGCCAGAGCGCCGGAAGGTCACGTGTTGTTGCGCGCTTTCGTCGGCGGTGCCCTGCAGCCCGACTTGTTCAACGACGATGATGCGACGATGGAGAAAAATGTCCGCGGCGAACTGGCAAGCCTACTCGGAGCGACCGCCCGACCGATCTTCTCGCGTATCTGGCGCCATCCCACCTCGATGCCGCAGTATTACGTCGGTCACAACGCACGAATAAAACGAATTGAAGCTTCTTTGGCTGGATTTCCCACACTCGCTCTCGCCGGCGCCGCCTATCACGGCGTCGGAATTTCCGATTGTGTGCGCACCGGTGAGGAAGCCGCAGAGAAAATTGTCGATTACCTCAATTTGAAACCGTAGGGTGCGCTTGCGCACCGGATTCGGCGGGGCCATCTATTGCGCTTGTGATTGACGGTGCGCAAGCGCACCCTACTCGCTCCACTTCCTCGGAATAACAGCGGGAATGCTATTGCTGTCATTTCTCCTTGACGCCCACCCGAAAGCCAGACTATGAATCGGATATCGCAATAATTGTCGTGTTTCCTGCAAACACGAAGGAGCTTCAGGGTTATGCTAATCATTGATTCTCAGGTTCACATCTGGGCGCCGGAGACGCCGGAAAAGCCCTACTCTAAAGAAAACGCCTCGACGCCCCATCGTCCGATCCCGCTCGGTCATGATGAGCTTCTGCGCGAAATGAACGGCGCCGGTGTCGAGCGCTGCGTGCTCGTGCCGCCGACTTGGGAAGGCGACCGCAACGATACTTCTCTTGAAGCTGCCCGTTTGCATCCAGATCGTTTTGCCGTCATGGGAAGAATCAAACTCACCGCCCCGGAAAGCCGCGCGTTGATCGCAAGCTGGAAAAACCAGCCACATATGCTCGGCATACGATTGGTTTTCAACGCCGGACGGTCCAAGGAATGGCTCGAGGATGGCACCGCCGACTGGATTTGGGACGCCGCTGAACGCTACGACGTTCCGGTGATGGCGTTCGCACCGAATGCCGTGCCGAAACTCGGCGAGGTCGCCGAGCGCCATCCGGGCCTGCGCATGATCATCGATCACATGGGCCTCAGCTCAGCGCTCAAGGGCCAGCCGCTCGGACCCGCCGTCGATAACCTGATCAAGCTCGCGCGCCTGCCCAACGTCGCAGTGAAGGTTTCCGCGCTGCCCTGCTACGTCGCGGAGGCGTATCCATTCCCGACGCTTCATCCGCTGGTGCGCCGGGTGGTCGATGCTTTTGGACCGCAGCGCTGCTTTTGGGGCACGGATCTCTCCCATCTCCCGTGCCCGTACAAGCAAGTGGTCACACTGTTTACCGAAGAAATGCACTCTCTCTCCGCGACGGAGCTTGAGTGGATCATGGGACGGGGTCTCGCGGAGTGGTTAAGCTGGCTGCCTGCAAAGTAGGACAGCCGAAGCTGCATTCGCGACCCAAGCGAATCGGAGTTGGGGACTGGCTACTTTTTCGATCACCGGTCATGGGGACAGGCAGCTTTTTGAATTACAAAAAGCAGCCAGTCCCCTACAAAAGCAGGCCGAAAAAGTTGCCTGTCCCCATTTCACACGCAATGGCAGTAGTACACCGAGTGCCTCGTGTGGCAGAACAGGAATTTTGAGCGATGCTTAACGCGAAAAAATTCTTTTGCCTGGCATTTTTTCTTTGTCTTTATTGGCCGACCGCCTGGGCGCAGAACACCGAGCTCCGCGTCGTCACCTGGAAAGCGGAAGCGCCTAAAGTGTGGGACCAAGCGGTTGCGGATTTCGAGCGGCAAAATTCCGGAATCAAAATCGTCCGTGAGATCGCCCCCCAATCTTCGACACAGATCCACGACCTCCTTACTCAGAAACTAAAAAATCGCGACCCACGGTTGGACGTTTTTTTTATGGATACAATCTGGCCCGCGGAGTTTGCATCAGCAGGTTGGGCGCTGCCGCTGGATCGTTATTTTACCGCCGCGGAGCGCGACAAGTTCCTCCCAGCACCGATTTTGGCGAATCAATATCGCGGTCAAATCTTCGGCGTACCGCTCTTTGTTGACGCCGGAGTGCTCTACTACAGAAAAGATCTGCTGCAAAAGTATGCGCTTGCGCCGCCGCGGACCTGGCCCGAATTGGTCGAAGAGGCCCGGACGATTCTCGCCCGTGAACATGGTTTGCAGCTCGTCGGTTTCTCGGGCCAGTTCAAACAGTATGAGGGCCTCGTTTGCAACATGATGGAATACATCCTGAGCGGCGGCGGAGCCCTGTGGGATGAAAAGCGCATGGTGAGTGCGCTCCATGAACCGGCTGCGCTCGAAGCCGTGCGATTCGTGCGCGACCGTATCATCGGCGAAATTTCCCATCGTGGCGTGCTGAGCTATGAAGAGCCGGAATCGCTCGCCCTCTTCACGCAGGGGCGCGCAATTTTTCACCGCAACTGGCCCTACGCCTGGTCGATAGCCAATGATCCCGCGAGCTCCAAAATCGCAGGAAAAGTCGGCATGATGCCGCTGCCTGGTTTCCCCGGCGGCAAGGGTGTCGCTGCGCTGGGCGGTTGGCAGCTCGGGGTTAGCCGATTTTCCAGGAGACCTGATTTAGCCTGGCGCTTCGTGGCCTTTATGACTAGCGACGAAATCCAGAAGCGCATCGCGCTTGCCACCGGTCGCGGACCGACACGCACAGTGCTTTACGAAGATGCCGAGCTCACGGTCAAGATGCCGCAATTGAAATCACTTCTAGAGACGTTCAAGCAAGCCGTGCCGCGGCCGACAACGCCGGTGTATGTTCCGTTGTCGAATGTCATGCAGCGCTACTTCAGCTCGGTCTTAGCCTTACCGAATACCGAGATTAAAAAGCACGCGGCACTAGCGGCTCGCGACATGGATCGTTTGTTGGACCTTTTGCGCGAGAGACAAATGCCATGAAAGGCTCTCACCGCACTGCGCTCTTGTTCCTGTTGCCGAGCTTTATCTTCGTCGCGGTCTTCTCGCTCTTTCCAATACTCGAATCCTTTCGCTTGAGTTTTTATCGGCTGATCCTGACGCTCCCCTGGCTCGGGCAAAAAATGGTCGGCTGGCAGAACTACATTGATCTTTCGGAAGACCCGGTGGCCATGGAGTCTTTGGTCACCACCCTGATATTCGTCGGTGTGACCATTCCACTGGAGTTGCTCTTTGGCTTGGGCATAGCGCTGGTGCTAAACGATGTCTTTTATGGCCGCGGGCTTTTGCGCGCCGTGGTTCTGATTCCCTGGGCCATTCCTACCGTGGTCTCGTCACAGATGTGGCGTTTCATATTCAATGATCGCTACGGACTGATCAACTTTATTCTTTTTGGCGGCGATGTGTCGCGTTATCTCGCCCCGCTTGCTGACCCTCATCTTGCCTTGGTGGCCATTATGGCGGCGGAGATTTGGAAAACCACTCCCTTCGCCGCGCTCATCCTGCTCGCCGGACTGCAAGGTATCCCGGATGATCTTTACGAGGCGGCGAGCATCGACGGCGCAACGGCGTGGCAGAAGTTCCGGCATGTGACTGTGCCACTCATACGCCCTGCGCTGTTATTGGCCTTGCTTTTTCGAACGATTGACTCGTTGCGAGTTTTTGATCTGGTTTTTGTCACGACTCAGGGAGGACCTGCCGACAAAACCAATGTGCTGCAATTTTACGGCTACAAAAAGACCTTCGCTGAAGGCATGGTCGGTTACGGCTCGGCCATCGCAGTAGCTGTTTTTTCCATGTCGCTGGTTTTTTCGCTCGCTTACCTGCGTTTTCTGAAGTCAAGTCGACAGGAAGGAATGGCAGAATGAAGCGCTCGGTCGCTCTTGCGCTATTTTCCATCGGCATCGCACTCTATTGTTTGGTTCCATTTCTCTGGTTCATTTTGACGTCGCTCAAGAGTGCGGCGGAGCTGACGGCGATACCGCCCAAACTGATCCCGTCATTCCACCTGGGCTTCTACCAATCGGCGCTGGAAAAGTACGGCTTGCTTCACTATATCGTCAATAGCGTGATTGTCGCCGGCACGGCGACGTTGATCACCATCGTCATCGGATCTCTCGCCGCGTACGCGATGACGCGCTTCTACCTCGGCTGGACGAATATTTATCTGCTGATCCTGCTCGCCATCTCGATGTTCCCGCAGATCGCCACGGCGGGCCCGGTCTGGAACATTCTCGACCGTTTGAATTGGCTTAACACCTATCAAGGCTTGGTGGCGGCGTACATCGCTCTCACATTGCCTTTGGCGATATGGATTCTGACGACTTTTTTCCGCGAGGTACCCAGGGAGATCGAGGAGGCGGCACTCATCGACGGTTGCAGCCGGTTCCAATCACTCTACAAGGTGATTCTGCCGCTGGCAGCGCCAGGGATACTCACCGCGGCACTGCTGGTCTTCATCTATGCATGGAACGAGTTCTTCTTCGCGCTCATCATCATGACTGACCCCAGCGTGCAGACTCTTCCAGTGGGCATTGCTTTGTTCCCGGGAGAATACACTATGCCTTGGGGTGAGATCGCCGCGGCGTCCACCCTAGCGACCATCCCGTTGATCGTTCTGACGCTGATTTTTCAACGCGGCATTGTTCGGGGTCTGTGCGCGGGCGCAGTGAAAGGTTGAACTTAAGGCGAATGCTTTGAATCGAATCATGGAGGTTGTATCGCTTCGCTTTCGACAAGAAATCTGTCAAAACGTTTCGGCACTACGGAAGTTTTAAGAAACGTTTCGTTCGAAGTCGCAGACGGAGAATTTTGCATTTTGCTCGGCCCTTCGGGCTGCGGCAAATCGACGGTCTTACGCTTGATCGCGGGTCTGGAACAACCGAGCGCCGGAGAGATTTTTATCGACATCGAGCGCGTCGATCCTCTGCCGCCGCGGCAGCGCGACATCGCTTTCGTCTTTCAAAACTACGCGCTTTACCCGCACATGACGGTCTTTGACAATCTTGCCTTCGCGCTTCGGCTGCGTGGCGTGCCGTTGAATCAAATCGAATCGAAAGTGAGAGATGCGGCGCGCCTCCTCGAAATCGAAAATTTATTGGAGCGCCGGCCGCACGGGCTGAGCGGCGGGCAGCGGCAGCGGGTGGCGCTGGGACGCGCCATCGTCAGACAGCCGAAAATTTTCTTATTCGACGAGCCACTGTCGAATTTAGACGCGACGCTCCGAGCCAGCATGCGCGTGGAACTCGCCCGACTGCATCGGCGGTTGCGGGCCACCATTGTTTACGTGACCCACGACCAGGCGGAGGCATTGACTCTCGGCGAGAAGATTATCGTTCTACATCAGGGAACAATCCAGCAGATCGGCTCCGCCACGGAGATTTACCACAAGCCGGCCAACATCATGGTCGCGCGCTTCGTCGGCAGTCCCCAGATGAATCTGCTCGAAGGGACGCTGGACGATAGCGGCACCATCCTTCAGTGCGGCGGAGTACGCTTGGATCTTGCAAGCGTGCTGAAGCAATCGCTGCCGCGCTCGGCCGGACTTTCTCTGACCCTCGGTGTCCGCCCGGAGGATTTTGACACGACGACTTCCGGACAGGGTTGGATCAGCGGCGAGATCGAATTGGTCGAAGACCTTGGCTCCGACCGCTATCTTCACCTGAAATGCGATGACAAAGATCTCGTCGCCAGGGTAGGGAGAGAGACGACGTTTAAAGCAGGCGACACGATAAATCTTATTGTCGCATCCGAGCGGCTGCATTTTTTTCAGGACGGCAAACGAATCGAACCTTGAACCTCGTAAGGAATTGAACTACCCCCCAGCAAGCTGACGGGATATCAGAAGATAGCGATGAGAATGGATCCCAAAGGCGTCACCCCCGAATGTTTTTATCGGGGGTCCAGTTCCGGTCTCGCCTGTGGTGACGGCGGTCGAACCACCGATAGAAGCAGTCGGGAATGACGGACTCTAAGACGTTTGGGAATAGCTCTTTACGCGGCAAGCGACGGAAACCAAACCCGCGGCGATTGAACTAGCACTAGCCAATCGTCCCTTTACCGTGCAGTTGAGTTTTAAGTCCAATCGTAATAACAGAAACGTTCAATGGCCACTCACGGAGGCTCGAGACTATGAAGATCATCAATCGTGATCTGTCTGCAGAGAAGGACGGCATTCCGGGTTACATCGCGCACCCGGATCGGAAAGAACCTGGACCAGGCGTCATGATCGTGCATCATCACTACGGCGTCACCGGCCACATGAAATCCACCGTGTGCAATTTCGCCAAGCTAGGCTACACGACCATCGTACCTGATCTCTACAAAATGCTCGGCGCCGCTGACGGCGTCCATGAAGCGCAGAAGACCACCAGCGACAGCCAATTCATCGAGATCCTGAATCAAGCGTGGCATTATCTGGGAAATCGAAACGATGTCGACGCCAAACGTTGCGCCGTAGTCGGTTACTGTATGGGTGGGCGCATCGGCATCCACTTCGTCGCCGCAACGCCGAGCGTGCGCGGCTTCGTCGGCTACTACCCGTCAGTGCGCGACGAAGGCCCAAGCCGGCTGCGGCCGCGCCATCCCAACGACGCCGTGCGCGACTTCAAATGTCCATCGCAGATTTTCTTTGGCGGCAACGACCACGTCGCCAGCGTTGCGGTGCAGCAGCGCTTAATGGAAAGCTTTCAGTCCAACGGCCAAGCTTTGGATTGGCATTTTTTCCAGCGCGCCGGTCATGGTTTCTTTCTCGGCGATGGTGAGTGCTACGACCCGAAGCTGGCGGAGCTTTCCTGGGGCCTTGCGGCGGATTTCTTGGAAAGGGAATTGGGAAACTGATAGTACCTCTGCGGTATTTCAACGACGCGGTCTACGCCGCCGGCCGGCGCGTCGCGTGCGCGGAGTGGAACTTTTCATTCGACGCAGGACTCGAACGTCAGCGCGATCTTGTAGTCTTCCGGCGCTCTGTTTTGCGTGGATCAAATCATTGAGTCCGATGTAATGCGTTGGAACAGATCCAAAGTGCGCCTCGACTCGGTTTTTCCACGCGTCTTCGAATTTCGAAAAACCCAGAATTTCCGCAAGTAGATCAATCCTGACCGGCGCAACGCCGAGCTGAATGATCCAGTCCGGGGCCGTTAGATCATCGACGGTATATCCCAGATCAGCGCCACCGAAGAAGTCCTTCAATGCTGCCAAAACCTTTCCGGCATTCGCCGCCGTCGGCTCTATAAGGATATCAAGGTCTTTGGTGGCGCGAGGACGAGCGTGAAACGCAACCGCGTGGGCGCCGACCACGAGATATCGTACTCCATGGGCATTTAACGCGGCGATGAACTCTTCGTAGTCGTGGGACGCCATTAATTCCTCTTGTCTTTAGACAATCGGAGAGCGATTCAGCAACAGCCTCAACCCGTTCCTCCGGCGTCAGCCGTTCGTACCAAAAACGGAAATCCTCCGCATCGGCTTCCTGCCAGCGGATTCTAGATGCCGTCCACATCCTACCGGATCTGTCCGTGATTTGTTTCGTCTCAGACACGGAACCTATCATACATCAAGAATCGAGTTTGAGCTAATTCTCACGCCGTTTTTGTAATCGAGTTGCCGGTGTGGTTAAGCCAGCAAGTGGACGCTGCTCGAATTATCTTATCAAGATCGGCCATTCAGCAAACGTTAGCGATTACTCGTAGTTCGGCTACCCATGACCAAAGCATTGGCCGCAGCATAGAACGTGCTCTAACCGTAATCTTCGTCGGTCGAATCAAATGGCACGAGCCACGCCACACCGCCACACGGCGTCGCTATGTAGCCATCTACGCTTGTGGCAGTATCTTGGATTGCATCGTGAAACCAAATTGCGACTTCGATCTCGGCTGGATAACGAGCGAGTCGTTTTGCCGAATCGAAGTGCGAAAAGCAGTCCTCAAGATGCTTGAGCGTATGATAGATGCGAACGGATTCAGAGTAAGCGGCAACCAGCTCGTCGAATGTTGTCGCAGGCTTTTTCGTAGCGCCGAGCGTGCGCCATCTTGCATCCCATCGCTGTTTGAGAGTCATGCCAATTTTTCCTGAACCGCCGATCGTCAAATGAAGCGCCTCAAATAATCCCTTTCTCCTTAAACTCGGCGATCTTCCTCTCGTCGTAGCCGAGCGGCTTCAAAAACTCCGCGTTGTGCTCGCCCAATTCCGGCGGCGCGGCGGGATGCGAAATTTTCGTGTCGCTGTATTCCAACGGAAATTTCACGGTGCGGATAGACGGCTTATTTTTCCGCTCGATCTCGATTTCCATTCCCATGTGTTTGATCTGCGGATCCTGAAATACTTCCTGCAAGTTATAAACCGGCGTATGCGGCACATCGTGGGCTTCCAGCTGATCCATCCAGTAGGCGCGCGGCTTTTCTCTAAAAATTTCGCCGAACGTTTTGCTCAGGTCGTCATAGTTTTTCCTGCGGTTCGGTCGCGTATTGAAGCGCGGATCCTCGATCAACTCCGGATGTCCCGCGGCTTTGCAGAGCCCCTCCCAAAATTTTTGCGGCGACGAGAGATGAATGGCGAATGGCAAACCATCCGAGCCCGAGAACGCATAAGTTTGCGAATGGCGCGGACGCGTGTACGGGCCAGGAGGTTGTCCATGCGCGAGCGTTTCGGTCGCCGGAGCGATCAAAAACGCCAGCACAGAGCCGGCCATGGTCGCGTCGATCTGCTGCCCTTTGCCGGTCTGCGCCCTGGCCACCAGCGCGCCGAGCACGCCGAGCGCGGAAAACATGCCGCTCAAGCTGTCGGCGTACGCCGGACCGATAGGTCGCGGATTTTTTGCGTCCATCAAGACGCTCAACATCCCGCCCAGCCCTTGACCGACCGTGTCATAGGCGGGCCGATTGACGTAGGGACCCGTGGGACCCGTTCCCGTAATCGAGCAATAAATGATCCTATCGTTCAACTTTCTCAGAGTCTCATAATCGATACCGAGTTTCTTGGTGACGCCGGGCCGATAGTTTTCCATCACGACATCGGATTTTTTGACCAGGGCATAAAAAACTTCTCGCCCCTCGGCTGTTTGAAGATTCAACGTGATGCTTTTCTTGCCGCGATTAAAAGCCCAAAAATTGGGCTGGTCGCCTCCCAGATCCCAGCCGCGAAATGGATCGCCGCCCTTCGGGTTTTCGACTTTGATCACCTCAGCGCCCAAGTCGGACAGCAAGCACGCGCCGTACGGGCCTGAGATAAAATTTCCCAGTTCTAAAACTCTGATTCCCTCTAAACAACCTTTCATTCGTCTCTCCTCGTTTTCTTGTTCCGTTCCTCGCTATTGTCTAATGCCTGTTGCCTAGTGCCTGGCTCTTCGGATAATGGAACTTTCATACATCTCAATTCGCAGGAGAACAAGATGGCTACGCCTCCGCCGGTCACCGACACTCTGGCGCGCTTTGTCGCCGAAACGGCTTACTCGACGATTTCCGAGAAAACTCTAACCAACGCCAAGATGCATATCCTCGACACGCTTGGCGTCGCATTGGCGGCGGTTGCAACGCCAGTGGCGGCAATCGCCTTCGACTACTGCGCGCGAGTCAGCAACTCGAATGAAGCGTCGATCTGGGGCACTCCAGCAAAATCATCCGTCCCCATGGCAGGATTCGCCAATGGCCTTTTGGCCCACGCTCTCGACTTCGACGATTGGGAGGATTCGATCCATGCCGGTCATCCCAGCAGCATGGTAACCGGCGCCGCGCTCAGCTTGGGCGAAACCTTGGGCGCATCAGGCAAGGATCTATTAAAGGCCTACATCTTCGGCATCGAAGTTCTCACCAAGATTTCTGCCGCCGGTCCCAACCTGCACGACCGCGGTTTTCACAGTACACCAGTCCTTGGCAGCATTGGCGCCGCCGTGGCCTGCGCCAGCCTGCTCGAGGCGGTTCCCGACAAGATCAAGGCCGCCCTTGGCGTTGCTGCTTCGGGTTGCAGCGGCATCCATCGCCAACAAGGGTCGATGGTCAAACCGTTTCACGCCGGCAATGCCGCGCGAAACGGAATTGAAGCCGCGCTTCTGGCGGAAAAAGGTTTTACCGCTGATGCCGCCATCTTTGAAGCGCCGCGCGGCTTTTGTGACACCTTCTTTGGCAAGGGAACTTGTGATTATGAAAAAATGATCACCAACATCGGCAAGCCCTACTTTCTCGAATCGCCGGGCCTCGGCCTCAAAATGCATCCTTGCAGCGCGCCCCAGTTTCTCGCCGCCGACGCTGCGCTGCACTTGAAGCGCGAGCATCAAATCCGCTTCGAGGATGTCGCCAAGATCGAAGTCCGTATTCCGCCGGAGCGTTACCAGCGTCATTACCACGCCGAAGTCAAAACCGGCCTGCGCGGCAAGTTCGCGATCAATTATGTCGTCGCGCTCTGCATCCTGGAGGGCAAGTTGGAAATTGCGACTTTCACTGACGAGAAAGCCAATCAGCCGCAGGTTCAGGAAGCGCTCAGCAAAGTGAAAGTCATCGTCGACGAGTCCATTCCGGAACCGGGGCCATATTGTCCCGTGACGGTTGAACTCAAAAACGGAACTGCTTTTAACTACACGGCGACAATCGCCAAGGGCGCTCCGCAAAATCCATTGACGGAGAAAGAAGTCTTGGAAAAGTTCCGGGGCAATGCGAGGATGGTGATCCCGGAAAAGCAGGCCGAAGAGTTAATCGTATCGGTGGGGAATCTGGAAACAGTCGACAACGTGAAAAAAATCGTCGAGCTGCTGATCCCCGCGTAGGCGGCTCGGAGTCCCGTAGGATGGGTTGAGCGCAGCGATACCCATCACGTTTGCAGCGCCCATTATTCCATTACTCCAACACTCCATCACTCCAACCCCCTCCTTCATTGGACATCTATTTTTGACTGCGATAAGTCCAGGTGTAATTTAACCAGCATCTTTCGTTCCGGAGGTTTCCCGTGCCGAGCGACAAATCTTTAGCGCCGCTCTTCGAAGCGGATCGCCTTGCCATCATCGGCGCCAGCGACCGAAATCATTACGCCGTCAATATCTTCAAAAATCTGCAGAACATGGGATTCGATTCCTCCAAGATCATTCCCATCAACCCGGGTCGTCCCGAAGTCTTTGGCCTCAAAGCGTATCCAAGCATCACCGACGTTCCGGGCGATATTCCGCTGGCGGTGATCGCGGTGAACAACAAGACCGTCGTTTCGGTCGTTCAAGAAGCGGGCAAAAAAGGCGTCAAGGCCGGCGTCATCTTCGCTGACGGCTTCGCCGAAGGCGGCGAAGCGGGAAAGCAATTGCAGCAAGAACTCACCGACGCCGCGAAAGCGGCCAATCTGAAACTCCTCGGACCTAACTGCATGGGGTTCGTTTCCATGCGCGCGAAGCTGGGCATCTGGGGCGGTGAGCTACCGAAATCTCTGCGTCCGGGCAACATCGGCTGCATCTTCCAGAGCAGCGGCATGATGAATCTCTTGATGAACGCCGGCGCTAAGCGCGGTCTGGGATTTCACGTCTGCGCCAGCGGCGGCAACGAGATCGTCCTTAACTCCGCTGACTACCTCGCTTATCAAGCCGAGTGTCCGGACATCGACGTCATCGCGACTTATTTCGAAGCAGCACCCAAAGAGCCGGAACGCTTTGCCGCGGCGCTCGATCGAGCCATAGCCAATGGCAAGAGCGTATTGGTTCTCCGCGCCGGCAAAACCGCACGCGCCAAGCGCAATGTCATTGCTCACACCGGCCAGCTCGCGGGATCGGCCGCCGCTTGGGATGCTTTCTTCGAACAACACGGCGCGATCATCCTCAATGATCTTGACGACCTGATCGATACGACCGCGCTCTTCGCCGGCGCCAAACCGCGGCCAGATAAGCATGATCGCGGCGTCGGCCTCATGACGATTTCCGGCGGCGATTGCACACTGCTTTGCGATATTGCCGAACAAGAAGGTGTGCCAGTTCCTGAACTCAGTCCGGAAACGCAGAAAGTCATGGTCGAGAGTTTGGATAAACCGACCTTGCTCGGCAATCCACTCGATGTCGAAGACTTGCAAAGGATCAATCCTGAGGCGTTCGATCGTTGCTTGGAAAAATTCTTCCAAGAACCGAGAATCGACATGCTCGGAGTGCGCCTGAATTTGCCGGAAACGATCAGCCCATCTTCGGAAAAGTTGTACACGAAAATTTCGGAGCTGAGCCGCGCCAGCGACAAGCGCGTCTTCGTCCTGACGCGCGCCACCGAACCGCCGGCGGAAGTCTGGTACGACAAACTCAGGAACCTCGGCCTGACCTTCACCGGTGATTACCGTAAATCGCTGCGCGCCATGGGGCGACTGCGGAAAAACGAGCGCGACCGCGCCTTGAGTCGCTTTCTACCGGTGACAAGATTCGGTGCCGCGCCGGCGCGACCGCAATTGCGCAGCGGAATTCTATCTTACGGCGCCACAGAAAAACTGTTGCAAGCCTACGGTATTTCGCTAGCGCCTGCCGTGATGGCGCATTCAGTGGAAGAAGCGATCAGCTCCGCCGACAAACTCGGCTATCCCTGCGTGCTCAAAGTCGCGTCCGTAGACATTCCGCACAAGACTGAGTTCGGTGCGCTTCGCCTGGGTCTGGGGACTCCCGGGGCGGTAAAGACGGCGTATGAAGAGATGATTGCCGGCGTCTGGGTCAAAAAGCCCGACGCGGCGATCGAAGGCATTTTGGTGCAAAAACAAATCAAAGGCGTGGAGTGCCTGCTCGGCATCTCTCGCGATGAACAACTCGGCCCGACGCTGGTCATGGGCCTGGGCGGCGTGTTCGTCGAAATTCTAGCCGACGTGGCAATTCGTATTCCGCCGATTAGCTCTAGCGAAGGGCGCCGAGCGCTGGAATCTTTAAAAGGCGCAAAAGTATTTGCCGGCGTGCGAGGCGCGGCCCCTGCCGACATCGACGCCCTCGCCGACATGGCCGCGCGGCTATCGTGGCTCGCGTATGATCTTCGGGACGACATCGCTGAAATGGACTTGAATCCGCTGGTTGTGCTGCCGCAAGGTCAAGGCGCCTTCGCGGTGGACGCGCTGCTGGTTACGCGGTGAGCCGTTACGATGGAGACAGATTGCTGGTCGGACAGTTGGAGGCTACGGAGCTGGCGACCCATGGACTCGACGCAGAGGCAATCGATGATCCGGATGTCACCGGGATGCGCTGAGGCAGCAACGCTCATGTCTGAGAAAACCGAAGTCCCCGCCGAACCCGCACCAGCGCTCGTCACCGTTACTCACCTGGTGTATGCCTTGCACGCCCTGAGTCTTCTGATCGGCGTGACGACCGCAGCAACCATTGTCGGCGCCTTCGTTTTTGGTCTGCCCTCGATCATTGCCGTCGTCATCAACTACGCAAAGCGGGGAGAGGCAAGAGAGACCTTCCTCGAGTCACACTTTCGCTGGCAGATTCGGACATTTTGGTTTGCGCTCCTCTGGTGCCTGATCGGCGCGATGCTGTTCGCTACTTTCGTGGGCATCCCGCTTGCGGTGGCGGTTTTCCTCACGGCCGGGGTGTGGGCCATCTATCGGATCGCTCGCGGGTGGCTAGCGCTACGAGACCGAAAGCCGATGTATGCGAACGGGTGACTACGGACCCAACCGTTATCTCGCGAAGACGCATTTCAGATCGGAGCGCTGATTGCGGATTCAATCCAAAACCTGTGCTGAGCCTCGTCGAAGGATCCAAAACCTGTCCCTTCGATAAACTCAGGGCAAGCTCTGAGCGAAGACGAAGGTTCAAAAATCCAAAATTCGTTGCGTGAAGCTTTACGCGGGTTACCTTCCCACCCAAAGTGATCTGCTAACCCCGGTTAATGCTATCCTTTGTCAGAAACACAGAGATATAGCGTGGTACGACACGTTGAAACACCCATTCTTCTCGAAAGCATGCCTTGACCACAGCCGGCCGGTGGCGTACTTATAAGTAGACCAGAATTTTGGTCGAACCGGAGGACGCGTGACATGTCCAAAACGATGCCTATTTCAGAGGTTAAAACACGATTGCCCGAGCTCGTCTCCGGCGTCGAGGATCGGGAAGAGGAGATCGTCGTCACGCGTAACGGAAAACCCGCAGCTGTGCTGGTGAATTACACCGAGTACGAGCGCTTGAAAGATACGCTGGATGTCTTGAGCGATCCGGTATCGATGAGGCAGATCGCTCAGAGCAGGAGTTTCTACGCTAAAGGGCGGCAAGGAGAATCCTTCGAAGCCGTCTTCGGCGAATCCTCTCGTTGCGCGTAAACGTCGCAAGAAATAATGGCCGTCTATCGGCCCGATATCCCACCCCACGTGGCGGAGATCGTTCGCCACTTACCTCCGAAATTAAAGCGCAGCATCAAGCAAGCGGTCAGATCATTAAGCGCCGATCCGTTCGCCGGCGCGCCGCTTATCGGAGAATTGCCTGGACTGTGGAGAATCAAAGTCAGACGATTTCGGATCATTTACGAACTGGATCGCAAAGCGCGAGTTATCAGGATCTTCGCCATCGGCCACCGATGGAGTTAGCGAGTTTAACATCGTAAAACTTGTACGCTGACGAAGGCGGGTTGTCGAGATCGGCGCATCGGAAACAGCGCGGGTCCGCAATAGCGGGAGCTCGTAACTACGGACGGACTATTTTCACTTCGTGGTAAACGCACAGCCTATTTGCGTGCTCTGATTTGGCGCAGTCGGTCGGCGACTTGTTCGTAAACTTTTCGCCGACAGCTACTTTCCTCTCGACGTTTTTCGTGTTCAATCTGCTGACGCTTGCGTCGGCTTTTTCCTGGTACGACAAAGGCCATCGGGTCGTCGGTTTCATCGCCCAGGCGAATCTCACCGCCGAGGCGCGCAAGGAGATTGAAAAGATCCTTCCCGGGAGCATGACGTTAGCGGACGCGGCCGTTTGGCCGGATCATGAGGGGCGAAGCATACGAGATTTCGATCCCCTCCATTACGTCAATATTCCCGAGGATGCCAGGGGCTATGATCAAGGGCGCGACTGCCCGGAGAAAAACTGCATGGTTGAGGCTCTCAAATGGTTTTCATCGGTCATCGCCGATAAGAATGCGCCGATCATAATGAGGCGACTCGCGCTTTACTACGTCGCACACCTGGTGGGCGACATGCACCAACCGCTTCATGCCGGTCGAGCCATGGATCGAGGCGGGGTCGAGATTCCTGTGTCCTACAGAGGCCAGAAAACGAATCTGCACTTCTTTTGGGACACAGACCTGGTCGAGGTGGAAACCGGGAACGAGGAGGAAGTCGCCAAGCGGCTTACTGCGCATCTCACGGAAGAAGACCGTCTCAAATGGCAGGCCGGCGATGCCAAACAGTGGACGGATGAATCGTTAATGCTGGTCCGGTCGCACGCGTACAACACCGGACCCTCAGTCGAGCTCTCTGATGCTTATGTGGAGAAAGCCCGCCCGATTGTCCGAAGGAGGCTTGCTCAGGCCGGAATTAGGTTGGCCTGGTTGCTGAATAGCGCTTTGAAATAAAGAAAAGCCGGCAAAATACAGACTCAGCCCGGACCGCGTGTCGCCTCCTCGGGCAAACTGTGAAGCCTATGAAAATTCACAAGTGAGTCTTCCAAACGTCAAATGAAATGGCGCTTGGACGCCGCATAGAGGCGTGTGAGAACGGATGCCCGCGGTGCCGAATACGAGGATACGGTTAACTTTTGCGCTAAGGATGGAAAATCATGATCGGAAAATCCACCATGCGGACGCGGCTTTGCCCATACTGTGCCAACAGTATCGAGGAAGATGCCACGGATTGTCGTTATTGCAAGACCGATCTCTCATCGCAGTCTGTTCCTCAGTGGCTCAAGCGTGACGAACCATCGTCGGAATCACGAATTGGCCCAGATAATCACATGAGATCCTCAATCCCTCCAAAATTTATTTGGGTGGCCGCCATGCTCGTTGTCGCTTTGATCGCCTTTTTTGCCGGCGGGTACATACAACGCAACCAGCTATTGCTGTCATCCCAGGCCAACTTAAAGCAGCTCCAAGCGAAAGATCAAATGATTCAAAGTCAGGAAGCGCAACTTGCTCAAACGCGGCAACAACTGAACGAGAACTCCAATCAGCTCGCCCAAGTAAAGACTAAACTCGCGGAAAGCCAGAAAGAACTTTCGCTAACACAGCAACGGCTGGGTGTCGCCACGCGTCAAGTAGATCGTCTGAACGCGAGCCGGTCTCCGGCTGTTAGGAGAACTGCATCTCGCGCGCCGGACACGGCTGCGTCGCTTCCTCAGCCGGTGGCGGCAAGACGAACAGGCGAGCTGGGAGTCTATGAGACAACCCGGCCGACGTCGGTCTATGAAACTCCGTCATCGGCTTCGCGCGTCATCTCGCAAATCAGCGGAGGAACCAGGATCAACGTCGTAAGTTCTGCCGGCGATTGGCTGGAAGTGCGGTCCAAGCGCGGCAATCCTCCGGGATATGTGCGGTCCGATGATGCGCGGCTGATCGGCAGAGTGAACTGAGAAATGCCCGGAGAAGGCGCGGCCTGCAATTCGATCTTCCCATTGGCTAGGTCGAACGTATCTGAACGAGAGCCCGCGATTCTCCGCGCGCATTCGTGCCGATAAAAGTTAGCCGAGTCGTGCGGAGCAGCCAAAACAAAGACACTTGCTAGTCTAGCGAATGCGCACCTGAATAAGTCAATACTCAGGCTCAACCCAGATGCCCACTCAGGCTCGACCCCAGATGACCATTCTGTCTTGGAAAATTTTTCGAACAAGGTAAAAGTGAAGAACGGCTGCGAGCGCGGGGCATCAGACCATTCCCTAGGGTAACTCCGCTCCTCCGCCGCATTCCGGTCGACACTACCCCGCCCCTTCCACAGTTCTAAATATTACCTTCACAAGGCTTTTAATTTACTTGGGTAAACATTACTTGACATATGAAATGTCTCTCTTTAGAGGGTTGTTGATCTTCCAAGAAGGTTCCCAAAAAGGTATTCACTTAGTACGGCATTTCTGCCTGTGCAATGGCTACAGGTTGCCCGTCCAAATGATGATCGCGAGAAATTTCTTGTCTGCCGGCCTGTTTTGGGTCCTGCTGTTCGCGCCCGCGGCAAACGGCCAACAAGACAAAGCCGTCGGAGCGCTGGAATGGGATAAGTTGGTTGATGCCGCGAAGAAAGAAGGCAAAGTAACGGTATCGCTTCCGGCCAGCGCCGAGATGAAAAAACAGATCGAGGAGCAATTCAAAAAACGCTATGGCGTCGAAGTGGAAACTTTCACGGCGCGCGGCAGCGCGGCAGTGCGCCGCATGGCGGACGAATTCAAAGCCGGCGTGCGCTATTTCGATCTGCACATTGGCGGTTCTTCTTCGATCGTCTCCGGCATGCTGGACGAGGGCATTCTTGATCCCATCGAACCGTGGCTGGCGCTACCCGAAGTTAAAGATCCGAAACAGTGGTGGGGCGGTCATCTATGGGTCGATAACGCAAAACGATTCGTTTACACGTTCCAGGCGTATCTGTCGGAAGTTATTTGGTACAACACCGATCTCATCAAGCCGAGCGAGATCCGTTCGCTGGACGATTTTCTCAACCCGAAGTGGAAAGGCAGGATTGGCTATCTCGATCCGCGCACGCCGGGGGCTGGAGACTCCACCTGGGCGTTCCTGTGGAGCGTCAAAGGCGAAGAGTATCTCAAAAAACTCGTGGCGCAGGATTTATATCTTGGCCGTGATCAACGCTTGCTTGCCGAAAGTTTGGCCAGAGGACGGGTTGCCGTCGTGATCGGTCTCTCCTATTATTCTTATCTGCCGTTTCTGAAAGTGGGGTTGCCGATTAAGGTTCTTCCTACGCCCAAAGAGGGGAATTACGGCACCGGTGGCAGCGGCAATCTGGCGATCATCAAAGCGCCGGCGCACCCGAATAGCACCAAGGTTTTCGTCAACTGGCTGTTGGGCCGTGAGGGACAGGAGATCGTTTCCAAAGCTCTCGGTCAAGCAACCCGGCGCCTCGACGTCGACACCCGCTTTTTGCGAGAATCCGGCACAATCGCAGCCAAAGACGTTATGTCGGTCAATGATTTTTTGCAGATCGAAAATCAGTCGGAAGAAAAACTCGACAAGGTGCGCGAACCCGCCGCCAAGTTTGCCCACGCCCTCTTGAAGTAGCAACGACGGCCAGCGCGCCGCGAGGGAGGCGCAACCACGAAACGTCACGATCGAAAGGATCCGCCAAATGGATAACATCTCGACGACGAACGAATCCGATCCCGAAGTCTTGGAAGCGTATTTCAAAAAATACCCGGACGTTCCCAAGGAAACGATTCTCAAGCAGCATCTCCTGAGCCTCGGTCATTGGTTTAGCGACGCCGCGCTCCAAGCGGCGGCAGGCGCGCTCGTCAAGTCCTACCGCTTGTTTTCTTACGATCTCGTGCCGATGTCTGAATTGAAGCGGGGCGAGCACCGGCGCGTGCCGGAGCACTTCGTCATTCTCAACGGGCCCTACGGGATGCGCCCGGTGGCGATTCAGACTTCGCTCTCCCCTCATTCTCCTTACCTGATCGATGTGGTCGATGGCCGGCTCGTAATGACCACGGAAGGGCGCGTCCTCGCGGAGGTCCGCTTCCCGAAAACCCCTGACTATTATGCGAAGAGTTTGCCGGACGGGACGCCCTATCATGAGATCGTCGCCTTCGGCGCGTTCATTACGATCTTTCGCAATTGCCAATACTGGGGGGCGCGCGAGGAGTGCAAGTTCTGCGACATCAACGAGAACGCCCGCCAGATGAAGCTGTCGCGCGACTTCACTTTGGCCGCCCCGGTAAAATCGGTGGCAGACGTCGTGCGCGTCTGCGACGAAGTCGCGAGCGACGCCCGCAGGCTTGGAGTCAGCGCGCCCGGCTTCGTGCTCAGCGGCGGCAGCATCACCAAGACGCTGCACGGTAGGAGCGAAGTGGATTTCTACGAAGAGTACATCCGCGCCATAAAAGGGAGCTCGGCGAAACCGAGAATCACCTTCGAGGTCAATGCCCGGCCGCGGGAAGAGGTGCAGCGCTACAAAGCCGCCGGCGCCGACAACATCCACTTCAACATGGAGGTTTGGGACAAGCGGCTCTTCGAATGGATCAATCCCGGCAAAGCCGAGCGCGTCGGCTGGGACAACTGGGTGCGCTGGATGTGTGATGCGGTGGAAGTTTTCGGTCCGGGCAACGTACAGCCTAGCTTCGTCTCCGGCGTCGAGATGGCGCGGCCCCACGGGTTTCAATCCGTCGCTGAAGCGGTCGATTCAACCAGCAGCTGCTTCGAATATCTGATGTCCCGCGGGATTCTGCCGCGGCCGCAGCAGTGGCGACGCGAGCCGTCGACGGCGCTATGCAAAGAGACCGAGCAACCGCCGGTGCCGCTCGACTATTACGTGCTGCTCACGCGCAATTGGTACGAGTGCTACCAGAAACACCGCTCCCAGTTGCCCGAGTTCGGCAAGCGCAAGCCGGGGCTGCTTGCCGAACGTAACTTGCTCGGTCCGGTTCACGGCGCCTACGGCGACTATGTCATGCTGAGTGAAAATCTATTTCCCGACGATATCGAAGAGCAGATCAATCGGCGCAGCGTGCCGTTCGAGAATCTCGAGGGAGGCGCTAGTGTTCCATGACATTTCAGCCGACATGCAACAGATGATGCGCGCGCTCGAGGAACAGACGGCACGCGATCAACCGTCGCTTCGCAGTGTTTCCGTGGACGTCGGGCGCTGCCTTTCGCTCCTGGCGATGTCGGCGCCGAAGGGCGCGTTTCTCGAGCTGGGCAGCAGCGGTGGCTACTCCAGTCTGTGGCTGTCGCTGGCCGCTCGCGCGCGAGGCGTGACGCTCACGACGGTCGATCTCGATGAAAGAAAGGTCGCCTTAGCTCGAGAGAACATCTCGCGCGCCGGCGCGGCAGGTTCGGTCCAAGTTTTTCACGGCGACGCTCTCGACTATGCGACCCGTTTCGAGGAGATCGCGTTTTGCTTCTCCGATATTGAGCCCCCGGAGTCCAACGCCAATGTCTACGAGAAGGTGGTCCCGCGCCTCGTGCCCGGTGGATGGCTCGTCATCGATAACGTAACTTCCCCCCGCGTCCAGACGGAGCTCCTGAACCGTGCCGAGAAAGATCCGCGAGTAGACAGCGTGGTCTTGCCATTCCCAAAGGGCGATCTCATCTGCCGAAAGTGCTGAAACCAGGGTTAAGATCGACCGGGAGTTTCTTTCACGTTTCCTACCGGATCTGACGGCCGACGGCGGGCGATGACCCGAGAACTCAGCGCAATTCGTGTAGCTGCGAAAGTCTGGTCATCTGCGTTAGCTTGATTCTTAAACGGCTTGAACGACTGGAACGTTTGGAACAACTGAAACCATCCCAAGTCTTTTAAGATGGAACGATTTGAACGCGCTGCGACTGTGCGCCTTATGAACGCGTGACCTCCGGGGTGACATGTTCGGGACGGATGCCGACGCCGACGATCCGAGCGGGGATCCGGCGCAGCAATGGAACTGCAGCAAATAAGCGCACCGCAAGCGGCGGCTTGAGAGATCCGCTCTCACCCAAGACACGCGCAATGATCCTGCGCTGCACCATGACCTGCAGTCGCTGCGTCACTCGCGTGGGGAGCTCGCGTCGTTTCTGGATCCCGCGTAGATGATCGGTCGTGATCTGTCCTTCCCGCAGCGGTTTGAAGAGAACATTGGCGGCCGCCACTGCATCCTGAATCGCGAGGTTAATGCCGACCCCACCAACCGGAGACATTGCGTGCGCGGCATCTCCAATGCAGAGCAGACCCGGCCGAAACCACTCTAGCAGTCGGTCCACACGGACGGTTAAGAGCTTTACATCATCCCAGCCGCGTAACTCGCGCACCCTGTCTCTCGTGTAAGGTGCGAGTTTTATGATCTCCGCGCGAAAAATTTCGAATTCTTGCCGTCGCATCTCTTCGAATTGGCCTTTGGCAATGACGTACCCACACTGCCAATACTCACCACGATTGAGTGTGATAAAAATCCTGCCTTTATCGAACCTCCCCATAGTCGCGACCGGGTCCTCCGGACTTCGACTGATCCGAAACCATAGAACATCCATCGGCGCTCCGAGGTCCTTCACCTTAAGACCGGCCTTCTCGCGCACGATCGAGTGCCGGCCGTCCGCGCCGACGATAAGATCGGCGCGCACTTCAACCGCCCCGTTTGGAGTCTTTGCCTCGACTCCCGTCACGCGCCCTGATTCTTCAATGAGGCCGCTCACCTCAGCTTCCATCATGAGACCAAAGCCAGGATAGCCAGCCGCCTGGTCGGCGAGGAAGTTGAGAAAATTCCACTGCGGCATCAACGCGATAAAGCGGCAGCGGG
Source organism: Binatia bacterium (assembly GCA_036000865.1). Lineage (GTDB taxonomy): Bacteria > Desulfobacterota > Binatia > UBA9968 > UBA9968 > DP-20. Next base: position 46,358 of record DASYUV010000016.1, on the reverse strand, counting down.
TCGGCAGGTATCGGAAGTCTGCGATGGTCAGCTGCGTCTGGCCAACTTGGGCGTTAAGCTCGTCGACCTCCTGATGCGGCAACCTGAGAAACTCTTCGAGCAATCCCAGCTCGTCCATCACTTCCAGCGTCGATGGGTGAATGGTATCGCCGCGAAAATCACGCAGGAAATCGGCATGCTTTTCAAACACCAAAACCTTGGCGCCCGCACGCGCGAGGAGATAGCCCAGCATCATGCCAGCCGGACCACCCCCCGCGATGCAGCACTGCACGGAAATTTTCTCAGGCATCCTGTTTTTTAGTTTAACCAGCGCTCCCGGCTAATCAAACAACCTGGGAGTAAGAGAATTAGCCCGAGATCGAGCTGTCGTAAAAAGGGCCTATAAAAAAGTATTTTCGAACTATTTAACACTGGTCTAGAAATTACCTCAAACTGTCGGAAAAAAAGGACGAGAGGTAGTTCCTACCAACGGTCCGTAAAAAATTCGCTCTTCAAGTATGAGGTCTTACAAAAGATTCCATACTCTCGATGGCACGGTGGTTGCGTTAAGTACAATATGTGTCGATGAAAGGAGGCACGTAAAAATGAGAACGATAAGTTTACTGAAATCTCTCGCTCTCAGCCTGATCCTTGGGCTGAGTATGGCATCAGTCTCGGCCACCGGCGCATGGGCCCAAGACGATATTACTCGCCGCGAGGTGGGAACTTTACACGAATTTCTCGAGAATCACCCTAGGGTCGCCGAGGAGCTTAGAAATAACCCCTCGTTAGCGAACGACCGGCGTTGGGTTTCAAGACATGACGACCTTGAAGCGTTCCTCAGAGATCATCCGAGGATACGCCAAGAGTTGAGGGAAAATCCGAGCAGAGTCATGAGCTGGGAGCGTAACCTCAATGCTCGCGCGGATCTGCGCAAATTTGATAGGTTCTTAGACTCACATCCGAGGATTGCTGAACGGTTAAAAGCAAACCCCGAACTTATCAACAACCGGCAATTCGTGGAGAATCATGCCGAGTTGCGGGACTTCTTGAGAGAGAATCCAGATATGAGGCGCGAGTTACAATCCCGGCCCCGTGCATTCATGGAGCGGGTCGAGCGCTACGACAGGTTCAGTCAAAGATAACCCCAGACTAAGCGTCCGGGTCAGGAAAAAAGAGGCTGGAGATCTCCAGCCTCTTTTTTTTGGTTCAATGAAGAGTTCCAGCCCGGACGACCGGCGATGGGCAAGAGTGGACTAATGAATCGTTAATGCTGGTGAGTTCGCACGCGTACAATATCGGAGCATCGCTCGATCTCTCCGATGATCATGTCGCGAAAGTTCGCCCGGTTGTCCGAAGCAGGCTTGCTCAGGCCGGAATCAGGTTGGCTCGGTTTCCCTTTGCAATGGGGAAACGCCCGCGAGTACAGACTAGATCTGTACCCTTAAAAGTATCAACAAAAGACCACTTTGCTTCACGCCCCTAGATAGGGCTACTCGACCAAGAACACCAGCTCGTCGATGTCCTTAGCCGTCCGGCCGCTAGTCGTGGTGCCTTCCACGGCTACGGCAAATTTGTTCAACCCCGGTTTCAGCGGAAGCCATACCAGCTCATACTGATCAGGAGCCGGCGTGAACCGACTCGAGATGTTGCTGCCGTTCAGCATCGCGTTGAAAGTAGTCGGTTGAATCGATGCACCATAGAAGATGAGCAAAGGAACCTGGGTCGTCCCCGTCACAAGCCGGACCTTGCGGTCGATCGGATTTGCGTAAGTCAGGAACCTGTTTGTGTCGTCCGGCTTCTCTCCGCCTCCATCAAAAGCGCCGGCAATTCTAAACGAAGATTGGGGACTTGCCCTGTATTCCAGGCGATAGCGGTGAACCGTATCTCGGTCCGTCGCGACGTTGCGGAGTTCCGGTCTGGCGGCAGCTCCGCCTTGCCAATCCCTGGCACGAACATCCAAGCTGTAGTTTCCCGCGCTGGTTCCACTCACCTCGATAAGATATGAGCCGTCCATCGGCTGTCTAATATGAAGCACCAGGGCTCGCCCTTGCGATCCCTCGTTGAGATACGAAGAATGGGGAATCTTTCGGTGCTCTAATTTGCTAAGCGGATCTCGTCCGGTTTTCCGCCCTTGCGGGTCGGTTACGAGAAGCTCGCTCGCAATATCCCCGCTGCCTGATAACAGCAGCGTGATATCCGAAAGATCGTTCACCTCCGAGAGAGTCACAGCGGGCTCTGAATATTTGGCATAGACGAGCTCGTAGCGATCGATGGCACCCGGCTCGGATGTTCGGCTCGCGCGCGTGGCGGTCCAAAGCTTACCGGTTTGATCCCGCGCCTGAACGGCAAGCTTGTACGGAACGCCGGTGGACGTAGCCGTAACCGCTATCTGGTAACGGCCTTCCGTGACCTCGCGAAGGCCGACGCCGCTTTCTCCCCATCCACTATAAGTGATCGCCGGAATTTCCGAATGCAACATATTCGTTGCCGGGTCGATGCCGAGCCGCCGGCCGCGCGGATCCAAACAAACAGATGAGTCGGGGGCCGTGGCGGCCCTTCATGAGAGCTCCTGAGTTCAGTCGACGTAAGTCTAATATCGAACGACTGCCCGGACGGAGAAAAATGCCTTAACTCCGCCGTGCGAGGCATCTCGCGCCGCGCCTTCCCCCATACTCGGAGTTTATCGAGCATTGCCCGTAAATCCGCCAAATGATCTTGCGAGCTTTCCGCAAGAAGGATCCAAACAGTCTCGTCATTCGATAGGTCGACGGCGAAAATCGGACCCTTCGGTCTTTTTTTGTTTGTCTTTTGCGCGGGGGATTCCTGCACCTCGGTCAAATGGATCTCGTAAACCTCGAGACCGTGAGGCGTCTTGAAAGTTCTGCGAATCTTACCATCAGTGCAGTGAGTGCTCCCCTCGGGGCCATCGGCCTGGCAATGTAGCGCGGCGAGATAGAGCGCAAAGTTTGCGGCGGAGGGTTGCAAGCCGGAGTCCCACATCGCCTGAGCGTAAAGATCGCCCATATCTTGAACATTGAGATTGAATAACCCACGGAGCCCTCGCGCGTCTTTCGTTCCAATGAGCACAGAAAGTGCGCATGAATCTTTGGCGCCTGACGGATTGAACTGATAGGAAGTCGGATAGGCGATCTCGATGCCACAGTTCTTATCGATGTAGGTGCTCCAGGGAGTTTCGGCGGCAACAGCGGTGCGAGTTCCGCCCGGGAGCAACCCGAAGACCCCCATGGCTAAGATCGCGATCAGAAAACGCCGGGCCGCTCGGGTTCTTATGCGCACACAACGTACAACGCTTTCATTTTCCTTGATAGAGCCTGGGTCAGGTATCATGAATGAATGAATCCGATATTCTAAGCGATCGGCGGATTTTACAAAAGGCGAAGCTCGGGGTGGTTCGATCCCTTTGGCGTTCTGGGCAAGTAAATTGTCGCCGCTATTGAGAATAGCATATATCACGCCTGACCCCAGGGGTCTTATGTAACCCTAAATCTCCGTTCTTGTTCTCATCGTCATGGCAACGCCAATCTATCAGGAAGAAATGGCTTGACAGGAGTTTTGAGCCGAATAGACTGACATGTCGGTTAAGAATGAGAGGAGGAAGACGCAATGAGCGTGATTGATGCCGATGGACATATCATTGAGCCGGAAGGCATGTTTGAACATCTTCCCGAGGAGTTCTATCTGCGACGTCCGATCCCGGTCCACTTACCGGCCGACACAGTCCGGGGTGACTTCAATGGCTGTTGGCTCATCGATGGGAAAAGCGTTCCTAACATCGGCACCCGCGGACGTACCACCGCGTCGATTTCGTGGACGGAACGGTCGAAAAAGATCGACGTGTCCCTTGGGTCGCAGACTCTAGCAGACATGGAAGCTCGGCTGTCCGACTTGGATCGATTCCACATCGACTGCCAGATAGTCTTCCCCACAATGTTTCTCGCTGCCGTAGCGGAGAACGTAAAGCTTGAAGGCGCGTTGTTTCACGCCTACAACACGTACGTCGGTCAAGCCTGCGCCAAGTCAAAAGGCCGAGTCAGGTGGGTAGCGCTTCTCCCGTTTCGCGACCCGGAGGCTGCGGTGAAGGAGATGCGCAGGGCAAGCGATCTCGGCGCTTCGGGTATTTTCACCATGGGCATGGTGTGGGAGCGGAATTTGGCCGATCCGGAATTCTTTCCGATCTATGAGGAAGCCGCGGGACTTGACCTGCCCCTTTGCGTGCATCTCGGTTGGGGATCTCCGCAGGTAACTCAGCTCTTTTCCGATTCCCATGCGTTCTTTTGTTCGGCCATTGTGCCCGTGATGTGGGGCTTCATGTACACCATGGGCGCCGGCCTGCTGACCCGTTTTCCCAAGCTCCGGCTCGGCTTCCTGGAGACCGGCTCCGCCTGGGTTCCCTACGCGATGCAGCAGATCAGGCGCCGGGTAGAGCCGCCCACCGTAATTTTCTCTCAAGGGCAACGACGGCCCGTCGATAATGCCATCGACCGCCGCTACTACCGCGATCCGGAGGAATTTTTCCGTTCAGGACGGGCGTTCGTGAACTGCGAGGGAGACGAGGATTTTGATTATCTCTTGAAGCACGTGGGGGAGGATGGCCTCATGTGCTCCTCTGACTTTCCTCACGGCGACCCTTCCGCAGAGGAGAACTACGTCACTCGCTGGCGCGAGAGGAGCGATATGCCGGAGCGAGTCAAGGAGAAGCTCCTTGGCAAAAACGCCGAACGCTTCTTTCGTCTATAGCGACGTGCGCCAAAGATACTGCACGTCTCTCGGAGCTCTGGGCAAAGACTTCGCCGGCGTGATTTCGGGAAGCGTTTTACGTCTGGCTAGAAACACCAAAAGTAAAAAACGCGACCCAATGCGCCATGCGCGGGATTCTTGGCATAAGCAGGCTGTATCACCGCGCCGCTCACGATCGCAAAGTGAAAAAGTAGCCTGTCCCCTTAAAATTCTCTACGTCTCCCGGTTCGAATTTAGCTGCTCGTGACACCAGTCAATAACTTCTTTCGCGTGCGCGTCTCCTGGACGAAAGCGCAGGTACTCTTCAAGATGAGCAATGGCCGCACGGTAATCCCTAAGATTCATGTAACTGAAGCCTGGATAATACAATGGTGCGTTGCCTGAAAAATTATTCTTGTGCGCCGCCGGCAGAATTAGTTAGTAAGTTCGCAAAAGCAGTGAATTTTTTTCAAATAGGGGATTGGCAGCGCCGTTCGATTTAGCAATAATAGTTGGCCGAAATTTGAGAGGAGAAATTCGTTGAACCAGAAAGCCAAGTATTTTGATTGCCATTTTCATATCATCGACAAGAATTTTCCCGTCGTGCCCAATCAAGGATTCATGCCGGACGCGTTTACCAGCGAGGATTATTTAGAGCGCTTGAAAGCGATCGATCTTTTCGGCGGCGCGGTGGTGTCCGGTTCTTTCCAGGCTTTCGATCAGTCTTATCTATTCCATGCATTGAAAGTGCTTGGGCCTTCGTTTGTGGGAGTCACTCAGGTGCCACAGACCGTCTCGGATCAGGAATTGAAAGAACTCAACAGCGCGGGAGTTCGCGCCGTCCGTTTCAACGTCAAGCGCGGCGGTTCCGAAGAAATCCAACACCTGGAAAATATGGCGCGGCGCGTTCATGAACTCGTCGGCTGGCACACGGAGTTGTATGTTGATTCCACCGAGCTTGCCGATCTGTTTGAGACTCTTGTTTCGTTGCCGGCGGTCAGCATCGACCATCTCGGTCTCTCCATAGCGGGTTTCCCAACGCTGCTCAAACTTGCGGAAAAAGGTGTGCGGGTGAAGGCCACCGGCTTCGGCCGAGTGGACTTGGATGTGCGTTCCGCCCTGACTGATCTCTATGTGGCCAATCCGCGGGCGCTCATGTTCGGCACCGACCTGCCGTCCACCCGCGCGCCGAGGCCCTATCAAGATGACGATTACACGCTGGTTCTGGAAACATTAGGAGAAGAAAAGGCGGCGAATGTTTTCTACAAAAATGCGATTGAGTTTTATCGGCCGAAAAAGGCGGGGTAGGAGCCTGGGGGAAAACATCAAAAGTAAAGCACTGACCCTACTCGTACTGCGAGAGCAGCTTCCTCTAAATACAAAAAACTTTAACCCGCAAAGCTTATTGAAACCGAGCATACTCTTCTGGACAGGTATAGTTATTTCTATCGATATCGGGAAGAATGATAGCCGAGGATTCACTAATCCCCCTTGACCAAGGAAGTCACACGATGACGCACGTCCCTAACCACCCTGCCGCCGCGCGATTCACCTTCGACAATACCTATGCGCGCGAACTTGAGGGCTTCTACGTGACCGGGAAGGCGGCGCAAGTGGTGCGGCCTAGGTTGGTCAAGCTCAACCGTGAGTTGGCTGAAGAATTGGGGCTGGATGCCGGTGCTCTCGATTCCGAGGAAGGCGCGAGGATCTTTGCGGGCAATGAGACACCCGAGGGAGCGGTGCCGTTGGCCCAAGCGTACGCTGGCCACCAGTTCGGGGGCTTCTCGCCCCAACTTGGCGACGGGCGGGCGCTGCTCCTGGGCGAGGTGATCGACCGCGACGGACGTCGTCGTGACATTCAGCTCAAAGGCTCGGGTCCCACTCCGTTTTCGCGCGCCGGCGACGGCCGGGCAGCACTCGGGCCTGTGTTGCGTGAATACCTGATCGGCGAAGCGATGCACGCGCTTGGTATCCCGACGACCCGGGCGCTTGCCGCAGTCCTCACAGGCGAGCCCGTCTTTCGCGAGGGTGCGCTGCCGGGCGCGGTTTTGACGCGCGTTGCTGCCAGCCACATCCGTGTGGGCACCTTTCAATTGTTCGCCGCCCGCGGTGAGCAGGCCAAGGTGCGTCGACTGGCCGATTACGTAATCGATCGCCACTACCGGGAGCTGAAGGGCCACGCGAACCCCTACCTGGGATTGCTCGAGCGCGTGTGCGACAGACAAGCGGCGCTCATTGCCAGCTGGATGCATGTGGGCTTCATCCATGGCGTGATGAACACCGACAATATGGCGATCTCCGGTGAGACTATCGACTACGGCCCATGCGCCTTCATGGATCATTATGATCCAGCCACAGTCTTCAGCTCCATAGACACTCAGGGCCGCTATGCCTACGCCAATCAGCCAAGGATCGCGCAGTGGAACCTTGCGCGGCTGGCGGAGACGCTTGTACCCTTGATCGATGCTGATGGAAAGCGCGCCATCGCACGCGCCACTGAGGTGGTCAATGCCTTTCCAGAACAATACGAACGCCACTGGTTAAAAGGCATGCGCGCCAAGCTCGGACTGGTCAGTGAGGAGGAGGCCGATCTCAACCTCGCCACGATGTTTCTCACCGCCATGGAGGGCAAGCAAGTTGACTACACGTTGGCGTTCCGTTACCTCGCCGATGCCGCCTTAAGCCAGGAGGAACCGATTCGCGCGCTGTTTGCGGATCCGTCGGCCTACGATCTCTGGAGTGCACACTGGCGGGCGCGGCTTGCGCGCGAGGCGGTGGCACCTTTGGAGCGTGCGCAGGCGATGCGGCGTGTTAATCCCGCGTTCATTCCGCGCAACCATCGAGTCGAGGAAGCCTTGGGCGCTGCAGTGGAACGCGGCGATTACGCGCCCTTCGACACGCTGCTGAATATCCTATCGCGCCCGTTCGACGATCAGCCGGAGTTTGCCGCCTTTGCCGAACCTGCGCCGGAAGGCGGCGGGTGCTACCGAACCTTCTGCGGCACCTGAGTGACGAGTCAGGCAGACGCAAAAAATTCCACCAGCTTCGCAAGCAAGAACACTTTCTGTTTGCGACCAACAGCTAAAATGCCAAACCCAAGATTTAATTAAACCAGGGATCGGAGATTGCAGCGCCGAGGCGCTGAGCACGCGGAGTAAAGAGTTTTTCATAAACATTACTCCGAACTCGGCGAACTCTGTGCCTCTGTGGTGAAAATTTCTTCGAAATTCGGGGGAAGTTGTTAGCGACAATCGCCGTAATCAATTGTCTCAAGAGAAGAGCGCCTATAGAATGCCAAATTCAAAATTCGACGCTACTAGCTATTAGATGCTCCTGGGCCTGAGCGTTCCGCTATTGACCGGCGTTCGCAATAATGCGAACATAACTTCCTGAGACAATGCCAAAGACAACCGTTGTCTTTTATCAGGACGACCCGGACACGGTCCCGGTGCTCGATTGGTTGGATTCGCTGCCTACGAAAGCTCTGGACAAATGTCGGGTTCGAATCGAACGGTTGCGTGATTTGGGGCATGAACTTCGACGCGCGGAGGCCGACTTTTTACGAGATGGGATTTATGAACTACGGGTTCGACTCAGAACCACGAATTATCGAATGCTATATTTTCTTCCATGGTCGGATTGCAGCGGTACTGGCGCACGGTTTAGTAAAAGAAAGTGAAGTACCACAACGCGATATTGAGCTAGCGATCCGAAGAAAACTGAATTTTGAACTCGATCCGGATCGACACACGTACAAGGAGTAGAAATCATGGTCAAAGCAAAGAGGAAAGCGACAGCGGATGCCGTTGAAATTCTCCACCGTCGCTATTATGCAGGCAAGCCGCGGCGACTCGCGGCTTTGGAGCAAGCACGATCGAACGACCACGTCGCTCGTAAGCTAACTGCACTGAGAATTGCGAATGGATTAAGCCAACGTCAATTGGCACAACTCATCGGAACCACAGCGTCAGTCATTTGTCGTCTCGAAGACGCCAACTACGAGGGTCATTCCCTGGCGATGCTCAACCGAATCGCCGCGGCGCTAAATCAGCGTGTTGAGATTCGTTTTGTGCCGGCAGAACGCCGCTTGCGCTCCGCATGATTCCAACCGACTGGACAGGCGACTGGAACCGATCCCACGGGAAAACTCCCAACTTCACCGATTTCCAAAGATAGTCAATTTGTAAACGTCTAACCCTGGCATCCTGCCTGTATCAATGGGTCGCGCACAGGCGATCGGCTAGACGACGGTTTAATTTCTACAGGAGGCACATCGACTCAGCATGGCGCAAAAATTTTACGTGGTATGGTCAGGCCGGCAGACCGGTGTATTCACGGATTGGGCGACCACTCAGCGGGCCGTGGACAAGGATGCCGGGGCGCGCTTCAAGTCCTTCCCGACCCGTGCGGAAGCCGAGCAAGCCTTTGGTCGCGGCGGCTACGCAAGCATTCCGCCCAAAACACCCAGCAGGCAAAAAGCCGGCACACCGGACAGCGAACGCAGCGCCGCCCATCCCTCTCAACAGTTCGATGTCAGCATTTATTGCGCTGGTGCCTGTGAACCCAACCCCGGCAATGCCGGCTCCGGCGTCGTGGTGTATCGAGCCGGCGAACTCGCGCAATTGTGGTTTGGCCTGTACAACCCCATGGGAACCAACAACATCGCCGAACTGAACGCGCTCTGTCACGCATTGCGGATGGCCGAAGCAGAAATCAAGACCGGCAACACCGTCGAGGTGTGCAGCGACTCGGCGTACTCCATCAACTGCATTCGCAGTTGGGCACCGAACTGGGAAAAGAAAGGCTGGAAAAAACCCGGCGGGGAGATCAAGAACCTGGAAATTATCCAGGAGTGTTACGCGATCTACCGACGCATTGAAGAAGAACTGAAGCTCATCCATGTCGCCGCCCACGTCGGCACCGAAGGCAACGAACTCGCCGACCGCATGGCCATGCTCGGCGCGCAGCGTCAAGAAGAAGAACTGCGACCGTATCAGGAAAAAATAGATATTCCGACGCTGCTCAAGATGCGGGCGGGGTGAGCAAGAAAGCGTTGTTGCCTCAAAGGTCGTATCTCTTGTGCTAAACGAGTGCAAAGAAGAACTAAAAGTTGACCCTCACCTATTCAATATCTCGCGGCGGTTTGTCGAACATGCCCGCGATCTACAGCTGCGAGGACTCCTCTGCAAGTCTAGTCTAGACAAAACTTGAGGGTCAAAAATTGAGAAGTTGAGGGTCTTGCAATGACACATCCATCTTCGTTTCGAGAGCGCTCCGCTCGGTCCAACATTTCTATGCGCTTCATTCCTTTTGCGTCTATTCCTCTTCCAACTCGGGATAGTGGCGGAAAATGCCTTGCTCATTGAACGCCAGCCGCCGCGGCGAGGATAGATAGGCGGCGATTCGCGGACGCGCCATGACGCGATCGTGTAAAGTCACCAGTCTCGGGTGTTGCGGTTCGAATCGCGCCATGGTCCTTGGAAAAGCGTACCGCAATCCCTCGACCATCTGGAACAGCGAGAGATCGACGTAGGCAACCTTCTTTCCGAAAATGAAGTCGCCGCCTTTGGCGTTCAGTTTTAGAATTCTTTCAAAATAGCCAAGAAACTTGGGTATTCGGGTCGAGGTGAAATGTGCGGCGCGCTTTTTGGCCTCGTCCGTCTGTTGCTCATAGTACAGGACGTTCGCGATCGGATGGTGCGTCTGGCCGGCTTCATACAGCCAATCGGCCATCGTCAGTTGCAGCTGATGCGCCCATAGCAGGTTCGCTTCGCTTTTCGGTACGAGGCCCAGCCGGGGCGCGAGAAACTGGAGAATGTTGGCGGTTTGGGAAATCAGGAGCTTGCCGGCTTTGAGAAACGGCGGAGCAAACGGTGGATGTTCCAACGACGGGTCTTCGAGGAATTTCATGATCCCGGGACGGCCGAAGTTCGGATCGCGCGCGACGTCGATGTAATCCGCGCCGGCATCTTCCAGTGAAAGGCGAACGAACTCGCCGCGCCCTTGGATCGACGGTTGATAATACAATTCATAACGCATGGGAGTCCTCCTGAATTGGCAGGTGGTCGCCGACAGACTTGCATATATGACGAAGTTGCTCAACAAAACCCGGCTCCCTCGTCCTGGAGCAAGATACTGCGAGCAACCCAAAATCGGAATGTCTCCCGCAAAGACGCTAAGGCGCAAAGGGCGCGTGGTGTCATTTCGAACCCTTCGGCCAAGCTCAGAGTAAACTCCGAGAGAAATCTTTCTTAGATCGCTCGCATTCACTCGGGATGACAGCCTTCGCTGTCACTTGGCGTACTTGGCACTCCTTCGGCTTTGCTCAGGACGGGCTTGGGGCGAGAAACTCATGGTGGAAAACTTTTTTTGATTGCGATAAGTGAGACTTCTGTACTGAGGATTTGAACCGCCGATGATTTCCGGAGCCCTCGAAGGTTTCACTTGTATCGATGTCAGCGGCCACGTGGCCGGTCCTTACGCCAGTAGCCTGCTCGGCGACCTTGGTTGCGAGGTGATCAAAGTCGAATTGCCCAATGGCGGCGACACCCACCGCGGGCGCAATCCGAAGTACGAAGGCTACGGCCCGAGCTTCCGCGCGCTGAACCGCAACAAGAAGAGCGTTACCCTCGATCTGCGGCATAAAAAGGGTGGAGAAATCTTGCGCAAGCTTTTGGCCACGGCGGACATCTTTCTCGAAAACTTTCGCCCGCCGACCAGAGCCAAACTTGGGCTCGACTACGACGGCGACTTAGCGAAGCTGAATCCGAAATTGATTCACTGTTCGATCTCAGGCTACGGTCAAAGCGGGCCTTATCGCGACAAGCCCGGCTTCGACACCATCGGCCAGGCGCTGAGCGGCATGATGAGCCTGGTCACCGATCTGGATGATCCGAAAGTCGCCGGCGTTTCTTTCGTCGACCACGCGGCTGGGATTTTCGCTGCGCACGGCATTATGGCAGCCTTGCTCGCCCGTGGAAAAACCGGCCGGGGTCAGTTCATCGATGTGTCTTTATTGCAAGTGAGCATTGCGTTTATCGAGTCTCATGTGGTCGATTATTTAAACGGCGGCGAAGCCGTGTCGCGGGAAAATTTTCCTAAGGGGAGAATTTACAGTCTGCTCGATTGTGATAAGAAACCATTCATGGTCCATCTCTCCGGGCATAACGAAGCTTGGGAAGGGCTGCTGATGGCGGCAGAGCTCGAAAACTTGATCGGCGACCCGCGCTTCGCGACGCGTAAACATCGAACCGATCGTCATGAAGAGATTGTAAGGATTTTGCGGCAACAGTTTCAGAAGAAGCCCCGCTCATACTGGTTGCCGCGATTGGACGCCAGCAGCATTCCCAACGCGCCGATCAACACGATTCATGAAGTGTTCGACGATCCGCAAATCAAGCATATAGGGATTCCCAAAAAAATTGCTCACCCTAAAATGGGCACGAGCAATCTGGTCGGCAGCCCGATCAATCTGTCCGACACGCCAGCCAAATTTTTCCGCGCCGCGCCGCTGTTGAGTGAGCATACCGAAGAAGTATTGGCGAAGTTGGGTTATGACGACGGCGAGATCAAAGAATTGCGCATGACAGGAGTGATATAGATGTTGTCTCGAGTTCCGGGTCTCGCGTCTCGAGTTAACCCGAAACCCGGAACCATGAACGACTGAAAGGAGCTCAGTATGGATTTTAACGTATCCGCAGATCCCCCTCATGTTGTCGAATTTAGAAACGAGGTCGCTGCGTGGCTGGCCGAACAGTTTAAAGGCCATCAACACTTGCGCTGGTCGGCCTCCTGGTCGACGCGCGAGGACGAGGAGGAATACAAGTTCCGCCGCGGTCTCGCTGAAAAGCTGGGAGCGAAGGGTTGGCTCTTTCCGATGTTCCCGAAGAAATATGGCGGCGCGGAGCTAACCGTCGATCATCAGATGGTGCTCGAAACCGAGTTATTCAAATATGGCCTCAATCTCTCGCATGTCTTTTACACGTTGGCGCGGATCGTCGCACCGGTGTTGATCCGCTGGGGCACAGAAGAGCAGAAGGCGGAATTTTTGCCGCCGATCACGCGCGCCGAGACTTGCGTTTGGCAGGTGCTTACCGAACCGCATGGCGGCAGCGATATCGCAAATTGCCAGACCAAAGCGATCCGTGACGGCAACGATTACATCGTCAACGGTCAGAAAGTCATGGTCGGACACCATTTGCCGCCGGATTATCTCTGGACGCTGGTTTGCACCGATCCGAAAGGCAAGCGTCACGAAAATCTGGCTTGGTTGCACATCCCGGCGAATCTCCCCGGGATCACGATCCAACACATGTATCTCATGATGGGCATCAAGAACGCAGTGTTCTTCGACAACGTACGCGTGCCGGCGAAGTATCTGATCGGCGGTGAAAACAACGGCTGGAAAGTCGCCAGCACGCACATGGAGCTCGAACATGGTGGCGACGGCCGAATCGCGGCTGATCCTCTCATCGAGCGTGTTGTCGAGTATTGTCGTAACACCCGTGTCGACGGCAAGCCGATCCTGGAAGATCCGCGCGTACGCGATCTCGTCGCCGACATGATGATCGAATTAAATACGCTCCGGCGCTTTAACCAACTCATCTACTGGCGCCGTTTCGCCAAAAAGCCGCATCCCTATGGTGGGCCGCAGCAGCGCTACTTCCAGCGCATGATGCGCCTGCGCAATGGCGAGCGCCTGCAAGCGATCATGGGCGCCGACGCGCTGGTGCAGGATCTCTCGGTGCATGAAGTCGTCGACTTTGAATACGCCGTGCGCACCGGACCGGGGCAATTGCACGGCGGCGGCACCTTGGATACGGACCGTTTGATCTTCGCCCGTCGCCTTGGCCTAGGCCGTCCGACCACGGAGAAAGCGCCGGAGACGGATTAAATGATAGGCAAAACTATCTTACCTACGGGTGGAACTTTTGGAACGACTGGAACGGCTGGAACAAACAACGCCTTTTCGTTCCAAAAGTTCCAATGGTTCCAGTTGTTCCAAATAGGAGAAAAAGCACATGGATTTAAGTCTAACTGAAACCCAAGAGATGTTTAAAAAGGTCGCGGCGGATTTCGTTAAAGCCGAAGTGCCGGCGCACCAGATGACCCAGTGGTACAAAAATAAGCAAACCTACCAGCCGCAGCTTGTGAAAAAAGCCGCCGAGCTTGGCTGGCTCGGCATGATGCTGCCGGAGCAATTCGGCGGCGCCGAAGTCAGCGCCACGGACTGCGCCGTCGTGTTTGAAGAATTGGGCCGCGGTCCCGTGCCCGGACCGCTGTTTAGCTCTGGAATACTCGCGGCCCAGATGATTCTCGAAGCCTGCACCGACGAGCAGCGCAAAGCTTTGCTGCCGCCGCTTTGTAAAGGCGAGTCGGTCGTTATTCCAGCGATCACCGACAAGGCCGCGTACTGGGGACCCGAGGCAGTGGAATCACGTCTGAGCAAACTTGCCGGTGGCTATCTGATGAACGGCGTTAAGCCCTTTGTCTTCGACGCTCAGGCAGCCACGAGCTTTCTTTGCGCCGCGCGCACTGAGGAAGGCAAAGTCGTTTTCTTGGTCATCGACGCCAAGAGCCCCGGAATCACGATCACGCCGCACATCGGCTTTTTAGTTTCCGTCGCCGAGGTGCGCTTCGATAAGGTTGCCGTCTCGCCGGAAAATTTGCTCGGCTCCAGCGGCGCGAACTGGTCGACGCTGGAAACCGCGCTGGACAAATCGTTGCCGATCCTCTGCGCCTACCAAGTCGGCGCGTCACAAGAAGTCTTCGACTTTACCTGCGAGTACACACGAACGCGGGTCGTGTTCGGCCAACCCATCGGCCGCTTCCAGAGGGTGCAAGATCATTGCGTTGAGATCTCGATTCATCTCGACGCGGCGCGCTGGGCGACTTACGAAACGTTATGGCGCATCGACAGCGGCATGCCGGCGCGCGCGGCTGTCCATGAAGCAAAGGCGGTGGCCAGCGACGGCTACTTTCAAGCGACCAACTACGCCCACATGGTCTGGGCCGGTCCGGGCACTGACTACGGTCACCCGATGATGGCACACAGCGTGCTCGCGCACACGCTTTATCAATATTTGGGCACGCCCGGGCATCACAAAAGATTAATGATGGACGCGCTGTATCCGAGGGCGTAGGAATCGGTCGAGGATGGAGAATTGAGGATGGAGGATTGAGGATGGAGGAGCGAAAAATGCGATCTTCTTATACTCGATCCTCCGCGAATAAGGGACTGCGTCTAAAATAACAAATCACCTGTGTGTCATGCTGAGCAAAGCGAAGCATCTCGCTTTTCCAACAGCTTAAAAGAAGCAGATTCTTCGGCTGCGCCTCAGAATGACATTCTGACACCGGCTCTAACTCGGTATGGGGGGATCATGAAACTCGTGTCATATATCCTCTCGCTGTTAAGCGTCATTCTCTCCCTTTTTCCAGCTCGCCTTCACGCGCAAACCTCCGCCCTCGTCGAAGGCGCCAAGAAAGAAGCCAAGCTCGTCTGGTATACTTCGATGGCCATCGATACCTCGAAGCCGTTGCTGGACGCATTTCAGAAAGAATATCCGTTCATCAAAGCCGAGCTCGTGCGTGCCGGCGAAGAGCAGTTGATGAACCGGATTCTCAGCGAGAGCCGCGCCGGCAGATGGTTGTTCGATGCCGTTTCAACCAGCGCAATTTCGGTCCTCGCCGAGAAGCACATGATCGCCCCTTACCTGACCCCGGAGCGGGACGCCTTCCTGGGCGAATTCAAAGATCCGCAAGGCTATTGGACCGGCATTTTCGTCAACAATCTGGTGCTCTGTTACAACACCAAGATGCTCGGCGCCAAAGATGCGCCGAAAAATTATCCGGATCTGCTCGACCCGAAGTGGAAAGACAAGATATTGATGGACTCCACCGATTATGATTGGTTCGGCACGCTGGCGACTGTGTGGGGCAAAGAGAAAACCGTGCAATACATGAAACGCTTGGCGCTGCAGAACCCAACATGGCGGCGCGGACACGGCCTAACGGCGCAACTCCTCGGCGCCGGCGAGGTGCCGCTGGCTTGGGCCTATAATTTTCGCATTGAGCGAATGAAAAATGAAGGCGCGCCCGTGGAATGGATCGAAACCTTCGATCCCATCGTGGTCACGATGAGCGGCATGGGCCTCAGCGCTAAAGCGTCCAACCCGAATTCGGCCAAATTACTCATCGACTTCGCCACCTCAAAAAAAGGTCAGCAAATGGTCCGCGGCATGCGCCGCATCCCCGCGCGCAGCGACATCGAACCGCTGGCGCCGAAGATGGATCAAACCAAATTAAAACTAAAAGCCGTGCCCAAAGAAGTTTATCTTAACCTCGACGACTACGCCCGCGAGTTCAGAAAGATCTTCGGATTGTGAATAAGCCCGCAGCAAGCTAAAGGGGGATCAGGACTCCGCGATGAGATTTGTCTTGCCTCCTCGAAGTCCGTCATTCCCGCGTGTTTTAAGCGGTGGTTCGACATAGCTCACCACAGGCGAATTCGGAACTGGACTCACGACAAAAACATTCGGGGGTGACGCCTTAAATTGCCAGGCAGCTACGGTAACGGGGCTTGCCCAAGCTCAGTCTGCAGCCAATCGAGCACAGACGGCAAGCCGGTTCCATTTTTCAAATTCGTAAACACGAACGGCCGCTCGCCGCGCATTTTTTTTGCGTCGCGCTCCATCACGGCGAGATCGGCGGCGACGTCGATTACATAAATCGTCAAGTCGGCTAACTCCGGGCTAAAAGTCGCCGCCAGATTATCGCCACCGGATTCGATGAGAATGAGATCGAGATTTTCAAAGCGGCGAATGAGCCGGGCGATGGCTTCGATATTGATCGAGGCGTCCTCGCGGATCGCCGTGTGCGGGCAGCCGCCGGTCTCGACGCCGATGATCCGCTCGGCGGCAAGCGCCTGATGGCGCACCAGGAACTGGGCGTCTTCCTGCGTGTAGATATCGTTCGTCACGACAGCGACGTTGTACAAGGCGCGCAGCGCCCGGCATAGCGACAACGTGAGAGCGGTCTTGCCGGAGCCCACCGGCCCGCCGATGCCGACGCAGAGTGGTTGTTTGTTGTTAGTCATTTTCGCGAAATCGCCTTTACGCGTATACCGAATAATTTATTCACCACAAAGTGCTGTGCCCTTTGCGTTCTTTGCGCTTAAATTCCCCCTCCTCTTTCCTCCCCCGCGTCGTCATCGCGGGGGATGAAGGTGGGGGCCCTTCTACGAACGAAATAAACGCGAGTATTGCGTTTCGTGGCGGCTGGAAAAAATCGCCAGACCCGGCGCAAAACCGCCGATATCGTCGTTCGACATTGACGCTGCCCGTTCGGCGATAGGCAGCAACCTGTCACCGAGCGCGAAAAGCATCCACTGTCCATCCGTCTGACCAAGGGGCACGAGCTTGACCGCCGCCGTCACCTGACCTTCCAGCCATGCCCAGAGATAGGCGACCACGGCCGGCTGCGCTGGTACTTTCCATTGAGCCGCCGCGAAAGCAAAGGCGGCGGGAAACGAAATCTCTTCCAAGCGAGCAAGATGCGCGAGCGCTTTCTCATCAGCTTCCTCCAATTCCATCACTAGCTTTCTCAACGAATAACCCATCTGTAACGTTTCGGCCCGCAGCTCCGAGGTTTCACGGCTGGCGAGAAAGAGCGCATTCCATTGAACGGCTAGCGTAAAGTCTTGCGCCGTCCAACTCGCGATCAGCCTCGATAATAGCGGCGGCTCGATGTGCCCGACCGAATATTCCAACAAATCGCCGATCCAACAGTGCGCCGTCTCCAAGTCGCCGACCGCGCCGGCGGCTACGGCGCTCTCCAAACCTTGCGAATAGCTATAGGCGCCGACCGGCAATATCGGACTGGCCAACTGCAACAGCCGAGCGAGTTTCATGTCGGCGGCGGATTTCATTTGCGCGGCCGAAGGCTCCTGCGAACGGGATCGCCATCGTCGTTATCAGCGCCGATTTCCTTTGTCCGTTGTTCATGAACTCGATCATGCTGCGCTTGTTCGCTCTCGGTTGGGTGAGCATGTCCGGCGCCGTAGGCACCCGGCTCCGGTCCGAACGGCGCTTCGATTTTCGTGATCTTCGCGCCCAGACCGCGCAGCATTTCCTCCAGCACTGCATCCTCGATGATCCGCAGAAAACCATGCCCCAACTGCACGGCGGCGTGGCGATTACCGAGATGATAGGCGGCGCGCGCCAGCTCCCTCACCGAGGCGCATTCCACGTGCAAGACTTTCTCCGCCGCCGCCACCACTTCGACGGCGCGCCCGTCGGAAGCCGCGATCAGGTCGCCGCCGCGCAGCGTTTCGCCGCGCCGCAACCTGAGCGCCACCTGCTCGCCCGAAGCCAGACGCGCGCGCAGCCAGCGTTTCTGGCGCTGCTCATAGGGCAGGCTGAGTTGTCCCAGCACTTGAACCGCCGTGCCGGGCTTTATCTTGGTGGTAATCTCGATCATCAGAACAGAAAATATCTTTGCGCCAGCGGCAGTGTTTGCGCCGGCTCGCACTCTAACAATTCGCCGTCGGCGCGCACCCCGTAGGTCTCCGCGTCGACTTCAATCTTCGGCTGCCAATTGTTGTGCACCATATCATTTTTCGTGAGCTTGCGGGTGTTCTTCACCGCTTCCACTGGGCGCGCGAGTTGTCGTGGCGATAGTAGCCCGCGCCTTGTAAGGAAAAGCCGCCCGAGCGAAAACCGAGATCGACGGTCACAGAGCAATTCTTATGCCCTAATCAAACGATTTTTGATGAAGACTAAGTTAACGAAATTACGGGGAACTCGCCTGGCGTCTGAAATGGTTCGTCGAAATCATCGAGCGCGCATGCTCATTTGATACGCATGCATGCTCAATTAGTAGTCAAAAAAATCTCCGTCGTAGAGTTGTCGTCTGACCAACGCTGTTTCAAAGGACTGCTGATCTTAATTCTTTATCGCGTGGCGAGCCCGAGCACGGATGGACAAGTGCTTAGCGGATGGAGTATGAAGGTCGGCGATGGCGCTGCTCTCCTGCCTCGTGCGTCGGTATCCCTAAACAACCGAAGCGTTTTCGCCGCCAGGAGGGCGCAGGAGATTATCGAAGGCTCATCGACATAAAATTTGCGTTGAATTTCTGACCGTTGTGATCGACTGTCGAAAGGAGAGAGCGATGAAAGGATATAACCGGCGACGTTACTTTTTGCCACTTCATCTTGGATTTCTCGCCGCGCTGTGGACTTCCGGTTTCGCTGCGGAGAAAGCTCCTTTCTATCAAGGCAAGACTCTCAACATCGTCATCAACTTCGCCGCCGGCGGCCCCACCGACATCGAGTCGCGCATCTTCGCCAAGCATTTATCCCGGCATATTCCCGGGCAACCGAGTATCACCGTGCAAAATATGGGTGGCGGCGGCGGCCTCATCGCAGTCAATTATATCGGTGAGGTGGCAAAGCCGGATGGCTTCACGGCGGCGTATTTTACCGGCGCGCTCTTTCAGCAGCAGATTAAAGACCAGGCGCTCCGTGTCGATCTCAGCAAGTTTGGTTTCATTACGGGCGTGCACGGCGTCACCGTCTCATACATTCGCTCCGAGGTGCCGCCCGGAATCAAAAAGCCTTCGGACTTCGTCAAGGCGCAAAAGTTTCGCGCCGCGGGTCTAGGCGTGAGCAGCTCGAAAGACGTGCGCTTCCGCCTGTCATTCGATCTTTTAGGTCTCAAATACGATTATGTCACCGGCTACAATAACAGCTCCGACGCGCGCCTCGCGGTCCAGCGCAACGAAGCGCAGTATCACGACGAAACTCTTCCGAGTTACCGCACTCAAGTGGAACCGCAAATGGTCAAAACCGGAATGGTTACACCGCTCTATTACACCGACCTCGTCGCTCCAAGTGGCGAGATTTTAGTGAGCCGAGACGTGCCAGAGCTTCAACCCTTCACCCATTATTACAGAGACGTTTTTGGCAAGATGCCGTCTGGCATCAAGTATGAAGCGCTCAAAGCCGCCAATATGTCGAGCACGAACATGACGCGAATGGTATTGATGCCGCCGAAGGCGCCGCCAGAAACCATCGCCACGCTGAGAAAAGCTTTCGACTCCTTGTCACGAGATCAAGATTTCCTGCAGGACGCGATCGCCACCATGCGTTTTCAGCCGCGTTTCGAAGTGGGCGAAGCCGGCGAGCGGCTGTTCCAACGAGCTTCACAGACTTCGCCCGAAGTCGTTAATTTTCTCCGTAAGTACATCGAGGAGGCGAACAGGTAATGCGGCAAACCCGTTCGGTCCAAAAGCCGGCACGATAGCGACCTAGACCCACACGGTAATGAACGCGCAACTTTTGAGTCTCGTTCTGATTGCAGCGTTGGTGGGCGGCACCGTCGGCGGCGTCGACGGCGCCAGCATTGTAGGAGAAGTCAAGTTTACTGATACGCCACCTAGATTGGCGGCGGTCAAGGTGACAAAAGATCAGGACTATTGCGGGGCGACGTTACCCAATGACAGCTATTTGATCGACCCGAATGGAGGATTAAAGAACGCCGTCGTGTTCATTGAAGCCGCGCCGGTCACAACACCAGCAGATCCGCAGAAGCTGAATGTCATCGAGAACAGTGGCTGTCGCTACGTTCCACGCATCCACGCGATGCAAAAGGGCGAAAGATTGCGCATCAGGAACAACGATCCCAAATTGCATATTCTGCACTCTTACTTGCAACAAAAAACTGTTTTCATGCTTTCCCTGCCCTTTAAAAACACCATACTCGAAGCGACGCATAAAATCCGCGACGCGGGGATTTTAAAACTTGTGTGCGACACTCACGCATGGATGCTTGGTTATGTTCACGTCTTCGATCACCCCTTTTTCGCGGTCACGGATGACAAAGGAGCTTTTTCGATTGCCAACGTAGCGCCCGGCACTTACACTCTCAAAGCCTGGCACGAAGAGGCGGGAGTGAGAATTCAAGAAATTACGGTTTTGGAAGATGGCGACGTTCGAGTCGATTTCCAGTTCAGCAACAAATAACCGAAAATATCCGCATCCAAGCACTAAAAACCAACCTGACCCGTAAATTCCTCTGCTCGACTGTTTGTTTCAAGTCGACATCCGGGATAAAAAAACAGCGTAGGCGCGTGATGAGCGCGCCTACGCTGTCGAGATCATTTGACGTCTTGCGTGCGCGACTCTACTAAGAACAGTTACCTTGTCCGTCGCACGAGATCGGCACATCGCTGAGGGGGACAACAGCTCTGCTTTTGGACTGACCTTTTAGCTGCTGGATGAAGCGTTCGAGCTTGGTGCCTCCGTTAACCTTGCCACCCGTGGTCGATACCTGATTGAAGTGTTCGGGAATCACGCTGCGCGGTTTAATCAATTGACCGACGGCAAAGGCAGCCTCGTCCGGGCCCATTGTGAAAATATCGCCGCCATGTACAACGGCGAGATTGACACCGTAGAATTTCGCCTGAGTCGCCCAATCGCCGATGAGTCCCGAGTCGCCAGTCCAGAGAACGGAAAGGCCATTGGTGAATCGAATAATGTAGCCCGTTTCACTTCCTGCGTATCCCGTTAGACCTTCAGGCACTCCTGGGTCAGTGCCATCGGGCAGCGGGTCAACGTGTATCCGCGCAACCCCGCCGGCATGAAAAGCCGGGATCGTAGTGATTTTGACTCCTTGGCTGGCACCCGTCATCACTGCCGTACGAGTGCCGCCGCGAATGACACCCACACAAGGAGAAGTACGGGGCACTGTAAAAGTATTATCGAGGCCCGCTGCGGGACAGTTGGCCGGCGCAACGGTCTTGGCCAGGGCTACCATGTTATTGAGCTTTTTCGTGAAAAAGTCCGGCAGCTCACCACCGACGAGTACGGCAGAATTGTGCACCGCCGCAATTTCGGGCGCGTTGCCTTCAGTGGGAAACGCGAATGGCGACGTCGAAGTGCCGGCGCAATTGTTGTGAAAGACATCACCGATATGGTCAACATGCGGGTGATCGATCAGCAAGACATGCACGCTGCCGGTCGCGCCGAGTCTAAGGTCTGCGGAACCTTTCACCGTCCGTCCGGGAGCGATGAGCACTCGCACGCCGGTTGGGTCTTCGAAGAGCAGCGCGCGGTCGCCGGCGCAGAACTCACCCGCGGTCGCGCCTAAGGGAGTGATCGTAACGTTCTGCGCGCGGGCTGTGAAAGTGGCGCTAAAACTAATCGCAGTGACCAAAGTCAGAGCCAGCCATTTTGGTCGCATAGGCTTACCCTCCTGTTGTTTGTTTGTGTGAACTGATGACCTGAAATGTCAGCACACGCTCCACAGTTATAGTGCAGCCAACAATGTGTGCAATCGGACCCAGAAAATTCTCGCTCCGCATCCACAAATCTGCCCAGGACTTAGCTCGCCTGGCCACAACTCGAATGGCGGAGAGTTGGCCGCATCAGCTCGCCAGTCTCTCCGCATGCTGCCTATGGTTTCGCCGGCCTGCGGGACGCACGGATCTGTCCGCGGATCTCGCCGCCCGGCGAGAGGTTCGTGTGTACGTTCGCGTAGGCGGCGCCGGCGCGGATGGCGGCGATGACCTCGTCGAGCTCACCGGCCCCGAGCTGCTGGGTTGTGCTCCCGGCAATGACATTTGCGGCCGTGATCTTCCCTGTCACAACCGCCTCAGTGGCTTGTCCGGGCGGGCACTGAGGGGCAAGGCCGCTAGGATCAAGAAAGGTCCCCGTCGTCTGGCAAAGCCAGATGACGATGCTGCCATTTACGCTAAGCTGAGCGACATGGATGTGGGCCTGTTGTACCGTGCCCTGCAGCCCGCTGTATCTCAACTCGAAATCGATGGACTGATCGTCCCGATTGATCATTGCGCGGAACTCGCCACTGGCAACGGTTGATACCACCGGCACCTCTTCGTAGCCCGTCAGTGTGGCCGCAATATGCTCAGCACGCGCCGCGGTGACAGCAACCCCTAAAAGCAGCGTAATCAGTACAAGTGCAGATCGTAGTAACACTTTCATGGAAACCTCCTATGCTATGCGGATCATGGTTAATATTCACCTTCACGTTCCTTTCCCCGGCGCAGAGCGATATCAACTTCGTTGAGCGTGCGTCAAGAGCCCTATTCGGGTCGCTCGCGCACTACCCCAAATGGTGAAGGGAGATTATGCCTACCTGGGTTTTTGAGTTGAGCAGTGCAGCGGACGAGAGAGTGAATTCTCTCGCCGTCAAAATTGACTAACGTTCGCGAAATAGATTCAGCACGTGGTCGGAAAAGGTCTTGGGGGAGAAGGGCTTTTTGAAGATTTGCCAGGCGCCTAGGGAAGCCAATCTTTTTTTTCTTCCGGGTCATCGGTGCCGGTGAAAAAGGCCACGGGGAGATCGGTCAATTCCGGCGTTGCTTTGATATCGTGCATCACTTCCTTCCCCGATATCGGCGTCATCTGCACATCCAACAAGATCAGATCCGGAGTTTCATTGCGCGCCCCTTCAACAGCGCTTGTGGGATCAGCAAGCGCAACAATTTGGGCGGTGGCGAAACACTCGAAGGAAAGCCGCAGAAGATTCAAATAGTCTCGTTTCTTGTAGGCAAATTCTCGGATCGCCGCCGACAAGAAGACCGATTTCATTGACAGTCTTTCGATGGCCGTGGTATCCGGGGATGCGCTGTTTGATATTTCGAGGTTTCGATGAAGCGACTCGCGATATTTTTCCTGGCAATGCTTTTGCCCTCACAGCTTTGGTCCCAACCTCGTAAGCCGACCGCAGTCGCCGAAATCGCGACCTACAACGGCCCCGATCGAGAGCAGGTGCTCTACACGGGTGCAAAAGGCGAGGGAAAAATCGTTTGGTATACTTCGCTCGCAGGGGATTCCTACAAAGCGATCGCGCGCGCGTTTGAAGCAAAATATCCCGGGGTGCGTTTAGAAACTTACCGTGCCGGCGGCAGCGAGCTGGTGCCGCGCATGATCGAAGAAGCCAAAGCGCGCCGTCCGATCTTTGACGCGCTGGAGACTACCGAGGACTCCTTGATGATTGGCAAGACCAGCCAGTTGCTGCGCCCCTATTTTTCTCCCTATCTGGACAAGTATCCCGACGACGCCAAAGAGAAATCCCAAAAGCATCTCACGTTCTGGACCACCATAAGGGAATCCTACCTCGGCTTCGGTTACAACAAGACGCAAATTTCGCCGCAGGCCGTACCCAAAGGCTTTGACGGGCTGTTGCATCCCGAATTGAAAGGTAAAATTGGCATCACGCTCAATGAAACTTCCGCCAAAATGATCGGCGCCATGATCAAGATCAAAGGCGATGGATTCGTGAAAAAACTCAAATCTCAGGAAATCAAAGCGTACACGGTCAGCAGCGCGGCCTTGGCCGATTTAATTGCGTCCGGCGAGATCGGCGCTTCGTTTCATATCTTTCGCAATCACGCGCTGGTCTCCGCATCAAAAGGTTCCTCGGTCGGATGGATACCAATGGAGTTGGTGCCGACCAACAGCGGCGGAGTCGCCCTGGCGGCGCAACCGCCCCATCCCCATGCGGCGCTCTTACTGATCGACTTTCTGCTGAGTGACGCCGCCAAGATTCTCGATAAGTTCCAATATGGCCATCCGACCACGGATTATGGATTTAACCGCTGGTATCAGGACCGCGGCCGGCCTCTGGCGGAATTGGAAGCCGATAGCGCTAGATGGGAAAAGCTGGCGAAAGAAATTACCCAGCGATAAGAGACTGGAGGAGCCCTCCGACAATGAACTTTGTAGTATTAGTCCTAATTGTCTTATCAGTCCTATTTCCCAAGCCGCTTTTCGCCCAGGCGCGCAAACCGATGACGATTGCCGAGCTGGTGACTTACAACGGCAAAGATCGCGAGCAGGTTCTTTACACGGGCGCGAAAACCGAAGGCAAAGTGACTTGGTATACGTCTCTCGCCGGCGAATCGTACAAGGGAATGGTCAAAGCCTTTGAGAGCAAATATTCCGGCGTAAAAGTTGAAGCCTATCGTGTCTCCGGCTCTGACATGACGACCCGAATGTATGAAGAATCGAAAGCCAAAAAATATATCGTCGACACGGTTGAGACTACCGAAGGCAACCTCATGTTCATGCGCGACGCTTTTCTGTTGCGCCCGTATCATTCACCGCACTTTGCCTCCTACCCTGACGACGCCAAAGAGAAGGGCGAGCGCGGTTTGTATTTCTGGGCCATTGCCCGGGAGTCTTACATCGGCTTTGCTTACAACAAGAAGCTTCTTTCCAAAAACGCCGTGCCGAAGAACTATGAGGGCCTGCTGCATGCGGAGCTAAAAGGCCGCATGGGAGTATCGGTCAGCGATCCTGCCTACAAAGTCATCGGCGCGATCATCAAAACCAGAGGCGTAGAGCTGGTCAAAAAGCTCAAGGCACAAGAGATCGCCCTACACACAATTATCCCGCCGGCGCTCCTCGATCTGATCGCGTCGGGAGAAGTCCTTGCGTCGCCCGCGATCTTTCGCAACCACACTTTGAACGCCATCGCGAAAGGCGCTCCGGTGGATTGGCTGCCGATGGACATCGTGCCGACCAACGTCGGCGGCGCCGCCATCGCCGTCCAGCCGCCACATCCCCACGCCGCTTTGCTCCTGGCGGATTATCTTTTGGGGCCGGAAGGCCAAGCGATTCTGGAAAAATACGAATACGGCAGCGCAGCGAAAAACTTGGGCTTCAAACGCTGGCGTCCGGATCATGGAATACCCACCGAAAAATACGAAAAGGATCTCGAAGGATGGGAAAAGCTATTAAAAGAAATCAGCCGCAAGGGCGGATGATCGTTTGCCGATGGGTTTTAGACTTCGCGCCGCATCGGAACCCAACCGCGCAATCGCCATGGGCGAGCGCTACGAAGATTTTTCTCTGTGACCTTGGCGTTCTTTGCGGCTGAGTTTTCTTGGCGTCTTGGTCACCTATTGTTGCTCGTAAAGCTTTTTGATAAACCCGCCCTTGTCCAGCTCGGCGACGAAACTTGTGTCGACGAACTCCTCGGGCCTGTGACCGCGGATCTCGGGCCGCCTTACCGCGACGATATCGTAGATTGCCTCCAGGTCATTGGTGATAGGATACGGCGCGGCAATGAAGTCTTGTTTGAAGATGTCGTAAGCGCCTTCCAAATACTCCGGATCGTTGGTCCGCAGGTACTTGCTCAAAACCTTCTTGCTGAACTCCTTGTTGCCTCGAAAGTAAGCAATGCCTTCGACAAATGAGCGCACGAAGCGCATCACCGCGTCGCGGTCTTCGCGGATCGTTTTGCGACGCGTCACCACGGACGCAGTCGGATAAACGATCTCTTTCTTCGCGTCCAGCAATGGACGAAATCCCTTCCGCTCCGCCTGCACATCGGCGGGATAAGTCATGTCCGCGGCATCGACCGCTCCAGAGAGCAATGCCTGCAGCCGCTCGGCGGTATTGCCGACGGCAAGCCAGATCACGTCTCGAGTCGTATCGATGCCGTATTTGCGCAGAACGTGGCCAAATAACAAGTCGCCTGCCGAGCCCAGGCTCGAAATGCCGATTTTTTTACCCTTGAGATCTTCGACCTTGCGAATCTCCGGTTTCACCATGAGTCTACTATTTTGCACCGCAATCCCATGTGCCACGTTGGCCAGATCAGAGCCGTTGAGAACCGCCAACATCACCTGCGGCAGCGCGACGGACGAAGCAAACAGACTCCCACCCCCCATCGCCTGCGAAGTTTGCCCCGACCCTCGAAGTAAAACCGGCTCGACATCGAGCCCGTTCTTCTCGAAGATCTTCGCCTCTTTGGCAATCCACGGTATCCATAAGGTGGGCGACAAAGTGGACACGCCCCAATAGATTTTCTTCGCGGGCTTGTCCTGCGCCGTGGCATTCGCTGCCGACCCGATTAGAGATATGCCGGATATGAGAATCCAGACGCGCAGAAGCCGTCTTTGCACGGGAAGTTTTTTAGCCACTGTTTTCATCCTTGGCAGAACAGCTGAATAAAGGCTTTTCAACCCGTGCTGTCGGAGCGCGCAAAGAAATCCGCAATCAAATTCCAAACACCGCGCGGGCATTGTCACGGAAAATCTTTTGCCGCACATCGGCGGAAATACTTTCCATCGAATCGGCGATGACCTGCTGGGAGTACGGCCAGGTGCTCGCGGGGTGGGGATAGTCGGAACCGAACATCACTTTGTCGACATCGAGGACGCTGCCGACCATTTTCACCCCCACCGGATCGTCGACGAAGCTGATCCAAATTTGGCGGTGAAAGTATTCGCTGGGTAACAACTCAGGAAGTGTTATGGGGCCGTCGCCCGTGAGTCGGCGGCCGTCTCTTGTACGCTGATACCAAATATCGAGGCCCTGGATCATGCTAGGCACCCAGGCGAGTCCGGCTTCGGCCATCACGATCTTAAGACGCGGATGGCGATCGAGAACGCCCCTAAAGATGAGGCCGGTGATCGGTTCCAGAAGTTGAACGCCTGGCGGGTCTTTGGCGAAGCGGGACGCCACCGCGATCACATGATTCGCGCCGCGATCTTCGTCGTCTAGCCGCGTCTTTTTCACCAAGACCGCGAGGTGAAAACCGATCGGTATGCCGACTTCCTCAGCTAAGGCCCAGAAGGGCGCCCATGCGTCGTCATATACGGGCGGGCTCGCGCGCGAGGCCAGAATATTTACATGACGCAGCCCGCCCCGTTTCGCGAGACGCTCCAGCTCGCCGCGCGCCGCATCAGGATCCTCCATCGAGAGTTGCGCGACGCCGATCAGGCGCTCGGGCTTGGCCGCGCAAAAGTCGCTCAACCAATCGTTATAAGCCTGATAGCAGTGCCGCCTGAGCTCAGGGTCGGCAATCGCCATCGGGTCGGTCGGACCGTACATGATCGAAGCGTCCGCGCCGTCGCGGTCCATGTCGGTCAGACGAAGATCTGCGGTGGTCGGACGCAGCTCGCCTTCGCGCATCACGCCGCCGCGTTCGATCGCCCACATGGCGCCGCTGCCCTGCGCGGCTGTGTAATAACCATGCGGGCTAAACGTCTGACTTTCCCACGTCCAGCACGCACCGTTTTCCGTTTCCACCACACGCGGTCCGCGTTCGCTCAATCTGGCCGGCAAGCGCTCGGTCCACAGGTCTTTCGGCAGCCAACGCAGATCGATGTGGTCATCGGCAGAGATGAATCGGCATGCCATTTTATTTGCCATAAATGTTCTCGATATATCCGCTCTGTTCAATTTCTTTTAGCACCGAGCTGTCGATGAAATCCTTAGGGTCGGCGTCCTTCGCTTTCGGGATGTCTTTGGCAAGCACATCCAAAGTGTCTTTGATTGCCCGCGGCGACGGATACGGCACTTTCAAAAAATAGGGTCTTAGGTAACTGTAGCTTTGTTTCAGCACGTCACGATCCGCGATCCTGGTATGCTTGGTCAACACGCGCAGAGCAAACTCCTCGTCCTTCGTCAGAATCTTCGCGCCCTCGATCATCGCCATAAGGAACTGTTTCACCTCTAGCCGGTTGGATGCAATCGAAGCCTTTTTCACGCCCAGGCCGGACGAGACATAGTCGACGCCCAGGCGAGTCATATCGAATAGCATTTTGAACCCTGCCTTTTGCGCCACGAACGACGAAGGCGGCGACAGCGTGCCGGCGTGAACGACTTTCGCTTTCAATGCTGCCACGGTTTCCGGCACACCGCCGACGCCGCGGATGGCGACATCCTTGTCGGGAACAAGTCCCGCTTCTCGGAGTGCCAGCCGGGTGGCGAAGTCGGTTGAGCCGCCGATACCGGAGACTCCGACAACTTTTCCTTTCAAGTCTTGCAGAGAATTGATTTCCGGAGCGCTGTGCATGGTGAACAGAAGCTTATCGCTGAAGTTGGCGATCAACACCGCGTCGGCTCCCGCCAGAACCGCGGCGGGAACCGTCCGGCTGGAAACGCCCTGAGCGAATTGGACGGAGTCGCCGATCAGCGCCTGGATAGTCCGCGCGCCGGTGACGATATAGCGCACTTCCATGCGATATTTCTTGAATGCGCCGGCATCGATGGCGACGAACAGAGGCGCCTGCAGGAGCGAGACCGCCGGCACTGCGACGTTGATGACCTTCAGCGGCGCCTCCGCTGAAAATGTCGGAGTCAGCAGCGACAGCAAAACCGCCGTGAGAAAGATTACGCTCGTCCACCGCTTCATCGTCGTTCCTGGGCTCATTCGTTTAAGCCCCGATTACTCCAAGCAAGAGAAAATGTCCAGCTGGATTCGCTATCCTTCTAGTCTGGCACTGACTGCGACAAAATCGTTGTCGCGATCGCCGGCGCGAGCCGGAGGCGAAACTCTCAAATGACATCGAATTTTTCCTCTTTGCAACCTCGCCGGAGCATTCTGCCATTGGCGGAATGCTTGTGTTAAGAACTGGATCTCGAACCCGTTCGGGGCCAGCGCAAAATTTCTCACAGAAGGCGAACACGTAATCATGCTAAGAAATACTTTGGCATTCGCGATATCCATCGCTTTTACACTCATCGTCCTCGGCGCGCGATCCTGGGCTCAGAGCGGCCCCACGTTCGTTCAGCTCGGTCGCGCCAAGGGCGCGCTCTACAAACCCGACTCCGGCCCGGAGCCCCACGTTGGGATTATCGTTATGGCATCGCGAAGCAAACTATATGAACCATGTCGCCTGCGGCGAATTTGCCAAGAGAGGTTTCATGGTTCTTTGCATGAACTCGCGGTTTGAAAACAGCGAGTCCTCAGTCAGATAGGAATTGATCCCACTGGATGTGAGCGAGGGAGTAAATCACCTCAAGAAACAGCTTGGAGCCGGCGGCAAGATCATTCTTTACGGGCACAGCGGCGGCGGCGTGACCATGAGCTTCTATCAAGCGGTCGCGGAAAGGGGACCCGCCGTTTGCCAGGCACCGAATAAGCTCGTCCAATGCGGTAACGAATTAAAAGGGCTTGCGCCGGCGAATGGCATCATCCTTTCCGACGGCCACCCGGGAAATCCGATTCTGCGACTGCGAAGCGTAAATCCGGCGACCTCAGACATACGGGGTGGCCGAGCCGATCCAAAATTGGACCCCTTTGCGGCTAACAACGGTTTTAATCCTAATGGTTCTTCGCGCTACTCCGAATCGTTCAAGAAAAATTATTTTACCGCGCAATCGGCTCGAATGAATCGCTTGATCGACATTGCCTTAGGGCAACTGCGGCGCATCGACACCGGCAAAGACATTTATAGCGATGACGGCCCATTTAACATCCCGGGATTCGACAACGCGCGCCTTTGGTCGCTCGATTCGAGCATCAGGCACACCACTCTTCAGCCTGAAAAATTGCTCAAGAACGACGGCACCGTCGTCAAGCAAGTGGTCGAAAGCGTTGCGCCGGCGCGGCCGGAACTCGCCAAGCTCAATCGCACGTTTAGCGAGGGCGCCAGGGGCGGCCTTACGGTCAGGTCATTTCTCAGCAGCAACGCGATTCGGTCGACCAATTCGATGGATGAGAGGCAGATTGATCTTTGCTCCAGCAACAACTCGACGCCATGCATGGTGCAAAGCGTCAGCGTGCCGCTGCTTGCGGTCGCGCATCAGGCGTCGTTTCAGAATTTGCTCCAGGAGGTGGAGATCAATTATCTCAATTCGAAAAGCGCCGACAAAGATTTCATCGTCGTCGAAGGCTCGATGACCAGCATTGGCGCGTGCACCAACTGTGCGATAGCCGCGGCAGAGTATGCCAACGCCAGAAAGAACTTTTTCGACTACACGGCAAAATGGATCAACGACAGGTTCTGAGTTCGCCAGCGTAATCGAAGCGGTGAGAAGAGGGGTTCATCACTTCGGCGCCTCTTCGCGTAACCTTACATAATGACGCAATTGTCAATCCTTGTCAGTCAAAAGACGACACCGTCACGAGTAAAAGCGCCCGGGGACTAACTGGAGAGGCTAAGGCCGAATTCCCGAAATTGGGATCCGCAGGTGCAAATCTATTATCGGAATTAACACACATTGCGATCTTTTCGAAGTCGATCACACGATCGGCCCCTGCACCAATTACGCGAAACCACGGGCGAATATGCCAATGCCGAATGACTTTCTCGAATGCGCGGCAAAGTGGCACTTTTGCGCGACAGAATGCATCGGCGATGGAGATATTACTCACAACGACTGAGAGCTTCCCCTCTACAATCGCTGCCGGATGAACTGAATGCCACGTTTTTTCACTGGCCTACTCATTGCATCGAGTTAGAGCCAAACCGACTTGACGGAGTGTTGCATTAGAATGGCTAAGCCTCAGGAGCAGATGCCTGGCGCCCCTAATACGGCGCCCAGACCAACGGTCTGTAGAGACACAAAAACCATCGTGTTGGAGTCCGACGACCCATCTGACCCGCTTGTCAAAGAACTTGCTGAACTGGCCGAGTTTATTAAATCCCAAGGTGGCGTATTAATCCCGTAGTTGGGCAGTAGCCTGCCGCGCGAAGTGGCCGTTCATTGGAAATTCTCCCACCCAATTCGGATTTTTCCGAAAATTCAGTCGGCAGGAATACTGTAATAGCCCCTGCGGTGAGACAACTTCATTGCTTGAGCATATTGGTGAGTTCGGCTCTAAATTCGAGACCCTTTCCCTCGTGAAACGACGCGATCAGATCGCTGGCGCCCTGCAGCTTCAGACGGTTTTCCTTGACGTACTGAGCCATGCGCGTTCCCTCGACCAGGTGCGATGAGCGCTTCTCGTATTTGTCAACAATTCGTTGCGCCTCCGGGAACGCCATGAAAGCAACAAACAGCTTGGCTAAGTTAGGATGCGCGGAGTTCTTAGGCACGCCGAGCTGAAAATATGAAGTCAGCACCGGGTCGGAGGCGGTCACACCAACCAATGGCGCTCCCTTCGCCTGCCACTTCCACATGCCCTCCACCGCCGAACCGCTATTGGCCATGACGAGAAACTCTCCGCTGCTCACTCGTTCTTCAATCTCGCCATAACGCACTTGACCGGCGCTTAAAGGTAATAGCTTGCGTAGGTAGTCGAGTACTTTTTTTTCACCCCATAAAAGCGACAACTCGACCAACCACGAGCTGTAGGGCGGGATGGCCATTTTTCCTTCCCAGCTTCGACTCAGCCTTGGATCGACAAGGTCTTCATAGGTCTTCGGCGCTTTGTCCTTGGGCAAGAGATTGGAGTTGTACAAAATTCCTTGCAGCGAAGTATAGACGAGGACCGTGTCGCCTGGGAGAATCTCCATTTCCTTTGTCACCCAAGGAAATATCCTCGAATAGTTGACGCGCTCCAATAGTCCGCTGTTATGGAGCTCCGCATGAGTCGCCGGCGGACCCAAGTGGACGTCGGTCGATGATTTTCTACCTGCTTGGGCTTCCGTGATGATCCGGGCGGCCATCGCCGGCATGCTCGGTCCCGCGGTGAGGTTGAGCCGCGCATTCAAGCCGAATTTTTTGTTGAAGGCAGCCTGGAGCTCCGCGAAGGCTTGCCGGCCGCCAAAGGTGGTCGCCCCCGCAACGAATGACATTTCCACTTCCTTTTTTGCTCCGGCGATAAGTTCACTCAACGTCTGAGCGTCAACCGGCGCGTGACTCACCAAAAGCCCGGCAACCGCCGCCGCCGACCAACACGACTTGAGCACGGATTGACGCACCATTTGTCGCTCCTTCGTTTTGTTTGTATTTGATGCCAGCACTTTTATTATCGGCTGCTGCCGATTGCCCTTTTTTGCAGCAATGGCGGACCAATATCGAGGTGCCTCGATAAAAGGACTCGGTCGAATCCGGTCTCGAAATAAAATAGGGCAGTGCTAACACAGGCGTCAAGGGAGAAATAAGTTGGTTGCGTCTTAGAAATTCGGCCCCTGAAGCTGAGCCGACCCGGAATCCAGAAATTTCAAAGAGCTCTGCTGCTTTTTCCGACATGACAGAGAAGAGCGGAATGACTTATTTAACAATTTCTGCGGTGGGAAACTAGCCTAGCAGCTTGCTGAAAACCTCTATAGAGCGTCGGAATTTCGCGCGTTAAATGCATCATTGCATAACTTCATCCTTGCTTCACCGTAAACCAAGTTGCCGAATCATCTTACTTAGTTTCCGCGATTGAATTCGTGCGCAGGCAGATCCTACGCACAGTATCCGCTTTTTTCCTTACTAATCCCTGCCCGAAGCAGTCAAAGATCTCGTTTTTTCGACGTGGCCTGGTCATTGCGTATAGCTTAAGTAAAGCGGAGTGCGACAATGGAAATAGCCAAATTTCTAAATTTCGTGCTTGTTGCCGCTCATGCCGAGCCCGAACTATCAGAGCCGACAGACACGAAACCCGTCTCAGAATCAGTAGAGCAAATAGAACTTGATGCGCTTCTCGAAGAGCTGGCTGAGTTGATCGAATCTGAAGATGGAATCTTAATTCCGTAATTGCGTTCAGGTATCACGCCCCGCTTTCTCCAAGCGGCGCATTCAATCCAAGTCCGCAGCTCTGATAGCGAATCGAATCATTTTACCATCGCTTTTTATAAAGTGCTGCCGGGAAATCCGCCTCGGGTAAAATGCGCACTCTCCGCGCCCGCAATCGCTCTTAGAACGGCTGGAACAGCTCAATCGGGTTGCCGGATGGATCCTCGATAAGGATTTGCTTACCGCCGTTGCCGGTCACGATGGCATTGCGGAACCGTCCGTGGGCATTCCTTAATTTCTCGACGGTGGCTTCCAGGTCGTCAACTTCAATCTGGATGCGGTTCCAGCCGCCCGGAGCAGGAACCTGACCATCCGGCATGGCTTGTCCGGCACCGCCAGCGCCGGGTCGGTTGAGCAACAATTGCAAATCGCCTCGCGACAAGCTCGCGAAGCCCGGTGCCGGATGCATTTCGAGCTTGAAACCGAGTATGTCGGTGTAGAAAGGAATTGCTCTATCGACGTCGTTAACAATGTAGCGAACATTGACCTTGCTCATGATTTATCACCTCCAGAAAAAATTTGAGAAATACCATCACTAGAGACTCCTGCTTCGCTAATTAGAGTCGCCCAGGCGCTTTGTGGGACGGCCCAAAGCCGAGCCCCTGGAAGGGCAGTGGACTTCCAGTCTCGAGCAAGCTCTTGAGGCTCGACATGATTGCCGGCCAACCATGCCGCGTGGTTTCGAAGGTTGGTTTTTCTGATACGAAATCATCGTGTATCAAAGTAAGTTTCACGACTGAACCCATCGGCTGAAGTTCGAACGTCACCCGTGAGGGTTGGTCGCGGCAGTGCTGCTCGCTGATCTCCATATGGAATGTGTAGGAAAGCAGACGAGGACGCTCTGACTGCAATACCTCACCCTGCCAATCGATGCCGCCATCCTCCCGAACGTGTCGAACGGGCGAGCCCACGGTCCAATCGGATTGGATGCGCCTTCCTCCCCAATATCGTCGAGTGAATTCGCCGTCGGTTAACGCTTCCCACAACTTTTCAGCCGTGGTGGCGATGTAAGTAACATAGACTATTTCTGTTTGGGCCACGTCAATTCCAATCCTGTTATTGATGCCGCCAATGATGCCAGGACCTTTGGTACTTACCGACCCAGTACTGCTTGGATCAAAGCGTTGCAAAGTTTTTCCGGTGTCGTCGAAATCTCGGCAACGTACACGAATTTTGGTTTATCCGTACGCTTGTCTCCGTTGCTCATTTATCTTTACCCCTTTCGAGCCGCTGTTTGAGTTCACTCAAGGCACGCAGGCGATGGCGCTCGTATTTGATGATCCAACGATCGTAGATCTCCTGGAGCGGCACCGGATTGAGATAGTGCAGCTTCTCGCGTCCGCGCCAGACCGTCGCCACGAGGTTGGCTGCCTCGAGAAGCGCCAGATGCTTGGTCACCGCCTGCCGGCTCATGTCCAGATGTTCGCAGAGCTCGCTCAAGGTCTGGCCGTTATTCGCATGCAGCTGATCGAGCAGTTTCCGGCGGCTCGGATCGGCGAGCGCCTTGAACACTTTGTCCACTAGTTGAGAGTATATGCAACCAAGTGGTTGCATGTCAACCGCCCGAAAGATCATCTGGCTTTAATCGGCTTTTTTGGTCAAGCTAGATAAAGAAGCCAACACGACTCAGCCACTTGGCCAACGATCGGCAACTATTTTGTGCCTCCAGGTAAAAGCCTGCCGAGCAATTTGTCGGAGGTGAATGATGGACAGTAAGCAAAGTGATTTTTGGGAGAGCGTGCGAAATTTAAAAAGATCCGCAACGGATAAAAAAATTGCCGGTGTTTGTGGAGGATTCGGAGAGCACACTCCGATGCCGGCATGGTTATGGCGTGCGTTGTTTCTCGTTTTGGTCTTTGTCTGGGGGATCGGGCTCATCGCTTACATCGTGCTTTGGATCTGCATGCCTGCGGCAGAAGAGCAGCGAAAAGCATAGGCGCATTTGATTGCGATCTTGCCGTTTGCCGCAAAAAATTCTCAGTACAATATCTTTGGCCCGGTTTCTCGACTCAGCTTTTCGAGTCGAAAGTAAGCCGCGAGCGGCTCGCAACTACCGTGACGTTATCTGACCGGAATACCGTCCA
The DNA here is from genome assembly GCA_036000865.1 of Binatia bacterium. Lineage (GTDB taxonomy): Bacteria > Desulfobacterota > Binatia > UBA9968 > UBA9968 > DP-20. The sequence continues at coordinate 11,126 of DASYUV010000016.1, read as the reverse complement.
ATCGCGTGATTGTTTCCTCGATCATCGCAGCTCTGCGGAGAGCAATTTTCCCCCGTTCCCGGAATTTCTATAGAATCGAACGCCCCTAAGCCTGCTCTTCCTCCAAGCGTTCTCGAGCAGACTCTCGGAAGCCACGCGCGCTCTGTTGCATTCTCCCCGCATTTCCGTCAATTACTGCTACCGACATCCTATGAGACGACGGAACTGGTTGCTCGCCCTATTGTTGTTTTTCGGTTGCGCCAAGGTCATTTCCGTGGAGCGGATTCCGGAGATCGCTCTCGGCGAGCCGACTTTTTTTCCGACCATTGAAGCCCACACGGGTGCGACCATCGCGGGCGGAAATCGCGTTGAAATCTTACTCAATGGCGATGAAACATTTCCCGTCATGTTGCGTGACATAAAGGCCGCCAAGTCGACGATCACTTTTGCCCAGTATCTTTACGAAGGCGGTTCTCAAGCGCGCGAATTTGCCCAGGCCTTTGCCGAACGGTGCCGAGCAGGGGTGAAGACAAATATTCTGTTCGACAGTCATGGGTCCGGCAATATACCCGCCGAAATCATTGCGTTGATGCGCGATGCTGGATGTGAAGTGGAATACTTTCGCAGAGTCGAAGCGCCGGCAATCATTTTCCCGTGGAAATTGCTGCGATATAATTATCGCAGCCACCGGCGTATTCTGGTCATCGATGGCCGGGTGGGATTTACCGGAGGATACGGAATAAGCGACGCCTGGACAGGAGATGGACGGACCGCAGAACATTGGCGCGACACCAATGCTCGAATCGAAGGTCCGGTGGTCAAATTTCTGCAAGCTGCCTTTGCCGAGAGCTGGCTTGAAACCACGGGATTTGCCCTCGGCGGCGAGGACTATTTTCCACGACTCGAACCGGTCGGAAAGATGCCCGCACAAATCGTCAGCAGCTCCCCCGCAGGCGGCAGTTTTCAGAACTACCTGCTCTTCTTACTCTCGATCTATTCAGCGCGAAAATCGATTCTGATTACTAATCCATACTTCATTCCAGACGATGTGATGACCGAAGCCTTGCTGAAAGCTGCCGCCCGCGGTGTGCGTGTGGTCGTCCTGGTACCCGGCGAGATTGACAGCCGGCTAACTTACACCGTAAGCCGCAGCCACTATGGTCCCCTGTTGCTCGGAAGGGTTGAGATATTCGAATATCAGGCAGCTCTGATGCACGCCAAGACGATGGTCGTCGACAGCATCTGGGCAACCGTCGGCAGCACCAACTTTGACAATCGATCATTTGCCCTGAACCAGGAGCTGAATCTCACGGTTTACGATCCGACGGTGGCGCGTCGCCTCGAAGAAGCTTTTCAAAACGATTTGAAAGACTCGAAAAAGATAACCTACGAAGAATGGCATTCTCGCAGTATCTTCGAACGGATTTTCGAAATCTTCGCCTTTCCGGTTAAAGAGCAACTGTGATTATGTAAACACTGGAAAGCCGAAGCTTACCTCGTCTCCCCTTCTTGGACATTGAAGTCCCACTACGCGGGCATCAGTCCCGTGCTAAACTAAAATCATGCCGCACAAAAAAACTGCCGGGTTGCTGCTATATCGGATTCGGGACTCCGCGGTTGAGGTTTTCCTGGTCCATCCAGGCGGCCCGTTCTGGGCAAAAAAGGACGAAGGAGCCTGGTCGATCCCGAAGGGCGAGTTTGCCGACGATGAGCAGCCATTGAGCGCCGCTAAGCGAGAGTTCCAAGAAGAAACCGGATTTTCAGTGGAGGGAAACTTCATGGCTCTTGCCCCGCTCAAGCAACGCAGCGGCAAGCTTGTGTATGCTTGGGCGCTCGAAGGCGATTGCGACGCGGGAGCGATCAAAAGTAACCTCTTCTCGATGGAATGGCCGCCGCGCTCGGGCAATCGCAAAGAGTACCCCGAAGTCGATCGGGCGAGCTGGTTTACCTTGGAGAGCGCAAAACGCAAAATTGTCCCGGGTCAAATCGGCTTTCTGGAAGAGTTGCAGCAGATATTAAGTAGAGATGTACTCACGTCATAGGGTCGAGCGGCGAATTTGTCCGCAGGTCACACGAGAGTCAAGCCTGGAGTAACTCAGATTGATGCGGAATCAGGTTTTGCCCGGAGAATTAATAATCAAATGTCTAACATCAAATATGCGCAATCCTTAGCGTTCCCCCCGGCCCTTACTTGACCCGGGCAAGAGCAGAGTGTTAAGAGAAGCCAACTTTCAGCAATCTCAAGGAGAAGTTTCTAAGCCGTTAAGGGAGGCGCGCCATGCTAAAAAAGGCTTTTCTGTCGATAGCGATGATAACTGCGGCGACTCCGTTGTTCTTCGCGACGTCCAAAGTAATTGGAGCGGCAAGTTCGCCGGCCGTAGCGTTGACCGGACAGGTTAGCTCGCAGGAGGAAGGCCGCATGGAAGGCGTGCTGGTGAGCGCCCGAAAAACGGCCCGCCCGCGGATCGGCTCGGCTCCTACGGCGTGATCTCCGACTCTAAGAATAATTTTTACGGCACGAATTTCGGCGGCCAATACATTATCAGGATCGACGCCAAGACTTTGAATGTGACTCCGTTCCCGACGCCGACACCTAACTCGGCTCCCCGCCGCGGCCACATGGATCCGCAGGACCGGCTGTGGTTCGCGGAATATCGCGGCAACATGCTCGGCACGTTCGATACCAAGACAGAGCGCACGCGCGAGTGGGCGGCTCCCACCGCGTGGACGAATCCTTACGACGCGATTCTGGACAAGGACGGCTACGCCTGGACGGGCGGCATGAGCAACGACCTGGTCGTGCGGCTGAACACCAAGACGGAGGAGTTCATCGAGTACCTGCTGCCGCGCACCACCAATATTCGCCGCGTCAACATCGACAACTCAGCGAGCCGGCCGGTGCTTTGGATCGGCAATAATCTCGGCGCGGCGATCATCAAGATCGAACCGCTGCAATAGCGGTTAGCAGGGTGCCGAAACTTTCCGCCGAGACTCTCAAAGGAAGGTCTGCCGAGGCGAATAAACTCGCCCACGATCTTGGGTCACGGAAAGCGAGTGACGGCTATCAGTTCGAAGCTTTTTGGAACGCGGAAATTGCCGAGGAGATCCCCGATCACCTGATCGCGTTGAAATAAAAAACAACAACGCAAGTGTCCGACGTCGAGCTGGCTTTCGACGATTTGAACGATTTTAACAGAAGTGAGACCCACATCCTGAAGATTGTCATGATATCAGACCCCTCTGTCTGACCCGCTGGCGGGTGCGAAACCACCTCCGTCGCGCTTTGTCATCTCATCCCCGCTGATCACATCCATCTCCCACGTCCTTTCTTTGAGTCTTCCGGTAACGCTGGATGTTTGAGCGACGTGTGATAATGGTGAGCTCTTCCGTGGTCGTCGGCCCGCATGCAATGCGCCTTTTCAATTCGAAGTCCTCCTCCTGTTTGCCAAGGTGATTTTCAATTATCATAAAAATTCGATGCAGTTCGAAGTGCACGCTTCGTTCTCAATGGCTATAATGATGCGGCGACAAACGCGTGAGCTATCAGTCTTGGCGGCAATTGCCGCTCTCGTTTGTGGGTTTGCTGTTGCGAGCGCCGAAGCACAAGCTCCGGAAAAGATGAAGGCTCAAACGGTCTCTTTAGGAATCGTCACCCAATTAGATCGGAAGCGAATGGCGGACCAATTTAGCGATTTTGTGCGATACGTCGCGGCGAAGCTCACCTCCGCGTCAGGCATCGAGGGTAAGGTTGTGATTGCTGCCACGTCGTTTGAGCTCGCCAGGCTTATTGAGCAAAAGCAGGTCGATTTTTACATGGAGAGTCCCTATCCAACCCATCTCATCAACAACGTACAGGGAGTTGCCAAGCTACGTCTGAGACGCTGGAAGGGAGGGTCGGCGGAATATCAAAGCCTTATTTTTACCAAAAGAGACGGCGAAATAAATCGCCTGGAGGACCTCAGAGGTAAGATCCTAGCTTTCGAAGACCCCGAATCGACTTCAGGCCACTTTCTGCCGAAGTCTTTCCTGATTCGCAAGGGATTCAAATTCACCGACAAAAACCGCTATGACCTCTACGCTTCCTCGACGGATGTCGGTTACCTGTTTGCCTATTCCCAAGAAAATCTGGTGAACTGGGTGCTGACAAAAAAAGCGGCGGCCGCAGCCTTCAGTGACGACGACTATGCGCGGCTCGAGAAGAGGAAAAGATCGGACATCACCATTCTGGCGGAAACCGAGCAGCTTCCACGCCACTTCCTTTCCGTTCGAAAGGATTTTCCCCCGGCGTTGGCCGACCGCCTTGAGAAGATATTGGTGTCGATGCATGAAAACGAGCAAGGGCGAAGAATCTTAAAAAAGGCCGACGACACCACAAAGTTCGACCCTCTGCCGGAGGGAGATGAGGCGCTTCGGCGAAGGCTCTCGGAAATCTTTGACTCTGCCAAGAAGAGTTAGTCGGTTCTTTGGAAGACGCGGCGTGGGCAAATTCTGAGGGTCACCTATTAGCACCCATTAGCAGGCAGGTCAAGAGGCAAAGACCTCTCCTGTAGAAAGAACTTTGTTCTTTCTCTTTTTTTTCTTCTCGCACAGTCCGTGATCTTTCGGTAACGCGCCCCTGTTTTCCATCAGTCGGTGTCGGAACGTTGGTCCGCACCAGTCACCCATCAGGTTCAAGGCACTTGGGAGATTTCTAAAAGAGAAATTCTTCCCACCCCCTGGCAAGTTAACTTGCCCCAGAAAACTGTCGGTACCACGTCGCCTCCAACGGTAGCGGATTCACAGATCCTGTGGCTCCCTTTCGGGTCCAACCCCTTTTTGGCTCACGGCGTGGGCGTACCAGCGGATCACAACCCTGCGAGTTGTGTCTGAAGGACGGGACAGCGGCCAATCAGACCTTGTGGTTTGAGCCAACCCCAATACAGGCTCACTGTCCCATCCCAACCGTATAAACTTACTTCTGGCCGAAGGCCTTGGCCACATCAAAGGCGACGTGATCCCTCATGATGTAATAGCAAGCCCGACACATCTTGTGCGCCACCGCTTTGATGGCCACCACTCCCTTACTCTTGGCCTTCTTTCTCTGATAGAAACTCTTAATCTTGGAATTGAACCGGATCGCGAAGTTGGCCGCTTCCACAAATGCCCAAGAGAGATACTTATTGCCGTTCTTGGTGTTGGCGCTGCCTTTTTTCTTGCCGTTGCTGAGCTTCTGACTCCCGACACACCGGCAATACGAAGCGTAGTTTCCCACACCGCAAAATCTCCGGATGTCTCCGCTCTCAAGCATGATCGTGAGCGCGAGAATCTGCCCGATCCCCGGCACCGTCTTAAGCAAGCTGAACTGAGGGCTAAGCTTGACTCTTTGTGTGACGGTTCGCTCCAGAATCTTAGTCTGTTCATCGGCGCTGCCCATGACCGACAGGTTAGCCTTGACCGCCAGGGCGAGATCCCCGTTGGGCAAAAGCTCTTCGACCTGTTGGACATCGAGCCCTTTGATCTGGTTGGCGCTCAACGACTCTCCGGTGTTGCGGGTGACCAGATTCTGAATGCTTAACAGATTGGTAGTTCTTTGCCGTACCAACTGGCTTCTCTTGCGCAATAGATCGCGCACGGGCCGATCTGCTCTGGGATAGATATATCCTTCGGGTAACACTCCTAGACGCAGCACGTGCGCCAGCCAACGCGCATCTGAGTGATCGTCGGTGTACTTTAATCCTTCGTATTGTTGAATCGCCGCCGTGTTGGCCAGGTGCACCGTGTACCCTTGCTCCATCAAACCATCAACCAGCCAGTACCAGTTGTAGGTGGACTCCACGACAATGCCTTGAAGCTCGGTTTGATAGACACACAGTTCCATTAGGATCAATGCCAGATCGTTGGGCAAGCGTTTCTGATAGACAACTCGATCTTGTTCATCGATCACCACCGTCACGTTATTAGTCGAGTGCAGATCGATCGCTCCGTACAGTTTCATCTTCGTCTCCTCCGTTGAGTTGTGGGGTTGGCTCATCACCAACCCTAGTGCCTCTCGGAGAAGCCTGCTAGATGATTATCAGACTTTCTAATCTAGCCAATGTTCACAATTTCTGATCACTCCTGTTAGTTTAGAGGGTATTTATGGCGATGCGACCAGGGCTGTTGGATCCCGGAGTTCTGTATCACGTGATCGGGTGAAGTCTGGGGCCTGGCATAACAACCTTATCAATCTTGAGATCGGATATTGCTCGGACTTGTTCGTCACCAAAGAAGACTCGGGCGCGGCCGGCCGCGGACCGAAAAGAAAAGTAGCCTGTTCCCCTTTTTAACTTAAGTTCAACAGGGACAGCTGAGCTTGGAATCTTTTTGAATTAGGGAGACAAATCATGTCGAATGCCGTAGGAGGAGAAAAAGGGACAGGCTGGTTTTAAGTTTCGACGCGTTCGAGAACTACGGAAGGATTCCTTCAGGCTTCGTGACGGTAACCCGAAACATTATCAGTAGTGTTTAGAATCTGGGTGGCTGCCCGAAATTAGGCGATTCTAGTCTCTCTCGTTGCTGGAAAGTAGTATCTGACGAGCGCTTGATTTCCACCAGCTTTGAATGTTAACTGGCCCCATGAATTTATTTGACCTTACAATTTCCCAACTCAAGCGGGCTACCGCGATTAAAGAACAAATCGAGGGTTTAAACAAAGAGCTTCGCAGTACCCTCGGTGCGTCAGCCAAATCTGGAGCTGCAGCAAAGAAAACGCAAACAATGAGCGCTTCTGTGAAAAAGAAGATTGCGGCTGCTCAAAAAGCAAGATGGGTGAACCTTCGACGAGCTAAATCAGCGATGCGTTCCGTCAAACCCGCTGCGAAGGCCAAGAAGAAGACAATAAGTAGGGCAACCAAGGCGAAGTTGTCGGCCAAATTGAAGGCTTACTGGGCAGCGAAGAAAGCCGGCAAGAAGTAATCTTGGGCGTTCTCTGGTTTTGCCAAGCCGCCATCTCCGCGACAGGTGGGGTACTTTTTCATCTCGACAATATTTCCTCAAATGTGACTTCGATCAAAAACCCTCCTTGCGGCCAATTCGATTTCCGCTGAGCCTGCTCGCGTCAGTGTCCGATCTTCTTAAATAGTCCCAAACAAATGTGGGCGGTTTGTGGTCGATTAGTTTCTGGTTTGGTAACAGTCCATGAAACGTCGAGAAGTAACCCGCACGGTCATCAGCCTCGTTGAAAACGCGAGCGGCTGTCCGGTGGTCGTACGGATGATAGCAACTGTGGCTTCAGAAAAAAATTGAAGGCACCGCACCTTCCAATGATTTTGGCCGCCATCCATGCGTAAGCCTTTTTCTTGCCGGGAGTAGAATAGGGGGGCTTATGGATCAGTTGGCTATTTATTATGCCACGTCCGTTTTTTCCTCCGTCGTTTGAGCGGATTTATGTGGCAAGAACACGAACATTCTTTGCTCCGGCCCCAATCATCCATATCAGAACGCGGACAGGAGTCATGTCTTTCTTGCTGACATTCGATGAACAGCTTTTTTTCTGTGAGCGGTTTCGGCGCTCTGCCCGGCTGGTAATCAAAAGGGACTGACATGCTATCCGCCTCGCCCACTCGCCTTAAGCAATAGCAAGACGATCGAAAACATGCGCTGAAAGAGATAGTCCACGTGCACAGAATCCACGATTGGCACCTTATCGGTTTCCGTGTGCCGGATCATGAATTTGTTGCCGATGTCAGTCAGTTCTATGGCCTCTTTTTCGAGCCTATCACGGAAGGGTTCAGTCGCTGCCTTGTCCAGCAGCGCCTTTACGCGCTCTTTTTTATCATTGCCGTCTTCCACGGTCTTCAACCGCTCCCACGCGTCCCATAGTTTTTCCAATGATTCGCGGCGCACGGCCAGCGAACGATTCAAAAATTTTTGTCTGGACACTTCCAGCAGCTCATCCAAAACGGCATCGCCCGTTTTAAAAACTGTTTCCGCAAGGCTTTCGTGAAGCACAGCCGGTGCGATACGGATCACTTCGCCATGCTTCAGTTCGAAAGCAATTCCATTCCGCTCAAAGACGCGGTTCACATTATGAGAGAATTTTTCCCGGCCGGCCTCCCGGTCATAGCTGTAATGGGAATGGCTCATGTAGCTATGCAGGGAAGGATCCTTTGCCTCCGCGATGAATTCATAGGCGAACTCTACCAGATCAAAAATCTGGCCGTCCGTTGGTGGGTTATCTCGGTCGACCGCATGCGGCCAAAGCAAGCCATAACCCTCCATCGTTTCCTTGAGCTTAGTAAAATCTGTCCCCGCATAAGCGTAGCCGTCTGCGCACCCCGCCGGAAACGACAGCCCGAACCATTCCTCATCAATCCGGGCGCCAACAAGAGTCAATAATCCGCTGCGAGCAGCCTCATTCAGCTCCTCGGCCACACGCGGCTTCGTCTCTCCATGTCTTTCGGTAAACAGCTTCTTCATTTCAATATTTCGTTTCTCACTTTTTCCTGCCATGAGTTATTTTTAACGACGCCTCCGGCCACCTCCGCAAAGACTCCGCTACTAACCGTCCCAGATTACCAAGTTGAAAGGAATCATCGAACAGCTGCATTTGAACCACCAGGTTGGAACCACCACCAACGATAAACGGTTCAAGCCCTTTTATACTCTCCATGGAACGATGCATACGCGCAATCAATCCATCGAAGTAAAATCGAAACACATGATCCCGATGCATGACCCCGTCACCCGTATCGACCAAGCTATCGATCGCGATGGGCACTAGGTTATGTGCCGGGCCGCGTGACGCAATCTGCAGAAGCGTTGTGGGATAAAAATGCAGGGGATTCGGATCACCATCCCGCACCATCCTCTGAAGCCGGGATAAATCCTTCCGAACAAGCTGGATATCGCGAAATTCCACACGCTTTGTCGCGGCCGCTCTCCACAGCAGACTCAAAAAGAACAAACGCAACATTGACGGATTTTCACAATTCACTTTGCGCAATCCGAAACTCGGCAGCCCGGGTCTCGCTATCACCGAGTCTGCGAAAGAGGTCGTCCGTCCCCGTGACTTCCAGATTAACTCGAGCCTGCTCAGCTCCTGAATTGCCCAACTGTCATAGCGGGCAAGAATGTCCTCGCCCTCTCTTGTCACCAGCTCATCATCATACCAGGAGTCCCACGTGCTTCTCGGCGGAGAGCCGTGACCACTCTGAATAAAACGACTCCCGCGAATACTGGGTCTGGTAACCGCCTTTGGGAGAAGATGTGACCGAACAAACCGTCCCTGTTTTTCGGTGAGCTTGCAAATTCCCGCCGACCTTCTCATGAGCGTTATCAGTATTTCACCCTGAACGTCGGGCTCTCCTCCGACCGCGTCTTGCGCCGATCGTAAAGCCGCGTGATGGACACGTTCGCGCGGCCAGGCATTCCTGCATCTTTGCGACAAAGCTTGGCGGGTGAAGAGGGTAAGGTTCGTTCACCCGCGATATGGTGCACTCAGCATTCCTGGCTTGCGGCACCAACCTTGCCATGCCGCGATCCCACGCCTCGAAGCCAAACCACGAGGGCCGCTCTCTTTTCGCTCCTTACCAGCGTTTCCCAGGGAGCCGTGGTTGATCCCTCGCTCAGGGTGTTTCCGGGGTTTTCAAAAGTTTGGTCATGATGACCTCCTCTTGCTAACGACAGTAAATTTATAATTTTGACGGTCCGCAAGCAACGTAAAAATCCTTGTCCTTGCGACAACCCTTGCTTCGCTCGGACCGGGCTCTACTACACGCGCTGTCGGCGCGTCGCCGAATCAGCCGCAGGCTGTTTCGGCCCATTCGGGTAAGCGTTTTTAATTGCCGGAAATAAAAGGTTGTGAATACGGAGGGTGTCAGGAGCGCGGTGGGCGATACACTATTGAACGGGCTTCGGCCTCCCAGCGCTCATACTGCGACATGAGCGTTGGCTGATTTAGCGCAACCGGTTTAATGAGATCGCTGGCCCACTCCTGATAGGCATTGGCCACCCTTTAATGACACGGCAAGGTATTCCCTGCTCCCATGTCACGTCCCCTGCGGATTGAATACCCCGGGGCCTACCTTTAGAGATTGAGATGGTTAGGTAATTGTTTCTATCGCCTCCTAAAGTAGGTCATAAGATATTTCGAAATCACCTGAGCATATTTTCTCGCTTCTCCACCCAGAGCAGCCACTATCGCTTTAAATTCAGGTTTAATAAATTCTTCCGGCAGTCTTCCTTTAAGCGTTCTTATCGCGCCGGCACGCCGCTCTCTTTCCAGAGCACGCTCAAGCTCACTTGCAGGCACCCATTTCTGTCCGTTGTATGAAATCCAAGGTACTTTATTATAATTACCGATCTTATGCTGTTCTCTGACTTGTTGACCATCTGCTTTTAAAGGCTCTTCCACCTCATGATAGACTCCATAGACAGTATCGTGATGACGCGCAATTGGGTCGACAATGTCTTCGATGGTAACGGGTACAAAAATAAACTCTCCTTCCGTTGATACCTTACCAGAATCCGAAGGCTGTTGTACGGGTTCAATGAATTGAATTTTACGACCCACCGGTGTGCCTTTTACTTTGCTGAGATTTAACGCCATATAAAGTTAGAGAGCGGCCTTGCCCACAGGAGCCGAATATCGGGGCAAACAATATCCGATAAGGCGCTGGTGTGTCAATGTGAGATTATGCGTATGTGGCAAATAAATTATTGACAGGGAAAGGGAACTGTAATAACTGCAAAGGCGTCGCACACACGGCAAAAATATTAATGAGTTCATTAGTATGTGGACACCTGACATCTATTCGACCGAGGCGAGCCCTTCCGAGCGCGGTCAATGGGGTCCGTGGTTTGTAGGCCACCACCCCTTCCTCTCCAAGGGTGGCTGTTCCACCAGCCCAGACCTGAACGACACCTTCACGGTCGTGTGCCGGCGCTCTCCATGACTCGCCCCTCGGTCGCTTCATGGCTACTTGCTTATGAACTCCTCAGTAATAAACCTGATCTGGGTTTTCGGACGGCACTCGGAGGGTATCTTATGCGGGGCCTCACGACCAGACCGGCGTTAGTTATACTCCCTCTTATTCTCCTTATCCTGACCTCGACACTGGTTCATTCGCAGGCGCAGAGTCCGCCAAAAGTTTCTATCGCCTATTCCTCTATCAGCTCCATCTTCGCGG
>DASYUV010000015.1:0-6196 GCA_036000865.1 Binatia bacterium | reverse complement strand
GTGCTGATCGGCACGAATATGACATCGTCCTGGTCGCTGCCGTTGGGCGATGCGCCTTTTTCCGTCATGACGCCGATGACGACAAACGGCACGCTGCGCATGAGGATGTATTTGCCCACCGGACTGCCGCCGTCGGGAAAGAGCGTTCTCGCCACCGTGCGGCCAAGGACAACGACGGCGGCATACTGCTTCATGTCGTCGGCGTTGAAGAACTGCCCTTCAGCCACCGGCCAATCGCGCGCCGAGGGAAAGTTTTCGCCGGTGCCTTGAGCCGAAGTCTGATAGTCCAAGTTGCCGTAGCGCACCGTCAGCCGGCTGCTGCGCTCGGCCAGAGCGGTTTCGATATTGGGTAGCGCCTTGATCGCCGCGGCGTCGTCGGGCACCAAGGTGGCGATATCGCCGGCGTTGCGAATGCCGGCGGCGCCGGGGCGGATCAACATTAAATTAGTCCCGAAGGAGCTGATGCGATCGAGCACCTTCTGCCGGCTGCCTTCGCCTACCGCCAGCATGGCGACGACGGCGGCGACGCCGATGATGATGCCGAGCAGGGTAAGCATGGTCCGAAAGATATTGACGCGCAGCGAGCGCCAGGCGGTGACGAGCGCTTCCTGCACGCTCGCCATCAAGCCGACGGCGCTTTCGAAACTGCGATTGTTTGCCGCGACACTTTCCGTCCCTTGGTCGGTGAAGCTTCCGGTGTCTTCAAGAATTCGGCCGTCCTGGATGCGCACGATGCGGCCGGCGTTCTGGGCGACGTTTTCGGCGTGGGTGATCAAAATGATCGTGCGCCCTTCGGCGTGAAGTTGTTTGAGCAAAGCGAGGACTTCGTCGCCACTCTTGCTATCCAAGGCGCCGGTGGGCTCGTCGGCGAGAATCACCGGCGGGTCGTTCACCAGAGCCCGGGCAATGGCGACGCGCTGCTGCTGGCCGCCGGAAAGTTCCGAGGGACGATGCGCGGTGCGGTCGCCCAGGCCGAGGCGTGCGAGCAGGCTCGCGGCGCGCTCGACGCGCTTGTGCTTGGGCAGGCCAGCGTACACCGAGGGAATCTCGACGTTCTCGCCGGCGCTGGCCGTGGCCAACAAATTATATTTCTGAAAAACGAAGCCGAAGGTTTCGCGTCGTAGCGACGCCAGCTCGTCTGGTTCGAGATTCGCCGCTTCTCGGCCGAGCACCTTATAACTGCCCGCAGTGGGGCTATCGAGACAGCCAAGGATATTCATCAGCGTCGACTTGCCGGAGCCGGACTGCCCCATGATCGCGACAAATTCACCCCGGCGAATTTTTAGCGATACGCCGTCGAGGGCGCGCACAGTGGTATCGCCGTTCTGGTAATGCTTCTCGATACCGCTCAGCTCTAGGATGGTCTCGTTCATAGCTGCGGTCCCCGGTTCAAGCGCGGCGCGTTGCCGGCGCCCCGCTGCGCATTATTCGCTTGACTGGCCGTCCGGTTGGCGGCGCCGGCGGGACGATTCACTGCGATCTTTTCGCCTTCTTTTAGCCCATCGACGACTTCCGCCTGGGTGCGGGTTTGCAAGCCGACGTGAATGACGCGCTGTTCCTGGCTGGTTTCGGTGATCACCGTGACGCGATAGGCTTTGCCTTTGTCGTTGTCTTCCCGCACCGCTCGACGAGTGAGCACTTCAGCGGGTATTACGAGCGCGTTTTCCGCCTTGCCGAAGATGAAGAACACCTGAGTCGTCATGCCGGTCATTAGCTTACGGCTTTCGTTTTTCACGTCGATCAGGACATCGTAAAGCACTACGTCGTTGACGATCTGCGGGGTCGGCAAAACCTGCCGCACCTTGCCCGGCCAGCGCCGCTCGTTGTTGCCGAGGGTGGTGAAGTAGGCCGGCATGTTTTCCTTGATGCGGCTCACGTCCGCCTCGGCCACTTGAGCGCGCACGGTCATGGTATCGAGATTGGCGACTTGCAAAACTACTGGCGCGGTCTGGTTGGCGTTCAATGTCTGTCCTTCCTTAGTTGGCAGCGTCGTCACCGTGCCCGCCATCGGCGCGTAGATTTTCGTATAGCTGAGGTTGGTGCGGCTCGCCTTGAGATTGGACTCGGTTTGCTGAATCTGGGCGATGATCGAGTTCACTTGAGCTTTTTCCACCTCGGCCTGGGATTCCGTCTCCTGCAGCGCCTGCTGGCTGACGGCATTGACGGCAATCAGATTTTGATTGCGCTTGAGATTCTGTTCGGCCAAAACCGCCTCGGCCTTCTGCTGATTGAGCTGGGCGCGCAAACTATTCAGCCCGGCTTCGCCCGCTTCGACCTGGGCCTGGTAAACGCGCGGGTCGATCTCGGCGAGCAGTTGGCCCTTCGTCACGGTATCGCCGATGTCAACGTGGATCGCCTTTAATTGGCCTGAGACCTGGGTGCCGACGTCGACGTATTGCTTCGCTTCGAGCTTGCCCTGGGACGTAACGACTTCTTCGATGTTAGCGCGGGTGACAGCGATCGGACGCAGCGACTCGTTCTCGGGTTTTTGCGCGGCAGCGCTGTACCAATACCAACCGCCGGCGGCGAGGGCCGCCACCGCCAGAACGCCGATCAACTTGCTTCGCTTGGTTTTTGATAGGGTTATGTTCCACTTCATGCTTGTTTACCTTTCCCAAGACGTCATTATTCTTGATACGATTGGAGGGGCGCTAGTCTTCGGTTCGGACCGACATAAAAATGCGCCGTAATTACGGGCGCTTAGGATAATCACCCCAGGCCGTCATCCGGCCAACCCGCCGTCTGGGGGGAGCAGAAATCCAGAAAATTTCAAAAAGCCTGGATTCCCGCCTACGCGGGAATGACGGATAGAGAAATTTAGCCTTCTGAGAAACGCCTCAAGTCCGGGCGGTGTATTTATCTCGGCGGTGGTGGCGGGCGGCGCAGCACATCGGCGAGCATACGGCGCTCTTCGGGTGAGAATTCTTTGGCAGTTTGCTTGAAATCTTGTCCCATTCGCTTGAACATTTCACCACGCAGCTGTTCGATTTTGCTTACCTGGCGATCATATGCGGCTTCGTCAAACCGCTCGGCCGCCAATAATCGAAGCGTCTCGGCGCGCGCCTCATCGATCTGCTGGCGGAGCGGATCGTTGACGGCGCGAATCTGCGCAAACTTTTCGCGAAAGCGCGATTGCGCAGGTTCCGGAACTTTCTTAAGCGCTTCTTCCATCCTTTGCGTGCGCGTTGACGGTGTAGTTTCCAAGCCGCGCGGCACCTGGCCTAAAATCACTCCGAGCAACAGTAGATTCAGCACAAGCGACCCAAGAAACACCAATTTGAGGGCTTTTGTCATAACAACGCCTCATCGGCTGATAAGAAACTTTGCACGGACACGCCGCTGTCATCGGCGGCCGGGCCGGTATCTTGGGGCGCACTGAATCCGATGACTATGCCGAAAACCAAAGCGCTGCCGAGCACGTAAGCCGGTTTAGGCAGATGAAATTCGCCGAACATCTCGCGCACCGACTGCCAGAGCGGCATGGTTTTCGTTTGCGGCAATTGGCGCGCCTTAAAAATAATCCGCTGGGCCAAGTCGGGACTGGCCGATTCATGGCGTCGAGAACGAAGCAGACGGTCGAGTTTTTTGTCGCGATTGTCGCTCATAACCACCTCACAGGTAGGCTTTCATGCGCTCCTTCAAAGTCGTCTTGGCGCGCATGACCAGCGATTGCAGTGCTTTCAATCTCACGCCCATCACCGCCGCCGCCTCCTGATTGCTCAGACCCTCGTCAAAACAAAGATTCAAGGCCATCCGTTGGCGCTCGGGTAGGGCGGCGATTTCTCTTTCCAAGGCTTTTTGCTCCTGAATTTTCACCATCGTTTCATCCACCGGCTCTCGATCATCGATCAACGGAATCTCTTCATCGAGCGCCACCGGCGTTTTCCGTTTGCGCAGATCGAGACATAAATTCACCACGACGCGATAAAACCACGTGGTAAATTTGCTGTTGCGCTCGGGCTGCCAGAGCGCCGGATTTTCCCATAATTTGAGAAAGGCGTCTTGGACCACGTCTTCGGCCGCTGCTTTACTCTGGAGGTAGCGATAAGCCAGCCGATAAAAGCGCTCGGTATGGCGCTCAACCAGCGTCGCAAAGGCTTGGCCGTTGCCGTCCTGAATGAGCGCGAGCAGTTCGTGGTCGTCTTTCTCCGGCCAAGCTGTCGCCATAGGGTTGGATTATCTGTTTTGAGGCTGCGACGTACTTGCTCGATCATACAACCCGCGGGCTCCGAAGATAAGGCCGGAGACACTCCTGTTCAATGGGTGATACGAATCAGGCGAGAAAAATCTTCGCGGGTCTATAATAATTAATAATCAGTGTGATGTTGAGAAATTCGACTAAAACGTCATTCCGGGCAACCCCGGATCACAGTCTGGGGTAGCTTGACCCGGAATCCAGGGATTTCAAAGAGTTCTGGATTCCCGCTTTCGCGGGAATGACAACGCCGGAGGAAGCCGATGGCCGAGTAGACCATGAAACAGGGTCTGATCCGGATCAGATGCGGCATGAAAAGAGCACCACGGATACGCGCCGGCGTAAAGACGGACCGTCGGCTTGAAGCCATGGAGGCTTGGAACCAGATCTCTCAACGTGTCGTACCAGGCGCGGCGCTCATCGCGATCGAATGGTTGGTCATCCTTGGCGTCGATTTCGCGGCATAGCTCTTTCCAATGAGAAAGCGAAAACCCTACGTCGATTTCATCGGGGTAGAGCGAAAGCGCAACCAGCCGCGGGCGCGAGAAGTGTTGGCTCTCGTCGAATTCTAAGATAAAAGGCGGATCTGAAATATAGAAGTCGCAGGGCGGAACTTGCGCGCTTTTGATGAAGTCGCGGTGGCCGCGGAAATTACCGAGCTCGGTTTGAATTTTTTTTAATAGATCACCTACCGGTGAATTTCCATAATCCTGCGGTTGAGCCGACCACGGAAACGAATGATTCACTCGGCATTCGCCGTAGACCAGGGTTAAGATTTCTCGGACCCGTTCTTTGCAGGCGCGGCAGTGGGCGGAGTGTTCAAATTTCATGATGCGGCGATAGCATAAACAACATCATCGTAGCAGAACACCAGTAAAGGGAGAACCCAATATGACAAAACCATCTTCAATCATCGGTGCTCCGGTCGCAAAAGTGGAGGGCGCCGAGAAGGCCAGTGGCCAGGCTATTTATGGCGCCGATGTGCACTTTCCCGACACGCTGTGGGGCAAAATTCTTAGGAGCCCGTACCCGCACGCGCGCATCTTGCGCATCGATACTTCCAAGGCTTGGCAGGTGCCGGGCGTCAAAGCGATCGTCACCGGCAAAGACGAGCCGAATCATTTTCAGGGCAAGAGCATCCGCGACATCCCGGTGCTATGCTGGGACAAGGTGCGCTACATCGGCGACCGAGTGGCTGCCGTGGCGGCGGAGACACGCGAGGCGGCTGAAGAGGCAATCGATCTCATCGAAGTCGAATACCAGGAGCTGCCGCCGGTCTTCGATGTTTTGGAGGCGATGAAACCCGGCGCGCCGATTGTGCACGACGACGCTTCGGCCTACGACGGCGCGCCGCAGGATATCTTGGTCAAAGACATTCCCAACGTGCTTAACAAACTCACGTGGGGCAAAGGAGATATCGAGAAGGGCTTCGGCGAGGCCGATCTGGTGTTGGAGCACACGTTCCGCATTCCGATTCATCATCAAGGCTATCTCGAGCCGCAATCTTTTCTGGTGAAGGTCGACGAGAACGGCCAGGTCGATGCCTGGTCGTCGACCAAGGGCCCGTTCGGAACCAGAGCGCAATTTGCCAAGGCCGTCGGCATTCCAGCCAATCAGATTCGCATTCACGCGGTTCACGTCGGCGCGGACTTCGGCGGCAAAAGCGGCGCGGGCGACCTGCCGATCTGCTACTTTCTCGCCAAGCAAGCAAAGCGGCCGGTGAAGATCGTCTTGACGCATACGGAAGAATTGACGGTAATGAATCCGGATCACTACACCATCGTCAAGGTAAAAACCGGCGTGAAACGCGACGGGCGAATGACCGCGCGCTATTTGCAGGCGATCCACGGCACCGGCGCGTACGCCGGCATGAAACCGGGGCGCGCGAGCATTGGCGGCGCTGGCTCGGCCGGGCCGTACAAGATCGACAACACTTATATGGAAGCGCTGCAGGTCTACACGAATACGGTGCCTTGCGGTTTCTGGCGCGCGCCCGGGGCC
>DASYUV010000014.1:0-17153 GCA_036000865.1 Binatia bacterium | reverse complement strand
CGGCGCCGAGCCGATTATTGGACTGACGTTCGGTTCCGCCATCGTTAAGGACGCGCCACATCCCAACGCTGCACGTCTGCTCAGTGATTTCCTGCTTTCACGCGAGGGCCAGGAAGTGATCGCCGCGGCCGGCTACTTCTCTCCGCGTTCGGATGTCAGCTCGCCGATCCTCAAAGAAGCGCCGGCAAAAACCAAGATCGTTCCACTGCCGATGACATTGGCGTCACGTTACAATGAATATTTTCAGACGTACCGCAAAGTAATGGGACTCCGATGACTCCGACGATTCAATATGTCGTCCGAGTATTTCTCCTTTTTCCGCATCGCGGGCGAGGGTATAATCGGTTCAAAAATAGATGAAATTTGCGTCTAACTCGTCTGGGGGACCGTCATGATTTACGCAGCTGAAATAGGAAATTTCACGATTGCATTGGCCGGCGACACCATGCTCACCCGCAAGCTGACGCCGTTCAATGAAGAACGGTTCTTGGCACTCCGAGAAATTCTGCGTGGCGCAGACGCGGCCTTCGCCAATCTCGAAGGCACCGTGCACACCTGGGACGAAGGCACCCCCGGCATTACTCAGGGCACGTTCATGACCACCGAGCCGAAGTTGCTCGAAGACTTGCAATGGTTCGGCATTAACATGGTCTCCTGCGCCAACAATCATGCCTTTGACTACGGCGAAGGCGGGGTACTGGCGAATATCAAACATCTCGACGAGGCGGGCTTGGTTCACGCCGGCACGGGAAAAAATCTTGCGGAGGCGCGCGCTCCCGGTTATCTCGACACCCCAAATGGTCGCATAGCTCTAATCGCCACAACGGCAACCTTCAGACAATGGAATCAGGCCGGCGAACAACGACCCGACCTACGCGGCCGCCCCGGAATCAATCCGCTGGGGTTTCAAACCGCTTACAGCGTCGACGCCGCGGCTTTCGCGCAATTGCACCGGATTAGCCACGGACTTGGTTTCGAGAAAAGCAATGAGCGCGCGCGCAAGCATTTCTACAGCGACAAGGAAATTCCTGATGCGAAGTCAGCGGAACTGAGCTTGCTCGGTAATCGTTATGTGGCCGGCGAGGGATTTTCGATCGCCACCGAAGCCAACGAACGTGATCTGCAAGATAACCTAAGATGGATTCGGGAAGCGCGCCGCCAGGCCGATTGGGTGGTCGTCAGCGTCCACTGCCACGAGTTCGGCGGCGCGACTTTGCTTACCGCGAGCAGCCGCGCGGATCTGGAAGAGACCGCCGATTTCGTGACGAAATTCGCTCACCAGGCAATTGATGAAGGCGCCGACGTTTTGGTCGGCCACGGTTCGCACTTCCCGATGGGCATTGAGATTTACCAAGGCAAACCGATCTTCTACAGCGTCGGCAATTTCGTTTTTCAAAATGAAACCGTCGGTTTTTTCCCGGCAGACGCCTACGAGCGCTTCGGCCTCGATCTCAAAGCCACACCATCCGACTTTCTCGACGCCCGCACCAACGGCGGCAAAAAAGGCCATCCCAGCGATCCCGCCTACTGGGAAAACATGTTCGCCGTCTGCCAGTTCAGCAAAAACAAACTTAAGGAAATTAGGATTCATCCGATCGACCAAGGCTTCGGCCGTCCACGTCCGCAACGAGGAAGGCCATTGCTCGCCGAAGGCCAAGTGGCGGATCGTGTGATCGAACGTGTGATCCGACTATCAGCGCGCTACGGAACTAAAGTTTTGAATCGCGATGGTGTTGGCGTGATAGAACTGTAGAGCATTGCTCGGGACTTGCTACTCCGCCATGATTTCCTTCACCCGTTTGACGACCTCGGCGGGTTGAGTGATGGTGGCGATCAATTTCTTTTGCAGCTGTTCGCCGCTGAGATAAGTCGCGCCGTCCCAGTCGAGTAGCTTTTTTGCCTCGGTGGCAAACTCAGCGTCCTTCAACATCCGCTCGAAGCTCTCGCGGAGAATCTGCACGCGCTCTTTGGGCACCCCTGGCGGCGCGGCGAAGGGGCGGTCAAACTCGGTGTAAGCGAGCATGACACTCATAAGATTCAAATAGGGTTTCCCCTCGGGGCGCGCCAACTCCGCCACCGTGGCCACCGGCGGCAACAGAGCGCTCTTCTCCGGCCCTTGCTGGATAATAAACGTGACATAGTTTTCTTTCACCCAGCGATTCCACGGCGCGCGGATCACCGTGATGTCGGAGGTGGCGCGGCAATCGATTTCGCCCCGCTCCAAGCCGAGATCGGTGTCGCGGCCCGACTGAAACCCGGTAACGTTTTTTAGCTTGATATCGAGAACTCGCTCCATCAAATTGGCGAATATATAACTGATACTGCCGGTGCCCGATTGGCCGAAGCGGGGCGGGGTTTTCGCCGCGCGGATCGCTGCGATGCTTTTGTATTCGGTGTCCGAACGGCAAGCCGCCATCATCGGCGCTTTGTTAAAGCTGCCGATCCAACTGAACTTGCCGAAGTCCGACTTAACCTCAGGCCGCCCGATGATCTGCTCCATGTAGTTTGCCCGGCTCACCGCCGCGATCGTCAATCCATCCGGCTTGGCGACGTTGTAGAGATAATTGGCCGCGATCAGACCGCCGCCGCCCGACATGTTGCGCACGACGACGCCGGGATTTCCCGGCATATGTTTTCCCAGGTAGCGGCCCACCAGACGCGCGCTGATGTCGGTGGTCGCGCCGGGACCGCTGGCGACAAGGAGTTGAATCGTTTTCCCCTCGTAGAACGATCTGTTTCCCTGCGCGTCGGCTTGCGGTTTCGAGCCGATCAAAACCAGAAGGAATACAAAGACGAACGTAGCGCCAAGCTTTAATTGACCGCTCCAGTATCGACGAACCAGCATAGCGCCCCCCTCACTACGAGTCGGCCGGAATTTCTGAATCGACTACAGCCCCAACACCGCGGCATTTCCTCCGAGCCTCGAATTTGCCCGACGGTGTCGGGCAAATTTCCCGCCCCAAATAGAAAGCCCGCATTTTCTGCAAGCCCTGGCGGGAGAAATCACCAGATTGTGTGCCCTATCCCGTGCACGACGACTGACGCGACGATTCAAAAGTTAAATTAGCCTTCTACTCAAGTGCGACTGCGAAAACTGAACCAGCCTGTCCCGTTTTCGTCGTGTAGAACGGCCCCTACGACATTGAGTTGGAATTGTTGATTGCGCGTCGAACCGGGAGTTTCATTCAATCAAGGACCCAGACGCCCCGTTCACGGATGGCGTCGTACATCGCATCTGGCGCTAGATCTGCTCCGTTCGGCCACTGAACCGCACCGAGTACGACTTGCGCTTGGGCGAAGATCTCCTGATTGCGCAGCGGCTCAAAAATGGTGCCGTCGAGGCTGGCGTTGCGCAGAAATGCGTCCATTTCGACCTCGCCCGACGTCCCGTCGACAAAGTTCACGCGCAGACGCGCGTCCGGCAACACGGTTACGGCGGTCACACGCCAGGGGACGGTATGCTTTATGGTCGGATCTACTTCAGAGGCTCGATTGCCTTCGGTGTTTGCATTCGGCTGCATAGGTTCCAGTCCTCCATAAGTTCGTCGCGGTGATCCGCGGCCCATTCCAATACTAACGCCATCGCGCGGCGCGGCAAGGAGCCTCGAATGACGCGAAAATCTCGTAGATCGATAAGGGCTTCATACTCGGCGTACAGAGCGTGGAAGTGCGGCGGCGCATGATCGCGCCAAAACATCTGGATCACAATGCCATAGAACACGCTAATAGTCGGCATAGACGTTTCTCTTTATACGTTTTATACCGTCATTGGGCGATAGGAATAGATCTGCTTGCGCTGCAAGCCCTGCGAGAGAAATCACCAGATTGTGTGCCCTCTCCCGTGCATGACGACTGACGCGACAATTCAAAAGTTAAGTTAGCCTTCTACCCAAGTGCGAATGCGAAAACTATTTCTCGGAGTTTCATGAATTCCGCCAGCGAAAGAAGTGTCTACAGTGTTTACCGAGTGACCGACGGGATTGAATCCGTCGCGGTCGAGGGCGGCTAAAGGCCGCCGTGTCAGGTGCTTGCAGAAGTTTCGGTAGCTTCCAAGCGCTGGATATATTCGTCAATCTGCTGCTGCAACTGCCGGAGTTGCTCCAGTGGCCCTTCGGCGAGCACGCTGAAGTTACGCGGGTTTTGAGTCAAAATTTCGTCGCGATAGGACTCAAGGACACGCTGCATGCGTCCCATTTGTTCAATGGCCTGGTAAAGCTGTTTGGTCGTCTCAATCATAACTTTATCCTCAAAATGCCCTTCTTTACGCCGGGCTGTTGCTTGACCTGCTGGAAGAAGGCAACGGCTTGGTTGAGATTTTCGCTGCCACTTTTCACTACTACTATATCAAACCCGAACCGTCTCTGCACTCTGTGTTGGGCCAGCAGATTATACGCCGCCAGCGGCAGGTCTGTGGAAAAATCATAGTTAGCGACCACCACAAGTACGATGTCAATATCGTTGGATCTGGCTTCGAGGTGGCGAAACTTCCGTCGACTAGCACCGCTTCCACGAACGCGCATGCCTTCACCTCGCCCATGTACTCGGTGAGTTTCGCCCATAGTTGCGGTCTACGGTCGCTGTTCTGAAAGCCGCCAAAGCGCTCCGCCGCTTCGTCCATCGTGCAGTCGAAAATGCCTTCAGGCAGGTATCCATCTTCGTTAAACGGCGGAATCATTATAACTCACCTTATTCGAGACGCCCGCGTAGCTGATGCCGCCAAAATCTTGAGCGACGCGTCCTCGCTCACGACCACCGGACAGCTGTTCAGATTTTCAACGGGGTTAATGACGCCGCGGGTGATTCCTCGAAGAGTCATTGAATCGTGTTATAAACGAGCTCGAGCGGCAACCCGGGAATTAAACCAGCCTGTCTCGTTTTTTCCTCCCTCAATGAATTTGATTCTCCCCATGGAGAGCCTGGGCGGCGGCATATTCTTGGGAGAGATCAAAGCCGATGTCCATTTCCGGAGCAAAGGATTTGAAGGCAACGTACATGAGACAGAGCAGGTGAAGTCCGCTGAACTTTCCCGGCAGGCCCTTGAGTTCATATTGTTGAGCCGGATCGTTGGGATCCAAGCCCGCTTGTCCTTTTATCGCGATCTCGGAGGCGATTTGCTGCACTTCCGCCGGCGACATCTTGGCGAATTTTTCAAGGGCGCCAAGACAGTACATCACAGCGTCGGGTCGCGGCGTGCCGGCGGCGCGCTCCTTGAACGTATCTTCAGCCATCTTGCGGCGCGCTTCTTTGGCCAGCTCGGCAATCTTGCCGTACTCATTTAGGTCGATAACGTTCTTGTAGGCGTCGTCAGCCTCCTTGAGACGCCCGAGCGCCGCCAGGGCTTCGGCGAGCCCGAACATCGCCTGCTGATCTCTCGGATCTAATAAAGTCGCCTGCCGCAAATGGGTTTCCGCTTCTTCATTCCTTCCAGCTTTCAGCAGACACGCGCCGAGGTTGCGTTGCGCACCAGGATTGCCTGGCTCCCTTGCTAATGCGTCACTCAGAACGGCGATGGCCTCGGCGTTTTTGCCTTGTCTTTGCAGCGCAACTCCCAGCGCAACTCGCGCGTTGATAAAATCGCTGGCTAAAGTCACGGCCCGGCGGAGATGCTTAACCGCGTCGTCCAGTTGCCCAATGTCGCTGAGCGCCATGCCGAGGTTGTATAAAAGGTTCACGTCGTTCGGTTGGTCGCTCAGAAAAAGCCGCAACAGGGTTATCGCTCCCGGATAGTCGCTGTGCTGTAACTTTTCGACGATTTGCGCCAGCGGGTTCGCGGGCGCTCGATCCGGCGTCCAGCTCACCTCGATGATATGGTTGTCGATGTCGATCGAATTCCAACCGCCGAAGCGGCCAAATTCCGCGGTTAAATATGATTTTACGGCGTCGCGAAACGCCGGCGTGCCACGCTGTCTGGTTTCAGCCGGCAAAAGCGAAGCATCAAAATCGTCTGTGGCTAAAGTAAATTTGAGCAGGCTCGGATCGGCCATGGGAGTTTTATATCCCGCCTCACCGGGCAATGAAAGTCACGATTCCTGGCGTGCGTCGTAGGGAATCCAGCGGTACCAGCCGGTAAGACTCAAGCGCTCGCTCCAAGCGTCGACGAGATCACGATCGGAGGCAGGCTCATGGGGGACTTCATCCAGAATTGCCAAAAGTTCCTCGCCGACCTTAAGGTAGCCCGCGGCTTTGTAGGGCAGGGAAAGAGAAGAATCGGCATAGTGCCTTGCCCAGAACTCGGCGAATGCCGCGCTCATGGAAAGATTGGACTGGTAGACTTTCTTGGGAGCGATCTTCTTAATGTCGGGGCTTAACGCGGCTAGATTGTCCTTGATCTGGCGCATCGCCATCTCGCGCTGGAGCTGCGTGAGTTCGGGATACTCGCGCATGATCCACGAGTCCACGCGAAACCCTATCGGGATCGATCTTAGCTGCGTCATGAGTCCCTCAAAAAGCTGATCGCGCAGCGCTTCAATACTTTCGGCCGGTAATTTCAATTTTTTACCCGGCCCGTCTGGAGCGCTAAGAAGCCGATGCACGACTTGGCGCCCCTCCGTCGTGCCAGCGAGATCGACGCGCGCCGGAACGCCAAACAAGCGCAAGATAAAACCGCACTGATAGCAGATCAAATAATCGGGCTCGCGAACCGCGGAGGGGTTAAACGAGATCGAATGAATTTTATTCGCCCCGCGCGCAATGCGCGAAATCGCCAAAGTCGCCAGCGATCGGTCCTCATTGACGACGACCGGGCAGCCGCTCGCGTTCTCAACGAGGGTAATGACAGAGCGAGTTATTTCTCGAAGCGCCATGTAGTTTTGCTGTCGTTAGGCTTAAGCACACGACGGAACACTAAACCAGCCTGTCCCGTTTTTGCCATTCTGAGAGTGAAGCGAAGCGCGTAAGTCGGATCGTGGAGCCGGTACAGAAAACAAGCGGCCCGCTTAAGCCACTTCTAAAAGAAACGGCGGCTGGATTCGTCTCCGCCGTTCCCATTAATAGCTAATAGCAGACTCGGCCCTTTTTTGTTCAGCTTGGTCAGGGTGCTTCGAGTTGGAATGGGTTGGAAATTGTTCTGGTTCCAAATCGTTTTAGAAGGGCAACGGAATCATCTTCTGAAATTTGCTCGCGCTTTAGGATCTCATCCACTTCCGGCTGCTCGGGACTGGGAATCCGCGACGCAAAAAACTGCCAAAGCTCCTTGCTTTCATAAATCTTGTCCACGTCTGGAAACTCAACTAGGGGACGAAAAGCCTTGCTCTGCTTGTATTGTTCCGAATATTCAAATTTCCAGACCCCAGCTTCTACGGACAAGGTGCCAACCAGCAGATCACCGTATTTAAGGATGAACCTGACCTTTTTGTCTAATGGGGCTACCATTGGCTTGCGCATACCCAGCCATTCTCTAAAAACGTCCATGATGGCCATTTGATCGGTCCCTCCTTTCCTTCATCGTCACATTGGGCAGGCTTTTTTAAACATTTGCTGCCTACGTTTCAGGCATCTTCTAATAAGCTCATGCCGCTCTGGACTCATTAATAGCTTAAACTCTTTTTCAAGGATTCCAAAGGTATTCTCCAACGCAGCCGTATCCAAAAACTTCTGAATGAGTCTCCCGTATCGGCCAGAGGATTTTGAGATTAAACTCATTAAACGGAAGAAAGCAACACTCCCTTCGCCGTCCCAACCTATGGGAGCGGCACAGCCGTTAATGTAGGCCTCGAGCTGTGCGTCGTTATTCAGCATCTGAATTACGCGGCTCTCCGGATTATTCCAAAAAAGCGCGCGTGCAGTGTCGAAAACCGGCGAGAATTTAGGTGGTTTGCTTTTGCGGATCGGTACAATAACGCCCCAGTTGTAGGGATGGCGGTCATTATGGCCGATCAAAGCATCGAAAGCGAGCATCTCTACAAACCCGGCCATGATTTTCTCGTGAAAATCAGGGAAAGTGGTCTTCATTGCCTCGGCCGTCATTTGAAACGTGAAAAAGTCCTTTTCTGACTTTTTGTCAGCCAGTTCTTGGTAGTTTTCTTTACCCAAACAAAGCTCGAATATCTCGGCTCCATGCGTCAACTGTTCATTCTGGCGGTCGAGGAAATACTTGCTCATGAATCGGACTTGGCCGTCGATCATGCGGAGCTTCGAGTCGGCAATGTTGAGCCCAAACACTTGCCCGATGCGAGTGGCCAACTGCTCAGTAATCGATTCGTTGGGGTAAAACTTTGATCCGACTTTCGCGATAAAGCTTTCGCGTCGTTGCCGGCGACTTCT
This sequence comes from Binatia bacterium, assembly GCA_036000865.1. Lineage (GTDB taxonomy): Bacteria > Desulfobacterota > Binatia > UBA9968 > UBA9968 > DP-20. The sequence continues at coordinate 8,891 of DASYUV010000014.1, read as the reverse complement.
GTGACCGGGCCGGTACTCGCTGTCTGTAATAAAATCCTTTGGAGCGTCGCCGGGTATGGAGAGAAATTTGACTGGCTCAAGCTCAAAATTCCGAAGCGACGGTATCAGGCGTCTCCATTCTTTCTGATAATCGGAGAGGTGCTTGATTTCTTGTCGTTGCACGCCGTCGCCTGTCGAGCGGAGACTTATAAGAATGTAGATAACTCTTTGGTGATTCCGAAAACCTTTCGTGCGCGTAGGTCTGGGGCGGGGAATCGATTTTGTACTTGAGACGATTCGTCAACCCGGCCCATTTCCGTTCACGGAGATTTCGACGGCTTTCATTTGGAGTTACTCCGCCAACCCTTTTATTAATGCATCGCGTGGATCGCTATAATAAAAAAGTGTCACCTTGGTAAGCACGTCATCCGGCAAATCGTTCAACTGTTTACGAGCTGAGATCGGCATAAGAACATGCGCCGCGCCTTTTTCGACGGCGATTTCGACCAGGGTTGAAGCGTTAAAGACGGGTTCGATGGACCCGCCGAGGTTCAATCCACCGACCACGACCATGCCGCCCTTTAGACTTTTCTCGAGTAGGGCGGAGCAGAGCGCCAATAGCGCTGCGACTCCTAACGCTGAACCGCTCTTGGCGGCGTCGAAGGCGCGCAGCTGCGCCGAGAACTCATGCGCGCGCGGATCTCGGTCACCCACCAGAGTTTTCGCTCGTGTGTAGAGATTCTGCTCTGCGCAACGGACGCTTTCTCTAAAAGGCGGAGGCGTTGGTTGATTTAGTATCTTCACACCGGAACCAGGGCCTTGCGTAACGTCGATCCGATAGAGACCGGGATTTTCGTCTGCCGTTCCACTGGAGATACCCCAGACCTGTCCCGGAGGGAGGGGATCAGTTCCGATACTGTCCTCGCTGTAGAGTTCAGGTGTGGCGACGAACTTTTCCACATCGTCGTCACCCATTTGATAGCTAAAGTGGGTGTTTCTAAATTCCACCGATCCAATACGCTTCTGTTGCTCCTTGACTCGGCGCCGGCATTCGAGTCCTAAGCGAATCGCCCATTCCAATGCCTCGTCTGGTATCGCGGACTCCGGATTCGGATACAGAAGTTTCAGCAGCCCACTGACGGTCTTCTGGACGGCTGTGACGTCACGTCCACTCAGCGCGCCCCCGTAATGCACGCGCCCCTGCACTTGTGAGGCTCGCGGTTGCACGCGTAACTGGTTCCAACACTCGGAAAGAAAATCACTGACGAGGCCGAAATGGTCGGTTAACATGTCGCGGTTGACCTTTGGAATATCCCACCCCGGCAGATAACCATGGATGCGATCCATGAAAGCAGTGTCGTTGCGCATATCAGGCGGGAGCGGGCCAAACAGATGCCCGACGCGTTGCTGGTGTTCTACGTCGACATCGAAGTTTCCGACCATTACGATACTACCGTCAGCGCGAATGCTCTCTTTGCCTCGGCTGAACTCTCCCGACTCCATGTAACCTTTCATGATATTGACGCCGTCTTTTTGATCGAAGGAAACGCCGGAGATTTCATCGAAGCACACGACATCGTACTGGCAGACTAATCCACGTTGCCCATTGCTGTTGTTGACGAACATACGCGCAACCGTCGCCTTGCCGCCGGAAACTAAGTGAGCATACGGCGACACCTGCTGGAATAAATGACTTTTGCCCGTTCCTCTCGGGCCGAGCTCGACAATGTTATAGTTTCGTTCCACGAAGGGAACCATCCTCAGTAGCAACGCCGCCTGCGCGCGCTCGTTGAGCTTCTCGGGTTCCATACCGATGCTGCGAAGCAGAAACTTTTTCCACTCTTCCAGGCTAAACAGTTCCCGACCCCGGTAAAGAGCCGTTAAAACATCGCGCTTCGATATTTGTATTTCCCTCAATGTGTCGATACCGAATGGACGCCCGGAATTCTCTTCGGCAATCGTCGGATCGTAGGTGAGATCTAGTTCCGCGTAGAAACCTCCCGTAAGCATCCGTTCATTGCGATGCACCACCTCAGGAGAAATCCTCACATCCTTCAATTGGAGGCTAGGCAACTGCGCAATGAATGAATCCGTATCCGCGTCGAGACGGGCAGTAATAATGTCGATGACTTTTACCTGCCCCTTTTCCTTAGCTCTGGCTTTGAATAGTTCCTGCTCGCCCGCCCTTACAGTTTTTTCGGCAAGCTGCCGCTCAACTATTTTGAGCCCCTCCTGGATTTCATCTTCATCGACTGTGGCACAATAGCGCCCGAGCAGAAACTCGGCCACGTAAGTCGGCACAGGATACTGTCCTTTGAAACGGCGAATGAGGTCCTTGCGAACGACCACGCCCTCGTATGCCTTGGCGGCTATATTATCTAGCGCGTCCAGTTCCAAACTCATGCGCCTCCTCCGATCGTGGTCAGTTGCGAGCCGAGCACGGTTCCCTCGTCGTTAGAAAGCAACACAACATGCGCCGCGCTCCCTTCGTCATCGGGACTCTCCACCGCTAACGATACTGTCCCATCTTCGCTAACTTCTTTCGGCTTCCCGCCTTCCACCTTTGATTTGGCTTCAGCCACTCGTCCGCGCAGATCGACTTTGAGTCCTGGAACCATTCCTTCGATAGTCACTCGACAGCGCAAGCCGACCCACTTTACACCGGCGATTTTCGCGATCTCCGCTGCGCCAGCCGCCCGTCTCACGACAATTCGCGGGACGACAAGCTCCTGGAGCGATATCCCGCCGTGATCGTACTCCTTGCCAGCCTTAAAGCAGCCGATGCCGGGCGGCGACGCGATCGACACCGCCGGGTTCCAATGCCATCCAACGAGCGGAAGATCGGTCGTAGACGTATCCTTCATCGCAGCGCAGCGACCCCAGCGACTGTCGACTAGAAACTTCGGTAATTCTATTTTGGGAAATCCACCCGGCATCAACAACCAGCCGTGATCGGTTACCACAAGCACTTCTTTCCAGCCCGCAGCAATTAAGCCGCGCACTCGCGCCACGAGATCTTTAACTTCTGGATCCACAATCTTTGCAAGCTTCCAGCCCACGTCATGGCCGCGCTTATCGAGGGTGCCCACTTCCGTCCAACCCTTTCCTGTCGGGTCGCCCGTCGCCAGTCCTTCCAAAAACTGGATGCCGTTTCCGTCTAGCAACGACTTAAATCGATCGTGAGTTAATCGTTGACCGGTCGCGGCAATCGCTGTGGTAAATTCATCGGCAGCGTCACCGCCTTTCAGCAGAGCGGCTACCGGCGACACGAAAGGTTTCGCCGTAGCAGTCACCGCGGGGAATGGTACCCAATCCCAATCCATGCTCACATCGAACTCGCCCGATTGAAGCGATTCAACCAGCAATTGTGCCACGTCGTAACGTAGACCGTCGGCAAAAACGATGATTCGACCGTCCCTCGCTTCTACGGCACCAAGCCGCGGCCTCATGCCGGCGGGGTTGCTCTTCTTTAGGGTTTGCAGATTTCGCGCGGACTGGTCGAGCCAACCCAAATAGAGCGCCCGCACCGCCGAATGTATCGGCTCTTCATGTGCGGCGGACTTGCAGCAGTCGAGCGCTTTCAGCACAAGCGCGTCAACTTTCCATCCGGTCTTTGCGTAATGGTCTCCTAGCTCGTCAAGAGACGGAGCCGCAAGGGGCTTCTCTACCAGACTTGCGAGTTCGTTCAGATGCTCCAGCGCTACCGCGAACTGCGAGCGACCGATTTCCCGCCAGACCCAGTTACGTTGATGGCCGTATTTTTCTTCGAGCTCTTTGACGCGCGGTGCCGCTTGATCCGGTCTGAGCCGACCAAGTGTTTTGAGGCTGTCGCTGATCTCGCTCTCCAATTTGTCATTCATCTTGGGCCAAGATTCAGAGTCCGAGCCCAGCTCTAATTGCTTGGGCGGCTCGATTCGTTCGAGCAAACTAACGACTCCAAGATACCGCTGAGGCGCCTCCGTGAAACGCATCCAGACCTTCGCCCACTCTCCCTTTCTTTGACCCAATAACTTCGCCGCAACCAACTCACCGTCTTTGTCCGGGCTAAACTTGTAATCCGTTTCGCACTGCTCACAAAAAGCCTTCCATTCCGCCTTCGATCTCGCCTGCTTTTCTTTTTTTGAATCATTCATCCAGCGCAGGAGAAGGCTCGCCGGGTCCGGTGCTAAGAGTCGGTTGAAGAAATCGGAATCGAGTCTTTCGTTACGAAGGTCAGCCACCTTCTCTTTTAAGAGTTGAGGTAAGGCTCTCAGAAGCGCGTTGCTGGTCGCCGCGTCTTTGGCGACTTCCAGGCCAAGACCTCCGAGACTAAGAAGACTTTGCTATTGGCCATGACTTCGCGGATGGCGCCGTTCACCGCATGCTCGGCGACTCTCTGCCGAGTCTTGATGGCATCGGCAGCCTGGATAGCTTCGCCGGAGCCCGGAGTACCATGATTCTCTAGCGTGTCTTTCGCAGCGATCATAGCTGCTAAATTCTGCCGCAATTCTTCATGTGCGGCCCGCGGTAAAAAACCAAAAAGCATCGGGCTGGTACTGCCGGCGGCCTGGGCGTCCGTTGCCACTGTTTTTTCCTGCTCTGCCCAACCGTGTCGAATCCAAAAGACCAGGCCGCCTTCTGGCTGCGCCGGCCGCGTATTGGAGAGCGAGACTTCTAATTTCCGCGCTTGGCGTGAGGTTCCCTGCGCAATGTTCAACGACCGGAGTGACGCGTCGAGCACCTCACGAAGCAGTTTCTCGCGTTCGTCGTTAAGCCGGGAATCGTCGTTCAGTATCTGCGCCCGACGGCGATTGTAGTCCTGGTTCCAGTTGGCACCCTCCCGCGTTTGAAGCAAGTATTCGTTCTCGATGACCATCAACTTGCCCTTGTCGACCAGATCTTTGAGCAGCGTGGGTACTTCCTGGCGGAGCTTGGCGCCGTCATTCTTAAGGTCTTCGACAAGCAGATCGGCCAACGTTTCCGCCGTCGCTCTTACGCCGTCATCCGCGCCGACTTCACGGGGTAGCTTTGAGATTAAGAAAATCAGCGCGCAGAGCCGGGACTTGAGCTGGCCCTCGCGGCTCTTGTCAGCTAGCTCGGCAATTGCTTCGTGATACTCACGTTGGAGCATGCCCGTATTCAATAAGTCGGTCGCGATCTCGTTGTAGATAAAGTCGGCTGCCACGACATTGCCCACATCGTTTTGCGCGGTCTCCTTGGCCGCATCGAACACGATCTTGAGCTGCGTACGAAGCTGTGCCGTCGTCCCGCTGGCGTCGACGTTGCGCAAGACTTTTTCCCAAAAGCGGCGCCGTACCGGCAAAAGCGGATAATCAGGCGCGTAGAATGGTTCATCCGATAGACTCGACGCGAGACGGGTGCTTTGAAGGTGCCGGCTGATCTCGCCCTGGTTGGCGTCAATGGCTTTTTTAATATCGGGAATCCGTTCTGCTTTTTTCGCGAGCACCGTTTGGCGGGTAACCTTTTCAACGTCGGCGTCCGAAAGCGCTACTTTCACCCCGAACCTCGCCTGAAGGCGTCCCAAACTAGCCGTGCTGGTAAGCGCTGACTGACCGGTCCCAACCAGAAGAACGCGGCTATCGAGTTTGGTGCAGCAGTGTTCGGCGATCTCCTGGACATCCATCGCTCGCTCGACCTTGTCGCCGATGAATTGCTGGACCTCGTCAACAACGAGAAGTGTACAGGGAAGTTTACCGTCGATGCCGAAAATACGCCGAATCAGATCGAGCGCTTCGTCAATCGTCGGTGAGCTCAGGTTTGGGAACTGCGCGCGAATCGCGTCCCGCGCATCCTTCGCGGTCCCGAAGCTTGGATCAGCCGCGACTAACGCTTCCGCGAGAGGCGTGGAGACGTAAAAATTACGAATTTCCTTTTCAGGATCGAGTTTTTTAGTCTTGAGGTGGGTTGTAATTTTGGCCAACAGATTCTTCTCACGTAACCATAAAACAAATTTTGCCGCGGCCAAATTTTCCGGCAAATCCATTGCGCGGAAGATTACCTGCAAGAAAGCAAGTCGAATGTTATCCGGACTACCCTCTCCAAGTGTTCCTGCTGCAGCTTTCAATCCGCCAAACTGCCGGGCTCGATTGCTTAGCTCGACAAAAAGATCGTTGATATTCGTCGGTAGATGGGCAAGCGATCTCGCGGAAGCGCCGTCGGAGAATTTATAATCAACCCACAGATATCTCAGCATTTTAACTAAGTGCGACTTACCGCTGCCAAAAAAGCCACTGATCCACACTGCCTGCTGCTCGGGCTTGTTTAAGCCGTCTAGGTAGGCGCTCATGATTCGCTCAAGGCCATGCGCGTACTCGCCCTCACAGACAAAGGTCTCCAACTCGAAACGAAGCGTTTTGAGCTGCTCCTGGTCAGCACCGATTTCTCCAACTTTGGAAACGCCATTGTTTAAGAGGTCGTATTGACGCGGGTCTTTTGAATAGACCTCGTAGTTCTTCATATCTGCAAGCCTTCGCTGCACGTGATGGGAACCGCCATATAGTTAAACCCGTCGCGAGCGTCCATAAAGCGATAAACATTGCGCTCGTATTCGCCGGGAAAGAACACCAACAATCGGCCGCGGATGGATTCCTCTAGATCGATGACGACTCCAGAGACGTGCGTAAACCCAAACAAACTACCGGCTCCAAGGACGGCAACTACGGTGTCTCTATCAACACCGCCAGATTGGCAGGCTTCTCGAAGGACCGATACCACGTGAGATTTCAGGTCTTCCGCGATCATGTTCAATGCGTTCGGTTCTTCGAAGTAAGCCTCTCGATAGTCGTGGGCGGCCAACCAACGAGCGGGAAGATCCGTGATATCGACCAACTTCCAACCATGTTTTGCTTCGCGAGTAGCGATCTCGAACTCTTGAACATGGACACGCAGCCTTCGCTCCTCAGATGGAGGATAGACTGCAAACCAGACGCGCTGTCGGCCCGCAAGATTTGCTTGCCACGGAATTCCGACGTGTCGGCGATAGTTGCTGATCAAGTTGTTGATCTGGCTCATGAGAAGCCCTTCAAAAATTGGCTAAACCTTGGAAAACTAATCTCTACGACTGAGCCAACTGCTTTAAGGGTAATAAGCTCCTGGCGATGGGCTTGCTCGGCAAGCGATCGCGCCTCACTCGCGTTTAGGTCAAGCAGACGGCACCAGACAGACGAGAAGACCTGTGCACCAGCAACCCCTGCCACGTGTCCGAGTATAAGCGCGAACGTTAAAGCGGCTGGGCGAGGCTGCACGCGAGAACGGGTTTTCTTTGTGCGGCCGGTAAGGTGGCCTGACTGGGTCCAGGACGATGCGGCATTTCGCGCGATCTTACCTATATTGTTGGCGCTGTACTGATGAGGGTAAGCCTCGGTGAGCGCTTGCTGAAAATCATCGCCTGAAATCCGATCGCCCACAGTCGCGTTCAATATGGCGGATGTCGTCGCTCTGAGGAGTGGATCGCGCCCCCATGCGATCAGAAACGAGAGCAAACGCCCGGACTGTGAATCGATCCTTACCAACTCCCGGTAAACCGAAAACATCGGAACTCTCGGCGAGAGTGCGTAAAGCTCCCTGAGGTGCCGAAAGGTTTTCTGTCTCGTGGTCTCGGTCGCTTTTCCGAGAACATTCTTATCAACTACGGCTCGGCTGTAATCCTCGATCGTGTCTGCATGGCCGGTTGATACAAGAAGGCGGATAATTTCCTTGAGCATAATGGTGCGGCTGATGTGAGCACCACCCTCTGTCAACTTAAATCCAAACGTTTCGAGGCGGGGTTTATTTCCGACTATTTCAAAATCATGTTGACGGGAGGACAACGGTTTGACGCTACCTTTCACGGAAAGATTGTCACGGACGATATCACTAACTGTAACGTCAGACATCACATCCTACTCGTCGTCGTTAATGATTTTCTTTAGGCGAGCGTGTTCTGAACGGATTGGCCTAGACCTACGACCGTGTAACCTTCTTCGAGAATTTTGCAAAAATTTTTCGTAGTGTAATGGATTGGGCGGCTTTCGGGCAAGGGCGGGACGGCAAAGGGCAGCGGGCAGGTTACAGGGAGCATAGCGCAGAGGGCACGGGGCACCAGGTAGCAAAAGAGACAGGGAGACAACGAGCGCGGGGAGAGCGGACAGCAGAGGGCATGGAGCGGATCTAAATTCAGGAAGAGGACACGAAATCCTCCTTGTAAATCAGAATATTTTATCTCCGCCACAGCAGAGGCTCCGAATGTCGTCCAGGTTCATACATTTCAGATGTCTTCGGCGAGCAGGTAACGAAGTTGCTTCTGGGGTATCTTTATCGGTCGTTCGCAAAACAAGTGAAACGCCATCTTGCGTTCTTTCGGTGTAGCGGCACCTTTCCTGAGATGTTGCTCAAGCGCGTCCTGGATCAAATCACTGAGCGGTCGTCCTTCTTTTGCCGCTTTTTGTTTGGCAAGCCGCAGAGTATTTTTTTCGATAAGCATCCCGGTTTTTTGCTTCATATCGTTACTCCGTTCGACCCAGAGTCAGCAAGGACAGAATTCAATGGGAGGAGCACTGAGATACTAAAGCCCCATCGCCGCCGCGTTTCGTCCGGCCAGTCTGGAGAACACCACGTTGCGCGTCTGTCCAGTGCACGACGGGTAGTTGTGGAAAAACAGGCCAACAATATCACCGGAGGCGAACAGGCCGCGGATCGGATTGTTCGAGGTGTTCAGCACCTGCGCTTGCGTGTTGATCTGTAAGCCGCCGAAAGTGAACGTGATGCCGCCGGTGACGGCGTACGCCCAATACGGCGGTTTGTCGATCGTATCGGCCCAGTGGGACTTCTTCGGCGTGATCCCCTCCGTGCATCTGCCGTCTAACTTGGTTGCGTCGAACGGGATGTCCTTGCGGACGGCATTATTGAATTCACGAATCGTGTGATTCAGCACG
>DASYUV010000013.1:0-6107 GCA_036000865.1 Binatia bacterium | reverse complement strand
GCCATTGATCGACAAATTGCACGCGGCGCGGAACTTTGAAGCTTGCAAGCCGTTGGCGGCAAAAGTCGATCAGCTCTTCTTCCGTCGTTTGCTTTCCGGTCTTTAACTCGACGAAGACTGCGACGACTTCCGCAAGACGGGCATCGGCCATGCCTACGGCCACGGCCTGTTTCACAGCTTGGTGCTTGAGCAAGATCGACTCGACTTCTGCCGCCGCGACATTCTCGCCGCCCACGCGGATCATCTCTTTGATTCGGCCGACAAGTCTCAGGTAACCGTCTTTGCCTATCACGCCGAGATCGCCGGTCCGAAACCAACCTTGTTCGTCCAAGGCTTCAGCGGTTTTTTCCGGATCGTCGAAGTATCCTTTGGTGATGCACCAACCGCGGAAACAGACTTCACCTGGCTCTCCGGCAGGTAAAAACTCTTTTCCATTCGGCTGTCGGATCGCGAGTTCCACTCCCGGCATCGGCCGGCCGACCGTGGTCATTCTGATCTCCAACGGATCGTCCAACGCGCAAGCCGTGCCGCCGATGTGGGTTTCGGTCAAGCCGTAGGGACTGATCAGTTTCCTGATACCCATCTCGTCGTAAACCCGTTTGTTCATCTCAGGCCTGGCGAAAATCATGCCTCTTTCCAGGACCAGGTTTCTAGTTTTGAGATCGGGATGGTTAAGATACTCGATGTAATGGGGCTGGTGGCCCATCAAGACGTTGCACCGATGATGCTCCATCAACTCCAAAGCTTGACCGGCCTCGAAATAGGGTTGCACGATCATCCGGCAACCCGAGAGGATCGGCGTAAGCATCACTTGAATGGAGCCGCCGACGTGAAAGAACGGCTGCGGACTAAAAAAGCGATCGGCTTCGGTCAGCTGCAACACCTCGCAACCGCGCCAGGCCCCGCGCAGCATGGCACTGTGAAACAACATCGCCGCTTTTGGCATTGCGGTGGTGCCGGAAGTGAACTGGAGCATCGCGATATCGTCACCTGTCACCTCGCTCGCGGCTTGAAGTAATTCTTTTTCGGATACCGCTTTACCGGCCGCGATCAGCTCATCAAAGCCGAGGCAGCCATCGATTCGCCGATCCGAAGCCGCAATCAGCGCGCGCAGAGACGGGAGTGTTTCGTTGGGCAAATTGTCGGCAAAGACCTCAGCCGGAAAGAGTTGTTTGAGCAAACCCACAAAGTCTTTATTCGCTTCTTCTTTAAAAACCAACAAAGATGCTTTCGACTTGTTCAACACATATTTGATCTCGTCAGGGCGATAGCGGGTATTGACCGGCACCATGATGGCGCCAATGCGGACGAGCGCGAAATAGACAAAGGCCCATTCGGCGTACCCTGCCATCCAGATTGCGACTTTGTCGCCCTTCGTTACTCCCAAACTAAGGAGACCGCGCGCGACAAGATCCGAAGTTTGTTTGAGACGATTGTACGTGAGTTCTCCGCTCGTGAAGACATACCCGACCTCATCGCCGTATCGCTCGACCGCTTTATCTAGCGCATCGCCGATGGTTCTGCCGGTGGAGTCGTCGTTTCCCATGAGTTTGATTACCAACCAGAGTGGAATTCAATGTCGTCCGACCGCATTTTAAATTTTGAGTCCGGAACCTTGAACTTTGAACGGCGAGATCTTGCTAACCTATTTTTCACTCCGGATTTGGGCCAGCGAATTCGGCTTTGTTTGAGCCCGAGACCTGCGAGTAGTCCGGCCATGCGGATCGGCGCGCCGAAGCCCTCGACGACCGGAACGCCGAGTTGCTTTTGCAGCCATTTGGGATCGATGTGCACCGGGCACTGGCTGATCCCCATCGGGATAATCACTTCGGCTCCCAAATCGATGAGCCTTTCGGCTTCTTTGACAAAGTTCGTGATGACTTCGTCCCGATGAGCGGTCAAATCAGGCAGGTCGAAACCACTGACGCCGAAACCGACGACGCGCTCTTCCATGCCGTAACGCCGCACGATAGCGCGATTAAAGGCGAGCAATTTTTCGTGATAGATGATCAAACCAAACCGGTCGCCGAGAAGGGTGGCGACATGGAGGCAAGCTTCCATCGGCGCGATCACTGGAATATCCACGGCCGATCTGCCGCCGTCCACGCCGAGATCAAGCATGCCCAGAGGCACCACGGCGTCATAATTTTCTTTCTCGGCGCGGCGATAAGCGTCAATGAATGCGGGCGCGACAAGCTGAATCTCTGCCGGCGTGATGCCGTAAAAATACGGCGAGGCCTCGACGTTGATGATGCCGACTTGAATATCTGAGTTAGAATAAGACAGCGCCAGATCAGCGCGCCGCTTGTACTCTTCCGGCGGATAGCCGCCGATACAAAACGCCACTCGAGTCATTTCTTGCTTCCCAATATTTTGTGCGGCAGAACCGGGACCGGATTCACCACGAAGGCACGAAGGACACGAACTTTGGATAGCGATTTTTCTTCATCTTACCTTCGTGCTCTTCGTGTCCTCCTTCGAAAATACTCGCGCAGATTATGCTTTGCTGCATCCTCATAATAGGAGAGCATAGTCCGTCATACCCGCGAAAGCGGGTATCCAGGCTAATTCGGAGCGACCAAACCTGGATTCCCGCGTGCGCGGGAATGACGATTCGGGGGGAGCACCATGCAGAGGGAAATCCCTCTATTTTCATTCTCTGTGGCGAGCGTAAGATCATGAATCACTTCGTGGTGAGTCATCCTAATCACTTCGGCTGCCAGAACGCCGTCGTTTCTTGCAGTTTGTTCATGTCGATGTCGACACCCAGACCCGCTCGATTCGAAACGCTGAGCTTGCCTTCCGTGACGTTGAGTCCGGATGCGGGATCATCGTTCAAACTTTCGAACTCGCCGATCTCCGCGCCGGCGAACAACTCGGGTATCGCCGCGCAGAAATGCAGTTGCATCGCTTCCATGAGTTGGCTCCCGGCGGTGCTGCCGACGTGGACGCCGACGTTGGCGGCGCTGCACACCGACGCGATTTCCCGGGATTTGAAGTAGCCGCCCATTTTCCAGAGCTTGATACTGACCGCGTCCATGGCGCCGGCTTCGATCAAACGCAGCGCATCCACGGCAATCTCGACGCCTTCGTCGGCCATAATCGGCGTGCGCACGTTCTGGCGCACAAATGCCATGCCGCGCACGTCGTCGCGACGCACCGGCTGTTCGCAAACGACAAGATTGCATGCCTCTAACCGGTTCAATACTTTGACTGCGCGCATGGGCGCGTAGGACTGGTTGGCGTCGACGGAAATGAAGACATCGTCGCCCAAAGTTTCGCGAGTGATCTTTACGGTCTCAATGTCGCGCTTGTCATCGAGGCCGATCTTGATCTTGACGTAGCGATAGCCGCGATCCACAAAAGCCTGTGCCTCGGCGGCCGTCTCCTTCGGCGGCTTCAAACCGAGCATGCGCATGACCGGTACATCCCGGCGCGACAGGCCGCCGAATAAATTATAGAGCGGCGTCCGCAAACGCTTGGCCTGCAAATCCAACAACGCTTCTTCGACGGCAAACTTGAGTTGGAAATTAGCGCCGATGGCGAAATCGATTTTCTTCATCACATCCGGCACGCCCAAGACTTGTTCCTTCAACAGGGGCGCGATCGCTGTGTGCAGCAAGGCTTCCGCGGTCACGGGAGATTCGCCGACGATCAGCATCGCAGGCATGTAGCCGTAGCCGATATTCCCTAGCTCGTCGGTAACTCCAACGACCGTCGCTTCGATATCGCCTTTGGTATAGCGAGCGGTTTTCCAGGCGACAGCGCGCCGCAGGGTGGCGCGCCAGCTTTGCACCCTTTCAACCTTGAACGGCGCTGCGGCAGTGGCGCTATTGGTTTTTGCGTCGTCGGTCATCATTTCCTTCCTCTCTATTTCTTGAAGACGTTTTTGAAAAATCCTTCTTTGTCCAGTTTATGCGCAATCGTTAAATCGAAAACCTGAGCGATGGTCGCCTTTTTTGCCAGCGGCTCGCGGTCACCGATCTCGTCCATCAGATCTTGGAAACTCTTGGCGTCGGGTTCGAGATTCTCCGCGTAAAAATCATTGGCAATGAACTCGTATGCCTTATTCAAAATATCCGTTTCGTTGGAGTTCATATAATGACCGAGCGCTTTGATACCTTCCTCGCGGTTACGCTTAAAGCGGGCGATGCCTTCGACGTAAGCTCTGATAAACGCTTCCGCGAGCGCCGGCGTTTCACGCAAAAATTTTCCCGAGACCACTGGGCCTAAATAGGGATAGTTGAGATTGATCTGCACCAGCACGGGAAAGCCGAGCTTTGCAAGCCGCAACCCCGACATGAAATCCATCGCCGCGGCCTGGACGCTGCCCGACTGCAGCGCCGCCAGTCGCTGCGGCGACCCGCCGACTTGCAGCATGGTCACGTCCTTGTCGGGATTGAGTCCCAGCTTGCGCAAAGCGAGTTGGGAGCCATAAGCGCTCACGTCCCCCACGCGATTGATGGCGAGCCGGCCGCCGACCAGATCTTTAGCGCCTTTGATATTTTTCGCCGCGATCAGACTGTAGGGAAAAATCTTCGCTGTGACACCGAGCATGCGGACGTCGCCGCCGCGCAGGATCGCGGTCGCGGTTTCAGCCACGCCGTTCTGCGCTGCTTGTGCCTGTCCTGCGAGCATCGCTTGCAGCAAGACGCTGCCGCCTTGGATGAAGACCAATTTTCCGTCGAGGCCGTATTTCTCGTACAGTCCGACGTCGCGGGCAAACCAGAGCGGCGTAAACTGGCTGCTCGTCGTCGGGTAAGCGATCACAATACTCTCCAGCGCGCGCGCCGGAGAATGCCATGGCGGCAATGCTAGTAGAACCAAAATGAAAGCTTTGCGACACCGCATGCGCGCTGCCTCCATGAATCTCTGGGGACAACCCTTGTGGCTGCTCTGCTCGTGCTTATTTATCTTTCTTGAACGCGCCGAATCCTGGGCGATACTTGCCTTCGATGAACTGTTTGATGCCCTGATCTTTCCACGCACCGCCCTGGAGAAACGAGAGCTGATCGCTTTTCGCCGAGCTGTAGCTCAACGCGGTTTCGAAATCGGGAATGAGCAAACTGTCGCGGTAGGCGTCTTTGCAAGCGCGCAGCGCCAGCGCGTCTTTTTCCGCGAGCTTGCGGGCAAGCTTGTTAACTTCTTCCAGCAGCGACGCGCGCGGCACGGAGTAGGTGACAAAGCCGATTTCGGCGGCGCGCTTGCCGTTGAAGGTATCGCCGGTCAGGATGTAGTAGATCGCGTCGCGCACGCGCATGATTTGCGAGATCTGTTTGCTCACTGGGCCGCCGGGAAAATGACCGAAGTTCACTTCCGAAAGTCCGAAGGTCGCCTCGTCGGCGGCAATCGCGATATCGCAGCCGGAAACGATCGAAAAGGCGCCACCGAAGCAATATCCGTTTATTGCGGCGATAGTCGGAACCGGAAAGGCGCGCAGGATACGCACGCGCCACTCGAGCGCCTTGTCCAGCAAGCGCTCGAACTCCATGCGGTCGCGCTGCTCGTAGAAAAATTCTTTTAAATCTTCACCGGCCGAAAAACTTTCGCCTGCGCCGGTGAGGATAAGCACGCGCAAATCCTTGTCGAATCTTAGCTCGGTCAAAATTTCGACCATCTCGTGATGCAGCTTCGGATTCATCGCGTTGCGCTTGTGCGGCCGGTTAAACGTGATCGTCGCGATATTATCGCGGCGCTCAAGTAAAATAGTTTCATAGCTTGCCATAACGATCCCTTCGTCTGTACGCACAGCGGACACGCAGCTCTGTCCCTACGAACGTCCTATCTTCGTGTCCTGGGTCCCTTCGTGGTGAGACATGACTTCTACCTGGATCCGCTAGTTCCGCGACTTCACCCAGCGCACGCGGCTCTGCGAAAGACCTAGACCTGCGAGCATGCCGGCGATCCGGATGGGCGTGCCGATGCCTTCGACGACCGGCACGCCCAATTGTTCCTGCAGCCACTGGGGTTTGATGTGCACCGGACACTGGCTGATACCCATCGGGTAAATGACTTCGGCGCCTTGATCGACGAGTTTCTTCGCTTCGCGGACAAAGTTGGCGACAACCTCATCGCGGTGCGCCGCAAGATCGGGCAGGTCGAAGCCG
>DASYUV010000012.1:0-19247 GCA_036000865.1 Binatia bacterium | reverse complement strand
TCGCGAAGGTAAGCCATCGCGCGAGCTTTACCGCGATCCTGACTTGGGGTTCATCCAGATGGGCCATACTCACAAACAAGGGCATGGCAATAGACCCCACGATCATGGGCCCTGCTGGGTGGTTTACGGTTCCTACAAAGGCGTAACCGAAATAACGAAGTACAAGCGCACGGACGACGGCTCGCAAGAAGGCACAGCGTACCTTGAAAAGGAGCGGCTCGATCGACTTACACCGGGAGTCGTGGTTCCCTACTTGCCCGGCGAGATCCATTCGACGAACGCGGTCGAAGGCCCCGGCGTAATTTTTCGTTTCCTCAGTTATGATCTCGAAAAGATCGATCGGTACCGTTACAACCCGGAAAAAGGCACGGTGGCGAAAGTTTAGGGCGAAGGTTGGGAGTGGCTTCGATGGGCAGTGAGGAAATCTTCTTCGAGCAGATCCGTTCTGCCGGTTGTTTGTCTTACATTCTGGGTTGCGCCAAGGAAAAAGTTTGTGTTGTCATCGACCCGGAAATCGACAAAGCCGACGATTACGTTGGAATAGCCGAATTCTTGGGGTCGAAACTGCTCTACGCCATCGACACTCACACTCACGCCGATCACAATTCGGCGTGCAAAATTCTGCGCGAGCGCTGCGGCGTTAAGATTGTCATGCACCGGGCCACGGATGCGCCCTACGTCGACCTGCGTGTCGAAGATGGCGACGAGATCAAGTTCGGCCAACAGTCGCTAAAAATTATTCACACACCGGGTCACACCGAAGACGCGATGTGCCTGCTTTTTAGCGATCGGATTTTCACCGGTGATACGCTATTGATTGGCGGTTGTGGCCGTACCGATCTTCCGGGCGGCAACGCCGAAGCGCAATACGCAAGTCTGTTGAAACTCAAAACCCTCGGCGATCAGATTCGCGTTTATCCCGGTCACGACTATCGTGAGGCTGTTTCGACGCTCGGTGAAGAGAAACAGAAAAACGCCCGCATGCAGATTGCAACCAAGGAGGAATTTGTCCACATCATGACGTCCCGCAAACCTCCCCTACCCCGCAAGATCCAGGAGGCCCTCGAATGGAACCGCACACCGATTCAGGGCACGCAGAGAGGGAGGGGAGAAGGGATTTAGAAAGTCGCCTTGCTGGATGTCCGAATTCACGTTAACCTCGTAATCATGTTGAACTGGTCATCTTGTTCAGCCGTCGAGCGCGATCCGAGCAAGGTCAGCGGCGCATGGGTCTTTAGGGGGACTCGAGTACCCGTAAAAGCGCTCTTCGAAAATCTTGAAAGCGGCGCGCGGGTGGATGACTTTCTCGCCTGGTTTCCCGGTGTTTCGCGAGAACAAGTAGAGGCCGTTCTTGAACACGCCCAACTTAGCCTCCAGATCGAAGCTCACTGAGAACCATGCGGGTTCTCTTTGATCAGGGTACTCCGGTTCCTTTGCGCGGATACCTCCCGCATCACCACGTCACAACAGTATTTGAAAAGGGTTGGAGCACGCTCCAGAACGGCGAGTTATTACGCGCTGCCGAACAAGAGGCATTCGAGATATTGGTCACAACGGACCAAAATCTCAAATACCAGCAAAACCTCGCGACCTATCGCCTGGCCATTGTGGTTCTGACGACTACCAGTTGGCCGGTGATCGAGACACACATAAACAACGTCATCACCGCCATTGATACAGTAAAAGCATTCAGCTTGCTTGAAGTAACCTTTTAGAAATCTTCTCGCAGTTATCTAATCATTTTACTGACTGACTGCGGCGTAATTTTTATGGTATTCATACGTGAATGAATCCACCGACAGACCGCACTACCGCTGACATCCTTGCCACCGTGCGCCGTTACTGGGGATTTTCCGAACTGCGGCCACTGCAAGAGCAAGCCATAAAAGCAGGGCTGGAGCTGCGCGACTCCCTCGTCGTCATGCCAACCGGTGGCGGCAAGTCCTTGTGCTACCAGATCCCTGCCGAGCTGGCGCGGCGGACCGATATCGTAGTCTCGCCGCTGATTTCGTTAATGAAGGATCAAGTCGATGGCTTGCGCGAGTGTGGCTATCCAGCGGCAGCTCTGTATAGCGGTATGTCTCCGGAAGCTCTGCGCCAAAGCGAAGAGGAGATTGCCGCCGGCCGCTGCCGTCTCGTCTTCGTGGCGCCGGAGCGGTTACTGACGCCGCGCTTCTTGCAGTTCGTTGAACGCCTCAATGTGCGCGCCTTCGCTGTCGACGAGGCCCATTGCATCAGCCATTGGGGGCACGACTTCCGACCCGAATATCGCCAGCTCGCAGAGCTCAAGAGCCGCTTTCCGCAGACCAGCCTTCACGCGTACACCGCGACCGCCACGGATCGCGTTCGCGCTGACATCGCCGCGCAATTGCGTCTAAAAAATCCCGTCGTGCTCGTCGGAACATTCGACCGTCCTAATCTGGTCTACCGTGTCGTGCCTCGCGTAGATGCACGGGCGCAAGCACTTGAAGTGTTGCGGCGCCACGCAGGCAAGGCCGCCATCGTTTACTGCATCAGTCGCAATGACACCGAATCCATGGCCGCGTTCCTGCAGGCGAACCGGTTACGTGCCGCTTTCTATCACGCCGGCATGGAAGCGGACGAACGCCGCCGAACGCAAGACAGTTTCGCATCCGAGGAGATAGACGTAGTGGCGGCGACCGTCGCTTTCGGTATGGGCATCGACCGCAGCGATGTGCGCTGCGTCATTCACGCCGCTATGCCTAAATCGATCGAGCACTACCAGCAGGAGACCGGTCGCGCCGGTCGCGACGAATTGGAGGCCGAATGCGTGCTCTTGTATTCCGCCGCCGACGTCTTGCGCTGGGAATCGCTCATCGAGAAGAGCGCCGTCGACGCGAAGGAGCCCGCCGGTGTAATTGCCGCGTCACGCGAGCTACTCGATCATATGCGCCGCTTGTGCACCGCGGTATATTGCCGCCACCGCAAGCTCTCGGAATACTTTGGACAGGAATACGCCAGGCCGAATTGCGAGGCTTGCGACGTCTGTTTGAATGAAGTCGAAGGTCTGGCTGATGCGACGGTAACCGCGCAGAAAATTCTGTCGTGCATAGCGCGCGCCGGCGAACGTTTCGGCGCCGAACACATTGTCGATCTTTTGTTGGGCGCAAATACTGAAAGGGTTCGGCGCTGGCGTCACGAAGAACTGAGCACTTACGGCTTGATGAAAGGCACCGACCGCAAGACGCTCACCAGCATGCTCTACCAGCTGATCGATGACGGCGTGCTCGAACGCACCGCCGATGAGCGTCCAGTTCTGCGCCTGAATGATGCCTCACGGGAAGTTCTGCGGGGCAAACGGACCGTGCGGCTGCTGCAGCCGAAAATTAAAGTCCGTAAGACCCGCTTCGACGAAAAATCTTGGCAAAGCGTTGATAGCGGTCTGTTCGAAACCCTGCGCAACTTGCGACGGGAGATTGCCAACCAACGCAGCGTGCCGGCCTATGTACTATTCAGTGACGCTACGCTACGCGACATGGCGCGCCTACGTCCCAGCTCGCCAAGCGCTTTGCTCGGCGTGCGCGGTGTGGGCGAGCGGAAATTAGCCGATCTTGGTGAGCGGTTTATTGACGAGATCAAGAATTACTGTCACGCCAACCGGCTACCGCTGGATGTATAGAGCATGAGGGAGTTTCTGCGACCCCATTTTTGTGTAGTGCGTTGGATGCGGTGAGTAAACGAACCGCATCGACTCAGCTTCTCCACTCATGTTCAACGATGCGGTTTCCTTCGGTCACCGCATCCTACGAATACTACCGGAAGCTGGCGGGATCCTTGGCTTCGCTCGGGAACCAGCCGCCGAGCCGGTGGTAAGCCTTCAAGTAGCTGATCTGCCCCTGGTTTGTCATCGCGTTCTCCAACACGCTGACGAGGCGCACGGCTACGGTTGGGATCGGTTGATACTGGGGCTCGTCGAGCTGCCGGGCAAGATCCTCAGCGGTTAGCGTCTTGAGGTACGTCTTGATTCGTTCATACGCTGCATCGTGGTATGCCAGAAGCAGATCCAACGAGGCACGAAAATCTCGCACTTGCCGGCGCGTGTGAGTGACCGATCGCCCAAAGTCCGCAGGCTCGGGCGGCATGCCAAATCGAGCGGCCCAACCATCGCCGATCCACAGCTGTTCCAGGCCGGCGAGCCGCGAAGCGTTGCTGTCCATGACGCGGCTAAGCCGCCAGGCGAGCCAGCCAATAGGCGGATGCGGCTCCTTCGTGAGCTCCTCCGGTGTGAGGTCAGCCAACGTGCGGTGTAGGGATTCGTTAACCCGTGTAAACGCGTCCAGCAAAATGTCTGTCTCTATCATTGCCAACCACCTTTCTGCTACCTGCACTCATGTCAATATCATCCGGTCGCCGCTTACCTGTCCGTTCGCCAACGTGCCCGGGTGAGGCGCGCTATCGAACCGGTGGTTAGGTGCGACGCATGCGTTCTGGTGATGGAGTTCGCGATGATCCATGTTTAGCCGCTAGATCTAAATCATGAATGTCATTTTCTGTGATTTGAATGTCTATGACCCGACTATCGCTTGACCGCACGATTTGCTGGGAGGAGAGCAAGTTTAGGAGATCAACTTCAATGCTGTCACCGAGCTTGAGCGATTCCTTACTGTGGATCGTGAAAACGAGAAGGATATCGTTCTCGGTCCGTGCCGAGTACTTGCCATGGATGCTACGCGCTTGGATGGTCGCTTTCACGTCGCACCTAGCGTATAGCGTTTTATCCCGGAAGCCTGGAGGCAATCAAGCTCCAGAGAAATCGCGGAAGGAGCGAGGGAGGGATAAAACGTGTTGGACTAAACCGCGGAGCCGCACCTACGTTGCGGCTATGCGGATTATAAAGTGGCGCAGCGGTGGCGAGTATGGTGCTGCGTTAGCGATAGATCGACAAGTGGAGGGAGGGTTAAGTTCGACGCTGGTAGGTTTTGCGTGATTACCACGGTGCAATGGGGCTTGGCAGCCACTTCCTCGCATAGGCAGACACACCCGCGCGAAGACGGCGGGTTGAAAGTTAACAGAACCTAAGAGCGGTTGAGTTTTTCTCATGAGGAATCCCATTGGGGAGAGCTTGATATCGGGGGCAGATCACTGATGACGATCATGGTTCCCTTCTGGCAACGAGGACAGCGACTAAGATCGATGCCCGTAAGTTCCCGCAGCAGATCGTAGGCTGATGGTTTGGGGATTTCAGGCAAGGCGGGATTGAGTCCGAGGAGCTTGCGGCATTGAGAGAGCGCATGTTTCTTGGTGCGGTTGGCCAAGAAGCCGAAATGGCGGATACGCATGAAGCCATCGGGCAGGACATGGAGGAGAAAGCGGCGGGTGAATTCTTCGGCATCGAGGGCCATCGATTTCAGCCGGTTTTTGTCTCTTCGGTCCCGGTAGCTAAGAGTGACCTGGCCGTTTTCGAGGGCGAGAATACGGTTATTGGACAGAGCCACGCGGTGGGTGTAGCGGCCGAGGTAGTCAAGCACGGTTTGAGGAGAGCCGAAAGGCTTTTTCGCATAGACGACCCAACTCTTTTGGCGTGAGGCTTTGATCTCGTTGTTGGCCGCAGGGATTTTTCCTTTTTCACAGGCTCGTTGTAACAGATTGATAAACTTTCCTCGAAACACCCGGCTCAGCGCCTTTACCGGAAACAGAAAGTTTCGTCGTGCCCCCATCCAACGGCGTTGATCGAAGGACAGAGCGCCGGCGGGGACAAGACAATGGAGATGAAAATGGTCTTTGAGAGTTTGATCCCAGGTATGCAGCACCGCGATGATCCCCACTGTTCCCTTAAGACGACTCTGGCCAAACTCCAGTAGTGTCCCGCTGACGGCTTTAAAGAGCAGACTAAAGAAAATCTTTTTGTGGGCGAGGATCAAGCCGTTGAGAACGTGAGGCAGAGTAAAGACCAGATGAAAGTATCCCACCGGCAATAGTTCGCCGCTTTGTTTCTTAAGCCACTTCGCCTGGGTCAGCGACTGGCACTTGGGGCAGTGGCGGTTACAGCAGGAGTTGTAGCTCGGATGCTCAAAGCCACAAGTGTCGCACTGCTTGAGGTGTCCTCCTAGCTCTTGGGTGCGGCAGATTTCTACGGCCCGTATCACCTTGAGATGGGAGGCAGGTAAGAAATGCGTCTTGCGGTAGCTCTCCCCGTGGCTGCGAAAGATATCGGCCAGCTCGGGGCGTGCTTCTCCTGCTGCCCGCCGATGAGCGCGAGGCAGCATGGCAAAGACGCCTTTCAGTCAGGGAACCTCAAAAGGTCCAGAGGACTCCCCGTGGAGGTGAGCTTGTGCTGGCGGATTTGCAAATAACGCTGGGTACTCTGAAGGGAGTTGTGACCCAAAAGAGTCTTAATGGTCACAAGGTCCACTCCAGCTTCTAACGAGTGCGTGGCAAAGCAGTGCCGTAGCGTGTGGATGCCTTTGCCTTTGTGGATGCCTGCTTTCAGCTTGGCCAGATTGTAGATTCTCTGGGCGTAGTCGATCGAAAGCGGACCGCCCTTAGCATTGGGAAAAAGCCACGATTTGGAGCGATGCACTTTCCAATACGAGCGCAGCTCTTCTAGCAACCGTTGGGACAAAATGGTGTAGCGGTCTTTTTTCCCTTTACCTTGCTCCACCTTAACCATCATCCGTTCACTGTCGATGTCGCTCACTTTGAGCCTGACCAACTCGCTGAGCCGAACTCCCGTGGCATAGGCCGTCATCAGCAAGCAACGATCTCGAAGCTTGCCGTGAGCGCAAAGCAACCGCTCAACTTCCTTCGGGCTGAACACCTCCGGCAATCGCCAGCTCCCTTTTCGCGGTGGCAAAAACAGCTTTTGTTCATCCCATCCCAAAATCTGGTGGTAGAAGAACTTCATCCCCGAGATCGCCACGTTGCGCGAACCCTCGGTGAGAGGCCCCGCTCCTTGAGGTGCAACAGATAAGAGCGAATCTCATCTTGCGTGAGCTGATCTGGCGACCGGCGATAATGCTTGACCAGTCCCACCATCGCTGAAACGTAGGACTGCTCAGTCCTGTGCGAGAAGTTGCGTAGCTTCATCTCCTCGATCATCTTGGTCCGTAGTGCTCCCATAAAAAATCCTCCTTGGATTAATTTTGGGGCTACGCTAGTTCAGATGATGACAATGAGCCAGTGAAGCGAATGAAGCAGAGAAGAGGAGTGAATGGCACTGCCCTTACATAGTCAGTGCCACCGCGAAGCGGTTTAGTTCAACTAGTGAGTATACAGGTCAGCGATTGACGGTTGTTAAAGTCCCGTAGGATGCGGTGAGCGGAGCGAACCGCATCATCCTCGACTGGCCATTACGGCAAACTAAACACCAGCAACTCATCCGATCTCTGGCCACCGCCGCATTCGACCGCGCCGCCGGCGAAGTAAAGATTTCGTCCCACTGTGACAGCGCCGAAGCCATGGCGTCCCATCACCATAGGCGTGTACGATGTCCAACGGCCGCTCTTGAGATCGAATGCTTCATTCTCCGGATAGGTTCTCTTGTCCCGGCATTCGCCCCCCGCGACAAATATCCTGCCTTGGTAAAGCGCTCCCGCGACACCGCTTCGCGCGGTCGGTAGCGGCGGCCCCGCCTGCCAGCTGTTGGTTGTCGGATTGTAGATGTCGTGGAGATCGACGTTTTCGGACGAGGCATTCAAGCGCCCACCGATCGCGTGTATAAATGCGTCTCCGGCAACGACCGCAAGGTGATCGCGTGCTTTGGGAAGCGGCGCCATCTCCGTTCACTTGCCGCTCGCGGGATCATAGACCTCGTGTGTCGTGACAGTTACCTTGTCCACGCCGCGCCCACCGATGGCGTGAATTTTCCCGTTCAGGACAGTTACGCCGACTGACCCGCGCGGGCTCTTGAGCGGCGCGAGCGTGCGCCACGAGTCCGTCGCGGGGTCGTACTCGTAAACCAGATTGACGGCGTCGCCGTGGCCCGACGTGGTGAAGGCGCCAACCACGTAGATTTTACCCTTCAACGAAGTCGCCCCTGCATGCGTGAGCCCTCGCGGTAAGGGCGCGCGCTCGCGCCAGCTATCATTCGCTATGTCGTATTCTAAGTTTTGCCGATGATCGACTAACTCTTTGGTGCTGCCGCCGATTACGTAGATCTTATTGTTGGCAGCCGCTACCGTTACCTCGCTGATTTGAATTGGCATTCGCGCCTTCGCCGACCAGCGGCCTTTCGAGTCAGACGACGGACCTTCGTGCGCCGTTCTCATCGTCGAACAGGCGACGATCACACACATCACAAATATCGACCACAGAATTGAGACAATCGTGACATGCTTCATGGGCACCTCCAATGAAACCGATGTCTATTTGTCTTTCAAATAATACGCTTCTAACGCCGGTTTGTATGATCTCGGCAGCCAATAGGGTCGACGTAGATTATCCGGCCCGGGTGCCGGGCGGGTTTTGAGCAGCCATTTTTTGTAAACTTCGTGAGACTTATTTGTATCGACGAACACGTCGCCATACTTATCGTCCGGACCCGGCTGGGTCACGCGCACCTTTTGATGCCAGCAGTGCTGGCCGCTGATATAGTCGGGCTGCACGGGGAAAGTCAAATTCTGGTGCACGCCCGCATCTTCCCAGAAAATTCTCTGTGAATCTGGATCGTCGCTCTTGAACGGCTTGATGCCGTGAACATGGCGCATCATCCACTTGCCTTCGCCCACTTGTCTTAAATCGACGAGTGCCGTCGACCACCGCTCCCCGCCCTGATCTTCAGCCAAACGCCAGCGTCCGAGGTGATGCGAGCATGCAATGACGCCTGGCTTGATGCCTTCGGTAACCCACACTTTGTCGACGAAGTAGCCGATCTCGGTTTGAATCTTGAGAAGATCGCCAGTTTGGACGTCGAAGTTTTGGGCGTCTTTCGAATTGATCCAAAGCGGATTGCGGTTAGAGATTTCATAGAGCCATTTGGCGTTTCCAGATCGCGTATGAATCAGCGTCGGCAGGCGAAACGTTGGCAGCAGAAGCATCTCGCCCGCGTTGAGATCGATGTTTTCCGGATGCACGTGGCTTTTGATGTAGCCGGGAATGGAATATTCCGGCCACTTCCAATCTTTCAGCGTCTTGGAAAAGAATTCGAGCTTGCGCGACGGAGTCGGAAATCCGACGCAGGCCTTCCCGTTTACCTCCACGCCGAGCGCGGTTCCATTCTTGATAATCACATTGGTATTGGGATCAGTCGTGGCGTCGGCGAGATCTGTGGATTTAATGCCGGTTTCATGGACCTTGTACACGTTGTCCTCGACTAAAAACGCGCCATACTTGCGCATGTATTCGAGCGGCTGCAATCCTTGTTTGGCGGCCGCGTCCGGCAGGCCCGGTACGCTATTTTCAAAGATCCAGCGGTAATAATCATCTACGGTCATTTTCTGACCGGGCTCGTAGGGCGATTCGAAGTATTTGCGAATGCCCAGGGAGCCATCGGGATCGACGCGCCAGGATAATTCGATCCAGAACTCATCCTCTTCCCACACTTGGCCGATGCCGGCCGCTTCATGGGCCTCGTAGGTCGTGGTGAATTTCTTGCCCTGCTTTTCCAATGCGATGCGCAAAATGGGCTGGCGGAACCCGATCCAGCGAGCTGCTTGAGTTTCCTGGCTCATCAGATCGTGGCGCTCGGATGCGTGGCCCATGGGCAAAACGTAATCGGCAAACCATGCGGTCTCGCTCCATGTCGGCGTGAGACAGGCGTGGCGTTCTACTTTACTCTCGTCGGAGAGCATCTCGATCCAACTCATGCCATCGGGATTGGTCCACACCGGGTTGTAGACACGGGTGAAGTACATCGCCAGCTTGCCGCGTCCCTCTTTGAGAAAATGCGGCAGCAAAAAGCTCATCTCGAAGAAAGCGAGAGGATACTCAGGCGGAATAAGCAACTCGTTCCAAACTTTCGCCGGCGGCGGCATGAGCGGCGGCGCAGGAATGTATTTATTGGCGGCGTTGGGTGCGGTGCCACCGGCTGTGCCGACCGCGCCAACCAGTACGACGAGAAATTGTAGCGCCCGCGCCACTTGCCAGCCGCCGAGATTTCCGGCGGCGGTATTGCGCCAAACATGGGAGGAAAAAGCCGAGCCGGCTTTAGCGATCTCGTGGGCTACTTCAACTATTACTTTAGGTTCAACGCCGGCTTCCATGGCGGCGAACTCGGGCGTGTACTGCGCGTATGTCTGCTTTAGAATCGCGATGAAAGTTTGGAAAGTTTGCGGTTTGTCGCCGTGCTCTTCGCGCAGATACTCTTCCCAGTTCACCCACTGACGAACGAATTGCCGGTCGAACAAATCTTCCTGTAAAAGAATGTTGCACATCGCAAGAATGATCGCTCCTTCGCTGCCGGGCCAGGAAGAGATCCAATAGTCGGCTTTTGAAGCCGTATTCGACAGACGCGTATCGATCACACAGATTTTCGCGCCGCGCTCTTTTCCTTCGATGATTCTTTGTGCGTGGGGATTGAAGTAGTGACCGCTTTCGAGATGTGAACTCAGGAGAAGAATAAAGCGCGCGTTGGCGTGATCCGGCGATGGCCGGTCGATGCCCGACCATAACGCGTAGCCGGCACGCGCGCCGGCGGAACAGACGTTGGTATGGCTATTGTGTCCGTCGATTCCCCATGAATGGAGAATCCGCTGATGATAAAGCAGCTCGTGCCCCGGGCGCCCAACGTGATACATGATCTCGTTGCGCCGGTCTTCCTGGAGCGCTTTGCGAATTCTCGCGCCGAGATCGTCGAGCACGTCGTCCCATGAAACCCGTTCCCACTTCCCTTCTCCACGTTTACCGGCGCGCTTCAATGGATAGCGGATGCGTTCAGGGTCGGTAATCTGGTTCAGTGTCGCAGGGCCCTTGGCGCAGTTGCGCCCGCGGCTGCCGGGATGTTCCGGATTGCCTTCAAAGCGGCGGATGTGATTGCTGTCTTTATCAACGAAGCCCAAGAGGCCACAGGCCGCCTCACAGTTAAAACAGATCGTCGGAATAATCTGATAATGCTTCTCCACTTTGCGCGGCCATTGGGCCGTATCGTATTCAACCCAGTCGTGCCATTTTTCCACCGGAGGATAACTGGCAAGGCCGCCGCTTACGGGCGCCAATCGCATGGCGTCAGGATTAAGAGGTTGCGTGTCATCACTCATGATTCAAATCCTTCTTAACTTAAAGGTACGGCCTGGCCGGCTTTGATCCACAGATGCTCGTACATCCACAAGCCAAATAACGCGAACAGCGAAGCAACGACGTTTGGAATGACAGAGCTCACCTGCCAGAAAGTCAGTCCAATCGGCACCAAAGTACCGAGACCAACGACGCCGACCCAAAATGATTTGCTGAGCGCCCCGCTGAGCAGCAGTTCGCCGCTGCGAAGCGCTTCTTCTGCGCCATGTTTCATGAACAGCTCGCCGAGAATCATCGCCAGGCTGGCAAACAAGGAAATGACGAGCAAGTGGCCGAGCCAAGCGAACAGCGGCAGTGTGACACCAAAAACAGTTCCGATCAGCGTGATGATTGCCGCCCCCGCGACGATCGCTTGAACCAAGAGATGCCAGAAAAGCAGCGGGCTCTGCCAGAAATCTCGGCCGCGCGCCTGGGCGAAAAGAAACGCAGAGTACCCGGCCGAGGCAATGGCAAATAGCGCGGTCGCCCAAATGACCAACGGCGACACGGCTCCTATGGTCGCTATTTGGATCAGCCACACAATAAGCAAGATACCGAAGATCAGCAAAACATATCCGCCTAAAACTAACCACGAGTTTAAGTTGGGCTTGGTCAGCAAGAAGAGAAATCTTCCTGGTTTTTTAAGATCCAAAACCAGCAGTGACATGGTGGCGGCGAGAAACAGCAGAGATACTACCGGGCTGATAAAGCTAAGCACTACGGCGTCCTGCTCAAATCCCATGTTCAGAAATAACGCCGCCATAAGCAGCACGCCAGCGGAAATCGATTTCGTCCAAAGGTAAGATGCGATCTTCTTTCCCCAAGGAAGTATGTGCGGCACGTCGTACACTTCGCGCGCCGCGCCGGGTATAGGACGATCGGGAGTTGCCATTTTTAGCGCGTAGAGATCCTCGCCCGGATCTTTGTCCGCCCAAAAGTAAGCTGTTTGTGGCTCCATCATCGTCGGGTTTAACAGATCGCCGTCGACGCCGACGTAAAACAGTTTCGGCTTGGTTCCCTTCTCAGGTTTGCGCACGCTCACTTTTTCCAAAGCGATGCGTTTGCTCACCAGACTGTTCGGATCATCGAGATCGCCGGAGAGAATCGCCTGGGTCGGACAAACCACTTCGCATGCGGGCTTGTAGCCCATCTCCACGCGTGAAGCATCGAAATTACACTTGGCTGCGGTATTGCGCTCGGGATCGATGTAAAGCGCGTCGTAGGGACAAGCTTGCATGCAGGATTTACAACCAATGCAGCGCTCGTGATCGAAATCGACGATGCCGTCGGCGCGGCGGAAGAGCGCCACCGTCGGACAAATTTCGATACAAGGCGCGTCGTCGCAATGATTGCACCGCAGCACGGCGAAGTGCCGCCGCGTGTCAGGATAGCGCCCTTTTTCGATGTACTTGACCCAAGTGCGATTCACGCCGACGGCGATGTTGTGCTCTTCCTTGCAGGCCACCGTGCACGCGTGACAGCCGATGCAACGGTTTTGATCGATGACGAATCCGTAGCGCATTCATGACCTTTCTAATCAGATAACTTATCTTTCCCTATCAAAAGTTTGCACTCTGATAACAGGAATAATCAGGCTGGGTCAATGGAAATTGGCAAGTGATTTGTAGAATGAATAAATTACTCGGCCTTTGGAGATGTCGTACACCCGTCATCTTCGGCAAAAGTAATCTGTCATTCCGAGGCGAAGCCGTGGAATCTCGCCTTCGGACGAGGTTAAGAGGAGCAACCTATTTCACGATCAAGCTCTCAATCCCGCCGGCTCGAACTGACAGAAGTATTCCCTCTCCACCACGTCTTCGTGGTGGAGAGGGTTTTAAGAAAATGAGGGTTACGTGTTCAGCGTTGGCGTGTCGTCCACTTTACCGTGCAGCGCATACCAGTAAATGCTGTTCATGTAGCGCCAGCGCCTGACCGTTGCTTCTTCGACCTGCCTTACCGCGAGCGCTTCTAGCTCCGGCGTACTGCAGTATTTCTCGACGATCGCGAATCCGTTGGCGCCGTGGATTTCGTCTGCGTAGACATGCTCTTCGAAGAAACGGATTTCGCGGGCATGCGGCTCGTAACCGTAGTGTTTGTGCAACGCTGGAACGACTTTCTTGCAGATGTCCAGGAACTGCGATTCCAGACCGATGAACATTCCGGCCACCGCCGCCTGCCACGGTTTTTGATACACCATCCGCCAACCCCAGTTTTGCAGCTGATCCGTGCCCGGCAGGACGATCGACGTCTCGACGCTGTTGCGATCGACGCCGCTGGCGGCGACGTAATCCTTCAACATGTCGAGATGGCGGTCGTCGGGGTTCTCCTCGTCGCCCAGATTTTCAAATAAATACTCCTTCACGTCACGCTGTGGAATCTGTGAGGCCTCATAGGCCAGCCAATTCAGATACTCCACGACGTAGTGAAAGTGCTGCGTGCAGTAAAAAGCGGTTTGCTCTTTGGTGAGCTTGCCCTTCACCCAGAGCTCAAAAAAAGGATGGTTCTTGCTGTGATTCTTATCGCGCGTGGCGACCAACCGCTCGTGAAAATTACTATCCATAGCTTTTCTTTCCACGATTTGGGGTGTGAGACAACAACGCCGGTCCAGGATCCAGGGATTCCGGGCCGGCGTTGGGGCGACTTCTCCGCCACCTCCCTTCGACGGTGCTCAGGGCATGCTTTCCTCGCTCGCGTGCGAGGGATGGAGGAGGGGGCCTATGGATATCTGCGACGAACCCGCAAACTATCCCTCGCCCCGATCGACGATCTGTTCGACCGGTTTGAGTCGCACGTCGAGCAATGCCGATTGTCCGCCGGCGACGGCGCGCAGGCCGCGTTCCACCGCTTTGCGCACTTCGCCCGGTTCTTCCACTTTCTCGCCGTAGCCGTCAAAGGCTTTAATAATCTGTGCGTAGTCGGGACACGGTGCGATGTGCAGACCGGAAAAATTGTTGGACTTAACCGCCCAACCACCAGGGTAATATCTCGGGATGCCGGACTTCTGCGACAGGTAGCCCTGGTTGTTAAACATGATCGTCAAGAACGGCAGATTATGTTCCTGTGCGGCGCCGTACACCGCCGGCGCGGGATCATAATTGAAGGACCCGTCGCCGATCATGCAAATCACGGGGCGCTTCGGGTTGGCCGACTTGACTCCGAGAGCGGTCGAAAGTCCGGTGCCCAAACCGCCGACGCATCCGGCGAAATAAGAGCCCGGCCTGAGTCCATCGAGATAACGATGCACCGCCAAGCGATGGGTGATCGTCTCCTCGACCACCATGGCATCGGCCGGCAGGACCTGACTCACTTCGTGCGCTACCCAGCGGGTGTCCATCGGCTTCTGATTGGCGAGGGCCTGCGCTTCCTCGCGCCAAGCTTTTCGTCTCGCTGCGTTTTTCTTGCCCAGATCTTCGGCGCGCTGCTTGCGCGACGGATCGTTAGCGGAGACTTTCTTTTTGAGCGCGGCCAATAGCTGCTCGAGCGAGCTCTCAATCTCCCCGGTCAAACACAGATCCGCCTGATAGCCGTAGTACGGCATATCGTGACGCAAGGGATTTTCATCGAGTATCGCGACGGTCGCTCCCGGCGACGGCGTCACCGACGCGGGATGCCAGGGCGCGATGACCGATAGCAAAAAGATCACATCGGCTCCCGCCGCGGCTTCCTTGGGATTGTAGCCACTATGCAGCGGATGGGTGCGCGGGAAATTGAGCGACCCGGTGCTGCGGGTTTCACAAACCGCGCAACCCAAAAGCTCCGCGATCTCAACCAGGCAGTGAACCGACTTATCCGTGCGGCCGGCGTCCTCGGTAATGATCACCGGATTTTTCGCCCCGGCCAACAGATTCGCAAGTTCTTCGATGCCTGTGGCATCGGCGGTCGCGCCCGGCGCAAAACCGAGATCCGACGGCACATCTTTGATCATCTTGTCGAATAGATATTCCATCGGTAATGACACGAACGTGGGCCCTTTGGGCGCAGCCATCGCGAGCTGGCAGGCACGCTGAATCGTCGCCGGGAAAATCGCTTTGTTGTTGACGCCGAAACTCCATTTCACCGTTTGCTCAACCAACTTCGCCGGACCGCCGATGTTGGACAGATGCCCCAACCACTGCCCTCCTGGATCGGGTCCTTCATCTTCCCCAAAGCCGATCGATTCGCCGCTAAAGACCACCATCGGCACTTGTTCGCGGATCGCGCCGCGCATTCCCATGGTCGCATGCAGCGAGCCGACGGTCGTATGAATCATCACCGCGGGCAGCTTGCCAGTCGCCTTGGCATATCCGCTGGCCATGCCGACCGCAACTTCCTCATGGCGCGTGCTCAAATACTGCGGCATGCCTTCCACGCCCGGTTCCGCCAAAGCTTCCCATACCGGCGACCATTCCGATCCCGGCGAGGCGAAGATCTTTTCCACGCCCATCTTCGCGAGCACACGCAACATCGTTTGTGCTCCGGTTAATCCTTTGGTTTGAATCATGTTCAACTCCTCTTTCTCTTGTCGTTAAAGTTCGATCCGCGGAAATAGGCTCGCGTGTCTTGTTGTCATTCTGAGGAGCTGAAAGCGACGAAGAATCTAACCCGCATTCTATTTCTAACGGGCTAGATCCTTCGCTTCGCTCAGGATGACACCTTGTTAACCTGTCGCCCAGCGCTGGCCATCAGCGCCACTGATTGAAGCTATGACAAATTGTAAAAGCGTTTGGCGTTATTCAGCAAAATATCTTTTTTCGCGTCGAGGGAGATATCTTCCCGCGCCCAGAGAATGCTGCCGGAATCCGGCCAGCTCATGTCCCAGTGCGGATAATCCGAGGCGTACATCAGCGTCTTGGAGCCGATCTCGTTGACCACGAAGCTGATCATTTTTTCTTCCGGCTCGCAGCCATAGTAGCTGTTTTCACTGTATAGATACTCGCTCGGTTTCTTTTTGCACAACGGTGCTTCGACCTTGCCGCGTTTCTCCCACTCTTCGTCCATTCGTTCGGCCCAGTAAGGCAGCCAGCCGCAGCCGACTTCCAAATAACCGACTCTCAATTTTGGAAACATTTCCGGAATGCCGCCAAACACCATCGCGGTAAGCTGGCGCAATACCGGGAACGGATGGCCGGTTGTATGCAGGCAGATAAACTGGTCGAACACTTCGCTGCCCGGCTCATCGCCGCCGAAGGCGTGAATCGTCACCGGCGTGTTCAACCGCTGCGCCTCTTCGTAGAGCGGATAGAATTCCGGGCTGCCGAGGTTCTTTCGATGCGCTTGCGCCGCCAGCATGCCGCCGCAAAGCCCGAGTTTGGTGACTGCGCGGTTGAGCTCCCTGGCGCATTCAGCCGGATCGTTCACCGGCAGATTCGCCACGGCTTTCAGACGCGGCGACGCCTTGCAGTAGTCCGAGATGAAATCGTTGTAGGCCCGGCAAAGCGCGCCTTGAAATTGCGGCTCGCGCACCCGGCCAATGCCCAAACCCGTTGTGGGAAAGAGCACCGCGGTGTCGATCTCCTGCGTGTCCATGGCCGCCAGCCGCTCTTCGACCTTCGTGGCGGGCCGGCCGAGGGTGCCGCCGAGATTGCGGTCGTAGTGCTCACCGGGAATTAGTGGAGCTCTTTGATTGCGATACGGCTCGGGCAGATAAGGTTTGATCTCGACGTCGGGATCGCGCGCGTGGGCGTCGGAATCTAGAACTTTTATGGCGTCTCGTAATTGCATAAATCTCTCCTCGAGTGTTTCGTCTTCGCCTTGGTTAGGCCGCTTTCGGCAATGACGCCGGCGCTTTCAAGTTATAAAGCTTGCGCACGTTGGTATTAAGCAGCTTTTCCCGGTCTGCCGCCGAAAGATGGGCCATATCGCGCTCGATAACGGCGCGCGAATTAGGCCAAGTGGAATTCTGATGCGGGTAGTCATTGGACCACATGCAGTTGTCCACGCCCCACCAAGAGAAGAGCTGGCCGCCGACGCGGTCATTAAAAAAGGTCGCGTAAATTTGCTCGGCAAAGTACTCACTCGGTAACTTGGTCATCGGCACCTTTTCCGAGTGGCGGTGCCGTTTGTAGCCTTTATCGCACTTCTCCAACCAGAACGGCATCCAACCGATTTCGTTTTCCACGGAGACGATCTTTAATTTCGGATAACGCTCCAGTACGCCGGAGAAAATCATGTCAAACAGCGCGTCCTCGATTTCTCTAGTCTGCTGCACGCCGATGCGGTAGCGGTTGATGCCGTGGCTGGTTTGACGGTTCATGCTTTCGCCGAAGCCGGTCAGGATGTGCAGGTGAACCGGCAAACCGAGATCCTGCGATGCCGCCCAAAAGCGCTCATAATGATCCGAGGTAAAAGGCAGCTTCGGGTCCGGCACCTGCCAGATCATCGTGCCGACGATTCCTCCCGCCTTTTTGCAGCGCTCCATTTCAGCGATAGCGTGGTCAATGTCGTACATGGAAAGCAACGCGATGCCGTAGAGGCGATCCGGAACTTTATTGCAGTACTCGATGATCCAGTCGTTGTAAGTTCGGAACAGATTTTCTTGGAGCGCCGCGTCTTTGACGCAATACAAGCCGAGACCGAGGCTCGGATAAAGCACTTCCGCCGCCACGCCGTCAACGACCATGTCGTCCTGGCGCACGATCGGGTCCCAGCCGCCGGGGCGCGCTACGGCGAAGCCCGCTCTACGAAATTTTTCCAAGTTCTCCGGTTGCTGCCCGGCCATGAACAATCCGCCCACGGCTTGGATCTGCACCTCGGGCGAACCGAACATCCATGCGTCGCGCTGGTCGTCGAAGAACATCTTGGGCGCGCGCTCCTTGAACGACGACGGCATACCCTTCTCCCAAAGATCCGGCACTTCGATCACGTGAGAATCCGACGAGATAATTGTTTGTTCCATAGCATTCACCTCCCAGGCTACTTTTTAGCCCAAAGTTGATCGAAAAATCCACTCTTTTCCATTTCATCCAGGTAACGAGTATCGATCATTTCCTGCGGTTTGACCTTTTTGGCGCGCGGATCGGTCGCTGAGAGCTCGTCCAAGATAGCTTGTAGAGATTCTGGCTTGATGACCAAGCGCGGTTCCAAGACTTTGATTTCAGAATTGTACGCCGAGTCGAGCACGTTACGGTCGGTGACGCGTAGATATTTCCCCAGCACTTTGTAAACGAATTCGCGATCGGTGTGCATCAATTTGGCGGTTTCGGCCATAGCGCGCATGAAATTGCTGATCACCTGCGGGCGCTTCGCCATAACGGAGCGCTTGGTTACAAAGGCAGTCGCGGCGTAGGGAATTTTTAAATCTGGACCGTAAATTACGTAGTGATAACCCTTGGCGATCGCCTGGGCGTCCGTCGGCGGGGTAAGGTTGGCGACGTCGATCTGGCCGCTGACAAAGGCGGCAAAGGTCTCGGGATCGCCGCCGGTCTGAATGAACTGAACATCCTTGGTCGCGTCCATGCCGTAACGGCGCAGCGCCTGGATGGTGAAATAGTGCGAATTCCCCCCGATCCGGCTCACGCCGATTTTTTTACCCTTCAGGTCTTCCGGCTTTTTTATGTTGCCGCCGGCCACCAGTGTTTGGGTCATGGTGTTTTTAATGCCGCCGATAAACACTACGTCGGTGGAGCCGCGCAGGTAAGCGGCGACGTTGCCGACGCCGCCGGTGACGGTCATCTCCGCGTCGCCGCCCAGCAAGGCCGCGGTCACGATGCCCGACGAAGAGATAAAGACCAGATTGAAATCGAGATTATATTTCTTGAAAAGCCCAGCTTCTGTCGCCATCCACGGCAGCGATTGCGACATGACACGGGCGGAATGAATGCCGACCAATTTATCCGGCGCCGCGGCCCCGTGGACGCGGCCGACGGCCATCACCACCGTCAATCCTAGCAAAAATCCGATATTCGTTCTAACCTTTTGCTTCATCTCTGCCCGCCCTAATGCTGTCCATAAAGTTCTCCGATAAATCCTGTATCTTCTAACTCCTTTAGGAACCGGTTGTCAAAGAAGTCCTTGGGATCAGCGGAAGCCGCCTTGGGATGATCCGTCACCGCGAGAACGGACTTGATATGAGCTTCGGTAAAATAGGGTATCTTGGGAAA
>DASYUV010000011.1:0-16161 GCA_036000865.1 Binatia bacterium | reverse complement strand
CGACAAGTTCCTCCGCAAGCCTGCCTCTAGCGAGGAAATCGTCAAGAGCCTGCACGAAGTTCTTGCGTCGGCCAAGGTTCGCGCAAGAGATGATGTGCAAATACCCGAAGAAGCCGAGGCGATGCGGGAATACAACCAGGTATTGGTTAGAAAGCTCGAAGACACGATCGTTGATTTATCCGAAGCCAATAAAAGTCTTGCTGAGCGTACCGCACTGGCTGAGTTCGTCGCGACCATTAGCACCACCCTTGCCGAAGCCAACGGCTTGAGAGAGATGCTGCAACGTTGTTGCGATGCAGTGGTCGAGCACCTAGGCTCCGCCTTCGCGCGAATTTGGACGCTCAACGAAGAGAAAAATCTACTCGAATTGCAAGCCAGCTCGGGTATGTACACCCACATCGACGGCGGCCATGCTCAAGTCCCCGTCGGTCAGTTTAAGATCGGACTCGTCGCCTCTGAACGCAAGCCTCATCTGACAAATACCGTCATCGGCGACCCAAGAGTGCACGATCAGGAATGGGCCAAGCGCGAAGGCATGGTCGCGTTCGCGGGCTATCCCTTGCTGACCGGTGATCAGCTTGTCGGCGTGATGGCGACATTCGCGCGAAAACCTTTCAGCCAAAATACCCTGGATGCCATGGGTTCGGTGGCTCGTAGCATCGCGGTCGGTATTCAACGGCAACTCGCCGAAAGCGAGCTACGTCAGAGCGACGAGCGGTTCCGCGAGCTAGCGGAAAACGTCAACGAAATATTTTTCGTCGCCGCTCCCGAGGGAGGACAGGTTTATTACGTCAATCCCGCTCACGAGCAAATCACGGGTCAAAAGTGCGCCGAGCTCTACCAAAATCCGCATGCGTGGCTCGAATGCATTCACCCGGATGACCGCGCGCGGGTTCAGGAGGCTTTGCGCGCCAATGCTGCGAATCTCGACCAAGTGTATCGTGTTTTGAGACTGGATGGGGAGATTCGCTGGCTGCGCTCACGTGCGTACCCGGTAAAGGATGCTGCGGGTAAAGTCGTGCGGGTCGTCGGCGTTGCAACCGACATTACGGAACGCAAGCAAGCGGAAGAAAAAGTAAACCAGAATCTCAACCGCATCCGGGCGCTGCACGATATCGACTTGGCGATCACGTCCACCCTGGATCTACAAACCATTTTGAAAGTTCTGCTGCAAAAGATGGAAGTGGTTTTCCCTTATCCAACCGTGACGACCGTGAGGTTGTTAAACCGAAAGACGGGGGAGCTGGAAGCGTTAGCTTGTCATAACATCGACACAAATGAGTGGAAGAACAGCTTCAAGGACACACCGGGAAAACGGGCGCGCCGGGTCATAGCTACCAAGACTCCGCTCCTCGTGCGCAACGTCTTGACAGAATCGGAAAACTCCAATTTGACCTTCTATCATAACAACGGCTTGGTTTCCTACGTCGGGTTGCCGCTTATCGCGAAGGACGAAGCTCTCGGCGTCTTGAACCTCTACACTCGGGAGGAACACGAGTTTGCCGGCGAAGAGATCGAATTTCTCATAACACTGGCAGGGCAGGCCGCGATCGCGATTCACAACGCCCGGCTTTACGAGGAGACCGTGCGCCGGAGGCACGAAGCCGAGGAGTTGGCACGAGTGGCGCGATCCCTTACAGAAAATCTGGACCCGACGGTTGTCGGAGAGCGCATCTTGACGAGTGTCCGCGAACTCTTCAGCGTCCAGGGCTCGACCCTCAGGCTCCGCCAGGCCGACGGATCGTTTCAACGCTTGGCGTCGTCCGGCGAGGTTTTTTCCCAAACTTCGGAGGGAGACACGGTGCCCTCGGGCGTAGGACTGACGGGCCGAGCTATAGCCGAGGAAAAACCAGTTTGGTCTCCAGACATACTCAACGATGCCGAGATTGGTCTTACTGCTGAGATGCGTGATTACCAACTCCGCTCGGGCAACCGTTCGATGATCATCGCGCTGCTGCGCTCACATGAAAAGCTCATCGGTACACTGGCGCTGTCGGACCGAACCGGACGGAGCTATGCCGACAATGAAGTCGCACTCCTGCAAACATTCGCAGATCAAGCTGCTCTCGCTTTGGAAAACGCCCGGCTCTACGAGCAAACGGAGCGGCAGCTCAAGCGTATCGAGGCACTGCGTGAGATTGAGAAGACGATCACCTCGACGCTGGACCTAACCACCGTCTTAAATGTGCTGATGGAAAAGCTCGACATCTTTTTTACCTATCCCTTGGCCGCGACGGTCAGACTGTTCGACAAGGACACTGGACTGTTAGAGCCGGTTGCGGCTCGAAATTTAGCAGTAAGCGAATGGATCGCGGCGATGCGTGGGGTTCAGCATCACGGAGAATCCTATGGGAAAGTCGTCATAGAACAACAAGCGCCCTTGGTGATTCCTAACCTGCAAACAGATCCTCGGACACAAAACCCTCATTTCTATCGCGAGCATGGCTTGATTTCTTACGTGGGAGTCCCACTGATCGCTAAAGGCGAAGTGCTCGGCGTCCTCGGCATTTACACCAAAGAAGCGCATTCATTCGCCAACGAGGAAATCGAATTACTCATGATCCTGGCAGGGCAAGCCGCGATCGCGATTCACAACGCCCGGCTCTACGAAGAGACCGATCGCTCCCGGAAGGAACTTGAAACCACGAACCGGTCGCTTGACCGATCGTTGCGACAACTCGATAGTCTCCACACCGCTCTTGCTCCCATCGGCGCCGTTCGATCGATTCAAGAAGCGATCGGGGAAATCATCGATCGACTGATCGAGGCGACCGGCGCCGACGCGGCCGTGGTTCGGATCTGCGACAAACATAGCGGGGACTATCCCATCATTGGGCAACGGGGCTATTCGGAGCGGTTTATCGAGGAGCTCGGACGCGCGAATTCCGGCGGCGCGACCGATTGGGTGATCAAGCACGCCGAGCCAATCTTGGCGCCCGATATCGCCTCAGAGGATCGCTTGCGGGGCAAAAGACAAATATCTCTCGGCTTTCGATCGTGCGCGATCCTTCCGCTGCGCGTGCACAGCGAGGTGAGCGGCGTGATCCAGATATCCAGCCGGACGAAGGGATACTTCGACGAGGAACAAAAGGATCACCTGCTCGCCGTCGCGCGGCAGATGAGTATCACTTTGGAGAACCGTGAACTGTTTTATAGCCTTAAGGCCTCTCGCGACGAGCTCGAGCGGGCCAACCGCGTCAAGGACGAGTTTTTGGGCGTCATGTCCCACGAGTTAAGGACGCCGTTGAGCGTCGTTCTCGGTTACAGCCGAATGTTTCAAGAGCGGCAGCTCGGTCCCTTGACTAAGGATCAACAACAAGCGATTGACGTCGTGTTGCGCAATTCGCAGGAACTGCTCGAGATGATCGAAAGCATCATGGACGCCACAAAGATCGAAGCCGGTTCGATGACCGCGGAAATAAACCCGGTATCGCCCCTGGGGCTGCTCCAAGAAATCAAAGCGGCCTACGACTTTCCCATCGCCAAAAATGTGCGCCTGGAATGGGAATTTCAGGAATCGTTGCCGCTGCTTTGGTCGGACACCCGCAAGCTGCGCCAGATCGTCACCAATTTGATCAACAACGCCATCAAGTTTACCGAGGAAGGCCGCATCGTTATCGCGGCGGAAGAAAAACGCCAAAGCGATGCGCAGGACCCTAGGCGTTGGCTTGAATTTCGCGTGTCCGACAGCGGTGTCGGGATCCCGCCGGAAGAGTGCGACAAGATATTCGATCGCTTCCATCAGGTAGATAGTTCGAAGACCCGGCGCTTTGAGGGCGTCGGGCTCGGCCTCTACATTGTCAAGTCGTTCACCGCGATGTTGGGCGGGCGGGTGTCGGTTTGCAGCGAACTCGGCAAAGGCTCGACGTTTACGGTCAGTTTGCCGATTGAGACGGCTCCATAGCTTCCGCCCAAAACCAATTCTCTCAAAGCCCGGTCTGCGCATGCGCAATCGATGGATCGGCATGTTGAAGGATCGGCGGATCTTTTTGTCATAGATCCCCTCGCAATTTGTCTTGTTTCAGCGTTTTGTAGCGCGATGTGAAGTACTTCGCTTGACAAGCGCTTCGATGCTTGAATAAGCTCGGGCAAACTTACCGAGGAGGTATCGAAACGTGGCAGCAACATTATGGAAAGACTATAAAACCGTTAAAGTAGAGAAAGAAGGCGGGATTACTTGGTGTATCCTAAACCGGCCCGAAAAAAGAAACGCGATGAACCCCCAGCTCCACTATGACATGCTCGAGGCGCTCACCGAGTTGGAGGTCGACAAAGACACGAAGGTGCTGGTCATTACCGGCGCGGGGCCGAGCTGGTGCGCGGGGCAGGACCTACGCGAATATTTTCGCGGCACGGACGACAATCCGCTGGAGCGGCGCAAAGCGAGCTGGGCTTCGCAGGAGTGGCGCTGGCGCCGTCTTTTCTATTTTCCTAAACCCACGATTGCGATGGTGAACGGGTTCTGCTTTGGCGGCGCGTTTACCCCGTTGATCGCCTGCGATTTCGCTATTGCCGCGGAAGATGCGACCTTCGGTTTGAGCGAAGTCAACTGGGGAATTTTTCCCGGTGGCTTAGTCAGCCGGGTGCTTGCGGACGCGATGTGCTATCGCGATGCCATGTGGTACATCATGACCGGCGACCCGTTCGACGGTAAAAAGGCGGCGGAGATGAAGCTCATCAATTACGCTGTGCCGAAAGAGAAACTGCGTGATGAGACCATCAAGCTTGCCAATAAACTGATGGAGAAAAACCCGCAGGTGCTGCGCGCCGCCAAGGAAGTCTACAAGTACTGCCGCACAATGGACTACGCTCAGGCAGAAGACTATATGGGCGCTAAGGGCACCGCGCTTCGTTTCACCGATCCGGAAAAGGGCCGCGAAACCGGCATGAAGCAATTCCTCGACGAGAAAACCTACCGGCCGGGACTAGGCGCGTACAATCGGGGCGGGAAGTAGCGGGAAGTCAGAGGTCAGAGGTCGGAAGTCGGAAAGTTTCCGTGCGGCGCTAAGGGTTCTGATCTCTGATCTCTGATTGCCTGATATCTGGTTTAAAGTTGTGGATTTCAACCTGCCGGAAGAACTGCAAGTTCTTAAAGCAACGGTTCGCAAGTTTGTCGACCGTGAGCTGATCCCGCTCGAGCATGAATGCCGCCCAGAGGGCGAGGACATGCCCGAGCAATACATCAAACCGCTACAAGAAAAAGCCAAAGCTATCGGCCTGTGGTTGCTCGATGTGCCGCAGGAGTATGGCGGCGCCGGGCTCGACCTCATGAGCCGCTGTGTGATCATGGAGGAAGTGGCGCGCACGGTGGCGATACCGTTTCGTTACGCGCCGATCTTCGGACCAGAAGTCAGACCGGTGTTGTTCCACTGCAACAGGGAACAGAGAGAGCGTTTTCTCTTTCCGGTCATTCGTGGCGAGAAAAAGGTCTGCTTTGCGCAGACGGAGCCGGACGCCGGCAGCGACCCAGCGGGGATGAAAACCCGCGCCGTGAAGGATGGTGATCACTGGATCATCAACGGCACCAAGCGCTTTATTACCGGAGCAAAAAACGCCGATTACGCGCAGGTCATCGCAGTGACCGATCCGGAAAAACGCGCGCGCGGGGGCGTAACCTGTTTCATCGTCGACATGAAAGCGCCGGGCGTGAAGCTCGAGCGCCTGTGGCCCACCATGATGGGCGACACGCCCGGACAGATTCTTTTCGAAAATGCGCGCGTGCCGGATGCAAACATCATCGGTGGACTTGGCCAGGGATTTGCCATCGCGCAAAGTTGGATTCAAGAAGGGCGCATCCGCGGCCACGGCGCGCGTCCGGTCGGCATCGCCTCCCGCGCCCTCGACATGATGATCGAATATTCAAAAATTCGCACGACCTTCGGCCGGCCGCTGTCCGATCGCCAGGCGATCCAGTTCATGATCGCCGACTCCGCGATGGAGCTGCACGCCTGTCGTTTAATGGTTTACGAGTGCGCCTGGCGGCACGACCGCGGCGAAGACGTGCGGCAACTTTCCTACATGACAAAAATTATGTGCGCCGAAATGGCGAGTCGGGTGGTCGACCGCTCGATTCAAGTGCACGGTGGCTTGGGGCTGATGCGCGAGCTGCCGCTCGAATGGTGGTACCGCCAGGTGCGCAGCATCCGAATCACCGAAGGCACGCCGGAAGTTTTGCGCTGGCGGTTGGCCGAGCACATTATTAAGAATCACAAGGGCTGAAATCAAGTCGAGAATGGTCGAGGATCGAGTATGGAGGATCGAAGATGGCGATCCTCGATCTTCTATCCTCCATCTTCGACCATCATCTCGCGTGGCTGAAAATGAGCGTTGAATTATCTAATGACTGACACGA
This sequence comes from Binatia bacterium, assembly GCA_036000865.1. Taxonomy (GTDB): domain Bacteria; phylum Desulfobacterota; class Binatia; order UBA9968; family UBA9968; genus DP-20. Next base: position 9,809 of record DASYUV010000011.1, on the reverse strand, counting down.
TAGAAGCCACAACACTCCTGCCAGGCTACCGTGTCCTTGACCTTAGCTCTTCGATGGGCGCGTTCTGCGGCAAGTTGTTGCGCGACCTGGGCATGGATGTGATCAAGGTTGAGCCACGTGAGGGCGATGCCACCCGGCGCGAAGCGCCTTTCGCTAAAGACCACACGGACCGCGAAGGCAGCCTTCGTTTCGCCTATCTCAACGGCGGTAAACGTAGCATTACATTAAATATCGCCGCCGAAAGCGGTCGAAAGCTTTTGCTCGACTTGGTGGCCCGTTCGGACATCGTACTGGAGGACTTCACGCCTGGGTATCTTTCCGCACGCAATCTCGGCTACGAAGTTCTCTTGGAGCGACAGAAAAAGCTGATCTTGGTTTCTCTCACCGGCTTCGGCCAAGACGGACCGTATGCGCAATTCAAAACGCCGGATATCGTCGGCAACGCCATGGGCGGCCTGCTCTATATCAGCGGCGATCCACAAATGACCCCGTGCAATCCGCCCGAGACGCAGTCGTATTATTACGCAAGCTTGTTTGCTTCGTATGGCGTGATGCTGGCGGTCTGGCAGCGGGAGATGCGCGGCATCGGCGCTTGGATCGACGCGTCGATTCAAGCCAGCATGGCGCTGCACGAGCACGTGGCGTTTAACTACTCGGCCGAAGGCCGTGTCATGAAGCGTGCCGGCAGCCAGCACCAGCACAACGCGCCGGCGAATCTGTTCCAGTGCCAAAATGGTTGGATTGCGCTGTTCGTGACGCAGAATCACTGGCCGATTCTTCTCAAGGTATGGGAAGACCATGACCCGGCGCTCGACGATCCCAAGTGGATCAACAGCAACTTGCGGCGCCAAAATGCCGACTACATCAACGCGCAGGTCACTTCGTTCACGTCGCGTTTTCTCAAAGAAGAGTTAGCTGAGCTGATGCAGAAGAATGGCATCCCCGGTTTGCCGGTCAATTCGCCATCGGACTTCATAAAAGATCCGCATATTCAGACGCGCGAGTTTTTTGGCATCGTGAAACATCCGGTGCTTGGAACCTTTGCGCAGCCCGGTTGCCCGTTCATGGTCGACGGAAAGCGCGACGCTCCTTCGCCGGCGCCGCTTTTGGGACAACATAATCACGAAATTTACTGTGGTGAAATGGGCTTGAGCACGAGCGAACTCGCGGCGCTGGCGGCGGAGAAAATAATCTAGAATGTACGAAGTAATAATTAAAGTGGTAAAATTAAGAAAATATACAGAAATTTGCTTTTTATTTCCCCGAAGTTGTCACCCCGAATGTTTTTATCGGGGGTCCAGTCAGAGTTCGCCTGGATTCCCGCTAAAAGCATGCGGGAATGACGGACTGAAGAGGACGATGAATTGCCGTATAACACTCGGCGGTCATTTTGGATTGGGTCTGCGCCGTGCATAGCGTCAACGAAATACTCAAAGGCGTCCGGATCCTCGCGTTCACCACCGGCTATGCGGGTCCCTACGCCGGCAGATTGCTCGCCAATTACGGCGCTGAGGTGATCAAAATCGAATCGAAGAAAGGCGGGCTCGATACTTTTCGCCACTACGGCCAGCACAAAGATATCGATGCCGCGCCGCGTTTTATCGAGTGCAATCTCGGCGTGCGCTCGCTGGCGATCAATCTCAAGCATCCGACAGGCGCGCGGCTGATTCGCGAGCTTGCCGGAAAATCGGATGCGATCCTGCAGAATTTTCGTCCTAGGGTATTGGACAAGCTCGGTTTGGGCGACGACGAGCTAAGAAAAGTTAATCCAAAACTTGTCATTGTGAAACTTCCCGGCTTCGGTTCCGAGGGACCGAAGAGCGGCTACGGTACCTGGGGATTCAATCTCACTGCCTTCTCCGGCATGACCTATTTATGGAATCATCCCGAGCAGGACCATCCTATCGGTAGTCAGGGAGTTTATCCCGACCATCTTGGCTTCGTCATGGGACCGACGCTGATGGTCGCTGCGCTGCTCAACAGTCGGCGCACGGGCAAAGGCGTTACCATCGATCTGGCCCAGATCGAAGGGACAGCTTATACGCTTGGCACGACCTATCTTGAAACCTCGGTCAATGGTGACGATCCTCAACCGAAGGGCAACCATTACGCCGTGGCGGCGCCGCATGGCTGTTACCGCTGTCAAGGCGAAGACCGCTGGTGCGTGATCTCCGTGCGCGATGAAGATGAGTGGCGCGCATTCTGTAACGCGATTGGCAGAGCGGAGTTGGTTGGCGATCCGCGGTTCGCGAATTTACAATCGCGCTTGAACCACCGAGCGAAGCTTGATGGAATCGTCGAGCAATGGACCCAATCGCGGCCGGCAGAAGAAGTGATGACCACACTCCAAGCCGCCGCCGTGCCAGCCGGCGTCGTCCAGACCGGCGCCGATCTCCTCAAGGACCCGCAACTGCGCCATAGAAATTACTTCGCGTCGTTTGCCGATTCTCTTATCGGCCCGTTCGAGATTCCGCGCAGCGGCATCGTTTTTCGCGGCATGGCCGAAGACGTCTTGCGTTTACCTAACCGATTCGGTGCCGACAATGAGCAGATTCTCGGCGAGCTACTCGGGTATGATAGAGCGACGATTGAGCAGTGGCAGCGGGAAGAAATCCTCACCTGAGCCGAGCACAGCGAAGTCGCACCAAAGGAGGGACAGACTTTTGATCACGAAGAACATCCCCACCTTCATCCTTATATTAGGGCTGTTGCATGTAATCATAGATCAGGTGACTTTATGTAAACCGATTCAAAGAGCTTGCTGGCATGAGGACCACCTTCATCCAATCCCAATTTGAGGAACAGGGGGAGACTGTCCCGGCCAGCGAGAGAACGGAGTTGAGGTTCAATAGAAAGTTGTCCCTTGGAGGACCGATATAAGGCGAGCTTTCCGTTCACAGCACTTGGAATTGGGAATAGACAAAACAGGAGGGCGAGAAATTGCAACGGTATTATTGGGGCGTGGATTGGGCCGACAAAAGCCATCAGCTGTATGTGGCTGATGAGAGCGGAAGAAAAATAAAAGAGATGGAAGTCCAACAAACCCCTGAGAAGATGGCTGAGTTGGGGCGCTGGCTCGATGAGAGCCGGAGCAATGGGATTGAGCTTTGGGCGGCCATCGAGAAACCTGAGGGCCGGATTGTAGAGTTTCTTTTGGATCATGGGGTGGTGGTCTATCCGGTGAACCCCAAGGCGCTGGATCGGGCCAGGGACCGGTTTCGCATGAGCCAGTCCAAGAGTGATGGTTTCGATGCCTATGTGTGGGCGGAGTTTTTGAGGACCGATCACGCTCATTTGCGCGCTCTTGAGCCCAATACCGCCGAGGCCCAAGAACTTAAGATGCTGACTCGGGATCAGCAGCGCCTTGGGCGCCAGAAAACCCGTCTTCTCAATCAGATCGGGATAACGCTCAAAGAATATTACCCTCGTCCGTTGGAGGTCTTTGAAGATCTGGAAACCAAGATCGCGCTGGATTTTCTCAAAGCGTACCCAACGCCGCAGGCCCTCTCGAAGCTTACGCGCCGGGGCTGGAACCGCTTTGCCAAGCGTGACCATCACCTCAGTGAAGCACGCTCTAACGAGCTTTGGGACAAGCTCCACAAGCCTCAGCTCGCGGTCCCTGAACACGTGGTCAGAGCCAAAGCCAAACTTCTGCTGGCGCTGGGGGTACAGGTGGAGGCCTCGGTGAAGGCGGTGAACAGCTACAACGAGGAGATCGAAAGTTTTTTCGCCGCTATGCCGGCAGCTGAAAGTGCCAAGACGCTGCCCGGCGGAAAAAGCGGGACCACGGTAGCGACGATTTGGGCTGAGCTGGGCGACGCTCAAAACCGTTGGAATTCCTTCAGACATCTTCAGGCTGAGGCGGGAGTGGTCCCAGTAACTAAGTCCAGTGGCAAAAGCCGAGTGGTACAGTTTCGATTTGCGTGTAACAAGCATCTGCGACATGCCATGTACTGGTTTTCTTTTAACTCTCTGAGTCGATGTGAATGGGCGAAGAAGTATTATCGGGATCAACGGGCTAAAGGCCACAGCAAGCATCAAGCGCTCAGAGCTCTGGGAGCCAAGTGGCTCAAGATTATCTTTGTGATGTGGCGAGACCATAAGCCTTATGATGAAAACTACCACTTAGCGAACATCGCCCGACAGAAAATGCGCCAGGCGGCATAAAAAAATAAACGAGGCACTTGACAAGCCTCATAGAAAGTCTCCCCCGCGATGACGACGCGGGGGAGGAAAGAGGTGGGGGATTTGAACGGAGCGCAGCAGTTGAACGGCTTGAACGCTTTGAACATCAAATGAGTATTCACGAGTAACAATCGTTTCGATTCAATATGTCTGACTACGACGTCATAATTATCGGCTCCGGGCTCGCCGGTCTCACTGCCGGCCTATTCGCTGCGCGCCACGGTCTCTCGACACTGGTATTGGAAAGCAATGTCCCAGGCGGCCATCTGATCAGCATCGAAAAGATCGAAGACTTTCCGGGCTTTCCGAATACAATTCCGGGATATGAATTATGCCCCAACTTGCAACGCCAGGCTGCCGATCAGGGAGTAGAATTCCAGCGCGCCGAAGTCTTCGGCATCCAAACGCGAAATCGTTTCTGGTCCGTCTCTACAGAAGAAGAAACGCATCGCGCCAAAGCGATTGTCGTCGCCACTGGCTCGGCACTAAAGAATCTCGGTGTTCCTGGCGAGGAGAAGCTTACGGGACGCGGCGTCAGCCATTGCGCGAGCTGCGATGGGCCGCTCTACGACGGTCAAGTCGTCGGTGTGGTCGGCGGCGGCGACTCGGCGCTGCAAGAAGCGCTCACGCTGGCGAATTTTGCTGAGCGAATTTTGATTTTTCACAACGGCGACAATTTTCCAGCACAACATTCCTACCGGCAGCGGGTATTAGAGAATTCGAAGATTATTCCGCGCTATCGAACTGTTGTCGAAGAAGTTTTAGGCGACGCTATTGTCACTGGAGTACGCGCGCGCAATTTGTTGACCGATGAGGTTTCTAAGATCGATTTGGCGGGTGTTTTCGTTTACGTCGGGATGAAACCGAATACCGCCCTATTACACCACATCGTGAAGCTCACCGGCACGGGACATGTCCCGACAAACGGCTGGATGAAAACCGAACGTGACGGTCTTTACGCCGTAGGCGATATCCGGGAAGACTCGGCAGCCCAAGCGATCACATCGGCGGGCGACGGCGCAACTGCGGCCATCGCGGCCTACCGCTATATAAAGGAGACGTTTTCTGAATAGAAGAATGCTCGCGCTCGAACACTGAAAAGAAGAAAATCCTTCTCCCTTAGCGGGAGAGCACATCTCGAACGCAAGAGGATACGATGAAGAATTTTGCAACGCGCGCTGTCATCGCAATTTTATTCTCGTGTTTCTCCGTATGGAATCTGTTTTTCACCACACCTGTCAACGCACAATCCAACTTCTTCCAAGGCAAATCGATAAGAGTCATCCGCGGCGGGCAACCTGGCGATCTTTACGATCTCTGGACCCGCCACATCGCGACCTATTTGGGGAAACATATTCCCGGCAACCCGAGCGTCACCGTGCAAAACATGCCCGGCGCGGGCTCCGTGATCGCGGCAAATTATGTATTTAACGTCGCCAAGCCGGATGGCCTTACGCTGGGCTCGATCAATCCGGGAATCTATATGGATCAACTGATCGGCCGCAAAGAAGTGCAGTATGACTGGGCGAAATTCAACTGGCTCGGTACGCCTGAACAAACCGAGTCCGTGGTATTTTTTCGCGGCGATAGTCCGTACAAAACGATTGACGACCTGCGCAAAGCGACCGAGCCGCCCAGATGCGGCTCCACCGGCACGGCTTCGACCACCTATCATATCCCCAAGCTTATCGAGGAGGTTTTCGGGGTAAAATTTACCATCATCACCGGCTATCAAGGCGCGGCCGACATCGACGTGGCGCTCGAACGCGGAGAGCTGCAGTGCCGGTTGATCACTATCGCGGCGTTCTTCGGACGTGAGCCGCACATCACCTGGTTCAAAAAAGGTTTTACCCGTCCTTTCGTGCAGACCGGCCGGAAGCGAGATCCTTTGCTGCCGGAAACGCCAACGCTTTACGACTTGATGGATCGTTACAAAGTCCGCGATGCCGACCGTCGCCTCGCCACACTGGTCATGGCGCCCAACGAATTTGGCCGGCCATGGACCGCGCCGCCGGGCATGGCCGCGGATCGAATAAAAATTCTGCGTGACGCATGGAATAAAACACTCAAAGATTCCGAACTATTGGCCGAAGCAAAAAAACGCAATTGGCCGGTGGAGGCTGTCGGTGGCGAGCAGCTCGCGACGTTGGCGAAAGAAGTGATCGCCCAGCCGCCGGAGGTTATCGCCAGATTGAAAAAACTTTTGGCAGAGTGAAAGCGGTTTCATCTTCGAAATATCTTGCAGGCCGATCAAAAAGGACCCAGATGCAAGGCGCGCGATTGACCGACGAGCGAAGGCGTACTGTTTGAGTACGTTGGAGCGAGGCGGTTGAGCGCAACGAAGCAGGTGGGCCTTTTTCATCGGCCTGCTAAGGAGGTTTTTATGGCAGCTAATTACCGCGCAGAACATATCGGCAGTTTTCTTCGACCTGCAGAGCTTCTCCAAGCGCGCAGCGCGAACGTTGGCGGCGAGCAACTGCGCGCGCTCGAGGACAAGCACATCCTGCAAGTGATCCAACGGCAAAAGGATCTTGGTTTCAAGATCTTTACCGACGGCGAGTTGCGCCGCGGCAACTTCATGAGTGACTTCAATGACGCGGTGGAAGGAATCGACGAAGGCGTGGCCGTTGCCAGGACTTGGAAAACCGGCGCAGGCCCATCGTCCCGTCCTTCAATGGTGCCCGGCACGATTGTCGGCAAGATCAAACAGAAGCGCCGATTGACCGACCATGAATTCGCTTTCGTTAAGCAGCATAGTCCCAGCGACGTCAAAGTCACGCTGCCCACCGCCAACCAGTTTCCCGCGATCTATTACAAGAAAGGTATCAGCGACAAAATCTATCCGACTTATTCCGACTTTCTGTGGGATATCGTGCCGATTATCAAAGCCGAGATCCAGGCGCTGGTCAAAGAGGGAGCGCAATACGTGCAGATCGACGCGCCGCGCTACAGTTATTACATCGATCCGAAATGGCGCAGCTACGTAAAGAATGAAATGGGACTCGATCCTGATGAGGCGCTCGACGAAGCGATCCGCGTCGATAATGCTTGTTTGGAAGACGCCAAACGTCCGGGCGTGATTTTGGCGATTCATCTGTGCCGTGGCAACAATCGCAGCCAGTGGTACGCCGAAGGCGGCTATGACGCCATCGCCGGGAAGCTGTTCGGCCAGCTCAACGTCGACGCATTCCTACTCGAGTACGAGTCGGAGCGCGCTGGCACGTTTGAGCCGTTACGCTTTGTGCCGCGCGGCAAGACGGTCGTGTTAGGACTCGTGAGCAGCAAGCTTCCTGAGCTTGAATCCTCCGATCAGCTCGCGCGTCGCATCGACGAAGCGAGCAAGTACGTGCCGTCCGAAAATCTCGCTGTCAGTCCCCAGTGCGGCTTCGCCTCCACTATGGAAGGCAATTTGCTCACGGAAGACCAGCAGTGGCAGAAGCTCAAACTGGTCGTTGATACCGCCCGCAAAGTTTGGGGAACAGCTTAAGCTTTGACGTGTTGCGCAGCTAGTGGTATCTATCGTCGCGGCAAAAAACCCCACACAAGGAGCACCCATGAAACGCGCGATTATTATTTCACTGTCTGCCGCCGTCGCGTTTTTTGGCTTGAGTTTCGAAGGCATCGCCCAAACCATCAAATTGGGCGCGGTCGTTCCTCTTACCGGCCGTTATGCGGCGCTCGGCGGCCAAGTCAAGGCCGGCTACGAGATCGGCGTGCAGCATATAAAGGCGGCCGGTGGCGTGAGCGTCAGCGGTAAAAAACTCCAGATTGAATTGACGATGTTGGACGATGAGTCGGATCCGACCAAGACCGTTGCGCGACTGGAGACCCTCGCCACCCAGGGTGTCGTGGCCTATTTGGGCGGGGCGGGCTCCGATCTCCACGCCGCCGCGGCTTCGATCGGCGATAAAAATAAGATTCCCTATCTTGGCATCGCCTTCGCGTTTCACGGTATTCACAAGCAGGGCTTGCGCTACCTCTTCTCGCCTTTCCCGAAATCTCCCGACCTCACAACAGAGACTTTCGTCTTTCTCGACGCGATGATCCCGGCTGCACAGAGGCCGCGCAAAGTGGCGCTCTTTCTCGAACGGACGGATTGGGGAAAGGAAATGGGATCGCTCTGGGAAAGCACGGCCAAGAAGCACGGCTACCAGATCGTCGCCAGCGGCGAATATGCGCCGGGCTCTAAAGATTTTTCCGATTTGATTCTAAAAGCTAAGTCGGCCGGCAGCGAAACTGTGCTCGCATTGCCTTCGCCACCGGACGGCATGACGATCGTGAAACAGATGAAAGAGCTCGACTTCAATCCCAAAGTCCAAGTTTTTATTCGCGCGGCGGACCCGCCGGTGTGGGCCCAGAATCTGAGCAAGGATGGTGATTACGTTTTGCTGTCGCCTGGCTGGCACTTCGCAGTAAAGTATCCCAAAGTGACGGAGCTTAACGAATCTCATCAAAAACTTTTCAACCGCCCGGCCGATCCGATCGTCGGGCCATCCTACGCTTGCATTCAGATCCTCGCTAACGCGATCGAGCACGCCGGTGGTTTGGATCGTGAGAAAATTCGCGCCGCCGTGGCGGCCACCAATATGACTACAGTGGTCGGCCCAGTCAAATTTCGCTCCGACGGAACTGGCGAGGTCAAGGTCTTTTTTCAACAATGGCTCAAGGGCAAGCAAGAACTAGTTTGGCCCAAAGAGTTTGCAACCGCGGCCTTTGGCTATCCCGCACCGCCGTTCAGCCAACGATAACTTTGTGCTGTACACACATAGGCAAACAGTGCCAAGAATGGAAAACAAAAAACTCGAAGCACGAAATCCGAAATTCTAAACAATCTCAAATGATCAAAATCGGAAATTTCCAAACGAGCCCGTTCTAGATTTCGTAATTGGAATTTAATTCTTCGAGTTTGTTTCGAATTTCGATATTCGGATTTCGGATTTCTATTCGCCGCTGTCTTCGAAAATCTAGTGTCCCTTCTCCAGCTCGATAAAGTTTCCAAGAGCTTCGGCGGCGTGACCGCCGTCAAAAATATCAGCTTGACTGTCGAGGCGGGAGAGATCCTCGGCGTCATGGGTCCGAACGGATCCGGAAAGACCACTTTGTTTAATCTCGTCAGCGGCGCGCTCGCTCCTGACGCAGGGGAAATTTCCCTTTTCGGCGAGCGCACCAACGGATTAGCGCCCCATAAGCTCTGTCAGCGCGGTTTGGCGCGCACTTTTCAGCTGGTACGGCCTTTCCTCGGTCTAACAGCGCTGGAGAATGTTTTGGTCGGCTTGGGTTATGGCCGGGAGCGGATCACTGGAACCACCGCGCGCGACAAAGCCGCCGAGCTATTGCATTCGGTAGGATTGCAGGGGTCGACAGATCGTCCCGCACACACTCTCACGGTCATGGATCGAAAGCGTCTCGAATTGGCGCGCGCGTTGGCGACATCGCCTAAACTATTACTGCTCGATGAGTTCATGGCGGGATTGACGCCGGCTGAGACCACGGCGGCAATAAATCTCATTCGACAATTGCAGCGCGGTGGTCTGACCGTCATCCTCGTGGAACATATCGTCTGGGCGTTGCTCGATCTTTCGCATCGCATCGTGGTCTTGAGCGCGGGCGAGAAAATCGCCGAA
>DASYUV010000010.1:0-5120 GCA_036000865.1 Binatia bacterium | reverse complement strand
TTCACAGCCTCTCCTCCAACCAATCCAGCATGTAGGGCACATTGTGCGTCCAGTAGTCGTGGCTGCAGTGGATCCGGCCGCCGTCGTTTGGATCGTCATAAATTTTTAGCGTTTTGTCCTTCGCGCCGATTTCGGCGAATAGTTTTTTTGCCCCAGCGACGCGCATTAATCGATCATCGGAACCGTGAGTGATGAGCGTCGGGCAAGTGATGTTATTGGCGATCCCGGCCATGGTGAAGTCTTTGAGCAGCTTTCTCGCCTCGTCATGGCTCACGCCGCCCAAAAGGCGTTGGCAAGTCGGCTGCAAGTGCTCGCAAAAATCATAAAGGTCGTCGAGCACGCTATAACAGCCACTCCACGCGACCAACGCCTTGATGCGCCTGTCAAATGCCGCGACGCGCGGCGCGTAGTAACCGGCCATGCTGATACCGAGCAGCGCGACCCGGTCCGGGTCGACCTCGGGCCGTGAGACGAGATAATCGATACAGGCTTTTCCTGGAACCTCGTAGTCCGGTCTTGTTTTGATGCCTTTAAGATAGATCGACGAGCCTCGGCCAGGAGTGTCCGCCAGCAACATCGCCCAGCCACGCTCTAAAACCTGTTTGCCGCCGAAAAAAATCTCTTCGGCATAGGCGTCGGCTCCGCCAAGAAACAGCACCGCGGGCCATTTGCCCGCTTTCGGACTCACCGGATGACACAAGTAACCGTCGTATTCCTCGTTGCCGCACCGAATCGTGACGACTTCGATTTTTGGTAGGCTAAGCTTGGCAGCTGCGCGAAAGTTTTTTTGAGCTTTGCGAAAACGTTCGGCGCGCTTGGGCTCTTCGGCGAGCGTCAGTAACACGTCGGACATCCGATAATAACTATTAGCGTGAAAGAAATATTGCCGTGCGGTCCGCTGGCGGCCCTCGGCGAGCGCTACTTTTGCGCGCGCCTCAGTCTTTTCCGCCAGGGCCAACCAGGCGCGTTCCCATGCGTCTTTGTCACCGGCTTCCACGCCATTCATCGCGCGCGCGATATCGAACACATCGGCGCCTCCTTGCTGCGCCTGGGCGATTAAGCGCAATGTGTGCGCGCCGAAAGGATGATTGGGAAAAAGAAAATCGAACATTATGACTCCATCCGTCTCGTATGGCTTGCGTTTTTGTCGGCACACTCGCAATTTCGATCCTATGCGTAGTCCAAAAAACGGGAGGAAACAACCTTTTGCTGGCCAATCCGCGGCACAGGTTAGAATCAACTTGACAGCTATTACAGAGGTTGGTAGCTTCTGCTCAGATAAGACATGGTATTCGCTCATCTTAGAGACGCCATCGCGGTCTAGGCTTCAAAACGAAGAACACGGTGTGGTTCGCAAGAGGGCAACGATCCCAGCCAGTCGCTCTTGCTTCTGAACGCAAGAGGTACTGGCTTTTTTGTTTTGCAGGGCGAAACGGAAACTTGACATGGCCACGTATATCGCGCTGATAAATTTCACGGATCAAGGCGTCCGGCACATCCGGCAGACCACGGAAAGGGCGAAGGCGCTGATCAACGCGGCAGCGAATCTCGCCGTTAAAATCAAAGACATCTACTGGACCATGGGTGCGTTCGACGCCGTATTCATAGCGGAGGCGCCGGACGACGACGCGATCATGGCATTCGCCGCGAGCATGGGCTCGCTCGGCAATATTCGTACGCAAACCCTGCGGGCCTTCTCGGCGGCGGAGATGAACAAGATTCTTGAAAAGGTCCCGTCCGGCACTTTTACTTCGACAAAGTAAGCTAGAGCTCAAAGAGCCAAAAGGGGGGATTCGGTATGGCAAAAGTCGATCTCTCGATCGCAATCGGCGGCGCAGCCGGTCAGGGAATCGCCACGCCCGGCGATATCCTGGCGCGGATCTTTGTCCGCCGCGGGCTGCACTTGAACGCTTATAATGCGTACCAGTCGATCATTCGCGGCGGCCACATTTTCCTCACGCTTCGCACCAGCGATGCCCCGGTTCTCAGTTTCGGTGACAAGCTCGACATTTTGATTCCCCTCAATCAGGACACGATGAATCGCCATCTTCGCTTAATGAAATCTGGTTCTCTTGTCCTTTACAACGGCGATAAGATCAAACCGGGCGAAGTTGAATCCGGCGTCCAGCTTTGTCCCTTTTCGGTGAAGGAGTTGGCGCCGAATATCAGAGGAGATCTGGTTCAAAACACCATTGCTTTGGCGGCGGTGCTGCGCCTGATCGGCGTCGAGTTCAAGATCCTCGAAGACATCCTCACTCTACAGTTCAAAAGAAAAGGGGAGACCGTCATTACCGAAAACGTCGGAGTGGCCCGCGCCGGTTACGACTACGCGGGTGCGCATTTCAAGCCGTTCGCATTCTCACTACCCGACACCGGAAAAAAACTGGCGTTCTTCGAAGGCAACCAGGCGCTGGCGATGGGAGGAGCGGCGGCGGGCGTGCGTTTTTACTGTGCCTATCCTATGAGCCCTGCATCCGGCGTGCTTCACTGGATGGCCCGACATGGGCGCCAGTTGGGCATCATGGTGCGTCAGATTGAAGACGAGATCGGAGTTATCAACGTAGCCATCGGTGCTGCCCATGCAGGATGCCGGGCGATGTGCGCCACTTCGGGGGGCGGCTTTGCGCTGATGAGTGAGGCTCTGGGATCGGCGGCCATGATGGAGATACCCGTCGTCTGCATCAACGTTCAGCGCGCAGGTCCCGCCACAGGCGTGCCGACCAAAACCGAGCAAGGTGATCTCTGGCAAGTGATGGGAGCAGGGCAGGGAGACTACCCGCGTATCATTGTTACGCCGACAAATATTGCAGACTGTTTCAAGACTGTGCCCGAGCTTTTTAACCTGGTGGATAAATTTCAGTGTCCGGGCATTGTCATTTCAGATCTCTTGCTTTCCGAGGGTCGTTCCAGTGTGGACCCGGCGGAATTAGACTTCAACGTTCCCATCGACAGAGGTGAAGTCATCGGCCTCAACGGTAGCGTCCCGCCCGTCAATGGCGGCTATAATCGTTATCAGCTCACGGATACTGGTATCTCTCCTAGGGCGCTGCCAGGGACGGCGGGATACACGCATGTGGTAGCGACGGATGAACACGATGAGGATGGCGTCCTCATCAGCGATGAATTCACCAACCCGCACAAGCGCCAAGCCATGCATGAAAAGCGCATGCGCAAGATGGACGCGATTCTGCCGCTCCTGGAGCCGCCTATGCTGTTCGGACCGCAAGACGCGCAGGTAACCTTGGTGGGTTGGGGCTCAACGGAAGGCGTCATTCGCGAAGCCATGCAGAAGTTAGCAAACGAAGAAGGCGTTGCCGCCAATAACCTCCAGATTAAGTGGATGGTTCCTCTCCATTGCGAAGCAATCACGGCGATAGTTTCAAAGAGCAGAAAAATCATCATTGTCGAAAATAACTACAGCGGCCAGTTCGCGCGTTATTTGCGGTCCGAAACCGGCATCGTCGCCCACGGCCATATTCGGAAATACGATGGCGAGCCGTTCATGCCGCATCATATTGTGGACGGCGTGAAAGCGATTTTAGCTGGCACGACTGATAAATATGTCCCGGTCCATGAAATCATGGTTTAAGGAGCGAACTATGAGTGTAGATCCAGTCGATATAGAGGCGAGAATCTCGAAGACGGGCCAACAGCAGCCTGGGAGCCCGCGAGTAACCGTCAAGGATTTCAAAGGCAAGGCGGATCCTGACTGGTGCCCGGGCTGCGGCGATTTCGGTGTGCTTACTGCATTGAAACAGGCGCTAGTGGAGTTGAATCTGCACCCTCATCAGGTGATGACCATCAGCGGCATCGGCTGTTCTTCCAACCTGCCTGGGTATGTTAGTACCTACGGCATGCACACGCTGCATGGACGCGCTTTGGCAGTGGCGACCGGCGCCCAGCTTGCCAATCACGATCTCAAGATCATCGTTACCGGGGGCGACGGCGACGGCTACGGTATCGGCGGCAATCACTTTGTTCACTCCATGCGGCGCAATGTTGATCTAACCTACATTGTGATGAACAATCAGATTTATGGACTTACAACCGGACAGATCTCTCCGACCAGCACTAAAGGGATGAAAACCAAGAGCACGCCTATCGGCAGCGTGGAGAATCCTATCTTTCCCGTTTCGCTCGCCATTGCTGCGGGGGCGACTTATGTGGCGCGGGGATACACCGGACAGGTAAAACATCTCGTCGATCTCATCAAAGGCGGCATTCAACACAAGGGCTTTGCGCTCATCGATGCCTTCAGTCCGTGCGTGACATTCAATCTGGACAACACCCACGAGTTTTTCAAACACCGGACAAAAAAGTTAGAAGACATGGGGCATGATCCGACCGACTTCGCCGCTGCTATACAGAAGAGTTACGAGTGGGGGGATGAGATTCCCATCGGGCTTTTCTGGAAGCGAGAAGATCTTCCCTCGCTGGATCAACTAGAGCCGATTCTTGACGAAGGCGGCCCCCTGGCGCGCCGGCCGCTCGGGATTTCGCCCGAGGCCGCGAAATCGTTGGTCCGCGAGCTGATGTAACAACGCGGATATCGACCACGACCGGCTCGCTGTTTTTCGAATGAGCATTTAATTCACGCCTGGTTCGCCCACAGTGGTAGGGGCAGGGTTGAAACCTGCCCCTACGATAATCACGCGTCGCTGATACCCTCTTAGTCTACCGCGTAGTTGACATCACGATAGGGGATCGTGATACTCGTCAGCCAACACCAAAAAATCAGGAAATTTGCTCATGAAATCCAACTTTAAGATTATGGATTCCGACATGCATCTGCGCGAGCCGGCGGATCTTTGGGAAAAATATATGGAGCCTGAGTGGCGCGAGCGCGCGCCGAGGGTTTTAAGCTCTACGGCGCGAAGCTCGGCGATGGTGCTGATCGACGGGAAGGTTCTCCAGGGTTATCAACCGACGTATCGAGGCGGCATTTTCGACGCGACCCGTATCGACGTGGAAATCGCCGATTATCGTTCGCGCGGCTTCGACGCGAACACGCAACTTCACGCGATGGATCGGGAAGGATTGGATGTCGCTGCGCTCTATCCATCCATCGGCTTGGGCATCATGATGCGCGAGGAGATGGACCCCAAGCTCGCCGCGGCGAT
>DASYUV010000009.1:0-30196 GCA_036000865.1 Binatia bacterium | reverse complement strand
TGGGGCTCGCGGCTTTGGACGAGGTCGAGAACCTGTAAGAGTATCTGTTCGCAGCGTTCCGTGCGATCGGCGCTGCGCGCCAAGCTGTCGCGATCTTCACCGAGCATGGACAACAGCGGCTCGGCAATTTGCCAGACTAGGAGCGCGCGGCGCTCTTGGGACAGCTCGTGGCGCCGCGCCAGGAATTGCTCGATCAAGCCGATCTGTTGAGCCGAGATCATCCCGCGCGCCAAGGTCAGCGCTTGGCGCGAACGGCCTTGCTCCACCCGAGTGGCCCAGGCTGCGCCGCTGGCGCCCTGTTCGGCGAGCGCGAATTTTTCGACGACCACGTAGGTTCCAGCCACCATGTCGCCGAGCCGGCGACCGAGCGGATCAAAATACATCACCAGCCCGCCCAATAAATAGCATGGGGGCGGCAGCATGTCGGCGGCGCGCACCAAATTGCGCAGCGCAGCCTCGCGCCATCCGATCGGCAGCCCGTCTTGGCGAATGACGCGGATGCCCACACGCTTTTTTCCCGGCGTCGATCCTTGCCAAAGGCCTTCGAAAAAAACGTAATAGCCCCAGTTGATCAAGAAAATGATGAATACCAAAAACGCCAGAATCCATGAAGCGCTCCAGCTGGAGCTACCCTGGGATGAAGTCACAAGCGATCTCAAGGTGAAGAGCCCGCCAGTCAAGAAAACGACAAGAAAGATGACGACGATCAACAAGACGCTCAAGATGAAGTCGATCACATAAGCGGAAAAGCGCGATCCGGGTCCGGCCAGTTCGAACTCGAGGCTGACGTGGTCAGGCGTGGAAATAAAAACACTCTCGTCCATTTGCGGTCCGTCAAAGTTTTCGCAGCTTACGAAGATGTTCTGGCGAAGGTTCCCTGTGCTTGTACCATTTGAGAAAGTACTTTTTAACCACGAAGCTCACGAAGGACACGAAGGCTCGGGTAGATGTGTGATTGTAAACTTCGTGCTCTTCGTGGTGAAATTTGTTTTTCACTCTTGGTTGCGCTTTCGCTCCGCCGGCCATCGCGCTATTGCAGGTTGGCTTGGCGAATTTCCAAGTACCGTTTAACCAGGTGGATGCTCAAGTGGGCAGGACTGGTCTCTAAGACCAAGATTCCCCGGGAGCGCATATTCTCGAGCGCCAACCGGCGCCGGCGCAACTGATCGCAGGCAGCGGCTTTTCGATAGCTTTCTTCTACTGTGACGGGAATCGAGTGGGCGAGCTCACCCAGTTGAGGCTCGCTCAGTATCACGCAGAGTACCAAATGCTTTTCCGCAGCGCGTGACAGGTTATTGATCAAACCTGCACTGGCAGAGGCGTCCAATACGTCGGTGAGCAGAATCAACAGGCTGCGCCGCCGGAGCATGGTCATGATCTGCGCGATCGCTTGCCAATAGTCGGACTCCACCGACCGCACCTGGACCGTATAAAGCGATTCCAGCACCTGTGCGAGAAGCGATGGACCGCGCACTGAAGGTAAAAAGGACTCGATCCTGTTGGAGAAAGAAGCGACGGCAAGGGCATCGCCGCGCTTTTGCGCGACATAACTGAGCATGACGGTGGCATTGAGCGCGTGCTCCAGTTTCGAATACTTGCCGATGGTTTCCGCCATTAGACGTCCGGCGTCCAAAAGGACGGCTAGCTGTTGTCCTTTTTCCACCTGTTTGTTGCGGCTGACCAACGCGCCACGCCGCGCCGTCGCCTTCCAATCGATGTTGCGTGGGTCTTCGCCGGAAATGTAAGGCCGCAGGCTCTCAAAGTCCGTGCCTGCAGCCCTGATTTGTGCCGGTTTGCGAACGATCTCGTCACGTTGATCGATTTTCGCCAGCAGTTGGTATTGATCGGCACCGCGAAAATTCGGATAGACTTTAGCGGTATTGGCGACCATAAGCGAGATTTGTTTCTGGATTAAGCCTCGTTCGCCTTGCAGGCGCAAGACCAGGTTGCCGAACGCATGCGCACCGCGCTTGAGCGGCCGAACGGCAAAATCTAATTGAGCCTCACCCCGGGGCGGAATCGCTACGGGTGGCAAATCGGTCACCGACTCGAAAGTGTCCGGCAGCTCGTCACGCAGCGAAGCTTGCATCCGCAGAGCGGAGCGATTGTGGAGAATCAGCCTGATCGAGTGCTCGACGTCGAGCGCGAAGCGCGACGGCAATTGGCGCCGGGCACTGAGCTGCGAACGTCGCGGGATCGTCGCCAAATCTCGCCAAGTGAGCGCGGCCAACAGCAAGCAGTACAGCACTCCGGCGAGCCAGCCAGCCGGAACGATAATGGCTAGAAGCCAGAGCGGCGCGCCGAGCGCCAGCAGCCGGATCAACCGCAGTGTCGGAAGCAGTGGAATGGGTTCGTCCTTTCAGCTAACGCGGGATATCGACTTGAGCGAGCAGCGACTGAACGCAACTGTCGGCGGTCAGTCCTTCGATTTCCGCTTCCGGGGTCAAACGAATGCGATGGCGCAGGACCGGCAAGGCCATCACTTGAATCTCGTCAGGCGTGACGTAGTCTTTGCCGCGCAAGAGCGCGAGCGCCTTGGCTGCTTGCAACAGCATGATCGCCGCGCGCGGGCTCGCTCCGAGGGTGAGACTGGGCAAAGCACGCGACTGCCGAATCAACCGCAAAGCATATTCCAACACCGTTTCGTCCACTCGGATCGCGTGCGTCTGCGCGCGCAACGCGCTGATCTGTTCCGCGCTCACCACCGGTTCGATGACGCCATGGGGCTGAAATGCTCTTGCGCCTAGGGCTTGCATGGTTTTCAGCATGGCTCGTTCGTCTTCTTCGGCGGGGTAATCGACAATCACTTTGAGAAGAAACCGGTCCAGCTGTGCTTCCGGCAGCGGATAGGTGCCCTCGTACTCGATCGGGTTTTGCGTGGCCACGACGGTGAAGCAGCGCGGCAGCTCGCGGCTTTGACCGTCGATGCTCACTTGATATTCCTGCATGGCTTCGAGCAGCGCGGCTTGGGTTTTTGCCGGCGCTCGGTTGATTTCATCAGCCAGGACGATATCGGCAAAAAGCGGCCCCGGACGAAAACGGAACGCCCCAGTGGACGACTCAAAAACGTTCACTCCGGTAATATCTGACGGCATCAAGTCGGGCGTGAATTGGATGCGCGAGTAGCTGCAGCGCAGCGCTGCAGCGAGACTCCGCGCAAGCAACGTCTTGGCCAGTCCCGGCACACCCTCGATCAACGCGTGGCCACCGGCGGTGATGGCGACGAGCAGGCTTTGGATCGCCGACCGTTGACCGTAAATCACCCGTTCGAGCTCGGCTTGGACGGCGCCGCCGATGTTTAACACGTCAGCGGAAATTTTATTCTCGCTCATGTTGCGGTCCTCTGAAAAATTTCTCCGGCGATTCGTCCCACCTCGACGAACTCCTGATCATTGAGTGATGCCCCGTTTTGAATCTTCGTGAGCAAAGCTTGCAACGCGGCCGTCTGAATTGGCGCACCGCGGGTTTTGCCCGCCCGCTCCAGTTCGTGACTCAAGTTCGCGATGTCCACGGCCTTGCCGTGGGCTTTCGTCAAATCCTGACAGAGATTCTGGACGATTAACTCCGCGGCCGGTCCGCGGGCGGCCGCGGTCTGAAGCAGGCCGGCTCGCGCTTCGACCAATTCCAGTGAGCTCGCCCGGTCGGTCGTGGGCGTTTCCGAAATTCGTCCGAATCGGTGCCGGTAAACGAACGCGTAAAGCAGCCCCGCCGCGGCGATCTGTAACACACACCAGCCCCAAGGAGTCATGAGAAAGGCGCCGGTTAACTCGGCCGTGCTGCGTTTGTCGCCGAAGCCGTGGTGATACTCGTCAAAAAGAATTTTGCCGCTCGCCCAACCCGCCGCCAGTGTGACCAGCCATACGGCGTTATCCGATCGGCGCAGGGCGCCATTGCTCGCCATACTAGGGTCGGCAATGGCAATAATCCGTCCTTGACCGACGGGCATTTCGACGGCGAAGGCTTTGTTTTCCGCCGCCGTGATGACCTTTGCGTTGCCCGTCTCGGCGAAGCTGCGTGACCAGCGCAGCTTGAGTCCCGCAGATGGTACCGACGGACCACTGGCTTCACCGGTTTGAGCCTTGCCTGGCTTCGTCCAGCGCAGCGATGGCGCGTAGCGCGACAGGAATTTTACCGAACGATCCTCCAGTCGATCATCGGTGGCGGTTTTGGTTTCCTCGGACGTCTCTTCGTCGGATTCCGAGCGCTGGCCGGTGGGCCAGCCGTTGCCCGTAAGCAGGATGAGTTGACCGCCGGCGGCGAGCCAGCGATCGAGATAATCCGACTCGCTCTTGGAAATCGGCCTTCCGGGGGCGGCGACGATAAGTGTCGTCGGGACATTCGGTTGGTTCGGCAGCGCCAGTAATTGGAGCGGTCGGCGCCATTGCTCGACTGATGGCAAGAGCTGTTTCATCACCAGCAGTAATGCTCGCGCCCCCGTGGAGTCGGTAAAAAATGTTGACGGGCGTCGTTGGACAACATCCGTGCTCTCGCGGGTGGAAAAACTGGCGAGAACGATCGAGAGAACGAGGAAAATCGCCGTCGCGATCGTCGCGGTCAAACGATTGTACGTGCGCGAAGTCATTGTCAGCCGCTCGTCTCGCTGCACCATTCTCGCACCCGGCTAACCAAAGCGTCTGCGGTGTTGGCAGGTGCGCTGCGACTGGCATAAACGGCATTTTCATAGAGCTCGGTCAACTCGGCAAAGGTTGGGTACCAGGGATGACTGCGGGCGCATTCGCCAAGATAATGAGAGTTGGTTTTCCAACCGGCAAATTTTATTGCCCCCTGTTCGTCCAAAAGTCCCAACAACACCCGATGAGCAATCCAGATGGCGCGCCGCACGTTACCTTCCTTGAGCATGTCGCGGGCGACTTGCAAGGCGTCGCGCCAGTTGGTCGCGGTGCCTTCTAGAATCTCCCAGCGTGTCGAGCGCGCCGTCGTCGTGTCTTTCTTTCGTCCAAAAGGCAGCACGTCGGCCAGAGCGAGATATAGGAGATGGGCAAGACAGGCAAGCAAGATTAACAGCGCTACGACGAACAAAACGCGAGCTAGGATGGGATTGGCTTCCGACCAGGCGCCGAGGGCGTCTAGCCATTCTTTAATCGCTTTCAGCATCTCTAAAAAGATCTCATGCCAGCGCGAAGGCTCGGTAAACTCCGGGCGCTCGAGGATCTCTCGGGTTGCCTCACGGATTATTTCCGGCGAAGGAATCGGACTCGGTTGCGCCACGGCCGACATCGAGAATCAACGGCTCGGCGTCGGCACGGCCGCCACGCTTTCGGCGTTGGGCGTGATCGCCCGGCTGAGCATTTCCAGGTCGAATCCTTCCTTGCGGATGCGCATGTCGTAGTAGAGCAGAATCGTGGCGACAATGCCGAGCGGAGTAAGGAAGATGGACAGTAAATTATTCATCGCGGAATTCAGCACCGCGCCGCCAGCCGAATCACTACTGAAAATCATACCGGAAACCATGCTAACGCCGAGGGCGAGAATCCCTTGCAATAGATTGACGATGAACATCACGCAAAAAACTTTGCCGCGGTGGCCTTTGACGAGATCGCGGCTTCGCCTGAGACTCGGCGTCGCGTTCTGGCCTTCGATAAGGACCGCAGGAACGATCAAAGCGTAGGAAAGCATCCAAAGAATTCCCGGTACGATCAATAATAAGCCAAACATCACTCGGATGGTGGCGGTGATTTGCGCTATCGACAGTGTCCAAAAGCGGCTCAATGCCAAACGTAGCGCCTCGCCAATCGTAACCTCGTTACCCAGATACCGTTCACTGATCGCGTAGGTTGCAGCGCCGCTGGCAATCGGAAAAGCAATGCTGGCCCAAAGGATCATGAACACGATTTGAAACAACACGGTCGAAAGGCCGCCGCTCGGAGCTTGGACGTTGATGCCAACACGGGATTCGATAATGACCATGATCAAATAAAACGGCACGTACGCCGCGGCGGTTATGCCGAGCATCAGTGAAAAATTGCTCGTGTAAAGACGAAAGGCGCGATCGAGCAGAACTCCCGTGGTCATGGCTTCGAAGCGCGGAAGGTTGGTGGAATCCATGATGCTCTCCCTTTGCTATGGTTGGTATCCGATCAGTACGTTTTCACGCACATCTCTATCGCTGACTGTCGCGTTCCCTGGCGTGCCGGCGTTGGGCTGGAGCTCACTGCAGATTCCACGATAAGCCACGGGCGAGCGCGACATGGCATTATAGCACGGGGATGTCTGAGATGGCCGATTAATTACTTGAAGGTTCGTATCGTCCAGCTGCCCGAGTCGTTGCTGCCGGTCCACAGGCCGCGGACGGCTTCCTTTGCAGCAGCTTCGAAAAGCTCAACAAAGCGGGCGTTGCGCGTGTGGGGAAATTCGGCCGACCAGCTGCCGGTGTGCTCGCCTGGGCGGCCCTCTACAGACGCGCGCCAGACGCCGTTCCATCCGGTCGCATGCTTTTCGGCAGTCCAGGTGCCGCGCATGACCGTTATACCGCTGCCGTCACTCAGCGTCCATGCTCCGCTGGCAGCGCTATTGGACGAGTTTGGCGCAACGCTCCACGTGCCGTTCAACGTTTTACCGTCGCCGGTTCGTGCGGCCCATGTCGACGAGCCTGATTCTTTTTCCCTAAAAGCCTCTTTCGCTTGGTTGCTGACGACGACATCCGATCCGCGCACCCAGCCGATGACACCCTGTTTCGTGCGCACCAGGTACCAGATGCCTCTTCCCACTGCCTCGGCGATCGGAAAAAGCGCTTCGCCCTTTTCCAAAGTAGCAATGCGGTCGGTTTCGTCATCTTGTTGCGCGTACAAAGCGACGCCGGATTCGCGGGCGGTCAATGGCGGCGACGAATCAGCTCCGTAGGTTTGTGGACACGGCATAACGAATAATAATGCGAAGAGCAGAATCCAACTACGACGCGACGAGTTAGCGTTCATAAGAATCCCTTCATCAAACACTAAGACCGGAAAAATTGGCGGCAACTAAGCTAAATGATTTTAGCCTATTTGCGATGGCGCCGTCACTACCGTCGGTCGGTGCGTCTGGACATTCAGGAGATAGAAACAAGAAAGCTCTATCGAAAATTTCTAATCCATGGGAATCTTTGCAGTCGCGAAGCGCGATTAGAAAAGAGCGGACGGATCAGCCTTCGGCGATTTCATGATGGTCTCCGGCGTCGTTGGTGATTCATTTGTGGAGTCGGCGAATGAAAGCTCCTCAAGCGCGGCGTCCAACACCGCCGCAGCGCTGACGCTATCCTCGCCATAGACGGTTCGGGCGGCGCCCGGCGGCGGTGACCAGCGCGCCGCATCACCCTCTTGAAAGATCGCCAATACCCGGACACCGGCGGCACAGCCAAGATGCATGGGGCCGGAGTCGCAGCAGATAAGCAGGCCGAGATGTGAAACGATCGCGGCGAATTTTCTGACAGATGGCTCGAAAATGACGGGAATCGACGGATGCAAAGTCACCCTGAGCGAATCACCGATGTCATTCTCTTCGGGGCCAAGAAAAGTGACGACCGCGATTCCTCGTTGATGAAGTCCGTTGATGAGCTCAGTGAAATTCTCCAGCGGCCATCGTTTGCCGCGCAGTTTGCGCCCGCCAACGAAGACGCCGACCGTCTTTGCGCTTTTCCCGCCGCATAGGGATTCGAGCTTTTTCAGTCCCTCGATCTTCTCGGCGGCAGAGAACTCGAGAGATCCTACGTGGTCAATTTGTTCGACATGCATGGCAGTGAGGAATTCCTTCAATTTGCGATATTTGTTGCCCTCGCGCAATCTGGGAATTTTAAGATTGAACAGATGATCCCACTTACCAGTCAAGCCCGCGCGAATTCGAGCCCCCGATACACCGACGACAAAAGAACCGGCGCCCGACTGGGAACAGCTAATGTCCACCGCCAAGTCGTATTGGTTGGCTCGAAGCAGTCGAATCAGGCGCGGATACTGCCATAGTACCCCGGGAAATCTGCGGGGCGCGACATAATGATGGTTCAAGGGTTGATTTCGAAAGAGCAGATTTGACACCAGCGATCCGACATAATCAATTCTAGCGTCAGGAAACTTCTTACGAAACCCGGCGATTGCGGGCAAGGCGAGAATGGCATTACCGATGCGGAAATTGGGCCGGACCAGCAAGATTTTCCTTATCGTTCCGCCGTGCAGATCGGGATTTACACCTTGGTTGCCAGGCGCTAACCAGCCGATAATTCTCATAGCGATATGACGGATCGATCGATCCAGGCGGTATCGAATAGGGCGCGTTGTTGGTCGTGGCGATGTCCTCACGGATTTTCCTCACAGATCGCAGCGAAGACACGCCGATTCTCAAGTTGCCAAGGGCACGGTGATCGCGCGTAATCTTGTCGCATCTACGCTATCAGAAATACCTTAATTTCCCAGCGGCGTCAAAAAATGTCGT
The DNA here is from genome assembly GCA_036000865.1 of Binatia bacterium. GTDB lineage: Bacteria > Desulfobacterota > Binatia > UBA9968 > UBA9968 > DP-20. The sequence continues at coordinate 21,775 of DASYUV010000009.1, read as the reverse complement.
GATCCACATTGCGCCGATGATTACGCGCGTATGGTTTTATGCGCTGTATTCGATCTCTGAAAGCCGGGGCTTATAGCGCTGACCGCGCGTGAATTCCCGCCGGGCCGGTCAAGAATGAAGCCGTCAGTTCGGCCCTAAAGCTTCGACAGATAGTGCCGATTTACAGTCATGGTGGGCACGGCATGTGCGATCGCCGTGGTTTGATTTTGCAGTCCAGCCGGATCGTTAAAATTGGGAGGTGCGCATGTCTGAATCGATTTATAATGCCAGAAATCTCCGCGCGATTGGGCAAGACCTCGAAGCCAGAGGAATCACGCAGTTTGAGCTCATGCCGGCCGCCGACGGTTACCTTGTTCGTGTTCCTTATGGCGCGAAGAAGGTCAACGCCGCGGCCGAGACCGATGGTCAAGCCAATGGTTGGCCAGCTTCGGCATCGAGTAGGCCGATAGAACTTGAATATACGTTCTCTTCCGTCGAACGCTTGGACGAGCAGGGCCGTGCAAAGCGGGGATCGAGCAGTGGGATGCCGGATTTTTTTAGTCTTTCCCAATGTCTCCGGGCACTCGGCGCGGTGATCGATACCAAACATGGACAACTCTTACAGATAGATCGAAAGTCGCAGACCAACGCAGTCCCATCGCTTGTTGTCCAGTACCAGACGTCGATGGGCGAACGCATTCGCGAAGAGCATAGCTTGCCGAACCTGTACGATTACTGCGTTCATCTATACAAGACTCGAAGGCCGATAGTCTCGCTGCCAGATAACTCCGTTGCTGTGCGGACGCGCATGGTGAACTGAATCGCCTAGCACGGAAGTTGCCGACCGGCGGCTCGATTCACTCGGGAAGCTGGTCGCGCTCGGCACGGCTGGGAAGGGCGTCGCCATGATTGAGGTGGCGCGTTAGCGGGCGTCTCATGGCTCGCGTCGTTGCTGGCGCACCACGAAACTCATTTCGGTCACTGCCAGCCTTCCGATCCTGATCTCTCTTAGCGCCGGCGGGACTGCCGGCGTCCCTCCATTCCAAAAAGTTACCTGCGCTCAGGGAATTAAACCGCCAGAGCCGCGGTGTTCGTCATTCATGTCGCTTTAAAACCATCCGCATCTGTTCTCTCGAAAACAAGACCCGTTGTCTCAAGCCGCTATTGAAATCTTCAAGCCGGCTCTTTGAACATGGGCAGCTCGTGAGTTAAAACTTTAGCCAAGGAGATCACAATCCGGGGCAGGTTCTAATAGATCAAATCGTGGCTGACAAACGCTAAGATGAAAAATGAAGAAGTGGCGACGCCTCTCCGGACGATTCGTCTCGCGCTATTTTCGATTCTCCTGATCGGCATGCTCGGCAGCGGTATAGAACTGATTTTATTGAGTCACTATGACGACTGGCGCCAGTGGCTACCGGTGATCTTGATTTTGTTAGGGCTGTCGGTCTCCGGGTGGCACGCGGTTCGCTCGACCGCACTGAGCGTTCGGCTTTTACAGGCGCTATTCATTTGTTTCATGGCGAGCGGCTTTGCCGGGATCTATTTTCACTATCAGGGTGGCGCCGAGTTCAAGTTGGAATCCAATCCGTCGCTCCGTGGTTGGGCCTTGTTCTGGGAAACGATTCGCGGCAAAGTGCCGCCGCTGCTCGCTCCCGGCGTCATGGTCCAATTTGGATTGTTAGGATTGGTTTATACGCACCGCCACCCGGCGTTGAACAGATCCAATAAAAGAGGAGAAGAACATGTTACGTAGCAAATTCATCGCTTGGGCGGCAATGACCGGTGTCATCACAGCACTCGCTCTATCGCATCGCGTCGAAGGCCAGGTCGGCCAGTCAGCCGGACTGGTCAACCCCGATCTTGCCAGCGAGAAGGACTTGCTGGCGCTGCCGCACATGAACGCGACCATCGTCAAGAGCATCATGGAACAACGTCCCTTTTCGAGTATGGGCGACTTGCACGCGCTCTTGTCCAAGTCTTTGAGCAAGGAGCAGCTTACGGAGGTTTACGGCAAGACGTTTGTGCAACTCAATCTCAACACGGCGGCGGAAAGTGAAATACTCCTCATTCCCGGCATCGGCAAACGGATGCTCCATGAGTTCCAGGAATATCGTCCCTACAAGTCTCTGGCACAGTTCCGTAAAGAGATCGGCAAATATGTCGATCAAAAGGAAGTCGCGCGTTTGGAGCAATATGTCTTTGTGCCGATCAATCTGAACACGTCGGTCGATGAAGACATACTCACCATCCCCGGCATGGGCAAACGGATGTTGCGCGAGTTCAAAGAGTATCGTCCGTACAAAAACATCGAGCAGTTCCGCAAAGAGATCGGCAAATACCTCGACAAGAAGGAAGTCGCCCGGTTAGAGCGTTACGTGACGCTCAACTGATTTGGGCAGTCGATTCCCGGGGCGTCGCGAATTCACAATATTAATCACGCCGCGGCAAACGATTCGCATTGTCTGATTCATCTTCGTGCGTCGGTTTCTGTGGCGGCTGTTCCACGCCTTCGAACTTATTCCTCTCCAGCTGTGAGCCGAATCCCGTTCCGCTGAAACAACGCTGGCCAGCGAGTGCCAGTGCATGGTAGTCAGACGGAGATGGTTGACTTGCGTTGGCCTATTTTCGCGGCGATGGGCAGCAGGGGTGAATCATGTGGTTTATTGGGTTGATTGTTGGTGCGATCATCGGCGCTATCGGCGACAAGCACGGAGCCCTCATCGGCGCCCTCTTTGGCGCGGCCATCGGCTGGGCGTTCTCGCAAAAATTAAAAACAGCCGGCGAAGAGCGACTGGCGGGGCTCGAAGCTTCGATCCGTATATTGCAAGAACGTGTGAGGCTGTTGGAGAACGCCAGCCACGCACCGGAAAGAAGCGGGCCGCTCCGACAAATTCACAACACAGACTTATTCCAATCTGGAAGCGAAGCGCCGCGGGCGAGCGACGCCGGTGACTTCCCGGTTACGCCCAGTCCATCGGCCTCAGATTCTGCTGCGCAGATAGCGCCCGGCGAAGAACGCCCGTCGGGTGAAGTTGGATCGATGTTCGAGCCGGCGCGAGCGACGGTAGATGTCACTACGGCTCCGTCGCCACGCCAACCATCCCCGGTGTGGAACTTTTTTTTCGGCGGCAACACGCTGGTACGTATTGGCGTCATCGTGCTGTTCTTTGGCGTCGGGTTTCTCCTCAAGTACGCTTCGGAGCACATCGAGATTTCGATCGAAGTGCGGCTCGTCGGTGTGGCGCTCGGCGCCATCGTTATGCTCGCGACCGGTTGGCGTCTACGCCGGAAGCGTCCCGGATATGGCTTGATCTTGCAGGGGGGTGGCATCGGACTCCTGTATCTCACCGTGTTCGCTGCGTTCAGGCTTTACCAGTTGCTTCCCGCTGGACCGGTACTTGCGCTACTCGCGGCGATGGCGATTTTCTCGGCGACGTTAGCCCTGCTGCAAGACTCGCCCTCGCTCGCGGCCATGGGCGTCACGGGCGGCTTTCTCGCGCCCCTGCTTGCTTCGACGGGCGGCGGCAGTCACGTGATGCTCTTCAGTTTCTACGCGCTGATCAATTTTGGCATTCTTCTCATCGCCTGGTTCAAAGCCTGGCGCTCGCTCAATCTGCTCGGCTTTGCCTTTACGTTCGTCATTGGGCTCCTATGGGGAGCTCGCTACTATCGGTCGGAGTTATTCGCCAGCACCGAGCCGTTTCTGATTTTATTCTTCCTGTTTTACGTCACCATCGCGGTGCTCTTTGCTCTGCGGCAGGAAGCGTCCATCAAGAGTCGCGTCGACGGCACTTTAGTCTTCGGCACGCCATTGATCGCCTTCGGCTTGCAAACTGCGCTGGTGCAAGACATCGAATACGGCGCGGCGTTTAGCGCGCTGGGCTTAGGCTTTTTTTATTGGCTGATGGCGAAACTGCTATTCGCGCGCGCCAGCGACAATGTCCGGCTTTTGGTCGATGTCTTCATCGCTCTCGGGGTGGTTTTTGGCACGCTGGCGATTCCGCTGGCTTTCGACGGGCGCTGGACTGCCGCGGCCTGGGCGTTGGAAGGCGCCGCGATTGTGTGGATTGGCGTGCGCCAGGAAAAAATCGGCGCGCGCGCCTTCGGCATCTCCTTGCAAGCTGCCGCTGGTATAGCTTTCCTCGTCGGTGTCTCCGCGCCGCGCGCAGTCTGGCCGGTTTTCAATAGCATTTATCTCGGCTGCATTTTTATCAGTTTCGCGGGCCTTTTTTGTGCCTATTATCTCCGGCGCCACCGCGCGCGGGTAAGCGACGTCGAGAGCGCCGTCGCGCTATTGCTGTTTTGTTGGGGAGTGTCGTGGTGGCTGGGCGGCGGGTTTAATGAAATTGACGAGCATGTGACGCGAGTCTACCGATTGCACTCGGAGCTATTATTGGTTGTTGCATCTTGCGCGATCTTCAGCATGCTGCACTTTCGGATCGACTGGCGCGAGGCGAAGTACGCGGCGCTTGCGCTTGCGCCGCTGATGTATCTGCTCGCCGCGGCAGAAATCGACGAAGCGGCTCATCCCTTTCAATACTTTGGTTTTATCGCCTGGCCCGTGGCGTTTGCCGCTCATCTGTGGCTTCTACGCCGGCACGAAGAGACTCAGCACGTTGGCTGGTGGCACGCCGCCGGAGTTTGGCTTTTCGGCGCCCTCAGCGCGTGGGAACTCGGCTGGTGGATCGGCGACGTCGTGCACGGCGGAGACGTTTGGCGGTTGATCGGTTGGCCGGTAACGCCGGTAGCGCTGCTGGCGTGGCTTTCCGACCAGGGCGAGCGCATCGATTGGCCCGTGACGCATTATACGAAAGCCTATCAGTTCGATGGCCTGATTCCGCTCGCTGGATTCATATGGCTGTGGATGCTGCACGCCAACTTTACCAGCCGCGGCGATCCAGAGCCGTTACCGTATCTACCGTTGTTGAATCCGTTGGACATCATGCAATTTGCCGCTCTTATGGCGTTGTTTGCATGGTTCCGACAGGTTCGTTCTGCGCCATTCGCGCCGCCGCTCTTTCGATCCGGAGAGATCGCCTACGTTGGTTTGGGCAGCGCGGCATTTCTCTGGCTCAACGGTGTCCTCTTGCGGACGCTGCATCACTGGGCCGGTGTGCCTTTTCAGTTTGACGCGATGATGCGGTCGATGATGGTACAGGCGTCGTTTTCGATTTTTTGGTCCACGTTGGCGCTCTGTGCGATGTTGACAGCCACGCACGTGCGCGCGCGGCCGCTGTGGCTCACCGGCGCCGGCTTGATGGCCGTCGTTGTCATCAAGCTCTTCTTCATCGATTTATCCAACATTGGCGGTATCGAGCGTATCGTGTCATTCATCGGCGTCGGTGTCTTGCTGCTCGTGATCGGTTATGTTTCGCCGGTGCCGCCGTCGGTCTCTGATTCAGAAGCTGCAGAAAAATCCAGATGACCTCTGTCGGCATCAGTTTTCTGCGTCGTCGCAGGTGAGTGGACGCAATCACGGCGCGCGTGTTATAGCCAAGAACATCCTCCTTGGCTGTGGATCATCGACGAAACTCGTCTCCTTCGGCCAGTTTGGAGTTCGTCCGGCAATTGACTTCAGCAAATCAAAAGAAGGCCGAATCCCGGCCGGACAAAATCACGGCAACGGCAACTCAAGAAAAGCTCTGGCGCCCGCTTGAGGCACTCCTGAACCTTCGCGCTCTGGAAGCGCTGCGCTACCGCGAATTCCGTTTGCTGTGGTACGGCCAGGTGTTCACCTCCATGGCGACGTGGATGGATTCGGTCGCGCGCGGCTGGTTGATCTACGAGCTGACCAACTCGTCCTTTCAACTTGGACTGGTGCGCGGTGTGCAGGCGATTCCTATTTTACTTCTATCTCCGATCGCCGGCACGGCCGCGGATCTTTACTCACGGAAAACCCAGATCCTGATCGCGCAAATCATCGATGGGTTATTGTACGCCTGGGTCGCCGTGATGATTATCAACGGCAGCATTGAACCTTGGCATGTGTACGTAACCGCGCTCGGGCTTGCGACCGTGCAAACCTTTCAACAGCCTTCGCGCGCGGCCATGGTTGCCGACACCGTACCATCTGCCTACCTGACCAATGCAATGGGTCTCAACGCCGTTGTGTTCAATTCAGCGCGCAGTGCCGGACCGGCGCTCGCCGGCCTATTGATTGCCGGCTTTGGCACGGCAGGTTCGTACTCGGTCCAAGCATTCTTTTATCTTTTGGCGACGCTTTGGACCTTCATGTTACACACGGAGCAACGCTCGGCCGCATCTGCGCATGGCCATGCGGCAGACGGCGAGTCTTTCGGTCAAAATATCGTCGAAGGTTGGAAATTCAGCTGGCGCAACGATGAAGTGCGCATCAGCCTCATAGTCGTGTCGATCGCCATGTTGCTGCTTATTCCATTCACCACGCTGCTGCCGATTTTTGCGCGAGACATTCTCCAAGTGGGGGCGACGGGACAGGGGCTGTTACTGACCTCGATGGGCGTCGGCGCGCTGTTCAGCTCCGTGTTTGTCGCGTCTTTGGGCGACCGCATGCCGCGTGGCCTGTTTATGATCGGCGGTGTCGCGCTGTACGGAATCCTCGTGGTGGTTTTTGCGGCATCAAGCTGGTATCCGCTTTCTATCCTGGTCATGTTCATCATCGGACTTTGCCACGTGACCTCGCACGCGTTGATCCAAATCGTGATCCAATCTTACTCACCGCCGGAGTTTCGCGGCCGGACCATGGCGATTTTTCACATGACGCAAGTCATTCACGTCATCGGCGCGATGTTCGTCGGCGGTCTCGCATCTCTGATCGGCGCGCGCTGGGCAGCGGCGTCGATGAGTCTTGCCGGTACGAGCGTGATGGTCGTGCTCTACGTTTTGATACCGAGGGCGCGACGGATACAGTGAAAAAGACAATTGGAGTAATGAAGTGTTGGAGGGCTGGGTTGAGCTGCACGAGCGTGCTTTTTCTTTCCGTCCGTTAAACCTCTCAGTGATTTCTCCTCGGCGACTGGACGTTGTTCATTCGCGCGTGCTATAGGAAAATGATCATCCTCACACCTCGGCTGTCTCCTGCGGCCAGTTTTGGAGCTTGTTCTGCAATCACCACCTGCACAGCAAAAAAAGGCCACGACGGCACCCGAGACAGAAAGCGCTCGAGAAGCTTTCTATCCGCTTTCACGTCCGATCGAACTCTTGGTTCGCCTGCGCGCTTTTGAAGCGTTGCGCCACCGGGAATACCGGCTGCTCTGGTACGGCCAGATATTCGCGTCGATGGGCACCTGGATGGATCAAGTGACGCGCGGTTGGCTGATTTACGAGTTGACGGATTCTGCGCTTCAGCTCGGACTCGTACGCGGCATTCAAGCTATTCCTTTCCTATTGTTATCGCCGATCGCCGGCAGCACGGCCGACCGTTACTCTCGCAAGTTTCAAGTCGTCGCGGCGCAATTCGCCAATGGATTCCTGTATGTTGTTACCGCAGTGCTGATTTTCACTGGTCTTATCCGGCCGTGGCACGTCTATGTGACCGCTTTCTTGATGGCGTGCGTTCAGGTGTTCCTACAGCCGTCCCGAGCCGCCATGATCTCCGATACTGTGCCGAGCAAAAATCTCACGAATGCCATCGGTCTCAATGCGGTGGTTTTCAATATGGCGCGCAGCACGGGTCCGGCTCTGGCAGGGTTGCTGATCTCACTTTTTGGCACCGGCATTTCCTATGCGGTTCAAGCGGTGTTTTTTCTCTTGGCGACAGTATGGACGACGCAGATGAGATCCGGCCGCTCTGCTTCCGGCCTCATGCTCGGCGCGGCCGCGCACGAGGAAACCTTCGGCCAAAGCGTCATCGAAGGATGGAAATTCAGCTGGCGCAACGAAATGGTGCGCACGGGCATCCTCGTCGTCATCATCGCTTCTCTGTTCATGATTCCGTTCTCGACCCTCTTGCCGGTATTCGCGCGCGATCTGCTTCAAGTCGGCGCCAAAGGACAGGGTTTGCTGCTGACCTCGATGGGGATCGGGGCGCTGTGCAGCTCTTTTCTTATCGCGTCCGTCGGTGATCACATGCCGCGTGGCATGCTGATGGTGGCCGGGGTCGCGATCTACGGCGTGCTCGTGGTGATCTTTTCTGCATCATCTTGGTTTCCACTTTCAATGGTACTGATGGCGGTCATTGGCCTTTGCCACGTGAGCTCCCACGCGCTCGTGCAGACCATCATTCAAACGTACTCACCGCCTGAGTTTCGCGGCCGGACAATGGCGATCTTTCACATGACGCACGTCGTGCTGCTGCTCGGCGGTCTGCTGATCGGCGCGATGTCGGCCCTCGTCGGCGCGCCTTGGGCTGCGGCTTCGATGAGCATCATCGGCACCGCATGCATGATCGGGCTATACTGGGCGGCGCCGCGAGCGAGGGACATAAGGTAAAGGACAACGGAGATTGGGATGATGGGTTAACGAAGAATTCATCACTGCTCCGTAAAACCTGATCGCGCCAATCCTCTGAAGTGCTATTGACGGTGTATGTGATCGCTGAAAAAGTCGAAAAGCATGCGACTAAGTTTTCTGCTGCGGAGTGATATCTGAACTCGCCGTTACCTGAGAAAAACGCGACCGAAGGCGAAACAGTTGACACCGATCAGTCATCGGCTGCGCGAGGCTTTTGGCACGGGCTTGCCGGATTATTGCGATTGCGTGCGCTCACATCGTTACAATATCGCGACTTTCGTCTGCTCTGGTTCGGTCATGTTTTTACGTCAATGGCGTTTTGGATGGATCAGGTGTCACGCGGTTGGCTGATTTACGAATTGACCGATTCCACGGTTCAATTGGGCTTGGTGCGCGGTGTGCAGGCCATTCCCATTCTGCTGCTTTCTCCAGTGGCCGGTAGCGCGGCCGACCGGTATTCACGCAAGACCCAAATTTTGGTTGCTCAGATCATTGACGGAACGATGTTCGCGGCGCTGGCGCTGCTCATTTTTTCCGGTGAGATCCAACCCTGGCATGTCTATGTCACGGCCTTCGGCATGGCGATCGTCCAGACGTTTCAGCAACCGGCGCGCGCGGCGATCGTCAGCGACGTTGTGCCGACTCAAAACCTGACCAATGCGATCGGCCTGAGCTCGATCATTTTCAACGTCGCAAGAAGCACGGGGCCGGCGCTGGCCGGCTTGCTGATCGCATCGTTCGGTACCGGCGGTTCTTACAGCGCCCAGGCGATGTTTTACGTTTTGGGCACGTTCTGGACGCTGCAGTTGCGCGCCGCCGAGCGCACTTCCTCCAATGCTCATGGTGGTGCCGTTCACGGAGTCTCTTTCGGTCGCAGTATTGTCGAAGGTTGGCAATTCAGCTGGCAAAACGAGACGGTGCGCACCGGCTTGCTGATCACGATGTTCGCCTCCCTGTTCATCGTTCCGTTCACCACGCTTTTGCCGGTTTTTGCCCGCGACATCCTCGATGTCGGCGCCACCGGCCAGGGATTTCTTCTGACCGCCATGGGTATCGGTGCATTGGCGAGTGCGGTGTTGATCGCAACGTTCGGCGACCGCATGCCCAGGGGATTGTTCATGCTTGGCGGGGTCGCGCTCTACGGCCTGAGCGTCGTCGCCTTTGCGGCTTCCTCTTGGTTCCAGCTGTCGATGATCCTGATGGTGATCGTTGGATTCGCCAATGTTTGCTCACATGCGCTGGTGCAAACCGTCATTCAGACTTATTCGCCGCGGGAATTTCGTGGTCGCGCGATCGCCTTGTTTCACATGGGCCAAGTCGTCATGACGATAGGAAGCATGCTCATCGGTTCGTTGGCCGCATTTTGCGGCACGCAGTGGGCGGTGGTGTTGATGGGCGCGGCGGGCGTGTTTACGATGCTGGCCATTCACCTCGCCCTGCCGCGTGCATGGCAGATTCGATAGTGAACAAAATCAAACGATGACGAGTGAAAACGGCGAGACAAAGATTTCCACCGAGACCCCGCTGGCGCCTGCGCTGCCGATCTGCGATGCGCATCATCATTTGTGGGAGCGGCCTCCTAGAAATTATTTGCTGGAAGATTTACTCCACGATCTCAACAGCGGCCACAATATCGCTTCGACGATTGCGATCGAGTGTGGCTATGGGTATCGACAAACCGGTCCAGAGGAGTTCAAGCCCGTCGGTGAAACCGCATTTCTCGAAAGCGTCGCCGAGCGAGTCGCGAACGATCCGGCGATTAAATCGCGAATCGTGTCTGCCATTGTCGGACACGCCAACCTCGCCTTGGGCGATGGCGTGGCGCCAGTGCTCGAAGCTCACATGGCTGCGAGTCCCAGCCGCTTTCGCGGTATTCGACACTCGACGACGTGGGCCGGCAGCGGCGGGTTGCGCAATGAAGCTTCGCAGGGATTGCTCGCCGACAGCAAGTTTCGCCGGGGAATCGCGTGGCTGAAGAAATTAGATTTGAGCTTCGATGCGTGGCTTTATCATCCCCAACTTACGGAATTGGCGGACCTGGCAGGCGTCTTTGCGGACGTGACCATCATTTTGAATCACATCGGCGCCCCGTTGGGCGTCGGTCCGTATGCTGGCAAACGCGATGAAGTGTTCCGGCTTTGGAGTGAAGGAATCGCCGCGGTCGCGAAATGTTCGAATATCGTCGTGAAACTCGGCGGTTTTGGATCCGTACGCTCCGGATATGATTGGCATCAGCGAACAATCAAACCATCATCGCTGGAAGTTGCAGCAGTTTTAACTCCGTACTGCGAATTCTGCATTGAAGAATTCGGCGTTGATCGCTGCATGTTCGAAAGTAACTTTCCGGTGGGAAAACTTTCGAATTCCTACGTCGTGGTCTGGAATGCGTTCAAACGAATCACGGCACATTATTCGGCTGCCGAGCGGGCGGCGTTGTTTCATGACACGGCGACGCGAATCTATCGCACTTCCCCGTCCACCTAACCGCCTAAGAAAAGACTTATACGTGCTTGACGGCGTGTACTGTCCGGTCGCGGATTTCAAAAATATCGGCGGACGGATTTGGATTAAGCCCGGATTCCGCAGTTCCCGCCGACGCGATGAGCAAGGAGCAAACCTGGAGTAGCGAAGTCAATGGGTCTCTGCCTCTGAGCGGACATCGATCGTCGGTGGTTCAAGATGAGATCTAAGACTTACAATGGTGAAGTGCGAAGTAGCGAAAAGGACTTTGAAACTTTACAGTTGGGTGCCTTCGCTACTCCAGGTTTGCTCCTCGCTCAGGGCCCGTAGGTTTAACTGCGGAATCCGGTTAAGCGCAGAATTCCCGCAATAGGTAGTAGAGCGATATAAAGAAGAGGGAGCCGTAAACTGTCGATGTTAGAGTCAGAGCGTGCATGGCCAGACCTTGCCGCGTATGCCTAAGCGCAAAGATCATCGCCAGCAAAGCACAGGCAAACAGCTTCCAGTAGACAATCCCCCAAACGGCGCCCCACTCAGCGATAGCGCTACTGACGAGCGGATTGGCTTCCGGAACGCCCTGGGTCAGCACGTGGTAGGTAAAGAGGCCATCAAAGATCTGCAGCAATAGATTGAACTTGAATTGGGACCAGATGCTGGGAAGTATGAACGCAGTCATCGTGGGCACGCAGCCTGGTTAATGTGCTTAAGCGAGCGCAATAAAAATGCCAGATGAAAAGCCGCAGAAAAATCGAAGAAAAAAATTCCACGGATGCAACCATTTCGTAAAATCTCTTTACAGATTCACTTCCGTTGATCAGAGCGATCCAAACAATCGAAGTTGCGGAAATTTTCAACCGGCCGCATGTTAGATATTTTTACAGACCCATGAACAATTCGGCGTTACTTTACAGTTTGTATTCGCCGCTTCGGCTCTGACCCATGAGCTTTGATTGTCCCATTTCAATCAGACATTCGAGCTGTACCAATCCCGATTACGGGACATGCGATCCCGTCGAAAGGCAGGCGCACAATGCCATGCTGCAGGTTGTCGCAGCGCACCGCTGGCAAGGCGCCAACGGTTAATAATCCCCTTAACAGTTCTGCCGGACAATTTTACGAGACGAGATCTCTCGTCGATTGCCGCATCTCGGCCCATGGTTTGATTAGTAAGGCGCTCAGTGCGGCGGCGATGAGCAAAGCGATCGTCATTCCCAAAAACACCAGCGCGTAACTCTGGTTGCGGTCGGAGATGGCGTCGGCGACGAAGGGGCCAAGGATGGCGCCCTAGGTGTAGAAAAGGTTCATGTTGCCGCGGATCGTACCGAAAGACTTGCGGCCGAAGAAGTCGCCGACAGATGCCCCGAAAACCGGAATCGAGGCGTCGAGGACCGTGTAGAGCGCAGCGAAGAATCAGAGCGCCCAGGGCGCATTGGTCCACAGCACCGGCAGCACGGCGATGACTCCGAGAAGCAGACAGATGGTCACTAACTTAGGTTTGTTGACAAAGTCGGCGATCCAGCCGAGTAGAAAGTGAATCGGCAGATTGAAGATGGCGAACCCGGCCAAGAGAACCGAGGCTTCGGTCTGGGTTAAACCTTTCCATACCATCATCGGTATGAAGTGCGTCGTCACGGTGGTGAACGCGAGCGATCGGGCGGTCATGGAACAAATCAGGTTCCAGAAAATCGGCGAACGAAAAGCTTCGCGCGCCGTGATCTCGGGATCCTCGTTGCGGCTTGTTTGGATTTTCTTTATTGACATTGCCATTCGTTTCGCGCTGAGGCGCCGCGCCGTCCGGTTGCATGCCGATGCTCTCGGGAGAACGGCGTATGCCAACGCACAACGGTACGCCTGCAATGAGAAATAGCGCTCCCGCGAGAAACGCCGCCCAGCGCCAGCCGTAGAAGAGGCCGGAAATCCGTTTGCGGATGCTGTGGAGAATCACGGTCGGCAAGCGAAGGAACGCGCTAGGTCTCGGATTTCAGGAATAATAATTTTGCCCGGCGCGCCCGCGGGGCGGTCGACTAGACAGAGAGAAGATGAATTATTTCGCACCGATCCACCCGGCGCTGGAGACGTCAATCACCTGGTCATCGGGGCCGACGCACTTGACTTCGAAGTACGATTGCGGCTGCGCTGGATCGGTCGGCGTCACCGCGTGCCGATCGTTCAATGATTTTCCACCGAGTTCTTTGATTCGCGCGACGGCGGCGTCAATGTCGTCAACTTGAAAACCGACGTGGTCGATGCCGAGCTTCATGGACTCCCCCTCGACGACGGCACGGAAGTTTAAGATAGCGATGTTCAAATGGCCGTCGGTGAGATAAATGCCACTCTGGCCCGTGCCCACGCGCTCAAGCCCAAATGCCGCCTGATAAAACTTGGCGGTCTTTTCAACGTCGTTCGTTCGTATCGCAATATGTTTAATCCGCGCCATGGTGATCCTCCCGAAAATCGACTACGCAAGCTCCTCGGTCAATACAGGAGCCGTTTTTCAAGCATGAAATGGCGGCCCCTTGCGCGCTTGGACGAAGAAATTCCTTCTCTCATAAAACGGCGCGCCGATATTTACAAGGATCAAATCGCCGTTGGCGAAAAGATATAGATGAAAAGGTGGCGCAGAGTTCTTTAGAATCTCGCTGTTGCTCGGTGAGACTTAGGACAACCGGCGGACGTTGGCGGAATTGTCGCCGCAGGGAACGTCACCATTTTTTCCCCGGTACTTCGCCGCCCCAGAGCTCTTTCAGAAAGCCGCTCTTCTCTAGATTGTCGGCGAAGCTGTTATCGTAGGTCTCGGCGGGTTTGCGCCGCACATTGGCGCCGGCGTGGCGCGCAATTTCGATTGTCTCCGCCACGCGCGAGGCCGGGATCGCAACGCGGCGATTGACCAGCTGTTTGGCGTAGGCGTCGTAGGCGGATTGCGCCGAATCGTGATCCTTGAGCGCGAGAACTTTGCTAACGGAGGCTTTAGCCTTGTCTGGATTCTTCTCGACAAAATGTACCGCTTCAGCCACAGCGGCGACGAATTTTTGCACGATCACAGGCCGTTCTTTGATTATCCGGTCATTGGCAAACATGCTGCTGTAGATCGCTGGCAAATTGAGATCGTCGAGATGGTAGATCACGTTCAAGCCGTCTCGCTTCGCGTGCGCATCGAGGGGCGGCGTCACCATCGTTGCCTGTCCCAAGTCTTGAAGCAAGGCATTGAAAACTTCGGTTTGTCCGGCGCCGCCGATGTGGCGAATTTTTAAATCGTCGGCGGTGTAGTTGAGTTTTTTCATCAGAATCCGGATGAGGGTATCCGGTGTACCGCCGGGCCGGGTGACGATAAAGATTTTACCCTTTAGATCTTCGATCCGCTTGATATCTTTGCGGGCGATGATCACCCAGGGTAGACCGACCAGTGGCGAGGCGATCATCTTCGCTTCCGCTCCGGCGGCCAAGCTGGGAATGATCGCATCGGCGGTGCAGTAGAGGAACTGAAGCTCGTTAGAAGTGAGCGCCGCGACCGAAACCCCGGCGCCGCGCACGAGCAGAAACTCCGGCTTGAGCCCGTACTTTTCGAACAAGCGGTTGTCCAGCGCCGTATAGAGATGCATGAAGCCGCCGCTGATAGCACAGGCGGCAACGCGAATCGGCACCGGCGCTTCTCCCGGCTTGGCGAGATATGGATTGGCTTGACTCTGGGTCGCGCCTAGCGCCAAGAGCAGCGCTAGTGACGCAAACAATCGGCGACAAGGAATCATGCAACAGAGCTCCACTTTTCGACTCGGACTTTTTCCGTGCGACGGGGCTTACATCGGCGGCATGATACCGCCGACACCGGCAGTGATCCGGGTCGCGGTGATGGTGCCGTCTTCGCCGCGCACGGCAGGAATGTAGACGCCGGTGCCTGGCTTGAGCAACGAACGGTCGCCCGGTACGTTTCGCACGATTGGCGTGCCCGGCGGAATCAAGACTTTCTGTTCACCGTCCTTGTACTTTAGCGTGAGCAGTTGTCCTTGCGCTTTCTCAATCATAACTTGTTCGACTTTTTCAACATTCGCGTTAGTCATGGTCGAGCCGGGCTGGAGATCCCAGGGCCGATGACCTTCGCCAGTGCCGCGCGAGTTTTCCGGAAAAATGTGAACCTCCAGCGCCTTCAGCGTTCCGTCCGCTTGCTTTACAGCCGTGGTCCCGACGTAATGACCAGCGGTAATATCAGATAGATTCGCCGCATCGACGACGCCGATCCGGATATCGTCGGCGATCTTGACCATCACGTCGCCCGCCGCAGTCGTTACTTTGAGCGCCTGTTTTTCGACGGCAGCAATCTTGCCGCGGATCGTCAACGGTTTCCCTTGCGGCGCTTGCGCGGGCACCCATTCGGGTTGGCACATGATTATTCCAAGCGCGAGCATAATTGCCGGCAATGAGCGAAGATTTGTGCGATTCATTTCATTGTTCTCCAGTTTTAAGCGACCACGCCGCGGCGGTTTTTCTTCCGCGGGTCGTGAATTATTTGACTAGAGTTGACAGCGCCTTTTTGTAAAAACGCTCGTCGACATATTTTCCCGGCTTGGGCACCGGCGGTTTCATCAAGCCGGCGACTTCGCGCAACTCGAGCACGGTCCGGATGCCTTCGAGGTCAATCCGGCTGCGCGGGGTGAGGCCCATGGTTGGGCTGATCGTCTGGGCATACATCGTTTCGGCCCGTGCTTTGTTGTTCTTGGTCTCGCTCAGCAGCAGCTGAATCGCCTCGTCTTTGTTCTTCGGATCCTGCACCCAGTCGGTGGTCCGGATCATCGCGCGGGTAAAGCGCACGACCAAGTCCTCATGGGCATTGGCCCAGTCTCGGCGCGTGGCGCCGAGCCCGCGAGCATAGTGTTTGACGTAGTCTTCGGATTTGGCGAGCACTTTGAAACCACGCTTTTGGATGTCGTCATCGGGCATGCTCATCATCGCGCCCGACGCGTCACCTCGGCTCATGGCATCCGCCCGAGCAGTCGTGTTGCCGAAAGATTTAAATGTATAGTCGCGATTCCACTCGAGGCCGTGCTTTTTCATAATGTAAACGCCGACGATCGCGTAGCCCGTGGTCGGCGCGTCAACGGCGAAAACTTTGCCTTTCAGGCCGCCAAAATCATTGATCCCGGGTGCGACCACGAGCTTTTGGTCGACGCCCTGGCTGCCGCCGAGAAAGATCACGAAGTCGTTTTTCTGCGGATCCTCGCCTTGGCCCTCGGCCCAGGCGATAACGTTGTCGGCGTTATTGAGGATGAGATCGTAATTGCCTTTGATGAGGTTGCGCAACAGCGTCGGCGAATCGGTGACCGTATTGATCTCGACGCGAATGTCTTCCTGCTTTAGAAAGCCTTTGCCCTCGGCGACGATAATCGCCGCGTCCCGATTGAACAGCCCCAGCTTGATGACATCTTCAGCCATGACCTTAACTGGCAGCAGCGCGAGGCGCCACCGCCAAAGCTCCCTTCGCTAATTTCATCTCCAGCTCCCTCCGTTCGCCAATCTTTCATTTCATCCGGTTGATTGTCAAATCGAACTGGACACGGAGGGCACAACTCGATGATTTTCGGATGGAGTTCGACGGTTACGCGCCGGCGCGGAGCTGGCGCAAACCCTTTAGGAGATCGATCGCTTTGGTTTCCTCCGCTCCGCGAGCTGGATGACCGCCTTGTGCTGGCCATGCTGCCGGTCGTCGCCGGGCTCCAGAACGGTAATCAAAGTCTTGCGCAAAGTCTCACGGGTTTTGTCGAGTTCGCCGCGAATGGCCTCGGTGGCTCTAAACGCTTCGTGCAATATTTCTTTGTCGTGTTGTTCTTTCATGTCGGCGAGAATTCGTGTCCGTGCAGCAACGAGCTCCGTGCGACGCCTTTTCGCGGCAGAAAGAATCGGTTTGATCATCGTAACGAGAACCCCGCCGGTGATCCCGGCGGAGAAGATGAGCAGGTCAGAAATCCAATCGCGCATCTTCGCTCTCCCTTAAACTAATCGGTACGCTCTTGGGTCGATCTGGACCCGTGTTACGCTAACTTTTTTGATTTCAAGCGCACATCAGAGCGATAGTTTCTCCCAGTCGGAGCTCGACGCATCGCGCGCGATGGCCAGGCTGCCGTCGGAGCCGGCGAAGACCGGGTCATGGACAACGGTGGCCCGCCCGCCTCCGAGCTCGTCGAGCGCTTTGCTCAGGGCTTCGGGCAGGCCGCTAATGAGCGAACTTCCTCCGGCGATAATCACATTATTACGAACCTTGCTCTGAAATTCCGGCTCCACTTTGGTCAGCAGGGCGATCATGGTTTCACACACCGGGGGGAGAATGCTTTCGCAGGCAGCGCGCATTTCGCTCGTAATATCGACTTCAGTCTCTTTGCCTTTGATCGGCACCGAGACCATCAAGCGATCTTTCCGTTCACCGACGAAACTCGATTTTTCCTTCCACTCGCGGATCATATGAATGGAAAATTGCGCATCGGGATGGCGTTCCCGCATGAGCTTCACCAATTGCTCGTCGATCGAATCGCCGGCATTGGGCAAGGTCTTTTGATCCTCGTCGGTGGGATAGCGGCCCTGCATGACGCAAAAGTCGGCGGTACCCGCGCCGATATCAATGACCAGAGCGTGTAACAGAGCCTCCAGGCCGTAGGCCACGGCGAACGGCTCGGAGACCAGCATGACACTATCGGCGATCCCATCGAGAGCGTTGCGTAGGTTTTGTCGGCTGACACGGAAGGCTTCTGCGGGCACGCCGACCACGGCGCGCACTTTCGCTTTATTCTTGCCCTTTTGCTTGATACCGGCGAGGGAGAGTAGATGGCGCAGAATTTCTTGGACGGCTTCTTGGTCTTTCTCCGACCCGTCCTTCATGACGCCTCGCTCCAATGGCCGGCGCAGGTCCAACATGGGGCGGTTATCGAGGGCCTCGCGGCCGACCATGACGGGTTTCTTCACCAGTTTGCGCGCGACCATGTCGAGCGGCCAGCCGACATAGCTGTCGACCACATGACGCTCACCATTGGACGCCGATACCGAGCTGCGAGAAGTGCCGAGATCGATTCCCAGACATAGTGTTTCGTTGGTTTCTTCCATGAATTATCTGCCTTTCCCGTCGAATGCGTTGAAGCCGTTCGCGTAACCGCGAATTCCTTCGAGCAGCGCCAGCGCGATATTTTCGCGATAATCCATTTTTGTCAACAACTCAACGTCTCCCTCGTTCGAGAGAGAGGAGATTTCAACTAACACGGCGGGCATATGCGTGCCGATCAGCACGACGAACGGCGCCGTCTTGACGCCGCGATTTTGCAGCAGGGGATTTTTCGGCTTGAGCGAACGGAACAGTCGGGTTTGGATGGTTTTAGCGAAAGCGCGCGATTCATCACGCCGGGCGTCGACATAGATTTTCTCGAGGATTTGCTTGTAGTCCGAAAGGGCATAGGCGGAGTCCTTGTTTTCCCTGCTGGCCAATTTAAGCGTGGCGGGGTCGTCGGTCGGGCCGACATAGTAGGTCTCCAAGGCGCGGATGGTGTGTGGCTCCATCCAGTTGACATGGATGGATAGGAATAAATCAGCCTTGTGTTCATTGGCGAAAGCTACGCGTTGATCGAGGGAGAGGCGCCGATCACTCTCGCGCGTCAAGAGCACTTCGAAGGGTCCATTTTCCAGGAGCCGGCGTAAGCGAAGCGCCACATCCAAGGTAATCTCTTTTTCGGTGACACCGGATTCCGATGTCGCGCCTGGCTCCCCACCATGGCCCGGATCAATCACAATGGTCTTAATCGAAAGGGGAATTGCCTGACGATCGATGGGCCGTGGGTGCGAGAGAGGAACTTCAGATTCCGGAGTCGCATCGATATTCATCACTGCCGCTACCGGAGTGACTGGAAGGGCACTCTGAGCCGGCACGCTAACGCGGGAAACGAGATGCGCAGGAACCGTCAAGAGGGCGATTGCTGCTATCACAAATCCGCCCCAAAGCCAGAGCCGAAGCCGGCGTTGGCGGCGATACAACGGTCTCGTCCTAACTCCACGAAGGACATCGACGTTGTCCTGGACGACGCCGCGCATCAGCTGGGCCTTGGTCTCGTCGATACTGGCCATTGACCTATTTTACGCTAACTTCGAAAGAAAATCTCAAACCCAGAAAGGTAGCGGCGATGCCAGATCATGTCAACCCTTAGTTTCGACCGGAACGGTGAGCCGCAAGACGAGACAAGCATTGAACAACACGTCTACAACCCCCTGCTGGCATGTGTTACAAGGGCTGAATCGTAAAAGGAATTCTCATGCCAATTATTCTCAGCGAAAAAGATTTAGCGCCGCTGTACAGCGATCCGTCTGCAATGGACGGTCTCCTAGCCCGCATCGACGAATCTCTACGTGCTTTCAACAGCGGCCAAGTCGCCGGCCAGGTGCGCCTGGAAACGAGCCTGACAGATACACACAAAAAATTTCGCATCACGACTTCCGCGGTGCCGCAGGCGGGGCAGGGGATGCGCATCAGCGCGCTCTTTCGCGGCGCCAAGGACGCGTATTTTATTCTCCTGTTCGACGGCGAGCGCGGCGATTTACTGGCGCTGGTCGCCGGTACTGCGCTAAACGTCTGGCGTACCGGGGCGCCGGCCGGCGTGGCGAGCCGATATCTCGCGCCGAAAGGAGCCGACGTACTTGGACTGATCGGCAGCGGCCGCCAGGCGCGCGGGCAAATTCTAGCGATTCGCCGGGCGTTGCCGGCGCTAAAAAAGGTGAGGGTCTTCAGTCCGACAGAAGCGCATCGGCGAAGCTTCGCCAAAGAAATAAGCGCGTGGCTGGACGCCGACGTAGAGGCGGTCGACGATCCGCAGGCGGCGGTGGAGAACGCGCCAATTGTGAGTCTGGCGACCAGCTCGCGTTCGACGGTCATCGAGCCGCAATGGATCGCTCCCGGCGCGTTGGTTGTTTCGATCACGAGCGGTCAACTGCCGCGCGAAACGGTCGCGCGCTCGCGGCTGATTGTATCGTGGAAAGAGGAGCTGCTAGGCGGGGAAGTGCCGCGGCAGCCGTATGCGGCGATGATCGCGGACGGCTCTTGGGCCGCGGCAAAAATCGCTGGAGAACTTGGCGAAGTCCTTGCCGGCGCGATTCCAGCCCGAGAGAATGAAAACGAGACAGTGGTCTTTGAGTCGGTCGGTATGTCGCTCTGGGACAGCACGGCGACCGCGTGGGCGTACCGTTGGGCGCTCGAGAGAAAGGTAGGGACGCCGTTCTCATTGGCTTAGTCTCTGCTTTTTGCTTGCCGCATAGCGATCGTTGGTGGCTCGTAGAATGATTTTCCCCAAGGCGTCACCCCCGAATGTTTTAATCGGGGGTCCAGTCCGGAATTCGCCTGGATTCCCGCTAAAAGCATGCGGGAATGACGGACTTAGGCTTCGCGTAGTCGCAGCTTGCCGCCGAGTTGTTTACTTATCCTGAAGCAACGACTTCGCCCCGCTCGCCGTTACCTCAAAACTGTCGCCGAAAAGAACAAGCTTACCCTCAGTCTCAAATATCACTCGCAGCGCCAGCGTCATATGTTCATTCAACGTCGTCGCGCCCACCGACGCGGCACCGACCTGACGCGCGTCGTCTTCATTCAAAAACGGCGCTTCCCACTGATTTAAGCCGATGCCGTTGGCGAGACCGTAAACGGAAGCTGTTGCGTAGAATTCGCCCAGCTCGCGTTGCGCAATCTCGTCGATCGCCGCCACAGCACCACCTGGCTTCAATTGATTAGCCATCGCCGTGATGATTTCTTGGGCTCTGGTGTAAGCATCTTTAAGCTTGGCATCGTTGGCAAGAATAAAAGTCCGGCCCGCCTCGGCCCAGTAGCGCTCGTGCTGCACCGCCAGGTAAACCGCCCAGTGGTCTCCAATATTCGCCGCTTGTTTGAAGCTGGGCGGATTTAACCGCTTTTCTCCGGTGAGGATGCGAATATCCTCGGCGCCTTTGTCGCGCGCCAAGCGGTCGATGTCGGCGACGATCTCGTATTCTTTTCTTCCTGGTCTAATAAAATCGCGCGCGCCGTCACAAACTTCTTTTAACACACCCCCGGCCTCGCGCATGGCACTTAGCTCTTGCGCGGTCTTCACGAGACGCTGCGGCTGGATCATCGAGTGGCAGTCTTGCCAAGCCACCTGCGGCAGGGAGCTTTTCATTTCTTCGAGCTGCGGCAGTGGAAATCCCTGTCCGGAGTCCGCCAGGCCGATCTTAGCTTTATCGAATCCCTTTTCTTTGAGCAATTTCGCGCCGTCGCCGCCGACTTGATTCGATGCCCGCACATCATCGACCCAGGTGAGCGTCTTGGCGAACGGGACATCGCGGCTACCAATGTTAAGTAGCAGAGAAATGGCGCCATCGCGCGGCACGACCGCGATACCGCCGCGCACTTTGGGGAAATAATTGGTGAGGTAACAGAGATCGGCGAACGAATAGTTATCTCCATAGATGACGAGAGCGTCCAAATTTCGCCGACCCATCTCTTGGCGCACGGCATCAAGACGTGCTTGAAACTCTGCCTGGGGTACCTGTTGCGGGTTCCAGGTCGAACAACCTCTTTTCAAGACCGAATGTCGACCAAAGATCATAAATTCCTCACACTGTGCGATGTATTCTCACCAGGTCTGATGCAGACCCTTGAACTTTTGAACGTTTGAACCTTGAACTGAATTTAGTCTTTAACAAAAATCTCCCAGGATGATCGCATCAATGATTCAGCTTTTGTCTGCGTCATTACCACCGTATCGCCTAGCGTCAGGTAACCGGTTTCGGGTAAATATTGGTTCGGGTGAATGATGAACGTCATGCCTTCTTCGAGTTTGGTCTGATTGCCGTCTTCCAAGCTGCCCGGCGCGGATGAGCCGCAGCCGAGCCCGTGGCCGCGCACGCGCATGAACGG
>DASYUV010000008.1:0-15749 GCA_036000865.1 Binatia bacterium | reverse complement strand
GTAATAGGCGCATGCGCCGAACAGGGCAAGGCATCGACGGTTTTAACTTTTAATGTCGAGGATTTTACGGCTCTAGGCCAAGCCTTTGCTGTCGTAGTTCCGGGAACAGTGTAGGTCCGATGCCAAACGTCAAAAAGCAAGGCGCGACCCTAAATACGAAGACGCGACCCTAAATACGAGGGTTAGGACGGCGTCGCTCTCGCCGTTGTTACGCCGCAAAATATCCTGCGCATAGAGAGCGGCGTCATCGTGGATTTTCAACTCGCGCTGTCGCCGGCTTGCCGCGGCGCGAATGCCCTTGGAAGAAAAAGCCGTCCCGCCGCCAGGCTTATCCGTTTTCTCAAGCAACAGCACCCGCGCGCCCTTCTTGGCCGCCACCAGCGCCGCCATCAGACCGCATCCGCCAGCGCCGATGACGATGATATCGCTATCTACGTCCTGCATCGAACCTCCGGGGAACACCGACCCATTTCCGATTTTGCGATTTTGTTTTCTATCTACTGCCGCCAAACACCCTAGCGAGAAAATCTTCTTTTTCCAATTCCGCCATGAAACGATTGTTCAACCAATCCTTGGCTTGAATGTCTTTGGCCTCGGGTCTGTGCCGTGAACTCTAAGCCATCCGCGGTCGCGTAGGGTTTGGTCGGAAAAGTCTTGCTGTAATACCGGTAGGTCTCCTCCATCTGATTTTTTTGTTTGTCTGGATCGAGACGCAGATATTTCGCAACCTGCCATGGGTTCGGCTGCGGTTCTGCTCGTCGCAAAGTTTGCCCGCAAGCTACGCCGCCTTGAAAGCCAATCATCTCCGGTCGAGGAACAATTTCCAATCGAGCGACACTGAACGTTGAAACGAACGGCTCGAACCCTACATTCTTCAGTTCCCGCAACTCTTGATTCAAAACGGTCTGCGATGCCCGGGTTAGATTGCGATTAGAATAAGCCTAGAAACCCCTGACATGTTGTATGAAATTTACTCATTCTTTCCGGCTGAAGAGCATGAAAAATTGTTTTAATCACGAAAAACAATATGTTTTTTGTCCGTGGTATGAACCTTGCGCTCTCACCTGTTCGCGAAAGGTTTTTGCGGGAGGTTGAACATGAAAAAGGTGATTTTGGCAGTAGCACTTTTGGTTGGTCTCACTCAGACCGGCTGTGCATTTCTCGGTGGCGCGGCTGTCGGGACTTTGGCGACCGGCGCCGGTTATGAACTGAACGCGCGTAGCCAGATGGACAAACTGGAGGCCGACTACAAGAACGAGAGAATCTCGCGTCGAGAATACGAAGCTCGTAAGGCGCAAATCGAGAAGGGCTCGATTATCTATTAGCGGCTGCGATGAAGCCGACGCGCGGTGCGCTCTTGGTTCTGGCGCTAGGGACGCTTTTAATGGGTGTCCCCGGCTGCATGGAGGATATCGCGCTGTTCCCGCGCCCGCCGGTTCCGGAAGGCCAGCCGGACGTGGTTGGCTCGGTCGAGCGCGTGAATCTTGGTGCGAGGCGGCTCTATCTCCGTCCGAACGGCGGCGAGCGCCGAGTCGTAGTCTATAGCCAGGATGCGCAGGTCTTCTACCGCGGGCGCGTATATCCGGTGACGCGACTCGCGCCGGGGGACGTCGTCGCGATGCAAATGAAGCATGATATGCGCGGCGAACCGTACGTGGATTTAATCCGCATTCAAGAAGAGCACGTCAGCGATCGCGTTACGCGTGACGATTTCACCGCGGCACCACGCATCGAGAGGTTAGCCGGAACGGTACGAAGCATAAACCGGCGCGACGATTCTTTCGAGCTCAACAATCGACCTGGTCAGATCGTTTCGGTGACTTGCCAGAAAACGTGCGAGATTCCGACAGAGAGTGTTTTCGAATTCTTCGATCCGGTGATCACGTCATCAATCGTCTAATCCATTGGGAAGGAGTACTACCAAATGAAGGCTAAAAAGTTTGTGATGGTTTCTCTGTTCGTTTTAATGGGTTTGGTCGCGGGTTGTCACTATGGGGATGACCGTTGGTCTGGCTATGGCGCCAGGGGCTCTTACCGCGATGGTTTCCAAGATGGCCGTTCTTACGAAAGGCGCCGCGGGGCGTGGGGTTACAGCCCTTACTACGAGCGCTACGGTTACTATCGGCGCTAGTAAGCCCGAACATGTTTCACTGCCGAGACACGCTGAGGGTTTTTCGAACCCTCAGCGTACTAGCGCGTTTTTCGGTGGGAACGCGGCGGCACGAATAGCCGACAAACACATCAATCTTCCGCGAACCTCTTACCTTTTTATTTTTTAATTTTACTTCGGTCGCAGTGTTTTCTTCTTCATCCTTGGTCTCTCGCACTCGGGACAGTAGAGTAAAACGGTTTGCGTCTCTTGACGGGTGTTGGTCTGACAAACGCCATCTACGAGTCAACTGGTTCCAGTCGTTCCAAACGTTCGAAACGTTCCAGTCGTTTCTGATATAAGTGAGGTCATGCGGACAAATGGCTGCAGTTTGCTGATTGCTGCGCTTGTCATAGTTTTTCTCAGCGCTCATGCTACAAGTGCGTTGACCGCGCAGGCCAAACCGCTTATCAAAGTCGTCGCCGGCTATGGTTCTACCGACGGCGCGGTCGCGCCGTTAGGGTTTGCCAAGGAAACCAAACTATTTGAGAAGCACGGACTCGATGTGGTGCTCGTCGGCATGGGCACCGGATCGGTGTCCTTGCGGGCCCTGATCGCCAAAGATTTGGAAATTGCTTCGCTCTCCGGTTCCGGCTTGGTGCAAGCCGCATTGCAGGGGGCCGACACAGTCCTAATTGCCGCCCTTATCAACGGATTTATTTTCAAAATTTTCAGCGCGCCGGAAATTATCAGCCCGGCGCAACTCAAAGGCAAAAAATTAGGCATCAGCCGCTACGGCGCCACTTCGGATTTCGCCGTCCGGCTGGCGTTAAAAAAATGGGGTCTGAATCCCGACCGCGACGTAAGTATTCTGCAAATCGGCACATCACAGGACACGGTCCGCGCCATGCAGACCAAAATGCTCGACGCCGGGGTGATGAGTGGCACCGCGTCGCTGATCGCGCGCAAGGCGGGCTTTCGTGAGCTAGGAGACCTCGCCGACCTGGGGCTGCATTACCCGACGTCGGCCATTGGCACGACGAAATCTTATCTTCAGAAAAACGAAGGGATCGCGAAAGAATTCATGCTCGCCTACATCGAAGCGATCCATGATTTCAAGCGCAACAAAGAAACCGCGCTGGCGGTGTTGAAAAAATATACGCGCAACGACGACCGCGAGGTGTTGGAGGACAGTTACAATAGTGTCGCAAGCAAATATCTGGCTTTGCCGATTCCGACACTCGACGGCATACGCACGATTCTAATGGAACTCTCCAGCACGGTGCCCGCGGCGAAGAACGCCGATCCGGAACAATTCGTCTCGTACAAGATTACGCGCGAGATCGAGGCGAGCGGGTTCGTCAAAAAGCTCTACGAGAACGAGGCGCGAGAGCGCAAGTAATCAATCCCGCCGGAGTCCGGACGCGGGATCAAGCCGTGCATTGTTCCATCCGTCCGTCCAGCTTTCTGCGAGTAAGCGATAGGTTTCTTTCTCATTGCGACCAAACGCTCCACGAAACTTGACACAGTGTAGCCAACTGGCTACACTACCTCGTGCTTGAGATCCGTAAGACCGAAATTTTCGCTCGCTGGCTTGACGGGCTGCGCGACGTTCGTGCGCGGGCGAGAGTGCAGGTTAGGATTGAGCGTCTCACTGCGGGTAATCCTGGCGATGTCCAGTCGGTGGGCGAGGGAGTTTCGGAAATGCGGATCGATTACGGCCCAGGCTACCGGATATATTTCAAAAGAATCGGGCGCGAGATAGTGATTCTGCTGGCTGGAGGCGACAAGCGTACGCAGTCCGCCGACATCAAGACCGCGTTGCGCCTCGCTCGCAACCTTTAGGAGGGACTATAATGCGCAAAACAAAGACCACTCGTTACGACGTCGCCGAGCACTTGCGAACCCCGGAAGAAATGGCGGCTTATCTTGAGGCGTGCCTTGATGAAGCAAAAGGGGATGCCGCCTTTATTGCCAAGGCGCTCGGCGATATTGCGCGCGCTCGCGGCATGACCCAGGTGGCGCGCGATACTGGCCTGTCTCGGGAGAGTCTTTATAAGGCGCTTTCAGGTGAACGTAGTCCGGACTTTGATACCATCCTTAAAGTGGTAAGCGCGCTGGGCATACGATTGCACGCCGAGGCGACTCGGCGTTGACGCGACGGAGCGTATGAAGATGCGCGGTCAAACTTTCATATCATAACTGTTTGTCCAAGCCGTTACGCATCCCGTAAAAGCTCGCCTGTCATTTCTGTTTTGGATGCTGAAAGAGAATCGCTCTCGAACTAAATGCATGCGGGATCGTCAATTTCGCAGACGCTATCTGCAGACTCCCATCACTGGGTTCGACACCAGTGAATCCGCTTGCTGACGCTAGTTCTCCGTGAACAGCGGCAGGCTCTGTGCTGTTTCATATTGACAGCAAGCGCGTCAACGAATACTTTCGATGGACAATATCGTGAACGTGCCGGCAAACTTGCCGGTCCCATAGGAGGAGCAATGGCGTACGATTTAATCATCAAAGACGGCAAGGTGATTGACGGTTCCGGACTGCCAGGCTTTCACGGCGACGTCGCTGTTAGCGGCGGTCGAATCGTTGAGATCGGAAAAGTGAGTGGAGAGGCGCGCCAAGTGCTGAATGCGGATGGCTTGGTGGTCGCTCCCGGAATCATCGACAACCACACTCATTACGATGCCCAGGTCACCTGGGATCCGCTTTGCACGTACTCGTGCTACCACGGAATTACCACGGTCGTCATGGGCAACTGTTCTTTGGCGATGGCCCCCGCGCATCGTGAAGATCGCGAGATGCTTTCCGGAGTCCTGTCCCACGTCGAGGCGATTCCGTTGGAAGCGATTCAGGCCGGTGTGAACTGGTCCTGGGAAACGATTCCCGAGTATCTCAACGCTCTGGACCAGCAACTGGGCATAAACGTCGCTGCCCTCATTGGCCATTCCGCAGTGCGTCGCTACGTGATGGGTGAGGCTTCCCAGGAGCGACACGCAACCGATGACGAGGTTACGGCGATGAAGGCGATCGTCCGCGACGGATTAGAGGCCGGCGCCGTGGGCGTCTCCTTCGAGCGCAATCTGCGCCATTTCGATTGGAATGGCCGGTTGGCGCCGACCAATCTCGCCTCAGAGGAAGAGATTTTCGCCGTGGCCAGCGTGGCGGACGAAGTGGGGCGTGGGGTGATCCAGTTTGGCGGCGACCGCGTTATCAGCACGAAGCTAGCCAAAGCCAGCCGGCGGCCAGTCTTTTATGGCAACATCACCCAGCAGGCGGTGGCTCCCGACCGCTGGCGCAAGCAGCTTACGGAAGCCGAGAACATGATGCGCCAGGGGCATCGCGCCTACCAGTTCGTCATGCCTCGGCCCGGTGACCTGCGTTATACGCTGAAGACCGCGCAACACTTCGATGCCATGGCCAGCTGGAAACCCGTCATGTTGCTCCCGCTCGACCAGCGCAAAGCAGCGTTTCGCGACCCGGAGACCCGTGCCAAACTGCATCTGGAGGCTGTCGAGATGCCCCTCGATCCTACTCGGGCCGGCGACTTCACGCGCCGCTGGGATTTACAGTTCGTGTTCCGGCCGGCGCTGCCGAAGAACGAGCACCTCAAGGGCAAAAGCGTTGCCGAGATCGCGCGGGAACAGGGCAAAGACGTGCTCGACGCATTCCTCGACCTGGCGCTCGAAGAAAACCTCGAAACGGAGTTCGAACGGCGCGAAGTCAACAGCGACGAAGCCGCCATGACAGCTCTGCTCACCAGCCCGTACACCGTCATCGGGCAGTCGGACGGCGGAGCCCATGTGGTTTTTCGAACCGACTATAGCTACTCCACCTATCTGCTATCTCACTGGGTTCGGGAGCGGGAGATCATGTCGCTGGAGGACGCCATCCGAAAGCTCACTTTCGTGCCAGCGTCGCTCTTCGGGTTCTCCGACCGTGGACTAGTGCGCCCCGGCATGGCCGCAGACCTGATGGTGTTCGATCCTGTGACGATCAGCCCGTTGGAACCGGGCGAGGCGCACGACTTGCCGGGCGGAGCCAAGCGCCGCAAGCAACTCGCTAAGGGGATCGAGTGGACCGTGGTGAACGGGCAAGTGCTCATGGAAAGGGGCGAACACACCGGCGCTTATCCCGGCAAGGTGGCGCGCAGCAGCAGTCCCGCGCAGCCATAGCCGCAAGTACGGTGATCATCTTTGAATCTTGCCCCTCTCGGGCTGCACTAACGTTGTTGACTAGATGGAATCACGCGAAAGCGCTCCCGCTTAACAGTTAGTCCATTTAGTCAACAATGCACATGTGAGGATTTGGGCCGGTCCTTGGCGTAATGATCGCGAGTCGCCTCCATTGCGCAATCGCGCGCTGTCTTGATGGAGGTAGTGTCATGAGGATCAACGGCGGCATCATCAGTTTATTACTTACGGCGATTATCACTATTTTTCTTGATGTTCATGCTCCAACCAAGTTGGCGGCGCAGGCCAAGCCGCTCATCAAAGTCGTGGCTGGCTATGGTTCTACGGACGGCGCCGTCGCGCCCTTGTGGTTTGCCAAGGAAACCAAACTGTTCGAAAAGCGCGGCCTCGATGTGGTGCTTGTCGGCATGGGCACTGGATCGGTGTCATTGCGCGCCCTGATCGCCAAAGATCTGGAAATTGCCTCGCTCTCCGGTTCCGGTTTGGTGCAAGCCGCCTTGCAGGGGGCCGACACGGTCATTATATCCGCCGCTATCAACGGTTTTATCTTCAAGGTTTTCGGCGCGCCGGAAATTATCAGCCCGGCGCAACTTAAAGGCAAAAAATTGGGCGTCAGCCGCTACGGCGCCACTTCGGATTTTGCCGTCCGACTGGCGCTAAAAAAATGGGGCCTCAATCCTGACCGCGACGTCAGTATTCTGCAAATCGGCACGGGCCAGGACACGCTCCGCGCCATGCAGACCAAAATGCTCGACGCCGGCGTGCTGAGCGGCACCGCCTCATTGATCGCGCGCAAAGCGGGCTTTCGTGAGCTAGGGGACCTCGCGGACCTGGGGCTGCATTACCCGATGGCGCCCATCGGCACGACGAAGTCTTATCTCCAGAAAAACGAAGGCCTCGTGAAAGAATTCATGCTCGCCTACATCGAAGCGATCCATGATTTCAAACGCAACAAAGAAACCGCGCTAACGGTGTTGAAGAAATACACGCGCAATGACGACCGCGAGGTTTTGGAAGATAGCTACAGTAATGCCGCAGGCAAGTATCTGCCTTTGCCGATTCCGACGATCGACGGTATACGGACGATTCTGACGGAACTTTCAAGCACAGTTCCTGCGGCGAAGAACGCCGATCCAGAACAATTCGTCTCGTACAAGGTTGCGCGCGAGATCGAAGCGAGCGGGTTCGTCAAACGGCTCTACGAGAAGTAGGCGGCGAGAACGCAGGTATTTAACCAGCGACGTTTGTGCTTCCGAAATCGGAAATAGTTCGGTCATGTCCCTTGGTGCGATAGCGGCATCGGCATAATTCTCCCGCCGCGCCATCGTTTCACGTGCAAATGCGCCGAAAAGTAAGATTGACCCGCGGGCCGCAAGGACGCTTCTCCTTCTCAATTCCATGTTTCCAGCAGTGCTGGGTCTTACCCTTCATCAAAAGCAGGCTCCCGGAGGCAAGTTTTAAGCGAACACTCTTTAGGTCTCTTCTGGTTTTGTGCTTTAAGGTGAAAGTCCGTTCTTCTCCAAGGCTCACCGAGGCGATGATCGGCTGGCGGCCGAGTTCCGGCTCGTCGTCGCTGTGCGATCCCATGCTGTCGCGGTGGTCGCGATAATAATTCACGAGCACGCTATTGAAGTCGGTGCCCGCGATTTTTTCGATACGGTTCTTAATATCGATCAGGGTGTGAGTCCAAGGTAAAGGCGCCAGATGAATGCCGGAGTAAGTGTAATTTGCTCCGTTGTCGCCGTACCAGGCCGTCAGACGAGGCTGAGAATGAGTTTTTCCCCACAAGATGATGTTTTCGGCGCGCCAAGGAATCTCATCGATAAGTTGATTCATGACAGCTTCGGCAGTTTGAGCAAGAGGAAGTTCCCGCAAATAGTAAATCTCAGCGTCTGGCATGGGGATGCGTTCGAGCATCGTGTGCCCGCGAAATAGATCGTCAATTATTTTTGACATATCTGAGCACCCGCTAACCGAGACAGCTTTTGAATCTCGGTAGCAGACCGTGGTTTTCGGGTTCGTTGTTTTCTGCGATCCATAGCTTAGCTGTTCTCTTGGCTCCGAACCAGGTAGGTGAATCGCTTCGGCGATCGCATTTCCAAGCCTTCTTATCAACGAAAGCAAATTTGGCCGTCATCGAGTAGGCCCTTTGCAATTTCAGATGCGCACGGAGTACAAAAAATCAGCTGTCGAGTAAGAGGAAAAGTTCAAATCAAACAATTCTTAACGATACTTGACCCGTCAATCTCCGTGGGCTAAGTTCACTCGTCCATTTTTCATTTCACTGATCAGGCGCTTGGATGCTCCGACATGCAGCGTCCATGCTCACATTTTAGACTTTCCGCCGCGTTTCGAAGGGCTTGGAAGAGGTCGCGGAGCGGTTTGAAGGATCCATCCAGGAGATACAATCATGAAGATTACTCGCATCGA
The DNA here is from genome assembly GCA_036000865.1 of Binatia bacterium. GTDB lineage: Bacteria > Desulfobacterota > Binatia > UBA9968 > UBA9968 > DP-20. The sequence continues at coordinate 7,031 of DASYUV010000008.1, read as the reverse complement.
AGCAACCTCTCACCGCGTCCCAGCAAAGGTGCCCCTTATGCACGAGCCGATTATACGTGAGATCGTGTTCGTTCGGGTGGAGACGGACGGTGGGGTGACGGGGTATGGCTTGACGGGACCAATTCAACGGTTTGCGGCGCGAGAACTCATCAACCGCGAGATCGCCCCGCTGCTCGTCGGCAAAGACCCGCTGGCGACAGAGCGTCACTGGTATGACCTTTTCTACCGGCTGAATCCTCGGGCACAAACCGGCGCCTGGTCCTCTGCTATCAGCGCAGTGGACATTGCCCTGTGGGACATAAAGGGTAAGCACCTTGGCCAGCCCGTGTGGAAGCTTCTAGGCGGATACAGTGCCACGGTTCCCGCATATATCACCTTTGGCCTGCTGGAGTATTCTCGAGAGCAGCTTGTGGAGGTGGCAAAGCAGTTTACTGCCCAGGGACATGACAAGCTTAAAATGGTGGTGGCCATCAACGGAGCGCAAGATCCGGCGGAGGATGCCGCGCGAGTGCGTGCAGTTCGTGAGGCGGTAGGCGATCAGGTGGAACTCATGGTCGATGCAAATTATCTCCTTTCGTTTCCCGTGGCGCTGGATCTGGCGAAGCGCATTGAGCCTTATGGGATCAAATGGTTCGAGGAGCCGGTGTACGGAAACGACGCTAGACTCCTTGCCAATCTCCGCCGGCAGACTCGTATCCCCATCTCTGCCGGGCAGAACGAAGGACACAAATGGCGCCACCGGGAGCTGCTGGTCCACGAGGCGGTGGACATTCTTCAGCCCAACGTTGTCTATGTGGGAGGTTACACGGAAGGCGTGAAGGTTGCTGCCATGGCGCAGGCCTATAACATACCGATTGCCAACGGCGGCGGCTGGCCGCACCACAATATGCACTTGATCGCAGGTGTGGCCAACGGCTGGCGGGTAGAATTTCACGTGCCGATGTGGGTGACCGGCGAGATGATCTTCCGCGACCCACCGAAGCCGTCCCGCGGAACGGTCACATTGACGGAGCAGCCTGGCCTCGGGCTAACACCGAACGAAGAGGCGCTCAAAGAAACACAGGAGCCGTGAAAAAGTATTCACCACAGAATCCTAGGGGCGGCGAAGCGGCAACCAATTCGGAGTGACTCGTGCAAATGCCGCCAGGAGAAAGCTACAAATCCTAAATTCGAAATCCGAAATTCGAAACAATTCCAAATGACCAAAAACACAAATTCCAAACAAACTCATTTTGAAGGGGGGCACATACTATGTGGACAGCGCGGCAAATGATCTTGATAAGCTTTAGCCTAATGTTGATCGTAGCTGTTCAGAGCGACACTGCAGTCTCAGCCGGCTTCCCTGAAAAACCGATTGAGTTTACGGTGCCGTTCGCCGCGGGCGGCGGAAGCGACATCATGGCACGTACGATCGCCGCAATGATGGAAAAGGAAAAGATTCTTTCTCAGCCGCTAGTCGTCGTGAACCGTCCCGGCGCGTCGGGCGTTTTAGGATACATGCATGTGGGACAGAAAACCGGCGATCCCTACGTCATCACCACGGCTACGAACTCGTTTGTTATCCAGCCGCTCCTCGGCAAAATGAAGCTGGACTACCGCGAGTACACACTGATCGCTGGTCTCGCGTTGGATGAATTTGTCTTGGTAGTCCCCGCGAACTCGCCGCACCGCACCGTGCGCGATCTGGTAGAGGCTGCACGCCGGGCGCCGAAGAACGTGAAGGTCGGCGGGTCAAGCGCGCCAAGCATCGACTCCATCATCACACACCTTGTAGAGAAGGCGACTGGAGTTCAGTTCAACTTTATTGCATTTAAGAGTGGCGGCGAGGTGATGACGAACCTCCTTGGGAGTCACATCGATGTCGCCTCGGCAAATCCCGGCGAGGCGCTGACGCAGATCCAGGCGAAGAAAGCCCGGGTCTTGGCCGCCGCGAGCGCCAAACGGCTCGCAAGCCTACCAGACGTGCCGACATTGCGCGAATCGGGTATCGATGTCGTCGCCACCCAATGGCGTGGAGTCGCGGCGCCAAAGGGTCTTCCGAAGGAGGCTGAGGCTACACTGATCTCTGCGTTTAAGCGCCTGTCGGATTCGAAGACGTGGCAGGAGAGCTATCTCAGGGAGAACAACCTTACTCCCCAATATATGGCGCCGGAGGAGTTTCGACGCTACCTCGACACGGATACACAGCAGACGCGGCAAATCCTCACAGAAATGGGATTGATCAAATAGCAGGGTACGTAGTTTCGCATATGGCATATGGCATAGAGATCGAACCATGAGCTATAAGCCATACGCGATAGGCCAACTGTAATGACTACACGATTTTCAGGGGTAGTTGTCGCCGGGCTCGGAGTTGCCGCCTGCATCTTTGCTCGCCGCCTCCCTGCTCAAACAGGCTTTGGCCTCGGCCCCGCATTTCTCCCGTTTTGGACCGGGATTGTGCTTGCTGCCTGTGGACTGTGGCTCTGCGTCCGCGCGGCGGTGGACGCGGAAGTCTCTTGGCCGAGCTCCCGTGGCTTCGCTCGCGCGGCGTTCGGTTTTGTCCTCCTCCTTCTCTACGCACTGGCGCTGCAGCCGCTGGGCTACCTTATTAGCACGGCCATTTTTCTTGTGGTTGGGATCTTGTTTCTTGAACCGGTCCGTCCGACCCGCGCGCTCGTCTTCGGGCTCGCCAGCGCGGCGTTCCTCTTCCTCATCTTCCGTGTCTGGCTCCGCGTGCCGCTTCCCGGTGGTGTCGTGGGCTGGTAGACGGTGCCACTGTGGAGACAATCGCCGCTCTCCTGTCCGGCTTTTCCGTCGCTCTCCAGCCTGTCAATCTCGCTTACTGCTTTCTCGGTGTCTTGGCGGGAACTCTGATTGGGGTGCTGCCGGGCATCGGGCCCGTTGCGGGGGTCGCAATGCTGATCCCCTTCTCGTTCGGGATGACTGCAACCACGGCTATGATCATGATGTGTGGAATCTACTACGGCGCAATGTACGGCGGCTCGACGACGTCAATTCTGGTCAACCTTCCAGGAGAATCCTCCTCGGTGGTGACCTGCCTCGATGGCCATGCACTCGCTCGACAGGGGCGTGCGGGCGCCGCTTTGGGCATGGCAGCGTTTGCCTCCTTCATCGCCGGTACCCTGGGTGTCGTTGGGCTCATGCTGCTCGCTAAGCCTGTGGCGGCATTGGGGCTGCGTTTTGGTCCACCCGAAACGTTTGCGCTGACCTTCATGGCGCTTACTCTTGTCACTGGCTTGGTTGGCGCGTCGCCGGCCAAAGGGATCGCAGCAGCGGCTTTCGGGATGCTCCTCGGCATGGTCGGTCTCGATCCCATGTCCTCGGAGGAACGCTTCACTTTTGGCGCACTCCACCTCGCCGACGGCCTCTCGTTCATAAGTGTGTCGGTTGGTCTTTTCGCGGTGGCCGAAGTCTTGGAAAGTGTGGAGCGCGATCAGCACATTGTGCTCTATCAGGAACGGATTTCGAATCTCCTGCCGAGCGCCAAAGACTGGCTCGCTTCGCGGGGCGCGCTCTGGCGCGGCACAGCCGTTGGGTTCTTTGTGGGAGTGCTTCCTGGCGCAGGGGCGACGATTGCGTCGATGCTCGCGTACGCCCTTGAGCGACGTGTGTCGCGTCACCCGGAGCGGTTCGGTCGCGGCGCTATCGAGGGAGTTGCGGCACCGGAGGGCGCGAACAACGCCGCGACCGCGGGTGCACTTGTTCCGCTACTAACGCTCGGCATTCCGGGATCGGGGACAACGGCGGTCATGCTCGGGGCACTCATGATCCATGGGCTTCGCCCCGGACCGCTCCTGTTCGAGCAGCGCCCCGACTTTGTGTGGGGCGTAATCGCCAGCATGTACGTGGGGAACGTCCTCCTCCTTATCCTAAACCTCCCGCTCATAGGTATATGGGTGCGCCTGCTCAGTATTCGCTCGAGCATGTTGCTTCCACTCATTATGGCCTTCTCTGTGACCGGCGTATTCGCTGTCAACAACAACGTAACAGAGATCGGGGTGATGCTTGTCTTCGGCGTGGTCGGCTACGCGATGCGCAAGGGCGGCTTCCCGGCAGCTCCAGTCGTGCTCGCGCTCGTCCTGACGCCGCTGATGGAGACGGCCCTTCAGCAATCGCTCCAGATGTCGCACGGTTCCATTGGTATTTTCTTCACCCGTCCGATCGCGGCGACGCTAGTCATCTTCGGCCTCGCTTCGCTCGGGCTCCCGGCGATGCGCGGTGTAGCCAGGTGGCTCCGGCCGACAAGTGTCAATGGCTGAGAAAAAACTTCTGAAGCAGTGCGTCTCTTCCTGCCGCAGCTCTCCGGCGCTCATTCATCCACTTCTGCTACTAGCCGCACACCCCCTCCCAAATCCGCCGCAACAGGTGGCGAGGGAGAGTTCCTATTTTCTGGATCAAGTAGGCTCGGTCGATAGTCTGAATCTGCGTGACGTTGGCTACGGATGTCTTCGGCAGGTTTCCTTCGCCTTTTCTCAAGCGAACATTGCCAGGGAGTGAGGCGTAGCGGAGGTTAGAAGTAATGGCGACGACGACAACGGTATTCAGAAAACTACGGTTAAATCGATCGTGTTGTAAGACCAAAGCTGGTCTAGGGCCCCAGGGTTCTGAACCGCGGCCACTGCGAAAGGTGACCCAGTACAGGTCACCCTGGTGTATTACCACTTCCCTCTAGGCCATGGAGAGATCCGAAGATACTCGTCCGCTGTGGCCTTCTGCTCAGCTGCGAGCGTCCCGTCGGCAAGGAGCTCGTCAATCCGAGCCGTAACGTCCCGATCGCGTTTTGCGCGCGCCACGCGGTCCAAGACCGTCGCAATCAGGTGGCTCCTGGACTCGCCCCGGCTTGCCGCTAGTTTATCGACCCGCTCCAGCACAGGCTCAGGCAGCGAGATCGCGATTTTCTTCATTGCCATAACTCTATTCTCCTCCACTCGCCGCTCGGTATTCTCATTGATTCATACCACACGGGTTTTCCTCCTTCAAACCAGCCGCGTGGATTCTATCCCTGCCGTAAACAGATCGGTGCGCACAAACATTCTCCGGCAGTGGAAAAGGCCGAACCGCACTACCACTAAGCTACCGCGCTGGCCAATGGGCTGCGCATGCGCCCGCTTTTAACTCACTGCCATCTCGGTCTAAACGGGCTGTACCGACGAACAGGAAAGCAGGAGCAAACCATGGAGCATCTCATTACCGCAACGACGATGATGCGCGATGTGGAAATGGCCTTCTGGCTGCAGAGTTGGCCGCGCAGTGACATTAGGGCATGCCGTGATCAAATCAGGTTGCTGATAAAACGATTTTAACTGCGTCTCTTCGCCAGACGCCTCTTAACCTCATTGAGGGGAACACGTACTTTGCTCGCAGCCGCTTTGTCGATCATTTTCCGAAACGAGGGGGAGTACTGCAGCATTAAGGCGGCGAATTCATCCTCATCATAAGGCACAAGAAAGGCTTTCATTTGACCATTCTTGGTAATGGCTACGGGTTCCTCTCGACCCATTTCAACATACTTACTCAATTGGTTTTTCGCCTCATAGATAGGAATTGTTTTCATAGCCCTTGGCCTCCTTGTAAAACTCATCTTCTTCGTCCTTTGATAAGATCCTTAAGATTGTAACCTCATTAAAGATTGAATCTGATAGAAAACCCGTAATTCTCAAAGCTGGAATGCCGTTGAGATAATAGCTCGTAATTTGATACCCTGCGACCCGTAAAATGATCGTCAAGCCTAAATCAATACGACTGGCGAAAACTCTTGGCGCTACAATCTTGCGGTCCGTGCCGGGACGATAGGTAACGCCGTTGACGCTTTGGAGCCAGACGCATGAATTGTCCTCGTTGCCAGCATGAAAATCCCTCCCGGATGAAGTTCTGCAGCGAGTGCGGAACGCAGCTTGAGTCGCTTTGCTCTGCCTGTGGCGCTGCCAATCCTCCCGGGAACAAATTCTGTGGCCAGTGTGGAGCGTCGCTTGTCCAAGCGCCAGGTTCTGCAAAATTCGCCTCACCCGAAACTTACACGCCTAAACATCTCGCAGAGAAAATTCTTATCTCAAAGAGCGCGCTTGAAGGCGAGCGCAAGCAGGTCACGGTGCTGTTCGCTGACATGAAGGGATCGATGGAGCTGCTCGCTGACCGTGATCCTGAAGAGGGGCGTAAACTTTTTGACGTTATAATCGAGCACATGATGGAGGCGGTGCACCGCTACGAAGGCACTGTGAACCATATTCTGGGCGACGGCATCATGGCGTTGTTTGGCGCGCCATTGGCGCACGAAGATCACGCAGTGCGTGCGTGCTATGCCGCGCTTAGAATGCAGGAGTCGGTGAAGCGCTACGCAGTGGAAATTCAGCGCACGCAAGGCATCCCGATTCAAATTCGTGTCGGTTTGAACTCCGGCGAAGTCGTCGTCGGTTCTATTAGGAATGATCTGCACATGGACTACACGGCCATCGGTCAAACGGCCCATCTGGCTGCGCGCATGGAGCAGATGGCCATGCCAGGGTCGATCTTGGTGACACCGGACGCTCTGCGTTTGGCAGAAGGTTATGTGCAAGTAAAAACGTTAGGCCCGGTGCCGGTGAAGGGGATGAGCGAACCGGTGGAGGTCTATGAGGTTACCGGCGCTGGTCCGGTGCGCTCTCGGCTGCAAGCCGCAGCCGCACGCGGGCTCACTCGCTTTGTCGGGCGCAGCGCTGAGTTCGAGACGCTCTGGCAAGCTCTCCAGCGAGGCGGGGCCGGCCACGGCCAAGTAGTGGCGCTTGTCGGTGAGCCAGGGGTGGGCAAGTCCCGTCTGTTTTGGGAGTTCACTCATTCCCGCCGCACCGTAGACTGGCTTATCGTTGAAAGCGGCTCGGTCTCCTACGGCAAAGCCACTGCCTACCTGCCCATCACCGACCTGCTCAAGGCGTACTTCGCGATTGAGGACCGAGATGATGTGCGGAAGATTCGCGAGAAGGTTACAGGCAAGCTGCTAACATTAGATAAGTCTCTAGAGCCTACGCTGCCCGCGTTCCTTGCACTTTTGGATG
>DASYUV010000007.1:0-14452 GCA_036000865.1 Binatia bacterium | reverse complement strand
CGATGATCAACGTGAGATCGTTAGGCAAGCGCTTTCGGTAAACGACTTCATCCTTCTCATCGATCAGCACCGTGACGTTGTTGTTGGAGTGCAAGTCAATGGCACCAAACAGTTTCATCTTCGTCTCCTCCTTTGAGTTGTTGGGGTTGGCTCGTCGCCAACCTTAGTGCCTCTCGGAGAAGCCTGCTAGATGATTATCAGACCTGCGTAAGCATTAATTCAGCAAGATAAGATTGCAGAATAGGCGCGATCAAGGGGCTTTCGCAGGGTTCTTTTCCAAGCCGAAACGCACCCGCTAAGAGGTCGGGAAGTCGTGCAGTGGCGAAACAGAGAAGCAATGTTACGGGCCGTGATTTTAGCAGCAAAAATGACGTGATAATGCTCGAAAACACGATCTCGCGAGCGACAAACTCTGAAACCATCGCACATAGACCCGTACGACCCGCGGCTGATTGAGTCAGATTGAATGTCCGCCTTTTAGGTGTTCCTTGGCTTCGCGCATTCGCCTGCGAATTCAGGTACTTGCCTGTTCTTGAGAAGGATCATTTGTCACGAAATCCTTCGTGGGACGATAATACTAATGTAACGAGAATTGCAGCCGCGGCATGATTTTCAGCGGCGTATTTTAGAGCTATGATTTGATAGTAAGGAGCTCATGATGCCACGGGGTTCAATCCCAGAACATCTGAAGCACCGGCCGGAAGAAGTCCGACAGAATGCGGAACTTTTTGATCAGCTATGTCAAATAGCCGAAGAAATCAGTGGCCCGATTGTGCGGGAAGCACTGATTGAGGAGACCAAGACTACGAGCGCAGAGGCTCTCACTGAAGAAGTAAAACTCGCTCTTGAGACATTACTAAATGAAGCACGTTTTCTCGATGAACCCGACGGCAGAGAGACCTTGGACAAACTACGCCAGAGCCTCGGCGATGTGGCTCAGCTGCCCGTTGATGACGAAGAATGCCAATCACACACTCGTGACGTCGCTCAAATGCTCGCAGGGACCTGGACGGAATTGGTGCGCCAGGAATTATTGAAATCTGACGTCCTAATGATTTCTGAGCAAATGCTACCTACCGAGCAATGGTCGATGGGGACTTATACTACTGGCTATGAGATTGATACGAAAAAGTCGCAATCGTTACGGGCACTGAGCGATGCACTCGCACCTCTAGCACTTAATGAAATTCGTATCCTGAACCTTATGACGACTCTGCGCGAAGTGCTTTTTGATCAACCATGTAGTATCGACCTCCCCTTCGACATCGTATTGGTGGGCGGGCCCGAAAATCAGATCCTCGCGATGAAAAAACAAGTCTATGACAAAATCTCGGCTGAACGAAACAAGGGTTTCACTTCTTTCGCAGTAGGCATTGAACTACGGAAGTCTCCGACGAAACCTCAATCAGAACATGGCAAGTCAGCTAATATCCCAAAACCAAAGAGCGTTGCAAAGCTGCAAAGGCCTTTGGCCGACTCTGATCTACCCGTTTTAACGAATGCAGCATTGCGCTATCTCCCAGGGTTCAATACCAATACGAGCCTTAAGCAACGGGCTCAAGAGCTCAAATATAAAACGTGATTTCCTCCGCAAATTTGTTGATGTTCTTAGGCAAAGGCACGAACTTGTAAGGGCCTATCCCAGTACCTCGACGCTTTCCATCACTTTGGCGTGCGCTGAGCAGCCGGTCAACTGAAACGACTACTGGGTCCTGATCCGAGTAGTAAAATCGAAGTACTTCGCATTGATGAGGCCACCCAAGCCGCTTGCCGTGTTTAGCTAACTGCATTAAAGATCCAATGACCAACTGGCATTGAGCATCGCCCAAGTCGGGGTGGTTGCACATCGAAGGCTCTAATGGCAGCTGGCCGTGCGGGGGATAGCAATAATGCGTGTGGCCACTGAGCACCAAGTGGACCAAAGGATAGGCTCGGTTCTGGCTGGGGGTATCGAGAACCTTTGCCACGCGGCTGTCGTTTCTCATCGACATCTGAAAGCGGGGCCGTGGCGGCGGATAATGCACAGGATGATGCACGACCAGGATACGAAAGTCGCGGCGATCGGCGGAATAGTTCGCGTCCACGAGATTCTTGAGCGCCATGAGTTGAGAGTCGACGACCTCGCCCCGAGCCAAAGTATTTTGCCAAAGGTCGAGGATAATACTATCGGCCGAGATAGTTGAATCTCGCCGGCGCCATGGGGAATGAGTTGCCTGAGGGCAATTTGCGGCGTTGTCACCGAATAGCCGAGCGCCATGATTTTGCTCGGCTGCGCCTGAACGTCTACCAATGCCGAAAAGGCCGGCAGCTTCCCCGGCCAGCCGTCGTGGTTGCCGTAGATCGACGCGATTTTAGGGCAAACCGTTTTGAATTCGTTGAGGTGCTGGATTCCCAGATTCAGAGACGGTTGATCACCGAGACTGGTCAGGTCGCCGGTATCGACAAGCCATGTCGTACAATCCTTCCACTCGGGATCTTCTACGATTTCTTCGAGAAAGTTTTTAAAAAGAGATACGGCGAGAGGATCATGGGGCGCGGTTCCGTCCGAAATCAAATCGGCTAGACCTGTGGAAACACGCCTCTTCAGTTTCCGAATCCAATCGCGGACGGTTCCCATGGGCAAAGAGGTTGGATCACCTACGTGCAGATCCGAAACATGAACGATTTGTAGGAAAGGCTTGAAATGATCCACGATACGTTTTTTCTCGGCAACTCAGCCGGATTTTAATAGGATGTCATATGAGTCGGCTCCCAGTTGTCTCGCTATTTCATCTCTTAGCTTTCTACGGAGCCGGTGCAGGCGCTGCCGTTCATTTTCATCCAAGACTTTACGAGGCGCCTGCGGGCCCGCCACCAGAGCGACTAAATCACGATCCTCAGCCGGTATCCTGGAAAGAACCAACAACGTGATTTCCAGCATACGAGCGAGCAACAGCCTCCGCTCTGCTGTAGGTTGGTGAAAATTCGCTTCGTCGTTAATCTGTCCGTGTAATTTAAGAAGCGATGCACGTTTGCGGAATACGTCCGCGATGCGTCTCTGTAAGATCACCGTACTGAGCTTGCGCAACCGCGACTTCTCTTCCTCGTTCGCGGGCTGCTCGAAACAAAACCAAGATTTAGGGAAATCCAAGGGGTGAAGCCGGATCTGCTGTGTTACCGCAAGCAAACTATCGTTCAAAATATCGTCATGATCCGCGCGCCATGCCGGTACGCGTCTCGCCAAATAAGCCGCAAGTTCACTGCGGATGACAGGAAGTTGAGCCTCCCACCAAGGAGTGTCGCGTTGTCCTTGATGACTAGCCATCTTCGGTTAATGTAAGATAACCCACACACGGCTACAAACGGTATTTCTTACCCGCTTTCTCCTGATCCGTTCACGATTCAACTCAGCTAGTTGATACACTCCTAGGCTTTTAGCGGTACGATCCGTAGCTTCTTAATTGGCAATTTTATTGGTGAGTTCAAAATCGTTCAAGCCGTTCAATCGGTTTGCTCCGTTCAAACTGTTCAATCTTACCGGGTCAGACTTTTACTTCATGACTTTTTGGACTCATCGCGCTGCCGCAAGTTTCTTGCAACTCGGCTTGCTTGTGCACCCTCGTGGTGATCTCAACTTGCTTTTGAAATAGTGCCTGGTCGTCTTAGCATCGAGGGCAAGTCTTGTATTTTGATATTGCGGATTTTCGTTGGTCTCACCATGTGGTCAACGTGAGAGCGCGGTCCTGTTGTTTCAGTTTGGACGAATTATTTGGCATTAACCACCGAGCCTGACCTAAAGATTTGTTCCAACCGTTCAAGTCGTTCAATCCCCCGGATCTAGTCCGGGATCCGTTCAAATCGTTGAACATCACCAAGTCGGTTCCAGACGTTCCAAACGTTCCAGTAGGGGACGTTCCAGTGGTTCCAGATGTTTCAATGGTTCAACCGTTCGAGAGCCTCACGGCAGGCTTCCTCAACGGCCTTCAGTTCCGAGTCCCGTCGAGGAATCACCATGAGCGGTTCGAAATTCCCTCATCCTGAGTTCATCGAACGCTTCGCGGAGTTTATCCTGAGCCCAGCCGAAGGGTTCAAGCCGCCAGAACCAGAACCATTTTGAAGTTTGCGCGTGACTGGACACTTACGTGCCGCAGAAGGTTCGGTAGCGGCCTTGCCGTCGCGGGGCGTGATCTATGTCCGCGGTTTTGCGGCGCCAGCAGTTGACCAGACCGGCCTTGTTGCAGGCACAACGCCTGCGATTATGTTCGCAAACGTTTTAGTGTGAAGGGAAAGGACACTCGAGGGGGCCTGAGTTGTGAATTGTTAGTCTCACGCACTCATTGCGGCAGCAGAGACTGTCGGGCACACCGTCATAGGCGTCGCTCCGAAGAACAAAGTCAAGATCCTCAGCCCTCCGGCTTCTTGTATAGAACGTGACGCTTCAGTATTAGAAGACAGGCTGCGGTGCTTCACCTGCCAGGAGGAAACATGAAACGAGAAGTCGCGGCGGAGATTGTCGATTCTCTTAAAGAGGCCGGCGTCGATTTCGTAGCGACCTTGACCGAAGCGAATCTCCATGACTTGGTGATCGCATTGGGCGAAGATCCGGATATTCATCACGTCCCGGTCACCCGCGAGGAAGAGGGCATAGGGATCTGTGCCGGCGCATATCTGGGCGGGAAAAGGCCGGCGATGGTGATGATGAACGCGGGCTTCCTCTTGTCCGCGAATGCGTTAGCAACGGTCTGTATTCATCCAGGGATACCGGTGTTGATGTTGATAGGCACAGCGGCGGCGTCGGCGAGGAAAACGCCGGCCACGCCACCGTCGGTAGTCTGACCGAACCGGTATTGCAAGCGATGCACATTGTCTACGAGAAAGTCGGCCGTTTTGAAGATATTCGTCCGACCATCCGGGACAGTCAGATCCTTGCGCGCTCCTCACGCCGGCCCACCGCCATTGTCCTGAACAAACAAGCCTTGAGGTAGTTCGATGAAAAGATACGACTGTCTTAAAGCGATCGCGCCGCACTTCGCTGAAGAGCTGGTGGTTACGAACCTCGGCGCTGTGCGCCACGAATGGCAAGCGCTGAGGCCTCATCCTGGCAATTACCACTTACAGAACCTCGGGCTCACCTCTTCCATGGCGCTTGGGTTGGCTCTGGCGCTGCCCCACCGCAAAGTGGTGGCTTTCGATGGCGACGGCTCCCTATTGTTAAATCTTGGCAGCCTCGCAACCATCGCGAACCAGCATCCGAAGAATCTCATCCATATTGTCTTCGACAATGAATGCTACGAGTCATCGCGGGGCGCGCCGACGGCAACGGCCGGGCAGGCTGATCTCGCCGCGATTGCGCGGGGAGCCGGTTTTGCCAACGTTATGACCGCGAACACCGTGGCCGAATTCGAAGAGGGATTCTTGCGCGCTCTGAAGACCGACGATCTTTGGTTCGTACTAGCGAAGGTCGAGGCAGGAGCCGGCGATGTACCGGCGGCTGCTTTAGACTCGGCGGAGAACAAATACCTGTTCGTGCGCTACATTGAGAAGTCCGAGAACCTGAAAATTCTCACTTCGACCCTGTCCCGCGCCAGCGACTCGCGCGTCAAGTGAGTCTGGCAAATGTCACGGACTGCTCAAGCAGGATCCAGAACTGCTCTACCGAGTGCGATGGGCCCTCCCAATACAGGCAGAGTGAGAGCAAAGGAGCTGCGACAAGTATGGAGAAGAATTCGACCTACAAAAATCTAATTAAGATCATCGATGCGCATAGAAACGACTTGGTCGACCTTTGCCTACAACTCGGCAACACACCGAGCCCTCATGCGCAGGAGAAGAAGTTGGGCGAGGCCGTTCTCGATTGGTTGAGTCGGCACGGCATCAAAGGAGACCTGCAATTTATTACCGAACAGAGTGTCAACGCCGTGGCGACTATTCCGGGCACCGCAAACGGCAAAAGTCTCATTTGGAACGCTCACATGGACACCGGGCCCGAGCTCGGGCCGGATGCTAGCGATGACGAAAAAAAATTGGAAACCGCATGGGTTGAACGCGAGATGCTCTTTGGTAAGGGCATGATCAACGACAAAGCGCAGCTTTGTGCTTTCATGATTGCGATGCGCGCAATCAAGGAGGCAGGCATCAAATTAAAGGGCGATCTGACGCTCACGGCAGTTGCGTTCGAAACGGGGAATCCCTCCATTGGCGAGTTTCAGGGCGTGAATTATCCTGGCGAAGGTTTTGGAACGAAATGGGTAGTGGACCGTGGGGTAGTGGCAGATTACGCGCTCGTAGGGGAAACATCCGGTTTCGGCATCGTTCAAGCCGAGTGCGGTGCGGCTTGGATCAAAGTGCGAGTGAAGGGACGCGAAGTCTATACGCCTCGACTCGAGCGCGGAAGCTCGATCCGGGAAAATCCCAACGCCTTTGCCAAAGCAGCTTATATTATCCAGGCCGTCGAACAGTGGGCGATCGAGTATGAGAAAAGAGAAACGTTCAAGTTCGCCGGTGGAACTATTATTCCCAAAGCTCAGATCGTCGACATGCGCGGCGGTGATCGGGTCGGCCGGCCAAACCCGTTCTGCGATATCTTCTTGGACGTGAGAATTTTGCCTGAAAAGAACCCGAATCATGTAAAAAGCGAGATCGCCGAGCTGACGCGAAAACTCGATATCGACTGCGACGTTTCTTTATTTCAGTTTTCGCGGGGCCACATAGCGAAAGGTGCAGAGCCGTTGATATCGGCGATCCAAGCCGCGCACCGTTATATTTTCGGTTCTGAATCGCCGGAGCCTCCTTCAGCCGAAACCAGCATGTGGCGCGATCTCAACGTCTTCAACGAATGCGGGATTCCTTCGGTCTGCTACGGTCCGCCTCGGCAGCGCGAGCCTATGAGTGGCGCTCAGAATCGCGCAATGAAAATCGTTGACCTAGTGCAAGCGACGAAAGTCTATGCGTTGACGGCATTGTCAGTGTGCGGATACGAAACGGAGTAGCTAATTACCGGAGCGGAATCGCACAACGCCTGCACAGTTGGGTCGGTGTCAAGCGTTTACAGGCTGTTGAAAAAGGCCCACCTGCTTCGTTGCGCTTCGATCGCCTCGCTCCAACGTATCAGTAAATACGCCTCCGCTCGTCGATTTCTCGCGCGCCTCGCATCTGGACCTTTTTGAACAGCCTGGAATCCGAGTTTCTCAACAGCCTGTTTACTTTTGATTTTTGGCGCAATAGCTCGGCTGTTTGCTCATAGACTTCGCGTCTATGTGCAACGGCGAAAATTCTAATCAGTCGCGCCTTCCACCGGCCTTCATCGTATTCGGCATGGGTAAGCACGGCACGGATGTAGATTTTTTTTCGATTGTAGCGAATCGCAGCGATCAATCGAACCTTATTTCCTCCAATATTAAACACCGTGAGTTACCAACTCGGTCGGCAGTTGGGAAGACGGCGCGAAGCGCGGCGAAGTTCGAGAAGCCGCCCTTTTTCATAGTGACATACCAACGGGCCAGGGCCGACTGGGTATCGATCACATATACAAAGTGGGCGGGTCGGCAGAACGATTTCCACTGTTGCTTCATGGAGAGCATGACACCAGCGTTATGGGAGCCGCCGCCGAAGCCCGACGAATTCCTTTCAAGACCTATAGGATCGATTTACCGGAGGGACGGGAATTGTACGAATGCGACTTGGCGCTCATCCGGCCGGATCAGCATGTTGCCTGGCGCGGTGACCGACTTCCGGAAAACTGCGATCAGTTACTTGCGCGCGTGACGGGATGGTAGTCAACGCTTGAGGTAAGACGGAGCGTCCTTCGGCGGTTCGGCGCCCGCCACATTTGCCATCATCGCGGTCGTAGCGAAATGGCCGATCACGCCGACCACGTCGGCAAGGCGTCCATAGCCGATCGTCGATTCGGCAGACTTGAAGACGTCGTCGGACAGCGTCCCGGTCGCCAACAGTTCACGCGCCACGGTGTGTACCATCTCGTCGGCGCTGTCCGTGAATTTCGGCTGGTCCCCGGCGTTGATGGCGTCGATCATGGCCCGGTCCACGCCTGCGCTCAGCGCTATCGCCGCTTGCGCGCTCCAGGGGTAAGCGGCGTTCCAGTGTCGCGCAGTCATCAGCGACACGATCCGAACCTGCGCAGGTGTCAACGAACAATTAAGCAGATGCGCACTCGATGCGTTGTGAACCCGCCAGAGACCCGGCGAATACGCATAGCCGACCGATGGTCCCCTGCCGACCCGCCCGTCGTTGCCAGGGTTGCGTCGTAAACTTTCTGCTGCTCTACGTCCATCTCCTCTCGGCTCAACGCTGGTATTCTCGACATGTTTCCACTCCTCATGCCCGATCTGGTTAACTGATTTCTTATTTAGCCGCCAAACAGGCGCTTGATCTCCGCGATCGATTCTTTTGGAGTATCGGTTATCACCTTTCGCGTCAGCTCCTCGACATGCTCCCCGGGCGACGGCGACAACTCATCGCCTGACTTCTTAGTCATTTCTTTCAGCTGTGCATCCTCCAACACCTTCTGGAACGCTTGGCGTAGGGCGCGCACACGCTGCGCGGGGACGCCGGGCGGCAGGGCTAAAGCGCGCATAACCTCGTCCGGCGCGCTAAGCGCTGCCGCTATGACTTTTTGACGGTCTGTTTTTAGAAAGCCTTTGAGGAGAGGCACGCTCGGCAAATCTTCGGCGGGCTTGCTCCCGGTCTGAACGAAAACAGTGGTAATGGCCTTCTCCCTATCTTCAGCTCCCATGTAGCGATTTGGCGGTAATCCGCATCGCGTCCCAGGTGGAGCATACGCCGTCTACCTCGCCCCGTTGAAGAGCGAGGTAAATGGGGGCGGCGCCGGCATAGCCCGTAACAACTCCTATCGGTGCACCCATATCCTTCAGGAACACGGCCCAGATAAAGTTCGAGGCTCCGGCTTCGGTAGCCCCAAAGCGAAGCTGTTGTTTGTCCGATCTCAAAATGTCGGGAAGGTGCTTGATTCCGGCTTCTTTCCGCGCCATGCAGGCGACATTGACGCGCTGGAGGCTTCCGACCCAGTTAAACTTCGCCATATCGAATTGCATTTCCTGTTGCCCGATCAGTTGCGGCAGGATCAAGGTCGGATTCAGGATGGCCATCGCCGTGCCGTCTTTGGGAGCCACGTTGTAGAGATAGTTCGTTGCAACCGCGCCACCGCCACCTGGCATATTCTGCACCATGACGCTGGGGTTGCCGGGGATATGGTCGCCGATCCGCCCGCCGACAAACCTGGCCAGGCGATCAAAGGCGCCGCCGGTCGATTATTCGAACCGTCCTCCCAGCAAAAGAATCCTGCTCTTGAGCGGCATTTGCTCCCGGCGTTTGGATCACTACCCCTAAAAGGAGAAGGCCGAGCACTCCTGACGCAAGACAGAGGAACCTATTCTTTTCACTCATAGTGCCCTCCGTTGGAAGGGCCCGAGCTTAATCCAACATGAGCTTTTGTCAATGCTCTAACTGTCTCTCCGGCTTGACGTTATAAATCCTAGCCGTCGGTTTCGCTGCCTTCGTTGAAGCGCAATTGTCAGCGGTACCGCTCGAACCGGAGCACTGACTGGTTGCTTGAGCAATTTGGCAGGAACCGCCGTGTGGCGCAGAAGCGCCATCGGGAATTTGTCAAAGACGGGATAGCAAATCGGCCGTGGGATAACCTCAAAGATCAGATTTACTTAAGCAGAAAGCGAAGCGTATCCGCCCGCGCGAGGATTACGCGGCGACTGTTTCGCGCTGCGCGACCTTCGCGAGCCGCGACATCATCGCTGCGGCATTGCGGTGCAAGATCTTCGCGCGCGCATCCTCGCCGATCCGCGCGTCCGCAAGCGCCTTGCTGGTCCACTCGCAACCAAATTCCGTTCCGTCCGTGCCGCACACGATGCGCTCGGCGCCGTACAAGCGCACCGCGGCCTCGATCGCGCCCGGGCCAAACGAGTTGCAATCTACATACACCTTCGCGCGGCGGAAGCGCGACGACGGCAGCTCCTCGTTCGCTGTATCCAGCAGGGAGCGGTGATCCATGCGCTCGACCTCGTAGGGAATATTTCCGCCGAGATTGTGAACCAGGACCATCGCATCGGGGTACGGCGCGAGGTAGTCGGTGAGGCACAGCGTCACCATCACCGAGGACAGGCTCGCCTGCATGTCGAGGGTGCCGTTGCGACGGCGCGCGTTGTCGGTGTCGCCAGCTACCTTGGGAAACGTGTCGCCAGGCCGCGGACCGTGGTGAATGAACACGATCGCGCGGTGCCGGTTCGCCACCTCCAACAGCGGGCGCATGTCCTCGGCGTCCTTCTTGGTGAGAAACCCGTTTCCCGGCACTTGCGCGCCGACCACGCCTGGCAGCGCCAGCGCGCGCTCAAACTCGGGGGCGGCAGCAGACATATCCACGAGCGGCAGCGCGGCAAACGCACTGAAGCGCCCGTCGTATTTCTGGCAAATCCCTGACAGTGCATCGTTGACCATCCTGCAGAGCGGCAGGGAAACCTCGACCGGCTGCGACTCAATCCAGCAGTACGCACCGAGCAGAGACAGCACACTGGTGCTCACGCCCTGGCGATCCATCCTTGCGAGATGGAATTCCACGTCATCAAACGCCTTGGACACCGGCTCCTCGCCGATCCGGCTCTTCACCACTTCTACGCCGTCCTGATTGCGCACGATGCGCGGTTCCTTGGTGCGGGCGCGCAGGGCGTCGATCAGCTCGGCGGGCCTCCAATGAGCATGCATGTCGATCATGGCTGTCTCCTTAGTTTATCGTCCAACGGATTAACCCCGAAAGTCCCAGTGTGCGCGAGGTTGTTTTGCCAACTATCGTTTATTCCAACCGCCACAGCGAAGCAAGCGCTTTCCCGCACCGTTGCTGTTGGGCCGAGTAGAGTAGAGAACAGGCGCATCAATCGTTAGGTCAATCCTTGGCTGCGCGCAGGCATCGGGGTCAAGTCTTGCACCGCGGCCAGCCATGTCAGACTTGCCATCTTCTAAGTGCTTCAATACTGATCGTGCCGGCGTACCCACTCCATCGAGAATTTGAGGCCGTCCTCATCGCGGCCTTTGGGCACAAGGTCGAGGTAATGGTAGGCACCATTGAGCATGTCAATGCCTCGCGAGTAGCAGGAATAGGTGTGGAACACCTCGCCTCTCTCATTCTTGTAGAAGACGCTGATTCCCTGCTCGTCCGACAGAGTATTCGGCCGAACCTCATAGTTGTAGCGAGCCGACGTCAGGGTCAAGTCTTGTCTTTTGACATTTCGGATTTTTCGTCAGTCTTACCATGTCGTCAACGTGAGAGCGCGGTCCTATTGTTTTTGGTTTTAACGAATTATTCGGGATTACCCCGCTGAGCCGGCAGAAGGCCTGACGAGTGACGAGAGATCGGTCGCGTTGACTCTATAAGGGTTTTCTCTCTTTGATCGAAAAGGTGCGGGGTCGGTCTTGCAATGACACACGCCGCCATCTTTCGTCCGTCCACAGAACGGCTTCGCCCAAGGCGATGAGTGGATAACGGCTCGGGATCTTTTTTCTCCGGCGTAATATTCGCCGTCCTCGATCGCTCGGTTCACGCAAGCAGGTGAAGCGCGGTGACGGCGAGGATTTTCGCCGCGGCGCGGACTTCGGCGAGCGAGACCAGGTCTTGGTTGGTATGGGCCAAACGGAGATCGCCGGGGCCGAACATGATCGTTTCAATGCCGCTGCGGTTGAGAAAACCGGCATCCAACGCCGGGGACGAGTAGAAAGTCTCTGCTTGGCGCTTGCCGATCTCGTACGTCGCGTGAGCGATCGCCTTGGCGAGCTCACAGTTGGCGGATACCTCGGATGGATACATGAACGCGCCGGCGCTGGCTTCGATGGCGAAGCCCGTGACCTCTTCGAGGGCAGCTTGGATATCTCGCAACGCGCTGTCGGGATCTTCGCCGGGCAGGAGTCTCCGGTCCAACGTGAAGCGACAAACATCCGAAGTCGTGTGCTTGATCTCCGGTGCGCTGCTGACATGGGTCACTGTGAGAGTCGCGCTGCCGAGGCCAGGATGTGCGTCTCTCAGTGGCAGGCGGTCCAGTCGTTCCATGACGCGGCGAAAGCCGTCGACGGCATTGGCGCCTTGCCATGGCATGCTGCTATGGACCGATTTCCCGCGCACGAGGATTTCCACGTCGATTCTGCCTTTATTGCCGAGACAAATTCGATTCCCGGTGCCGAGCCCGACGATGGCGCAGCGCGCACCGATCGTATAGTTCTCCAAGATGAAGCGTGCGGCGTCGTGGCGGCCGGTTTCGCCGGCTAAACTCACCGCCAAAATCAGCCGGGCGCGCAAGCGAACTCGAGCGCGCGCGACGAGCGCCGCGGCGTAGATCATCGCTGCCAAGGCGCCCTTTTGTTCGCAGGCGCCGCGACCGAGAGCGCATTCGCCGTCGAGGCCGAACGGCGTGCCGCTCACGATCTCACCTGAAAACGGTTGCGGCATCGACCCCGCCGGAAAAGTCATGGCGTAAGCCATCAGCAGCAGACCATCGGCGCCGCTGCCGCCGTGGCGCCAGATCAAATTGCCCATGCGATCGATGCCACCCTGGTTTCCGCTCAGTTGAGCCAGCCGTGGCGCGACCATTGCAGCGATGAATTTTTTCACCTGTGGATCGGCTTCGAGCTCCTCGGTCTGAGGCGAGGGAAAACGCAGCAGGTCTTGCAGTAACTCGTCGATTTCGCGGTCACGCGCAGAGCGCTCGATGGCGGCAAGGGCTTCTTGCGGAGTCATGGTCGAGACCCGGGGGAAATTTCACCAAGCCGCTTCCAACACTTCCATCACTTGCGCGGCGCTCCGGACGGGCTTCGGATTGGTATGAATGCTGTAGTCGGCCAGGGCATCGGCAGCAAGCCGACCGAGTCCGTCGTGCGGCACGCCGAGATCGCGGAGCTTAAGCGGCAGTCCCATGCGTCGGTTCATGGCGAAAACATGTTCGGGCACCGCGGCGGCGATTTCTTCTTCGTTGGCGCCGGCGATGGCGATTTCGCGCGCCATACGCGCATAGGCTTGAACCGTGGCGTCGAGATTCCAACGCATCGCGTAGGGCAGCATCAGCGCGTGGATTTCGGCGTGGGGCACTTTGTAGCGGCCGCCGATCGCATGGACGATGGCGTGATGGATGCCGGTCCATGCGCTATAGACGCCCATGCCGGACAGACAAGCCGCCATTTGCACTTGACTCAAAGCTTCGAGATCCCGTGAATTCTCCACGGCGCGCGGCAAGTAGCGCGCGAGCAGGCCAAGGCCTTTGAGGCAGTAGGCTTCGGTGAGCGGTTGAGTTTCGGTGGAATACACTGCTTCGACGCAGTGCGCCAGGGCGTTCATGCCGGACGCGGCGAGGAGTCGCGTCGGTGCGGTGGCGGCGGCCTCGGCATCGAGCAGCACGGTACGCGGCGCCAACTTGGGATCGGCGACGATAAATTTTTTGTCGCCTTCGGTGATCCCGACGGAATAGCTGTATTCGCCGCCGGAGAGCGTGGTCGGGATGGCGATATGCGGCAGCTTGGGGGCGGGCATGAGCGGGACTTCTTTGCGGTTCGGCGGCGAGTAGCGGACGCCGAAGCGCGGCAGCGGGCCGCCCTCGGCGAGCAAAGCCGCCACGCCTTTGGCAGTGTCGATGGCGCTGCCGCCGCCGACGCTCACCAGCACGTCGATCTGCGCGCCGCGCGCCACTTCGACGGCTTTCTCGATGGAATCGGTGGCCGAGTGCGGCCTGACCTGAGCGAAAATGGCGGCAGCTTTGGCGCCGAGGGCACTGGTGATGCGCCCGAGCAAGAAAGTCTTGGCGACCGAAGGCGAGATCACCACCAGCGCGCGTTTGCCGCCGAGCCGCTCGATCTCTTCGGCGAGCTTGCCGATCGCGCCAGGGCCGGAAACGATGCGCTCGACCCTGGGATTGTGAAAGACAAATGTCGATCCGGCCATTTTGTTTGGTTGTGCTCCCGAGAGGTTTTTTCCGACGCTACATAATGCAGCGCGGAAAATTATTTGAGAATTTCCTTCAGCCGCGTCACGAGAGCCGCGTCGAGGCGGAGCAATTCCCTCACGTTTCGCTCCAACTCTTCGCCCGAGCCGGGATTGATTTCCAGATTGGCCTTGGCGGCTTCCGCCAGCATTTCAGGGTCTTTGACCACGTGCATGAAAGCTCGGCGCAAGATCTCGACCCGGTCCTTGGGTGTGCCAGGAGGCATCAGGTAGGGACGCACGGCGGCGCCGTGGGCCTGCAACACCGCTTGTATGACTTTTCGCGCTTCGTCGCTCTTGGCGATATTCACGGCCAAAGGAACTTTGGGCAGGTCCGGATGGGCTTTGGCGCTGAACTGCAGGGCGAGCAACAGATCGTTGGAGTCAAGTTCCTTGCGCCAAGTCGACCGGAACGATTGCCAAGAGTTGCTCAGCCCACTTACCTCGCCGCTTTCGAAGGCCAGCCGAATG
>DASYUV010000006.1:0-52067 GCA_036000865.1 Binatia bacterium | reverse complement strand
TGTCAACATCGATACCTCTAAAGCCAAGGCATTACCCGGCGTTCATGCCGTGCTCACCGGCGCCGACGTCAAAGATATTTATGTCGGTACGCGCGTCAAAGATCAGCCTGTCTTGGCCTATGACAAGGTTCGCACGAGCGGTGATGCGATTGCCGCTGTCGCGGCCGACAGCGAAGCAATCGCCGACGAGGCGATCGGTCTGATCGATATTGAATATGAGGAACTACCCTACGTGGACGATCCGGTCGAAGCATTGAAGCCAACCTCACCTCTGATTCACGAAGATCGAAACAAGTACAAGAATGCGGCTAAACTGCCGGAAGGCATGTCGGGCCACAATCTTCAGTCTCACGTGGTGTGGAAGAACGGCGATATCGAAGCCGGATTCCAAAAGGCCGCGCGGATCTTCGAGCACACGTTTCGCACGCCACTTTCCCATCACGGCTATATCGAGCCTTGTGCCTGTACGGTGCACGTGCACGATGACGGGAGCGTCGAAGTGTGGCCGTCAAACAAAGGGCCCTGGGGTTTGCGCGACCAGATGGCTGAAGACTTCGGCGTGCCGAAGGAAAAAATCAAGATCCACATCGTGCATGTCGGCGGTGATTTCGGCGCCAAGGCATCTCTCATCGATGTGCCGGTCGCTTATTATTTGTCCAAGGCGACGAAGCGGCCGGTGAAACTGGTCTTCGACTATACCGATGAACTTCTGGCTGGCGGGCACAGACATCCCGCCGTCCTTTCGCTACGCACTGGCGTCGATCAAAACGGCAATTTTACCGCCATCAAGGGGACAATTCATTTCAGCGGCGGCGCCTATGGCTCGCAAAAGGCAAATCCGCAAGTCACTGTGCTCGGTGGCCGGCGGCTGGCGAGCATGTACCGTTGCCCGGCGATTCACGTAGAAACCTTTTGCGCTTACACCAATCAAGTGCCGTGCACGCAGAGCCGGACGCCGGGGAGCCCGCAAGTCGCTTTCGCGTTCGAATCCCAAGTCGACATCATCGCCAAAGAGATGGGCATCGATGCTCTCGAATTGCGCCGAAGAAATATTCTGCACGACGGCGATGCCAATCCCATGGGTGAAAAGTGGAGCGATATTCTCATGGGCGAAGTGCTAGAACGCGTCGTCAAAACTTCCGGTTGGAAAAAGGCCGGAGCGAAGAAAAATCGCGGCTGGGGCATGGCACTCTATGATCGCGGCACGCCGGAAGGGAAAGCGAGCTCGGCATTGACGCTGGAGGCCGATGGCAAGGTCAACATCCTCACCGGCGTGCCCGACGTCGGTCCTGGATACTACACCGTCAGCCAGCAGATGGTTTGTGAAACGCTCGGGCTGCCGCCGGATAAAGTCGGCGTGGTTTTCAAAGACACCGATAGCTTGCCTTTTGATCCCGGCACGGGCGGCAGCAAACAGACGAATACTTCCGGTCACGCGGTCAACCAATCGGCCCATGAGGTGCGCGCGAAGCTAGTCAACTTGGCGGCTCGGGAGTTAGGCTGTCAGCCGAACGAGATTCGGCAGCAGGGCGGCAAGCTCACGGCGTCCAACAAAAAGTCGACGACGACGCAAAAGATGATCGAGCTGGCTGTGAAAGAAAATGGTGGCCCCGTCTTTCATCTGACCAATTTTGTCCCCAAGGACATGCCGAGGGTCACGGGGTTCGCCGCACAGGTGGCTGAGGTGGAAGTCGATCCGACTACCGGCGGCGTGAGGGTTTTGAATTTGACCACGGCGCATGATACTGGCACGGTGCTCAATCATCTCACGCTGACGGGGCAGATCGAAGGGGGCGTTGTGACCGGCTTTGGCTTCGCATTAATGGAAGAAAATCCAGTAGTTGACGGCAAGATCGCAACGTTAACTTTAGGCGAGTCAAAGTTGCCGTGCATCGCCGACGTGCCACCATTGAAAACAGTATTAGTCGAGAGCCCCACCGGACCGACGCCGTTCGGCGGCAAAGCGATCGCGGAGAACCCCAACGTGCCGACGGCGGCGGCGATAGCCAATGCCATCGCGGACGCGTGCGGCGTGCGGCTATTCGAGTTGCCGCTGAGCGCCGAAAAAATTTATTGGGCATTGAATGGAAAGAAGTAGTGGCAAAGAACGCAAAGTGTAAGGGCACGTCACGCCGTGCCGATAAAGACCACTGAGGAAATGACAATGCGCCGATTGATAAAGGCACTGCTGATCCTAGAAGTTTGTCAGGTCATTATATTTGCACGGTCCCTTGGCGCAGGGGAGGCACAACCGAACTGGCAAGCCGAATGGGACAGAACGGTACGTGCGGCTGAGCAGGAAGGACAAGTCACGGTCTCTATCGGCGGTTACGGGGCTATTATCGATTCGGGGGTATTTCAAAAGACTTACCCCAAGATCAAAATAACTCACATTACCGGCGCAGGCACAGACCTCACGCAGCGCATTTCGGCGGAGCGGCGGGCCGGCAAATATCTGGTCGACGTTTACAACGGCGGTGGAAATTCGCTGTTTCAGGTTCTCTACCGTGGAAAAATGCTCGACCCGATTAAGTCGACGTTGATCCTGCCGGAGGTGACCGATGCCACGAAATGGTGGGAGGGCAAACAAAAGTATGCGGACAAAGAGGGTCAATATATTTTAGTCTACGAGGGCAACGTGTCGGCCGGCGCGGGCGCGGCTTACAACAGCCAATTGCTTGATCCGCGCGAGTACAAGAGCTACTGGGATTTGCTCAATCCCAAACTCAAGGGAAAGATTCTTTCGACCGACATTCGCAAAGTGCGCGGCGCGGGGATTCCCTGGCAGTTTCTTTATTATCACTCCGACCTGGGTCCCAAATATCTCCGCCGCCTGTTCGGCGAGATGGACGTCACTTTAACCGCCGATCTTCGTCAAGCCATTGACTGGCTTGGCACGGGGAAATTCGCCCTGGGTATGCCGATACAAGGTGGAACGGTCTATAAAGCAAAAAACCAGGGTTTGCCGGTGGATGAGTTCAGTCCCTACCACTTCAGGGAAGGCGTCAATTTGTCGTCGGCATTCGGTTCCCTGGCCATGATGAATCGCGCGCCTCATCCGAACGCGGCCAAAGTCTTTATCAACTGGCTGCTATCGCGCGAAGGGCAGACGCTATTTCAAAAAGTGGTATCGGTGCCGGGCGATCCGCGAAATTCGCGCAGAGTGGACGTGCCCAAGGACCACATCCCGGCCGACGAGCAGCGCCGCGACAAGATGACCTATTTCGACACCGACGATCCAGATACCAAGGACCTCAATCCGGCGATGAAACTGCTGGATGAAATCTTAGCGGGGAAGAAATAGTGAATGGCGGGTAAGGGCGGGTTTGAAACCCGCCCCTACAAACGCAAAGGACGCCAAGGGAAAGCTCAGACGAGGCTGTTTGGCCCATGATGAATAATTCTCGATAAGGAATAACCCCGCGGCCAGCTGGTGGGGTATCAGAACTCGGCATGAGGCTTATCCTAAAGATGTCACCCCCGAATGCTTTTATCGGGGGTCCAGTTCCCAACCCGTCTGGATTCCCGCTTAATGCGTGCGGGAATGACGGACTTCGGAGAGGCAACTTACTTAACGTAGAAATCTGCGGGGAATCGAGCCATAGAGTTTGGGAGATCGCGCCGTGAAAGAGCGATCATTCATGTTTCGAAACGCACGGAATCTCGCGTTGGCTGTACCGGTGTCGTTGCTTGGATTTCTGATTCCCTCTAGAACCGCTCACACCGCCGACGCAAAGCCTTCGTGGCAAGTGACATGGGAGAATACGATTGCGGCGGCAAAGAAGGAAGGACGGTTAAATTTTTACGTCGGGCGCTACGGCAGCGAGCCGCTGCTGAACGAATTCCGAAAAGAGTTTCCCGAGATCAAAATATTCAGCACCAACGGCACCGGCAACTCATTGGGTACGCGCATTGTCGCCGAAGCGCGTGCGGGCAACGTGCTAGCGGATCTTTACAGCGGCGGGGCGGTGACGAATTTCGAGATCCTTTACAAAGGAAAGGCTCTCGGTTCGCTCAAGTCGGCGTTGATACTCCCCGAGATTCTTGACGAGTCCAAATGGTACGGCGGCAAGCACTGCTACAACGACCCGGAACAGCAACATGTTTTTATCTACCTCGCTAATCCGACTTCAACGAGCATTTACTTCAATACCAATCTGGTCAATCCGAAAGACATCAAGTCCTACTGGGATCTCGTCAACCCGAAGTGGAAAGGCAAATATGTTTCTCAGGAGCCGACGAGCACGGGCATCGGACCGTCCCTGCAATTTTTCTTTTACCATCCCGAGCTTGGGGCGGAATTCTTGAGAAAACTCTTTATCGATATGCAGCCCGTTTATAGCCGCGATCGGCGCCAGATGACCGACTGGCTGGCGCAAGGAAAATTCGCGCTGTGCTTGGGCTGCCGCGATTCTGATAGAGCCCGCAAGCAAGGTCTGCCTGTGGACGATATGGACATGGTCGATTGGAAGGAAGGTTTGCCGATCTCTCCCGGCGGCGGCTCGATCAGTTTCATCAAAGGCGGGCCGCACCCCAACGCCGCCAAGGTTTTCATCAACTGGTTTCTCTCGCGCAGAGGACAGATCGCGCTGCAGAAGTACGATGATCTCTATGGCCAAGAGCCGCCCAACTCGAGGCGCATCGATATCCCGAAGGATATGCTGCCTCCGAGCAGCCGGCTCGTCGAGGGCCGACGATATTTCGATTTTACCGATCCGAAGTACGCCGACATGACGCCGATCTATCAGCTCGCCAAAGAATTCATGAAAGGACGTGAGGGCAAATGAACATGAAAAAACTTGGTTATGTCATTTTGTTTTCTTGCGGCCTGCTTCTGACGTTCGCTCGTTCCTCTTTCGCCGCGGACACAAAGCCCTCCTGGCAAGTAACTTGGGAAAAGACGCTTGCCGCGGGGAAAAAAGAAGGAAAACTAAATTTCTATGTTGGTCGCTACGGCACTGAACCGTTACTCAACGAATTCCGAAAAGAATTTCCAGAGATCAGGCTTGTTACAGTCAACGGAACCGGCAACTCGCTTGGCACGAGGATAGTGGCCGAGCTTCGCGCCGGAAACGTCGTCGCCGATCTTTTTAGCGGCGGGGCGAATACGAACTATGAAATACTCTACGAGGGTAAGGCGCTAGATTCGATCAAGTCGACATTGATCCTGCCCGAAGTCCTGGACGAGAGTAAATGGTACGAAGGGCGGCACCGCTACACCGACCCGGAGCAGAGACATATCTTTGTCTACATCGCCAATCCTTCGTCGTCGGGATTCTATTACAACACCAATCTCGTGAATCCGAAGGAGTTCAAATCCTACTGGGACTTGGTCGCGCCTAAGTGGAAAGGCAAATACGTTTCCCAGGAACCAACGAGCACCGGGCTCGGCGGCGGACTTCAGTTTATGTATTATCATCCCGAGCTTGGGCCGGAATTTATTAAACGGCTGTTCGGCGATATGCAGCCGACGTTGGGGCGGGACAGGCGGCAAATTACGGACTGGCTGGCGCAAGGAAAATTTGCCCTTTGCGTCGGTTGCCGCGAGACGGCGAAGGCAAAGAGCCAGGGACTGCCGGTCGACGAGTTCGATGACCTCCAGTGGAAAGAAGGAGCTCAGCTGACTACCGGCGGCGGCTCGATGAGCATGATCAAGGGCGGGCCCAATCCAAATGCCGCGAGAGTTTTTATCAATTGGTTTCTTTCGCGCCGCGGACAGATCGCACTGCAAAAATATACGGACCTCTACGGCGAAGATCCGCCTAATTCGCGGCGCATCGATATCCCAAAAGATATGCTCCCGCCGGTCAACCGCATGGTCCCGGGCAAAAAATACTTTGACGTATCCGATCCCAAATACGCCGACATGACGCCGATGTTTAACCTAATCAAGGAGGTCATGAAGGGACGGGAGGGGAAGTAAATCGTTGGGTTCCAGGTTCAAAGTTCAATGTCCAAAGTTACGTAGGATGCGGTGACTGAAGGGAACCGCATCGTATTTCTTTCCGATCAGTCTTCGTAGGGTGGGTTAAGGAGCGCAGCGACGAACCCACCGCGCTCGGAATGATGGGTATCACTTTGCTCCACCCATCCTACGGAACTCGGGTAGGATGTGGTGACCAAAGGGAACCGCATCATTCTTTTCCCGTCGAAGCAACCACGGTCAAGATGGCTCCTCGATGACACAATACCGCCGTGCTTCCGTACCGGGCGCCACATGGTTCTTCACAGTCAATTTGGCCGAGCGAAACAGCAATCGTTTGCTGGTCGATGAGGTCGATACACTGCGTTCCGCGTTTCGCACAGTTCAGGCAACACACTCATTTCGGATCGATGCCGCGGTCATCTTACCCGACCATCTGCATTGCATTTGGACTTTGCCTCCTGGAGATTCTGATTTCTCGACTCGGTGGGCCTTGATCAAGGGAAATTTCTCCCGGGCGATAGAGAAAGGCGAACAAATCTCACAGAGCCGAGCAAAGAGAGACGAACGGGGATTATGGCAACGGCGTTTCTGGGAACATCTCATTCGGGACGAAGAGGATTTGAAGCACCACACGGACTACATTCATTGGAACCCAGTCAAGCATGGCTGGGTGCAGAACGTTCTGGACTGGCCGCATTCCAGCTTTCATGCGTATGTGCGACGCGGTGTGTATGAAGCGAATTGGGTGGTGTGGGTTGTGCAGATCTTGAAGCAGGGGAGTGACGCGATCGATGCGGTTCCCTTCGGTCACCACATCCTACGGACCTGATGAAAAGAAGTAGAAGGGTTTTGGATATACGGAACGTATGGTTAGCGGAGACGTAGGGCTGGAGGTCGAGGAAACAATAGAAGGTGTGAAATACATCTTCGATTATAGGTTACGCCGTGTGCGAGGACAGTGGAAAATAGTGTCATTTGGCAGCGATACCCGCTAGCATTGGTCAAGATCCCGTAGATCCCGTAGGATGCGGTGAACGAAGGGAACCGCATCGTTATTTTGCTTTGTAGGGGAGTTAAGGAGCGTAGCGACGAACCCGCCGCTCGGAATGATGGGTATCGCTTTGCTCCACCCATCCTACGGGACTTTTCCGATCCAGTTTTTGTAGCGTGGGTCAACTTCCGTCGCGGTGAGTTCGTCGCTCCGCTCCTTTGAACTTACACACCTTGAAACTCGAGAGAAATGCCGGCGATGCGGTTCCCTTCGGTCACCGCATCCTACGCTATTTTTTTCCATTCAGCGCCGCGTAGATTTTCTCCGAAGTAAGCGGTAATTCGCACAACCGCACGCCGACGGCGTCTTCGATCGCGTTGGCAATAGCGGCCGCGGTGGGGACGTTGGGGATTTCCGCGATCGCTTTGCCCTGAAACGGGGTAGGGCCGATGGCGGCTTCCATCAATATTGTGGTTAGCTTTGGAAGGTCGGCGGCCGTTGGCATTTTGAATTCGCCGAGGTTCGCGGTCGCCATCTTGCCGTCAACCAACGAACTGTCTTCCATCAACGCGAAACCCAGGCCGGTGACAACACCGCCGTCGATTTGTCCCTGGTAGCTCAAGTGATTCAATACAGTGCCGGAATCGTGCACTGTCGTCAGTTTTTTCACCTTTACTTGCCCGGTACCGGCATCAACGTCGACTTCCGCCACTTGCGCTGCGAATGAAGTGATCGGCGCGCGCGCAGGCTCGTAGACGCTCAGGTGCGTAATTGGCCCGCCATTTGCCTCGACGGCGACACGCATCAGGTCGGCGAAAGAAATGGGCTTGCGTCCAGGCGCGGAGTAACGACCTTTTGCCTCTTGTAACTCTTCGGTCTTGCAGCCGAGCCGAGCGGCGGCTAACGGCAGGATTTTTTGTTTCAATTCGGACACGGCTTGATAGGCCGCGGTGCCCACGCTGTTGGTGGACTTGCTGCCACCCGTTCCCGAATCGAAAGGCGAAGTGTCGGTATCCTCGACGCGGATTTTCACGCGCTCCCGCGGCAGGTCGAGCACTTCGCTGACGATCTGTTGCACGACCGTGTGAATGCCCGGGCCGACATCGGGCACGCCCAGGTTCACAGTGACAAGGCCATCTGATGCAATCGTGATCGCTGCGCCGGACCTTCCCGCCCCCGACGGTCGCTCGTATACCGCGACGCCGCGGCCAGTATTTTTTGCTTTGGGTTTCTTCCAGCCTGAAATATCGAGAGCTTTCTTAAGAGTTTCCTTGACGACGATGCCTTTTAATTTCTGACCGAACGGCGTCGAATCACCGTCATTGAGCAAATTCTTCATGCGAAATTCAACCGGGTCTATACCTAGCTCCCGGGCGATGATGTCGATTTGCGACTCCATGGCGAAAGTGGTCTGCGGGCTTCCCGGAGTGCGCGTCTGTGTGCAGGGAACCTGATTGGTGTAGGCGCAGATCGTTTCGACTTGTATCGCGGGAATCCGATAGTAGCTTGCCACGCGCCGCGGTCCTTGCACCGTGACTTCGGCGTTGGCTTTGAGCGCCGCATAACCGCCGCCGCTGAAGATGGCCCGTGCGTGCAGGGCGCAAAGCTTGCCTTCCGCATCGACGCCCGTGCGTAGTGTGATTACGGCAGGGTGACGGTGCGAACACGCGGCCAGCTCTTCGCTGTAGTCGAGCACCATCTTGACGGCCTTGCCCGTTCGTTGGGCCAAAAAGTAGCAGACCGGCACTTCGACGACGGAAGTCTTGCCGCCGAAGTCACCGCCGACGGGAAGAATGTGCACTTTGATTTTCGCCGCATCGAGATTGAGGTCTCGCGCGACGCGATCGCGGAGCGTAAAGGGCGCTTTATTGGACGCCCAGATTTCAATCTGACCATCATCATTGACTCTGACGGTACACGCGTTCGGCTCGATGTAGGCATGAAAACCCAACGGCGTACGAAAAGTGTGCTCGAAAATCCGCGCGGCCTTTTTGAAACCTGCCTCGACGTCGCCGTTGCTCCATTGGCCGTAGGATTGAATGTTGGGTAGTTCCGTTGCGCGCTCGGGCGCGTTCTTATAGCCGGCCGGATTATCGTGTAGCACCGGTGCGCCAGGTTCGATCGCCTTCAGTGGGTCAGTTACACAGGGAAGTTCTTCGTACTGCACATCGATCAAGTTCAGCGCCTCATTGGCGATCTCCACATTGTCGGCTGCCACTGCCGCAATGGGTTCGCCAACGAAGCGCACCCGCTCGCGGGCGAGCAGCGGCATGTCTTTCATCCTTAATCCCACCATCACCGGCGGTATGTCGGTACCCGTGATGACCGCGTGCACGCCGGGCAGCTGCGCAGCTTGCGACGTGTCGATCTTTCCGATGCGCGCATGTGGCATCGGGCTGCGCAGAATCTTTGCCCAGAGCGCGCCGGGGATCTCCACATCCGCAGCGTAATGCAGCTTGCCGGAAACTTTCTCCGCTCCTTCAAGCCGTGGAATCGGCTTGCCGACGAATTTGTATGCCATCGATGTTCTCTACCTCGGTTTCTCTAATGTCGCGCCTGCGAGGTTCAAATACGAGTCGAGGAGGGATGATCGAGGATAGAGAATCGCGATCCTCAATCCTCCATTCTCGATCCTCGACCCCAATCGAATTTGCTACTGCTGCGGTTGTTTCTGATGCGCTTGTTTTTGACTTTGGCGTGGTTGCGCTTGTTGTTGCTGTTGGTGCTGCAGTTGTTGCTGCTGCTGTTGTGCCTGTAGCTGTTGCTGACGTTGCGCCGCTTGCTGCTGATGCACCAATTGTTGTTGCTGCTGTTGCGCCTGCAGCTGTTGTTGGCGTTGGGCTTGTTGTTGCTGCCGCTGAGCTCGTTGTTGCTCCTGCGCTAACTGTTGTTGCTGCTGGCGCTCAAACTGCTGCTGTCGCCGCTGCTGCTGTGCGTCCTGATGCGGTTGCTGTTGTTGCTGCTGGCGCTCCGCCACCTGTTGTTGCTTTTGCTGGTGTTGGAGCTGTTGTGGCCCCGACGCCCCTTTAGTGCTTCGCTCTTTGTTTGCCTCCAAGCGTTTTTCTTGCCGTTGCTCGTGGCGCAGCTCTCGCGGAGTGTCGGGCAGATTGCGTTTGTTCTCGTCACCCGGCTTGGCAATCGGCGGCGGTTGGCCAGGTCCGGCCAAAGGAGCCTTGGCGCTAGCCTTCTGGATTCCCGGAGTGACCGCTTGAGCGTTTTCGGTTCCGCCGCCGGCGCCGCGCCGCCGCGCCGCAAACTCGACTGCAGCATCGGCGTTTGGCTTACGAGAAAAATCGCCGGATCGGGCGAAGTGGTGCTCCATTTTCAAATCAGCCCCTTGCACGACCTCCCGCGTCACAAGGGGCGCGGCGCGTCCGTTGTTCACGACGTTTTTGATCACGGTTACATCCCGGGTGGTCTCGTATCGCCGATGGACTCCGTAAAGCCGATCTTTTTCGACAACCACGACGCGATTGATATTGACGTATCGTCGGATATCGACGTTTCTGATGTGTTCATTGTAGATCACGCTCCGGGGGCCCCAATAGCGCCGGCCGTAGTAGGCTTCGTAGGGCGATATCGGAACCCAGCCGATATGGCGGCCACTGTGAACCCAGGCGACACGCGCCGGATACCAAGGCACGTAGCGCCATCTGCCCGCCACCGGAGGTCGCCAATACCAATGGTTATTGAGAAAAATCCAGCCGCCGTGATGATGAGTTACCCAACCAAAGCGCTCGTAGGGCACCCACAATTGCTCGCCAGACCAGTTTGTCCATTGACCAACGGTAAATGGAGACCAGTCGGGTGCGACGTTTCTCGGAGTCCAGTAATGGGCGGTTTCACCACCATAAGATAATTCTTCCCAGTTGCCGTTATCCGCCAAGACTTGGGTCTCCGATCTCAATTGGGCAGGCAAATACGGTGAAGGATTGTTCTCCGACAGCTTCGATTCGTTATCCCGCTCATTGTTCCAACTGTCCCATTTCGAGTCCAGGAATCGGCGCGACGAAACGACCGCGCTGTCGTTCGCAAGCAAAGAATCCGAATCGGGTTTAACGTCATAATTATTCCCCTTGGCATCGACAAATCTGACCGCGTCTTTTATCGCAGTCACCGCCACGGAAGAGTCGCCGACGTACACGTCGAATGTGCTCGGCTGCTTGGATAATACTTGTCCATAAGGTGTGTCGACTTTTACGACGGTATCCGCGCTGCGATTTTGGATCCTGGCCACACCGGAATTGACGAAGAGCGAGGTCAGGTTTCCGTTGATTCCGTCGAGTTGAATCTTGGTCTTATCATTGAGGCGGAGCTTGGTGTCGTTCGGAAAAGTTAGCTCGGAGCGACCTTGAACATCGGAGTACAGGATATCGCCATCGCCCACCGGGACATCGACCATAGCCAAGGCCCAGTCCTTGGCATCCCGAAGATAACGGAAAACGTTCTTTTCCATGAACGTTAAACGTCCGACGACGGCCGGCTCTGGCTCCGCTTCCGGCGCTTTCTTTGCTTCCGCTTTCGGTTGCGGCGGAGGATTCTCTTTACATGACGAGAGTCCCATGGCCAGCGCCAAGCAAACCAAAAAAATGAATTTTAGCCGGTCCTTCATGATCGTGCTCCTTAGTTGTTGTGAAAATGAATTATCATCCATCGATACTCATTCAAAATCTCGCCAATCTTGAGAGAACCGGATGTTTATCATAAATCGAATTAAAAAGTCATCCTGGTCATCCTAGATCTTCACCTTTGTAAACACCCTCAACGGATTTTTCTGGAAGATTTTCAGTTTATCTTCCGCGCTCAGGAACGCCAGGCTGTCGATCACGGGAACCAAATCGTCCGACGGTTTGCCGGTTTCTGGACGAACGGCGCCGCCCGAACCGGGGGATTCGCTGCCGAAGAGCATCTGATCGACGCCGCGCTGTTTGATGGCGGCTTCGAGGTAGTGAACGTCGTAGCAGCAGGCATCATAGAATAGATTGTTTTTTAGATCTTTCTGGCCCACATGGTGGTCGGTGGGGATGAAACGGTTGAGACCGCCGCCGCAGTGGCAAATAACGATTTTTAGCTTGGGAAAAGTTTCGAAGATTTTGCTGTGTGAGTAGAGCTGCATGGCGACGAACTCTTCCAAATAATTATTCATTTGATAATTCGCCGGGATGATTTCCAAGCGGCGGTCGTACGTGATCGACGGGTGGATCATCAGCGGCACATCCAACGCCACCGCCTTTTCATAGAGCGGGTGCCAATACTCTTCATGGACTCCCGGCGCCTGTTTGTCGCCCGCGGGGTCGGGGTTCAGATAAGCGCCGACAAAGCCCAATTCCTTAACGCACCGTTCCAACTCGGCAACGCAATTACGACTGTCTTTTTCCTTCGACTGCGGCAGCTGCGCCATGCCGCGAAAGCGATCCGGGTGAAGTTTTACGATGCGCGCGATGACGTTGTTCACGGTGACGGCCCAGAAGTCCTGCAGGAACGGGCGCATCCAATGCCACATGGCGATGGGTCGTGGTCCAATGAGCTGAATATCGATATTACGGTCGTCCATGAACTTGAGATGGCGCTGTTGGGCATTTTCCAGTTGCTCGTCGGTCATATCGAGCTTGCGACCTGGCGTATTTTGGGCGACCGTTTCGGCCAGGAATTGACGAAACGGCGCCGGTGTTGTCATGTGACCGTGAACGTCGACGACTTTTTGTCCGTTGTGCATATTGCCTCCTAATTTTGTGCTGTGAATTGGTTATATAATTTCACAAACATCTCGCTGTGGTGCTTCGTCATGCCGGCCCTTCGGCCATGCTCAGGATGGACTCCGGCCGGCATCCGTTCTTCGCTTGTGAGCTGAAGGCAAAAAGAATGGATTCCGGCCTCCGCCGGAATGACGGAACGGCTGCTCTGACTCATCTTCGTTGCTATTTCTGCCAAGCCATGACGCCGCCCGTAAAGACTTAATCCTCCTCCGGCGCAGGAACCTGGTGACTCAAGAAAATTTCTCGTCGTTCCTTCGCCGACTGCATCAGCGCCAAGCAGACTTCCAATGTCGCCATGCCCCACGGGCCGGTGTGGCGAATCGGTTTGTCGAGGACGACAGCGTTGTAAAGCTCCATCAGCTCGCCGCGGCGTGACGGTCCGCCGCCGCCGACCAGCGGCACATCTTTGGTGCCGTCGTCGCTGTGAACGAATAGCCCATACTGGGACTGGCGAATGTCACCTTTCTCGCAGGTCACGACGAGGATGCCAAGATCGTTGGGGAGCCACGGTTTTACTTTGCTTCGGTCGCGAACTTCTCTTTCGTTGGCGCCGCCGATGCGCATCGCGTCCTTGTCGGCATTTTCGTTGCGCGTCCCGTCCAATAGTGACTTCCGGATTTCTCCACGCTCGGTTTCACTGTAACGGCTATTCTGTCCGCCCCACGGCACTAACTCGGAGGCCAAAAAATATCCGTAGCCATTATGCATGAGAGTCGCCGGCGTGCCGTCTTCGAATTCCATGAAACCCGAATAGTAGCCGGGAATGGGACGTCCCTTGAACCAGCCGCCGGTGGACCCGCGCACGCTGCGCACTAAACCGCCACCAAGTAAGCGAAGCGTGTCGATCTGGTGCGGGCCTTGGCGGTAAGGCACGCCGCCGCCCTGATTGATGTCCAATTCTTCGGCGGTGCGTGGACGCAACATCCAGTCCGTGTACGCCCAAACGTGAAGCGCGCAGAGCTTGCCCAATTCGCCTGAGCGAATGAGCTTGCGCATGGTGCGAATATGCGGACCGAAGCTCTGCGTGTGGCCGCACAGCAGTTTGATTTTGTTCTTAATCGAAGCCTCGATCATCTGCTCCGCTTCCTGCAGCGAAATCGCCATCGGCTTCTCGACAACCACATGCTTACCGGCGTTGGCGGCGATGACCGTGTGCGGTGCGTGAAACCTGTTGGGTGTGGAAACCCAGACCGCTTCGACATCGGGATCGGCACACATTTTTTCGACGCTGTCGTAGGTCTTGGCGCCATACCGTTGGCGGAAAGTTTCCAACACGCGGGGATTGACGTCGGCGGCGGCGACCAGCTCAAATTCCGGTATTTGCTCCATCGCCGGTAATATTTCCGACGCGCCGACGCCAATGCCGGCGATGCCGAGTTTGAGGCGTCTATTGCCAGTTCCGTTCATTTTTTTGGCTCCTAAGCGACCTAAACACTTTTTTTTTCGTAGACGCAACCTATCAGATTTTGCCTGTACTTTGTCAAGATAGTTTGGCGCTCTCCAGCTTCAATTCTTTGTCGAAGCCACGCGCACGCCGTCCTTGACGCCCGCCATCGATTTCGACTAGCTTCAATCACCCGTAGTTAGTAGAGTGTTCAGAGTTGACTACCCAACTGAAAGGAGGCTACCAATCATGCCCAAGCTCAGACATTTAGCGCTGCACACTGCCGACCCGGAGGCGACCGCGGCTTTTTACAAGAAGGCTTTTGATATGGTCGAGAAGGGGCGAACCAACTCGCCGCTTGCGGAGGGAATATACTTGAGCGACGGCACCCTCAATGTGGCGATCCTGCGCTACAGAACCCCCGAGTTGGCTGAGAAGTATGGTGGCTCGTCGGCCCTTGGCATCAGTCATTTTGGTTTTTGGGCCGAGGATCTAGAGCAAACGAGGCGGCAGCTTCGTGAAGCCGGCGGCCAATTTATCGATAACCGCGACCATGCCACGACAACGACGGGCTTTTTCGAGGAGAAATGGCTGGGCCCGGACGGCACTGTCGTCGACATAACCGATCACGGCTGGGTGGGAGCACGGCCGCCAGATAAGGAGTGATCCAATGATTAAAACGACGGGCATTTATCATATCGGGATCCCGGTAGAAGATATGGACCGAGCGGTGAAGTTTTACACCGACGTGTTGGGCATGACCGTCGCAAAGACCGGCACGGATGACATGGGCGATAAGCTTTTGCGCGCGGACCTTCGCTCCGGTGACAGCATGGTCGTGCTCTTCAAGCGACCCAAACCGCTCGCAGGGGATGGTGTCGAAAGAGACGGCGCGACACACCAAGCTTTCAGCGTGAGCCGGCAGGATTTTGAGGTTGCCAAGGCAAAGATGAAAGACTGGGGAGTGAAGGTCCATTCCGTGGCGAGCGTCGACCGCGCCAGCGGGAGCGGCTTTTACTTCTTCGATACGGAAGGGAATCTCTTGCAGCTCTATGCGCCGCCGAAATGAAAACCCTTCCCGTGAAAGAAGACTGTGTCGTAATGTCATCCTGAGGTGAAGCCGAAGGATCTCGATGTTCTAATCTACTCGAAATGCGAGATGTTTCGCTTCGCTCAACATGACACGCGGTTGATTTGCCGATTGCAACACAGTCTCAAGAGCGGGAGAGAAGGAAAGAAACAACATAACTTCTACTGCTGCCGCGTCTACCACCGCTCTGGCGCCTTCCCTGAGATTGGCTGATTTGTTAGAGTAGCGCTCGCCACGAGTCGTTCTATGGGAGCGCCGATGAAATCAAACATTTCCACGTTCTTTATTGCTCTCCTTTACGCGGTCCAACTTCTTTCGTTTGGCGTGGTTTACGCACAAACAAAACCTTCGGCGCCGTCGATCGTTGTCTACAAAACCCCGACGTGAGATTGCTGCACGAAGTGGGTGGGTCACCTACAACAGAACGGGTTCAAGGTTGAACTGAAGGAAGTCTTCGGCAAAGGCTTCACCGACATCAAACGGAAATACGGCGTTCCAGAGCGGCTTGCCGCCTGTCATACAGCATTGATCGAGGGCTACGTCATAGAAGGACATGTGCCCGCCGACTTGATTTACCGCTTGTTGAAGGAAAAACCGCCGGTCGTTGGACTAGCAGTGCCAGGCATGCCCGTCGGATCGCCGGGGATGGAAGGAGGCAAGCCTGAGCCGTACGAGGTTTTTACCTTTGATAAGAATGGTAAAACGATGGTGTATGCGAAGAGATGAGAAAGAACGGAGTATTGGAGTGCTGGAGTGATGGAGTAATGGAAAATCTAAAGCGCGCGCGCATAATTGCATCCATTCTCTTCTTAATGATCTACGCCGCTGCACCTTTGTTCGCGCAGGAGAAGAAGAACGTCCGCATGGTTTTCGTCAGCCTGGCGTGGAATAGCGAGATTCCCTTTCGGGCTGCTCTCGCTCGTGGCTACTTCAAGTCTCAAGGACTGCAGGTTGAGCCAATTCTGATTCGCGGCGGGCCGGCGGCGATCGCCGCGCTGGTTTCCGGCGAAGTCGACTTCGCCAGTATCGGCGGAGCCCAAGCGATATTTCGCGCTAAGGCCCGCGGTTTGGATTTGTCGATTATCGGCTGTATCTCAAGCACGACCAATTACATACTTCTCGGCAACAAACAGACACGCACTGTCGAGGAATTGAAAGGCAAGCCGATTGGCATTACCGGAGCTGGAACGTATTCGGAGTTTGCGGTCAAAGCCTTTCTCAAGAAGCACAATCTCAACCCCGATAAGGACGTCGTGTTGCGCGCCATCGGCGGAACGGTTTTACGAGCGGCGGCCATCGAGAAAGGGATCATCGCCGCGGCGCCGTTTTCGACGGAAGACGCAGTACGATTGATACGGGCAGGTTATTCGGTGATCAGCAATATGAACGAGTCGTTGGGTATCCCGCAGAATATCATCGTTACGCGCAATGAAGTTCTGGAGAAATATCCTGAAACCAGCAAACGGATGCTCAAGGCTTACATCCAGGGCATACAGCTCGCCAAGTTCAATAAGAAAGAAGCGATCAAAGCAGGGTACGATGCCGGGTTGCAGGGCGAGCCCGATATTGTCAGTGCGGCCTGGGATCTCTATTCATCCGGGCTGACCAGTGATCTGTCCATCGCGGTGCCTGGTATCCAACAAATGCTCGACGAAGACATCCGCGCTGGACTCGTCGACAAGAACTTTACAGTGGATCGAGTGATCAACGACCGGATACTCAAGATCGCCCAGCAGGAACTACGCGCCGAAGGGAAGCTCCGGCAATGAGGGGTGAGTGGTGACCTGTACTTCCGCTATTCGGTTGTGGTTATCGGTCCTATATGTCCTCTTGGTCTTATTCCCGCTCTCCTCACAGGCCCAAGAGAAAAAAAGTTTGAGAGTCGTCTTTACCGGTTTGGCATGGAACAGCGAGCTGCCTTTTCGGGTCGCGCTGGCGCGTGGCTTTTTTAAAGCTCAAGGGTTGGAGATCCAGCCGATCTTCGTTCGCGGCGGTCCGATGGCGCTCGCAGCGCTTTCGTCCGGTGAGGTTGATTTTGCCGAGATCGGCGGCGCGCAGGCGATCATGCGCAGCCGGTCGCGCGGCCTGGACGTCGTGATAATCGGTTCGATCTCGAACGTGACCACGTTTCAACTAATCGGCAGCAAATCCACGCGCAGCCTGGAGGATTTGAAAGGAAAGATCATCGGCGTCACCGGCGCTGGCGCATTCTCCGACTTTGCGATGCGAACTTTCCTGCGCCGAAAAGGCATCGATCCGGACAAGGACGTGCTGCTGCGCGCCGTCGGCGGTAGCAACATGCGCGTGAGCGCGCTGGAAAAGGGCATCGTAGCCGCTGCGCCTTTTTCGCCGGAAGATACCGTGAGGTTGGTGCGGCTCGGTTTTCCGATGATCGCGAACATGAGCGACAGCTTGAATATTCCGCAAAGCATCGTCGTTGCACGCAATGAGACCTTGGAGAAACTCCCCGAGACCAGCAAGCGCTTTCTCAAGGCGTTGATCCTTGGCATCCAGCTCGCCAAGACGAATAAATCCGATGCCATCAAGGCGGGTTATGAGGGAGGCCTTCAGGGTGAGTCGGACATCGTCAATCAGGCTTACGACCTGTACGCGCCGGCGTTCACGTCGGATCTGACTCCTAACGTTTCCGGCTTTCAGTTCATGCTCGATGAGGATAAGCGCAGCGGATTGATCGATGGCAAATTTACCCTGGATCGCGTGATAAACGATAGGCTGCTGAAAGCTGCTCAGCAAGAGCTGCGCGCGGAAGGCCGGCTTAAATAGCCATGGGTGACGCTCAATCGGGTCGAGAGAACTCGCCGCAGATGGTTCTGACTCAGGTATCCGCAGATCGGGTTGGAGTGCTGGAGGGTTGGAGTATCGGGTGGAGAATCGAGAACTTAGGTGAGCATCCAATTTATGTATCGGCAGTGCGATTGCCGCACGGCCAATTCAAATCCGCGGAGCGGCGCTTCGATCCCGCCATCGAGTTGGCACCAGGAAATAAGACTGAACTCAACATCTTGGTCAAATGCGATGAGCCGGCCGGTCTGGTTACTGAAAATGCATTTGTTATCTTGTCTGTAGAGTGGTTAGGCGAACAGTGGCGAATCTTTGTGCGGCTGCGGGTGATGGTGACCGTCGACGGAAGGCCGGAGACCGCCACAGAATTGATCACCACGCAGAGAGTGGGATTCTCAGGAGTAGCTTCCTAAGCGTCCAGGACTTCCAAGGAATCAAAATGGCCGACAAGGAAAAAGATCTTTACATCTTGAAGCGCATGTGTGGCTGACGCAGCAATTGAGGCGTCGGCTTCGAAGAGACCACGGGTATGGTCTCCAATTCGCTTAAGATCAGCCAGCAAGAAATTGTTGCCGCGCTCAAGCGTTTGCGCGCCCAGCATAGCGACGACCCGGAGTACAAAAAGCTACGGAAAGATTTGCCGAAGGATTGGCCGATCTGAGAAATAGTTTCGAGTCGCGGATTTCGAGTTTTACGGGTTCCTAATCGATTGCACCCTCTCCCGCGAAGAGACTGTGTCGCAATCGCGAAATTAGCGAGGATGTCATTCTGAACGAAGTGAAGAATCTCGACTTATCCATAGGTTGTAAAAGGCGAGATCCTTCGGCTTCGCCTCAGGATGACAATGCGACACAGCCTCGAAGTGGAAGAGGGAAGGGTGAGGGCGAAATTCGAGCAATTACCGACCGGGCTGCAACCTCACTTTTGGCTGCCGCAAATTCACGTGCGCCACCCCGCCCCAAAACTCCCGCTTCCCGGTCATTGCTTGGACGTGGCCGTCCCATTCCAACGTAAACGCGGTCAAGCCGAGCTTCACCGCGGCGCGGACTTTTTCCTGTGTCGCATCATCGGTAGCTAACAAGCGAATTGCGTCGATCTGGCGGCTGCCGTGACCTTCATCTTGCGCGGCGTGCAGCTCATAGGTTGCCGCAGCGCGCGGCGAGAAGCCATAGTAACCGGTAAGCTCGCGATAAACCTTCTCTGAAATCTTTCCAGCGCCGCCGAGTTGGCTTTCGACGAAGGCGAGCATCGCGACGCCTTCGAGAGCGGAGCGGCGCTGGCAGCAGCCGATGATCATCTCGATTGCCGCTAGCGTCCCCGGAGCGGGCTCGGCCGTGTCGGCTTCCGCGCGTGAGATACCGCCTTCTTCGAGAAATTGAAGCATAATATCGACATGCGTGTGTTTGCCGCCGAGCTCCTCCATGAAGTTTTCGAGAACCGTCGCCATGACCGCGTATTCCTTGGCCGAGACCGCGTTGATCGCCATATAGCCGAAGAAAATCGGATTGGTGCGGACGCGCAAATAATGTTGCACTTCGCCGAGAATAATCTGTTCCCGGCTCCAGCGATGTTTAATTATGCCGTCAAACCATGGGTGCTGCTCCATAGGAACTTCCGCGGCATAACCCCAAAGCTCATCGATAAATTCATCGGCCGACATGACTTACCGTCTAACGCACTGAATCAGGAATGTCCATCACCATTCCCACCGACTTACGGCTGCGAAGCGGGAAGGGAGCCGCATTGCTCAACGCGTCTTCCACTAATCTCTACATAGGCGATACAGGCTGAACGGCGCTCGACAGCAGCTTCACCGGAAAACGTCGATACAGTGCCGCATAACATAGAGCCAAGCGTCGAACACTGCTCCAAGTACCGAACGTTAGATGGTATGGGTGCAGTGTTAAGAGGGTGAGTTTGCGGCTCCATAGAGCAGGAAGTCAGAAACAGCACTGCAACAATTAGAGAGAAGTAAACCATCGTTCACGCTGACACACAAACTCTTATAAGTCGTTCATTCCATCCGGTCAAACTATGGGCCGCTAATAATCGTCGGCGCGGTCGACAGAATCTTCAAGATCCAAAGACTTATTCTTTGATCGCTCTAACGATCGTCACCAGACTTTTATTGACAGCGAGGAACGGCGCATCCCATTTCATATCGGGGTCGGGTAATGCTTCCACATTGACGTTTGTCAGCGCCAGAAAAGTTTTTTCCGGGTTGTTTAGAAAGTCCGACAGCCGCGCGCTATATCCGTCCTTACCCGCCAAAGGGACGAACAGCGTCCCACGAATTTTGTAAGTGTCAGTCAATATTTCGACTTCAACTTGTTTGCCTTTGTATTTTGATGCTGCTTCCGCCATTTGTTGACTCCTTCACTGACGCCGCCGACAAGTGAGACGCCGTCGATCCCATGAGAGCGTTCGGTTGCCAAATCTTACCATACTTGCGACGCACATTTCTGTTAGGTAGTCTTACCGGAGGCGATCTCGGGGACGGTTATATGCTATATCTTCCCAATTATGCGGGCGCCTTTCGCTGCATCGGTCAAGCGCTGCAAACCCATGAAATCGAAGTGTTCGAGTTAAGCAGCTTCGCCAATGAATTTCGCGTGGTAGCCGGAGATCCGAATCCACCCTATACAGCTCTGATCAAATTAAACTTTTCGGTTCAAAACATAGAAATTCTTGATCGTGAAGGTCAAGCGCGTCGCGGTCAGTCAACTACGGACGTCAGGTTCGACAGTGTTCCTGAAGTGCTTCGCGCAGTAGGGGAATACCTTGATCATAAGCGTGGGTACTTGCGACGAGTAGACAATAGCTCCTCGTCAGAAGCGGCTGTCGAGATTCAGTACCAAACTAGGGCTGGAGATGTACAGACTGAAAACCTGACGATTAGTTTTATTCGTGAAACTTGCGTGCATATGTACAAGAGACGAACTCGAATTTCAAACCCCATTAACATTCTTACGGGCCGGCGCTAGGTCGTCAGGTTTGCAACAAAGAAAATCGCAGTGGACCGCACTGACGCCTTCTTGCGTTTCCTCAGATTGTCTTTGTCTTCCTGAACCGAGTTTCCTGCATGCGCCGTTTTTTGGTGTGAACGAGAGTGTCAGACATTTAATTATTTTTTTCGCACGTCTAATCGTTCAAGAGAAATCAGACCGCGTCGACCCCCACTGTTCGGACCCGCCAAGTCAAGAAGAGATAGCGCTGTCCAGATTCTAAATGTTCGACTGACTCTACTTTGGTTATAAGCACCCAAGCGCGGGTACTGTTGTCGGTTATTTCGAACACAATGCAAGATTATCTTAGTCCAACCGCCTATGATCGATGGATAGTATGAAGTATTTATCTTCTTTATCCATGGCACATCACTTGCACCGAGGTAGCAGTAAAAGGTGTTGCTCCACGAAAGGAGATTCCAAGATGAAACATACGGGATTATTAATGGTGTCGCTGATCATCTTATGCGCCTCCCTCGCTGGATGTACAGCGGCTTCGGACCGCGTACTATACAGGAGATATGCGGGTAATAATTACTGTCACATGAAGGTCGAGACCGCTGGCGATCCCATCATGCCAACGGAACGTGAGGTTATCGATTTTTACGGACCCTGCGATGCCTATGATTAGGGATCGGCGGATGTGAACAACTTCGATTCGGCACCCAAAAGAATATGCCGGTTACGTCAGCGTTGGTTTTTCGGGGATTAATTTAAGTTTTGACTTTGATCGTCACAGTGATAGAAACAGCTTATGCCGGCATACGAAGTCTTCGTCCAATGCGTTGATTGTGGCAACGAGCATCCCATTCTCATGAAGGTCCACCTCGACTATGGTCCAGACCGCAAGCAAAGTCTTGCCGAGTACTTTACTGGACGTACCATACCACCACAGGTCTTGGCCATTCGGGGGCACAGTGCTCTATGCTTAAAAACAGGTAGGAAGTTTAAGCTAGAAAATGATGACCAGGTTCTTCTTGTGCCGACATCATTCTCAAACCCCGTTCCGCACGACGAATAGATCAGAGCATTCACAGCCCGATTGAAAAATTTGGCGTCCCCGACGGGATTTGAACTTCAATCGACTAAAAATGCCGATGACGCTGAAGAGTTTGAAGTAATTGATATATCAAAACTGCTGGAGGATGAAAGACGCTTTCCCTAATTGTCCCCCTTCTTATCCATCAATTCCCGGAAAAACCGGAACGGTTCCGGGTTCAACCAAAAGCGAGAACATTTCGTTTCCTTTTCGCATGCAAAATGCGGCTCATTATGGCGAAAAATCAAAAGGTGCTGATATGTCCGCGATGCGACAGCGGTGATCTGAGGCGATCTCATCGGTTTCCGAGGATACAGGCAGCATTGAAACTTGTTCACCTGCGGCGGTTCCGATGTAAAGAATGTGGCTACGGATTCTGGAGAATAGCCAAACTGCCACACGTCTGGGTACACTCCATGAAGCACTAAACCGCCGCGATATGGTCGAATAACGACGAGCTGTTCTTTTCCTCGACTCACGAACCCCGCCACAGCTCTAGCGAACAAAGGGCTTCCGCGATTGCCCCAGGATCAACGATCTCGCCTTCAGCTTACACGAACCGGAGCTAGTGACCGAAATTACCCACGCGGAAGTTGCCACGAGCGGTGAAGTCGTGCCCGCAATAGCTACAGATGCGAGCGTCGCGGCTGATCCGGCGCACGCACCTCGGGCACTCTTTAACCAATCGCTCATCTAGAAAAAGCGCCACGACCAACGCGAGGCCTGGCAGTAGAACCCCAGCAATAAACCAAAGCGTCGCGCTACAACCTTTGTCGCTCGCAGCCTTGGCCGTAGCCGCAGCTAGGAAGAGCACTAAAATCACGGCAAGTATGCCGTATGCGGTTTCGGTAGTCATGGCCTCCTCCGCAAATGACAATCGAAATAGCCATAGAGACGCATCGCTCTCGAAAAGGGGACGTTGGCGACGGGAAAGATTAATCACTTTAAGCGGGCGGCGTCAATCCACAATCCTATTAGACTTGCGCCAGCGATTTCTACCCGGTAATCTGATTTGTTTTTCCATGCTGACAAAAGAACTTGCCATAGCGGAGCGCGTCCAGCCGCGCTTCATCGAGCCGATGTACGCCGAAGCGATTCGGGAGCTGCCGGACGGTGGCCTTTGGACGTATGAGGCGAAGCTCGACGGGTACCGCTGTCTTGCGGCCAACCGCAGTGGGGACGTTGTACTCTGGTCGCGGCGAGGCAACAGCTTCACG
Organism: Binatia bacterium; assembly: GCA_036000865.1. Classification (GTDB taxonomy): domain Bacteria; phylum Desulfobacterota; class Binatia; order UBA9968; family UBA9968; genus DP-20. The sequence goes on along the minus strand of DASYUV010000006.1, from coordinate 28,857 downwards.
ACCCGGTTCCCGGAGATTGCCCGTGCGTGCGAGAAGCTCCCGCCTGATACCCTAATAGACGGCGAAGTGGTCGCAATCGACCAGACCGGACGAGTCTCGTTTAATGCCTTGCAGCACAACCGCTCTACAGCGCACCTCCAATTCTATGCCTTCGACGTGCTGGTTCATCGGGGGCGCAATGTGCTCCGCTTGCCGCTGGAAGCGCGGCGGGAATTATTGGCCGAGGCATTAGCTAAGGTCGAATATCCGGTGCTTCACTCTACACCCTTCGACACCAAGCCTGCTGATCTCATCCGCGCAGCGAAAGAGTTAGAGCTTGAAGGCATTATCGCCAAGCGCAAAGGCTCGTGCTACGAGCCGGGCCGACGCAGCGGAGCCTGGCTCAAGTACAAGATCAACCGCTCGCAGGAGTTCGTCATCGGCGGCTATACGTCGGGCAATCCGTTCGACGCGCTAATCGTCGGTTGCTATGACGGTAACGATCTTAAATTCGTGGCCAAGGTCCGAAACGGGTTTGTGCCCAAGATTCGCCGAGAGGTTTTCCAGAGGTTCGCGGGCTTCGAGACTAAGAAGTGTCCCTTCACCAACCTACCGGAGAAACGGCGGACCATATGGGCGCTCACAGCGGAAGAGATGAAAGAGTGCCGCTGGCTGAAGCCGCAGCTTGTGGCTCAGGTTGAGTTCACGGAGTGGACGCCTGACGGGCATTTGAGACATTCGAGTTTTGCCGGGGTGCGGGATGACAAGGAAGCGTAGGAGATTAGGCGGGAATAGTTTTCCAACTTCGTGAATAGTTTGGCGTCCCCGACGGGATTTGAACCCGTGTTATCGGCGTGAAAGGCCGGTGTCCTGGGCCGAGCTAGACGACGGGGACGTACTGGTGAGCCGTGCTGGATTCGAACCAGCGACCCTCTGCTTAAAAGGCAGATGCTCTACCGCCTGAGCTAACGGCTCGCTGGCGAGAGGAACCTGTATTTAATAACGGGATTGCTTCGCTAAGTCAAACATTTGGTGCGGGAATCGGTCGCGCAAATCCATGTCCAATTCAACAAAATCGTTGAAGTGAGATGTCATTCTCACTCAGTGGCAAAGAAACTGAAGGCGTCGAAACGTTCACAATCGGTTAGCCGGAGCAGGCGAATTCTTACGAACGCCGCCGACGCAATACCTACAAGACACGCGCTTACCTTTGTTTAGGATCCCAAATATCGCGCAACCCGTTGCCTAAAGTATTGAAAGCAAGAATCGTAAAAAATATCGCTCCCGCCGGAAAGGCGAGCACGTGCGGATAACTGCGCATGGCGCGGTAGCCGTCTTGCGCCAGCGTGCCCCAGCTGGTGCCCCACGAACTATAGGGATCGTTGATGCCGATGCCGATGAAACTCAGCGTCGATTCGGCCAGGATGGCGGAAGGTATGCTAAACGTGAGCGTGACGATGATCGGGCCGACGATGTTCGGTAGGATGTGAAACAGGAGGATTCTCCGGCGCGAGGCGCCAAGGGCCGTCGCGCTTTCGACGAACAGAAATTCTTTTGCCTGAAGCACTTGTCCGCGCGCGACTCGGGCGAAGCGCACCCAGGTAACCAGCCCTAGAGCCACCAAGAGACCGCCGATGTTTCTACCGAATACGAGTGAAAGCAGAATGAATATCAGCATGTCAGGCAGTCCGTAAAAAATATCGACGACGCGCATCATAAAATGATCCCAGTTGCCGCCCTTGAACCCGGCGATGAGGCCGTAGGCCGTTCCGATCACCAACGCAATCAGGGCGGTTCCCAGACCGACCGTCATGGACACGCGCGCTCCATAGAGGACGCGCGTCAATAAATCACGTCCAAGACCGTCGGTGCCCATCCAGTGAGCCCGGCTGGGCGATTCCAATAAAATTCTCTCTTCAAGCCCGCCGACTCCGTAAGGGGAAATCCACGGCGCGAGAAACGCCGAGAGCAATACGATCGCGACAAACGTCGTGCTGGCGCCAAGCAATGGGCTTACGTGGCTTGGCTGAGTATTCGGATCAGCTTTCATGCCACAACAAGCTCAGTGAGTTCTGATTCGCGGATCGACATAGCCATATAAAATGTCGACGAGAAAATTAGCCGAGACCAGGATTGCCGTGTAAACCAGCGTCACGCCCATGATCAGGGGATAGTCGCGATCTGTGACCGCAGTGATGAAGAACCGTCCCATGCCGGGAATTGCGAAGACAAACTCCACAACGAATGATCCGGTGAGGAGCGCCGCTACGAGAGGCCCCATGACGGTCAGAACCGGAATCAAGGAATGGCATAGAGCGTGTTTCACGACCACAGTCGACTCTTTAAGTCCTTTGGCGCGCGCCGTGCGGACGAAATCTTCACCGAAGGTATCGATGAGAGTGGAGCGCAGTAAAGCGGCAAGATAGGCCGCCGGCGCGGCGCCGAGAGTCATCATCGGCAGGATGGCGCTACTCCACTGATCCCAGCGCGCGGCGTAAAGCCAACCGAGCTTTAGCGCGATGGCCCAAATGAGTAGTGCACCCAGAATGAAATTCGGCAGTGAGATGCCAAGCGTCGCGAGCAACATACAAAAACGGTCGATGGCGGAGTTCCGGTAATAGGCCGCGAGCAAGCCCGTCGGGAACGAGATCAATAGGGCGAAAAGAACGGCCAGCCCACCGAGCAAAGCCGATGTCGGCAGAGTGTCGGCGATGATCTGAGTGACCCCGCGATCGAGATATTTGTACGAAGGGCCGAAGTCGCCCTGGGCGATTCCCACTAGGTAGCGGAAGTACTGTTGCCAGACAGGCTCGTCAAGATGGTATTTGGCTTCGAGATTGGCGATCACTTCCGGCGGCAGCTTTCGATCGCTGTCGAATGGACCGCCGGGTGCGAGGCGCAATAGCAGAAATGTCAGCGTGGCGACAATCCAAAGAACAATGATGCCGTGAAGCAGACGTTTCAGCAGTAGCGGAATCATCGAACTGTAGAAAATTCATCGTGTGTCATGCTGAGCCCATGGGGCGAAGCATCTCATCGGAATGAATTTAAGACGAGATCCTTCGCGATGCTCAGGATGACACCAACAACAGCGATGCGCGACGCGTAATTCGCGATACGTCTTGATCAGTCCGGGGAACTATTGCGTTTTTCTAGTGCTAAGGAAAATCCGTCCTTGCGCACATGGATCTGACTACAGTCTTTCCGTTGGGTCAACTCTCGCAACAAAGTGAGCAGCGGGTTCCGCGTATCGCTGTACTGCCTCGGCGCGCCGGCCGCGCGCATGGCAGCGACATCCTCGTTACCGACGACGTAGCGCATTAACAATTCATCATCGCTGAGACTTGGGCCGCCTAATTTCGTGCGCAGCTCTTGTATGGTCGGCTGAGGCGGGTGCCACTTGGCGAACTCCTTGGCGCGCGGTCGGTCGAGTATTTTCGTTTTCACGCCTCGCTCGACTTCGGCCGCGGCCTCTTTGCCCCAAAATCCAGCAGCATACTGGATCACTTGATCCGTCACTTGACCATAGCGCTCCCCCTTGATCACGTTGATCGCCGCTTGGCTGCCAACGAACTGAGATAGGGGCGTAACCATGATTGGATAGCCTAAGTCTTCGCGGACTTGCACGCATTCTTCCAGGACTTCGGGCAAACGATGCGGCAAGCCCAGGTTCTTAAGCTGGAAGTGCAGATTAGAGATCATGCCGCCGGGAACTTGGTGGACATACTGGCTGTAGTCGTATTCCACCGGAGCGCCCATCGGCATGTTCTCGCGTTTTGCGAAAAACGTGAGGTCTTTATCGACGGACTTGAGCGCTTGTTCATCGATGACCGGCGAATAGCCCAAGGCGCGAGAATTTTGCGCGACATTGAACACGGATGGATTGGACGATGCATTCGCCAGCGGTGGCACCGAGGTATCAATGAGCTCGACGCCTAGTTTGATCGCCTCGAGCGCGCAGAGAGGGCCGAGACCGGTAGTGCAATGGACGTGAAGCTCGAGCGGAAATGTCGGCGCCTCGCGTTGCATCACTTTGATTAGGGCAACAGTTCGTTCCGGCGTGAGCAAGCCGCCCGGATCTTTAAGACAAATGAAATCCGGTTTGAGCGCCGCAGCTTCGCGCGCCTTGCGCGCGTAGTATTCATCGGTGTGCTTCGGCGACACAGAGAAGATTAGATTGAGGACCGTGAGCAGACCGTTGCGCTTCGCTCGGGTGACTGATTTTTTCCAACCGGCCGGATCATTGGATGGATTCGAGATCCGCAGTTGTTTGATGCCGTTGGCGACCATGCGTTCGAACCATAGATCATTTACCGCGTCGGGAGTGAGCTCAAAGGCGCTGAGGCGCTCGGAGCCGATAGCGCGGAGCGGCGTCCTGGTAATTTTCTTTGCGACCAGGCGCATGCGCTCGAAGGGATCTTCGCGGAGCTCCCTGACGCACTTCTTGATGTGGCTGGAAGCGATCAGCTCGATCGCTTGAAAGCCGGCGTTGTCGATCCGATCGGCCACGGCCAGCATCATGCCGGTGCGCATGTTCTCGGCCCAGAGGCTCGCCTGGCCGTCGCGCAGAGTCGTGTCGACAAATTTCACTTCGCTCATGGTCGACCTTTCGGATTATTTAACCGCAGAGAACCTAGCGCGGCAAAGCCGCAACCAAACCTGAAAAGCCGGTTCATTTTCCGTCATACCGGCGGAAGCCGGTATCCACCCCCGCCTCCTTCACTGGTAAAAGCGTATGCCGAACCGGTCTCCCGCACCACCACCCAACCTGGATTCCGGCTTTCGCCGGAATGACGGAGCGCAACGACGGACCTGGTTCAAAAAATTTGCGCAAGCCGCGTGAATTTATATGCATAGCAATGCAGAGGTCGCAAAGTATGCTTGGCCAAAGGCAAGATCAAGGCGTTGGTGCGGCGGAGTACTCTTCCAGCTTCTTTTCGAGCCAACGCGTGTTGACCTTGCCGAGACGGTAATCGCTATCGCCAACCACAGATTCTAAAAACGGGATGAGCGTGTCGATGCCGCTGACCTGAAATTCATGCAAAGCGCGCTTGGTTTCATCGGCGGCCTGGTCCCTCGTGCTTGCGTGAACGATCAATTTGGCCAGCAAGGAATCGTAATAAGGCGGCACGAAATAACCGGCGTAGCAGTGGGTATCGAGCCTGATCCCTGGCCCTTGCGGCGGTTGCCAGGTCGAAATCAGTCCAGGGCAAGGGCGAAAGCCATGTTGCGGTGACTCGGCCGTGATGCGGCATTCGATAGCGTGCCCGGCAAATTTGATATCCGATTGCTTAAAGGGCAATGGCTCGCCGCGCGCGATCAGGAGCTGTTGAGCGACCACATCAACTCCGGTGATCATCTCGGTCACCGGATGTTCGACCTGGATGCGCGTGTTCATCTCGAGAAAATAAAAATCCGCCGTATCATTGTCATAAATAAACTCGATCGTGCCGGCGCTGCGGTAGCCGATGGTGCGCGCCAGCGTTGCAGCGGCATGACAGATCTTGCCGCGGACTTCCGGAGACAGCGCATAGGCGGGCGCTTCTTCGACGATCTTCTGATGGCGCCGTTGCAGCGAGCAGTCGCGCTCGCCGAGATGGATCACGTTGCCATGTAGGTCGCCGAGGATCTGTACCTCGATGTGGCGGGCATTCCCGACGTATCGTTCCATGTAAAGCGTGTCGTTGCCGAACGCGGCACGCGCCTCCGCCGCGGCCGTGCGAAACGTATTCTCCATTTCATTGGCATTCCAAACGAGCTTGATACCGCGGCCGCCGCCGCCCGCCGACGCTTTGAGAAGAAGCGGGTAGCCAATTTCTTGCGCCAGCTGCGCCGCTTCATGAGGGTTCCGCGCGTGGTCAGAACCCGGAACCAGCGGCACGCCCGCGGCGCGGGCGATCTTTCGAGCTTCGAGCTTGTCGCCCATCATCGTGATGTTCTCTGCGTTGGGGCCGATAAAAGTGATTTTGTTGTCAACGCACGCTTGCACGAGCGCCGGCTGTTCCGAGAGAAATCCGTAGCCGGGATGAAGCGCGTCACAGCCGGTACCTTGAGCGGCGGCGATCAAGTTCTCGACCTTCAAGTAGCTGTCACTGGAACGCGCGGGGCCGATGCAAACGACGCGATTGGCGATCTTCGCCGCCATGCTTTCGCGATCCGCATCAGAAACTGCGGCGACAGTCTCAATACCCAAACGCTGGCATGCCCTAATGATGCGAACGGCGATCTCACCACGGTTGCCAACCAGTACTCGCGTGACGCTCATGAATTCTCCGGGGAAAAGGCCAGCATCTCGGTTGTTATGGACATTGTGGATTTAAGTAGCGGCGGGTTTGAAACCCGCCCCTACCAAATTGCCGTGTGCGCGGAATGACTGCGAGGGTGCTTTGAATTCTTAAGCTCACACGAAACAGGGATGCTAGACGGTTGCGGTGAGGTTTACGGTTTGACGATGAAAAGCGTCTGACCGAATTCGACAAACTGGCCATTTTGGGCGACGACTTCGACGATAGTGCCGGCGACTGTGGCGCGCACGCTATTGAAGACTTTCATGACTTCGATCAAGCCGACGGTGGTATCTTCCGTAATCTGTTGGCCGACTTTAACAAATGGCGTAGCGCCGGGCTCGGGAGCCACATAGAACGTTCCTAGCAACGGCGCGGTGATCGGCCGCATGCCTTCGGGAATCGCCACGGGCTTGGCTGCCTGGGTAGTCGGTGCGGCAGCCGGCGAGGACGCTGGTTTTGCTGCGGACGCGGCGGAGGCTGGCGCGACGCTGATATTTTGCGGCGCCGAAGTAAGAGGAATCGGTTCCCCTTTGCTGACGGTAATCTTTAACTCGCCGACTTCGAGTTGAAAGTAATCGAATTTCGACTCATCGATCAGTTTTAGAATATGCAAGACATCATCTTCAGTAAGTTCCATGACGTGCCTTCCTCTGCGTTGCTTGGTGTTATTTCTTATGTGATTTCCGCGCGGTTGGCAAATTCCAGTGAGAACGCAGGACGGAAATTTTTCAAAATGCTGAAAAGTGCCCGTCTCGTTGCAGTCAGAGTAAGAGCATTTTGGTTGGTTCTAGCTTGCGCGTGCGCGGATCGACAGTAAAGCCGAGTATTTCGAGGGCGGTCACTCCTAGTAAAGGCGTGTCGGAGGGTTCACCAAATATCGCTGGTACTGTGCGGGCCTTTCCGTCGATGCGAATAAAAACATCTCCAAGCCGGCGACGGACTTCGCTCCCGTCAGCAAGATGAAAAGTCTCCTCTGCATAGGACGTAATACCGAGCTGATCGAGAGTAATCTTTGGAATCACACTGAAAATGGCGCCTGTATCTGCGATAAGCTCAAGTTTCTGCCACTGACTCTGATCGCGCGGGTTGCTGATCTCTACCGGTACTTCTGTTATGCCCATGAGCCGACTGTAACACGACCGGGGATGCCGGCTCAATCCAGAGAATATCCCTTGGGGGCAGTCAAATCTTGGCTTAACTGAGACCCCAGCTGTCTACTATTATTATTTTGCGACGGGCTTTACGTTGCGCAGATCCATGCGCGCCATCGAGTTGTATTCCAAGCCGGTGAATTTGGGACTGAGCATGGTGCTTTCGGCTTTCCAATATAGAGGCACGATGGCGACGTCGGTTTCGGTGAGTAGTTTTTGCGCGTCGTCATAAATTTGGCTGCGTTTCTTCGCATCGAGCTCGCGGGCGGCGAGCTCGAGCATTTGATCGTAGCGGCGATTTTTCCACCGGCCGTGATTGTTGCCGCTATTGGAAGTGAAAAGTTTCATGAAGTTATCGGGGTCGGGATAATCGGCGCCCCAGCCGGCGCGGAAAACGGGAAAGGGATCGTTTTGGAGCTTTTTCAAAAAAACTTTCCACTCCTGGTTTTCAAGTCGAACGACAACGCCCAAATGCTTTTGCCACATGCTTTGGATCGCCTCGGCGACTAACTTTTTCTCCTCGTCGGTGTTGTAACCGAGAACGATGCTCGGCAGACCCTTGCCGTCCGGATAGCCGGCTTCGCTCAATAGGCGACGCGCTTCGGCGGGGTTAAATCTAAGACCAATTTCGGGATTGTGCGCCAGCATGCCGGAAGGAATCCAGGAAGTTGCCGGCGTTTCGCCGCCCTGCAGTATTTTTGGAAAAACCTCTCGGTCGATCGCCAGAGCGAAAGCTTTCCTCAGTTTCGGATTGTCGAATGGTTTGCGATCGACGGCGAAGCTGTAATACTCGCCACGCAGTTGGGGCACGAGTTTATATCCGGGCATTTTCGCCAAGCGCGGCTTGTCCAGCGGCGGAATGCTGTGATCGTCTATGAAGTCCAGGTTGCCCTGTTCGAACATCGTCACTGCCGTGGTTTTTTCATTGACCATATACATAGTGACTCGTTCGATCGCCGGCTTGCCGCGGAAATAATTGGCGTTGGCTCGCAGTTCGATTTTGTCCTCATGCTTCCATGATGCCAAGCGAAAAGGGCCATTGGTGACGATGTTTCCCGGTTCGGTCCAACCAGTGTCGAATTTTTCGATCACGTCCTGCCGCTGGGGGTAGGTGACTTCAAAAGTCGTGATAGCGAGAAAATATGATGCCGGGTGGCGCAGGGTTACAACGAGAGTTTGATCGTCCTGGGCACGGACACCAACGGCTGAAGAATCTTTGATTTTTCCTTCGGCGTACTCTTGTGCGTTGACGATATCGAATAGAATATACGCGTATTGCGACGCCGTCTTCGGATTGAGCAGCCGCTTCCAGGAATATTCGAAGTCTTGCGCGCGAACTTTCTTCCCATCGGCCCATTGCACATCATCGCGCAGGTGAAAGACGATCTTCTTTCCGCCTTCGAGAAAATCCCAGGATTTAGCAATCACTGGCGCGGCCTTTAATTCTTTATCGAATTCGGTCAGGCCGACCATGAGGTTCGAGATGACGTTGAACGAAACGTGATCGGTAGCCAGCGACCAATCGAGACTCGGCGGCTCGGTGCCAAGATTAACGCAAAATTGGCCTCCCACGCTATCGCACGCAGGCTTGCAGGCGCTGAGCAGCGCGACAAAAAGGATCGCTGCCAAACGCAGGATCAGGGAGAATTTTGCGTTGTGAGACAAGGAAATGATTGTCTTGCTTGAAACGGATTTAGTGGATATTAGTACCCCAATACCATTTTACCTTCAAGAAAGGGTCCGGCAGACTAATTTATGGATGCAAAGGAACTGTTGCTGAAAAACATCGTCGTCGAGGGGCATCGGGATGTGTACGAGCAGATCTATCGGACATCTGTCGGTGAAAAATCACCAATTCGTGATGCTATTGCGCCACGTTTGATTCGCGATGGCATTAACCTGACTGTCTACGCGATCAGCGGCGACTCCTATTCGCACTCGCAGAACACCGGCCGCTACCTAGAAACCGCGCTGGATCAAATCGATCAGTTTCTCGAAGAGGCGCCGCGCTCGGAAGGGATGATTCAGATGGTCAAAACCCGCGGCGACCTGCCGGAGAAGGCCGAGCCGGGGGCGATCAAATTTCTGCTCCATTTCGAAGGCTGCATGCCGCTGCGCGGCAGTATTCATAATCTGAGAAACTTCTACCGCCTAGGTTTGCGCTCTCTGCAACCGGTTTGGAATTTTCGTAATGAGCTAGGCGACGGTGTGTGGGAGAACCGCACCGGCGGGGGCCTGACGAATTTCGGCGTCGAGGTCATCAAAGAGGCGAATCGATTAGGCATGGTCGTTGATCTTTCGCACATGAATCGCGAAGGATTTTTCCAAGCGTTGGAGGCCGCCACCGCGCCACTGCTCGTCAGCCACGCCAATGCTTGCGGCATGCTCGACAACGTGCGCAATCTCGCCGACGATCAGATCAAAGCTATCGCCGACCAGGGTGGACTCGTCGGCATTCTTGCATTACCCGAGCGCGTCGCGAAGAAGGAGGCCACCATCGAAGATCTGCTCAAGCATATGGACTACATGATCAACCTGGCGGGCATCGAGCATGTCGCGCTCGGCATGGACTTCGTTAAGTACGATGGACCGCGCACGCTCAAAGACCGCCATCATCCGCTGCACAAACCCGATCTCGTCAAAGGCTTCGAAGAGATCGAAGACTTGCCCAATTTGATAAATGGCCTGCAGCACCACGGTTACAAGGATGAAGAAATCACGCTGATTCTCGGTGGCAACTATCTTAGAGTATTGAAAACGATTCTTCCCGAGCAGCCGGTCATCTAGGCGAAATCGAATGCGAAAGGAACGTAGACGATGAAACGGATTGGATTGCTAATAATCTTGACGTCGCTGTTGCTCTTTACCGTAACGCAGCGAAGCTCAGCGAAGATCATCGTTGGGTTATCGTCGGTCAACGTAGCTTTTCTGCCTGTCTATGTCACAGAAGCGAAAGGCTTCTTCAAAGACGAAGGGCTCGATGTTCTGCTGGTTTTGTTTAATGCCGGCGCGACCAATCTGCAGGCGCTCATCGGCGGCGACATCCACATGATGGGCAGCGCCTTTGTCGAAACCATCGGCGGTCGCGCTGCCGGGGTCGATATCAAAAACTTTTGGGGTGTGTGCAACATCATGCCGTTCCAGCTTTATTCGCAGGCGGATTTCAAGTCGATGAAGCAGGCCAAAGGCAAGCGCTTCGCAATCAGCCGTTTCGGCTCGCTCACCGATTTTCTGACCCGCGCGACGCTGCGCCATTTCGGCGTGGATTCGAAGGAAGTCACGATTCTCCAGATCGGCAGCACGCCGGCGCGCTTCGCCGCGCTATCGGCCAAGGCGGTAGATGCGTCCATCGTGTGGTTTCCGGTGACGGAGATCGCCAAGTCTCAGGGCTATAACAAGCTGCTCGATCTTAAAGAAATCTTTCCGGAATGGCCGTATGAAACTTTTGCCGCCAAAGAATCCTACCTCAGTAAAGAAAGGGATCAGGTCAGCAAATTTCTCCGCGCCTATCAAAGAGGCATAAAGTATACGGTTGAGAACAAGGCCGACGCCGTGAAAATAATGGGAAAATACGTCAAGTTGGACCCGGCCTATGCACCGGCGGGCTATGACGAATATCGCGACTCGTTTCCGCTCAACGGCCAGATCGCCGAAAAAGTAATTCCGACGGTGATCGAAGAGGAGTTTCAGACCGGCAGAATCAAGAAGAAAGTGACTGTGGAAGACATGGTCGACCGCTCGTTCATCAAAGCGCTGGGTAGATAGCAGAAATATTATTAGCCGAATCTATCGCTTGGAGGTGATTTATGATTATCGATCTGGATTCTCACTTACGTGAAGGTTACTTCATGGATGAAGTGTATAATTTGCCCGAGCCCTATGCGCGGTTCACACCGCAAAAAGCCGGCGAGGGAAGAAACCATAACACCAAATGGATTCATCAGCTTGATCCCGGTGACCCGCAGGGTCGGGCGGCGCACCGTCATCCTTATATCTACGATCCCAAGGTCAACTGGCGCAACGGTGAGATCGCGGCGCGGCAAATCGCCGGCCACGATATGGAGTTTCGTTTCAACGACATCAAGAAGGAAGGTATCCAAAAGCAGGTGCTTTTTCCGACCGGCATTAACGTCGCCACGGAAAACGTCGGCGGTTTGGGATTGGTCTGTGCCCAGTCCTACAACAACTGGGTCAAGAAATTAGTCAAAGGCCATGAAGATGTCTTCCTGCCCGTCGCGATGGCGCCCGCGGGCTGTCCGGAAGAAATGGCCACCGAGCTGCGCCGCTCCGTGAAAGAGTTGGGCTTCAAGGCCAGTCATCTGGTTCCCTACATCGGTCGGCGCAACGTCGATCATCCGAGTTTCTATCCCTATTATCAGGCTGCGGAAGAGTTGGGTGTGCCGCTTTTCTGTCATCCGAATAGCAACGGCGAGTTGACCGATCGCTTCGATAATTTCTTCAAGACCCATGTGCTCGGCCGTGTGATGAACTGCACGCCGGCGCTGGTCGCGCTCGTGCTCGGCGGCGTATTCGAAAAATTTCCCAAGCTCAAGGTCGCATTCTTCGAGTGCAGCGCGGAATGGCCGCTCTATTGGATGCATCGTATGGACGACGACTGGGAATGGGCCAAGGATTTTCCGCAGATCTCCGGTGAGCTCAAGATGCCACCGTCGGAGTACGTCAAGCGCAACTGTTACGTTACCTGTGAGGCTGACGAAGGCGATATGACTCAGTCACTCAAAGAAGTCGGCGAGGATCATATCTTAATGGCCACGGACTATCCGCACTTCGATTCCGAGTTTCCTCACACGGTGTCGGGCATACGAGAAAGAAACGATCTCAGTGCTAAACAGAAAGATAAGATTTTGGGAGACAATGCGGCCAAGTTATTAAATTTGTAACTAATGAACGGGGACTCCTTGGGCGCTTTCACCCCGCTGTCGGTGCCGATCGTTCCGCCGGCGCCGGGCCCGTTGACGGCCACGACCGGCACTTTCAAGAGCTTGGATAATCCTTTCGCCGATGGTGCGGCCGGCGACGTCCGTGGAGTCGCCTGGCGCAAGGGGAATGATCAGGTTGATCGCTTGCTTTGGATAAGCTTGGGCAATTACGCATTGCGGTAGAAAGAGAAACAACGGGAGCGAAAGCAGGCTGTAGACGCCGGCTATCATCAAATTCCTCCTTAGTAATTAACGCGAGAGCTCTGCGCCCCATATTTCTTTTAGAAAACCGCTTTTGGCTAAATCTTCGGCGAAACGGTTGTCGATCATTTCAGCGGCCTTCCGACGTACGTTTGTGCCTTGCTCGCGAGCAATCTCAATGACGCCGGTCACAGTACTCTCGGGCACCACCAAGCGACGGTTAACCAGCAATTTGGCGTAGGCTTCGTAAGCCGATTGGAGCGCATCCTGATCATTGAGCTTAAGCGCTTTACTTACGGCGGCTTTACCTTTATCCGGATTCTTTTCGACAAAATAGATCGATTCTGCCAGTGCGGCGACCCATTTTTGCACCAGCACGGGACGCTCTTTGAGCGACTTCGCATTAGTATGGAGCGAGCTGTAGACCGCGGGTACGCCGAGATCATTCAGACGATAAACCACGTTGAAGCCGTTGCGTCGCCCGCGCACATCGAGAGGCGGCGTGACCAGAGCGGCTTCGGCGATGCCGGCATGCATGGCATTGAACGGTTCGACCTGGCCGGTGCCGCCCACAGTACGAAGCTTCACTTCATCTTCCGTCAGATTGAATTTCCTGAGCAAGGCGCGCGCCAGTCTGAAGGTCAAGTCGCCGGCCCGCGTCACTGCGATGCTCTTGCCCTTCAAGTCTTCGGGGCGTTTAACATCTTTGCGCGCGAGCAGGACCCAGGGCAGACCCACGAGCGGTGAAGCGATTAATTTTGCGTCGCTGCCTGCGGCCATGCCGGGTACCGTCGCATCCGCCGCACAGTAGAGAAATTGGATTTCGTCAGCGGCCAGTGCCGCTAAGGCCACGCCGCTGCCACGGATTGAAACGGACTCGACCTTCATGCCGTATTTCTCGAACAAGCCATTGTCGAGCGCCGCATAGAGATGAATGAAACCTCCGGTGATCGCACAAGTGGCCGCCCGCGCGGTGACAGGCGTTTCGCCGGGTTTGGCTAAATAAGGATTGGCGTGAGCCGAAGAAACGAAAAACATGGCTAGCAGAGCATTGATTATCATCTTCATGAGCTCGTTTCCCTTCGCACCTGGCGTACAATCTATGGTGAGTTCTTGTCAAGTTAGAAACGAATGAATTAGATTGCGCATGACAGAATCGCTACTGTGCCTGCAGAGCTCCCTTTTTAAAACGGAGGAGATAGGCGATGAAACATAAATTTATCTTGCTATTGCTCGCCGTCATGATCATGGCCGGATTGGAGCTCACCGCGACCGCGCAGTCATTGAAGGTCGGCATGACATCGAAGACGCTCTTCTACCTGCCATTTTATGTCGGCCTGAAAAAAGGCTTTTATAACGCGGAAAATTTGAAAGTCGAGCTGATCTTCATCGGCCGCAGCGACGTGCAGCTGCAGGCGCTGATCGCCGGGGAAATCAATTTCGGCGCGCTCAACTCCGACGGCGTGATCTTAGTGAACGAAAAAGGCGGCAATCTGAAAGTCATCGCCGGCGTCGATAACGCCGCGCCGTATATCCTGGTCGGTGGCAAAGCTTACAAGAAAATCGATGATCTCAGAGGCGCGCGCATCGGCGTTTCCGGACTGCGTGGTGGCGCGACTTCAATCTTGGTCGATTATTTAAAGAGCAAGGCGCTTCAGTATCCGCGCGACTATACCTTTGCGGTAATCTCCGGCGGCACGACTGCGCGCCTGAGCGCATTGGAAACCGGCGCCATCGCGGCGGGCATCCTCGGCATTCCGTATTCCGACATCGCCATCGATCAGGGCTTCAACCGACTGGGAGACACGATGGAAGTGATTTCGACCTACCAGTTCAACGGTATCACCGTTAATCCGCCCTGGGCGGAGAAGAATCGGGCAACGGTCGTGAAATTTTTGAAAGCGCATATCCGCTCGCTGCGCTGGATCCACGAGCAGCCGGACCAGGCGACGGAATTATTTACCAGCGAGATGGGCGTGAAGCAGCCGTACGCGCGGAGGGGCATAGACTACTTCACCAAGAACAAGGTTTTTCCCATCGACGGCTCGGTCACGCTCGACGGACTGAAAGTGAACATCGACGTCCAGTTTAGAGATGGGGTGCTAAAAGAACCTTTGCCGACGCCGGATAGATACGCCGATCAGAGTTTCGTTAGACAAGCGCAAAAGGAACTGGGATTGTGAAGAACAGTTTCCAATCGTTCAAGCAGTTCAAATATACTCCTGTTTGACGCGAGTTAGTGCTTCTGTTATCCGAAGAGCAAGCTTTCATCTCGAAATAGGAGCCCCGCTATTTTTTCATGACTCAATATCACTTTCTTTCGTTAATCATTGTCCTAGCTCTGGCGTTTTGGCCGATCGAAGTTGGAGCACAGGGACGCACTAAAATCGTTATCGGTTATGCGTCGATGAGTTCCGTCGTTACGACCTTGTGGGTGGCGCAGGAGAAGGGATTTTTCGCCAAGAACGGACTCGACGTGCAATCGGTATTCATTCCCGGTTCGCCGACCTTGATCGCTTCGATCAATACCGGCGACGTGCACATGGCCTACACAGGTGGAACGGCGACACTCGGAGCCGCGGTCGCCGGACTCGATATGAAGATCATCGCGGCGTTCGCCAACTTTATCCAAACCGATCTGGTCGCGCGACCCGAGATCAAAACCGCCGCCGACATGAAAGGCAAGCGCATCGGCGTGACCAGTATCGGCGGCACGGGCTGGATGTCGGCGATGTTGGCACTGGAGCAAATCGGCTTGAGCCCCGAGCGTGACAAGATTTCTCTGGCAGCCTTCGGCGATCAGCGGGTCATCAGTCAAGCGCTGGAAACCGGAACGATTCAAGGAGGAGCCCTTGCCGGAGTTTTTAGCCGGCGGCTCAAACGGTCTGGCTATAATTTTCTTGGCGAGGTGGAGAAAATTCCTCTGGTCGGCACGAGCATCGTGGTCAAGGCGGATTTCTTGGCAAGCCATCAAGCCACGATGCGCAACGCGTTACGGGCGCTGATCGAGGGCCACGGCTTCGTTCTCAACCCGGCGAATAAGCCTGCCGTTATGGAAATCATGACGAAAAAGCTCGGTATCACAGACCCAATGGCGGCCAATGACGGCTATGACGATTATGTGCGGCGCACGGACAAGAAGGCTTTCGTGGTGGTCGATGGGCTCAAAAATATTCAACGTTTCATGAAACTGCGAAACCCCAAGATTGCCGACATCAATTTAGATCGATTAATTGACGAGAGCATTCTCCGAGAACTGGAAAAAAATGGATTTCTTGAACAGGCTTTGAGCGGCAAAGTCGCTGCTCGTTAAACTCGAGGAAAGGATGGACATATGGCAATCGACGGCATGAAGGTGATCGACCTGGACAGTCATTTGGTCGGCGACTTGGAGAGCTGGGAGCAGACAATCGAAACGAAGTACAAGGAGCTCTTGCCGCGCAAGCTTCCGACCAAGGACAACGAGCGGCGCAAAACGCTGATCGGTAACCGCATCATGATCGGCTCCGAGCTCGGCCGGCAAAAAGTGGATAAGAAGGAATGGGTTAAGGAAGCCGATCTGACACCGCACGGCCGCGTGCGCAACATGGATCTCGACGGTATCGACGTGGCGGTGCTCTCGCCCAATTCACCCGCGCTGGACATCCTTTGGTTCGTCGACGATCCGGAGCTTGCCGCCGCCTACGCACGCGCGCAGAACAATTACATGAACTGGTACGCCTCGCAGCAGCAGGGACGCCTCATGTGGGCAGGCGTGATTCCACTCCAGGATCCGCAAGAAGCGATTAAGGAACTGCATCGCTCGCGCAATCTGGGCAGCAAGGCGCTCAACGTCAAAGCGACGCCGATCCCCGGCAAAGAATGGTGGGACCCGTACTTCGATCCGATATTTGACGAGCTGGAGAAAACCAACACGCCGATTATTTTCCACGATACGAAGACCGGCTCCATGGGCCAGGAGCGCTTCGCCGATAATTTTTTCTTCTCCCATATGGTCGGGCGCACCATCGAGAGCATGGTTTGCCTGATGGTTTACCTTTGCGGCGGCGTGATGGAAAAACATCCGAATCTGAAAATCATTTGCCTTGAGACCGGTGCGTCGCAGATGCCTTGGTGGCTGTCGCGCATGGACGAGCACTGGGAAAAGCTGCCGCATCTGGTTCCTTGGCAGAAGCGCAAGCCGTCGGATATTTTCAATGAGAGCGTTTATGTCGGCTGCGAACCTTTTGAAGACGGCCTGTTCGAGTGGGCGGTGGAGTACCTCGGCGGGGACCGGCTCGTGCTCGCGACGGATTCGCCGCACTGGGATTCATCACAGCCGGGACAGGTGACCGGACCGATTTCGCGCAGCACGAAGATTTCTCCGGAGAACAAGAAAAAAGTTCTGGGCGAGAACGCGATTAACTTGCTCGGCTTAGGGCTATAGCGGGCCGTGACGAGGTTGTGTCTCCGATTACTCTGATCGCGTGTCGAGGAAAGGAATAGGTCATGGGGAAATATGTTTTTCTGTCATTGGCAATCCTCGGACTATGGATGCCGATAAAATCTCTCGACGCCGCGTCCGCGCCGGTCAAAAGCATCGTCGCCCACGCCGCGGTAAACGCGCGCGTCCTGCCGCTCTGGGTTGCCAAGGATCAAGGCTTTTTCTCCAAGTACGGCGTGCCGGCTGAAACGATTTTCATCCGGCAAGCGCCGACCTTGGTCGCCGCATTGACTTCTGGAGATATTCAAATCGGCTACACGGGCGGGACCGCCGTGTTGGGAGCCGCTGCGAGTGGGTCAGATTTGAAAATTTTGGCTGCATTTACGAATCGCGTGACCTATGATGTGGTGGCGCGCAAAGGCATCAAGACACCTGAAGATTTGCGCGGGAAAATTTTTGGCGTGCAAAGCATCGGCGGCACGGTTTGGATGGGCGCCATTCTGGCGCTGGAACATTTCGGACTTGACCCTATCAAGGATAAGATCAGTTTAATTGCCGCCGGCGACCAATCCGTACTCGCCCAGGCGCTTGTTACCGGTACCATCGATGCAACGGTGCTCGACGGAGTCATGAGCCGAACCTTGCGGGAAAACGGCTACCCGATCCTGGCGGAGCTGAGCAAGGCGAATATTCCCATCTCGAGCGTCGGCATCGTCGCCAAGGGCAGCTACATCCAGAGTAATTCGCAGACGATTGAAAATCTCCTGAAGGCGCTTTTGGAAAGTGAGGCGTTTATCTTCGGCCCGTCCAACAAAGGCACCGCCATGGCGATCCTCAAGCGCCACCTGCGAATCAACGATCAGGAAGCTGAGGAGGGTTATAAGGACGTGATCACGGGCCTGGACCGCAAGCCCTTCGCAAGTTTGGTCGGATTGAGAAACGCGCAGCGACTGATGAAATTGCGCAACCCGAACGTGGAAAAATTAAAGGTCGAGGACCTGGTGGATGATCGGTTCATGAAGAAACTCGATCAGAGCGGTTTTATCGACGAGGTCTACGCCAAATACGGAGTGAAATAAACGGGCCGATGAAAACGCCCCATCGACTTCGTTGCGCTTGATCGCCTCTTTTCAACGTACTTCAGATGTACGCCTTCGCTCGTCGAATCGGCGCGCGCCTCGTATCTGGCACGTTTTGACCAGCCCGTGCGTTTGTCATTTTTCAGACTTTATGAAGGTCAGGTAAAAAGGAGTACTAGAAATGTACATTGACGGCGACACCCACTACTGGCCGCTTCGATTCATCGACAAGGTGAAGCATCCCGGGCGCGGGCATCTCGAGGTCGTAGAGGACAAAGGTGACATGGTGCGCTATGGCGAAGTCGTGCCCGGGAAGGTCGCGACCTACTACCGAGACGGCAAGAAGATTCATTCTTTCAAGGAAGGCCGCTGGAGCATTCCGCTGCGTGCCGAGTTCATGAAGAAGGATGGATTCGATGTTCAGGTTCTGATTCCCGACAACCGGCCGTTGATCTACGAAGTTGAACCGGAGCTAGGCCGACAATTGGCGCACGCCTACAACGATACGGCCGCCGAGGACATTCAGGGCGATGATCGCTTTATCGGCGTGGCATGGGTCTATTTACCGGACATCAAAGAGTCCGTGAAGGAATTACGCCGCTCCGTGAAAGAACTCGGCCTCAAAGCGGTCAAGTTCAACGGTGGTTGGGGCGACGGCGATCTCGACAACGAAGTGCTGTTCCCGCTCTACGAAGAAATCGCCGATCTCGATATTCCGATTCTGCTTCATCCCGCTGCGCGGGTGTTCGAACTGCAGCATAGCCATCCATGGCTGGTCGGCAGCGAGCGTTATCAAGGCTACCAACATTTTCCGACGGCGCTCGGCTTTCCATTGACGTATATGGTCAGCGCCGCCCGCTTGATCTTCGGCGGCGTGCTCGATCGCTTTCCGACGCTGAAGTTGGGCTTCTTCGAAGGAGGCATCGGTTGGGTGCCGTGGCTGATGCACACGCTCGACGCGCATATGCCGAACGACGAGAGGGTGTCTGTTTCGGTTCAACAATTCTTCGAAGGCAAGAAAGGCATAAAAAAACTGCCGAGCCAATATTTCGATCAGTTTTATATCGCTTGCGTCTCGTGGGAATCTTACCTGCCCGACACGATCAACGGATGGCCCAACCACAACATCATCATCGGCAGCGATTTCGATCACGGCGACGCCGTTGCTACCTGGCCGAGAACCGTCGAGGTGATCAAGCAGATGAAGAATCTGTCGGAAGTGGATAGAGAAAAAGTCCTCGGCGGCAATGCGATGAGAATGTTTGGGTTGAATGGGAACGGTGTGGGGAAATCCTGACGAACAGTCCGGCACACAAAACCTATTACTGAGATTCGGTCTGAATTTCCAAAGTGCTTACCAATTGCATAGACCGCTCGCTAGGCTCAGCTCATTCGAAACGTTTGGCCCGCAAGGGAAATGCCGGTGATGCTGGAGGTCTTGCAGTTTCTCGCCACCTTCTGTAGCGCGATCTTTACTGGTGCGGCCCTCTATATCAATTTCGTGGAGCATCCTGCACGCATGGGTCTCGACACGAGGGCTGCTTTCATCCAGTGGGCGCCGAGCTACAAGCGCGCGACGTTGATGCAAGCTCCGTTCGCGGTGATTGGCTTTATCGCTGGGCTGTTCGCGTGGCTGCTCGGCGCCGGTGTGAGTTGGCTCATCGCGGCCGTTCTCATCGGGGCAGTCGTCCCGTTCACATTCATCGGCATCATGCCGACGAATCACGAGATCTTGGCACCGGGCCGCGATGTCGGTTCAGCCGAAACGCTCGCCCTGCTTAAGAAGTGGGGTCGGCTTCATGCAGTGCGCAGTGTCTTGGGTCTCTGCGCCACGCTCATGCTATGGCAGGTGGTTAGTGTGTAATCAGTGCGGTCGCTATGCAACAACCATCAACGCAGTTCATGCAACCAACTGTCCTTGACCGAATCATTAACCGCGCATTCGGGTTTATGGTTAAGCTCGGCTTTGGACTGTCGCATAATTTTCTCTTGGAAGTTCGTGGCCGGAAGAGTGGACGCATCTACTCCACGCCTGTGAATGTGCTTGAATACAAGGGAAAGAAGTATCTTGTGGCTCCGCGTGGAGATACGCAGTGGGTGAGAAACGTAGCTGTCACCCAGAAGGCGACTCTGGTTAAGGGAGCCAAGCGAGAAAATGTCCGTTTGCGTCCGTTGGCTGACGAGGCGAAGGCGGAAATCTTGAAAGCCTATCTGGATCGTTACAAGCTCACAGTTCAGCGATATTTCCCGATCCCTGCGGGTTCGCCTTTAAAAGAGTTTGAACCTCTGGTTGGGCGATACCCGGTGCTTGAGATCACGCGAGACACGTAGATATAGGCAATGGCGCATCGGGACCCCATTGAATATATTTTGGAAACCCTCGAATTATTGAAACCCGCGTCTCAAGGCATACTTTCATTTTAGGCGCTCGTGCGTTCTAGTTTATCTCTACTGCGGAGCATGCCATACTCGGCGCGATTTATGATTGAAATGGAGATCGAGTAGTGGCATCTCACATCTTGCGCATCGACTGTCCCGATGAGCCCGGCTTGGTTCATAAGATCACCGGAGTGCTCTATAACGCCGGGTATAATATTTTAAGCAATCAAGAGTTTGTCGATTTAGAAGCGAAGCATTTCTTCATGCGTACGGCGTTTGAGGGGCCGACGGCGCCGAATCGGGTGGTTTCGTATCTCGAACAAATTCTTCCGCAGAGTGCTGTGGTGAAATTGACCGCCGCGGAGCAGCAGCCGATCGTGATCATGGCGACGACCGAAGCGCACTGCCTCGGTGATCTTTTGATCCGGCATTACTCCGGCGAGTTGCCGGCGCAGATTCGTGCGGTGGTCAGCAATCACGAAAAACTTAAAGCTTTGGTTGAACAGTTCGGCATCCCGTTTCACTATGTCAGCCATCAGAACCTCGAGCGGACAGCGCATGAGGATTTGGTCGCCAATGTTCTCGCCGATTACGCTCCTGAATACATTGTACTTGCGAAATACATGCGTATTCTGTCGCCTGAATTCGTCGCGCGGTATCTTAACCGTATGATCAATATCCATCACTCATTCTTGCCGGCTTTCATCGGCGCCAAACCGTATCACCAGGCCTACGAACGCGGCGTAAAGATAATCGGCGCGACGGCGCACATCGTTACTGACGATCTCGATACCGGGCCGATCATCGCCCAGAACGTGATACCGGTGAACCATACGTATACCGCTGCGGCCATGGTGCAGGCGGGCCGGGACGTGGAGAAGATCGTGCTCGCGAGAGCAGTTAAATTGGTACTCGAAGAGCGAGTGTTTCTCCACGGCAATCGAACAATCATTTTTGAGTAGTCCCGGGGCAGGTTGGCTGATCCACCGGATTCGGCGCTGTTGGCAACCACATTGAATTGACAACTTACAGTACATCCGATAAATCTTTTTGCATAAAATTTTTCATAACATTGCTGTAGGAGGCCTGCATGGCTAAGGATCTCAGGACTTTTATTGCGGAGTGCGAGCGCCAATTGCCTGGCGAAGTCATTCATATTACCAAAGAAGTCAATCCGGCAAATTACGATGTAACCGCGATCATTAAACACCTCGGCGCGCAGAAGAAATTTCCCATCATTATCTTCGACAAAGCATTGAACCTGAACGGCAAAGTCGGGCCGATCAAGCTCACGATGAACTGTGAGATCTCTCAGGGAAAAACACAGATCGCCTTGGGATTGCCTAAACATGCGTCCCGGCCGGAGATGGCAGAGCGATGTTTGGAGATGGAAGAGCATCGTGTGCCGCCGACAATCGTCGGTAAGAAGGACGCTCCGGTAAAGGAAAACGTCATGGTGGGGAAAGACGTGGACCTTTACCAGATTCCCATCATGCGCCACCACGAAATGGATGGCGGGCCATACATCGTTTTGTCGACGGTGACGAAAGATAAAAAATCCGGTATCTACAACTGTTCGTATCACCGGATGGAGGTAAAGTCGAAAAATACTACCGCGCTCTACGCCTCGCCGCGCCATCTGTGGAAGATCTATCGCGACTATGAGGAAAGAAACGAAGAGATGCCCGTCGCCACAGTGCTCGGCCATCATCCGGCGTATCACATGGGCGCCTGCTACAGCGGACCGTTTGAAGTGAGCGAGTACGATGTCATCGGCGGTTACCTCGGAGAACCGCTCCGCTTGGTTCCGTCGGAATCCTTTGGCGATGATCTGCTGATCCCCGCCGACGCGGAAATCGTTATCGAAGGCGTGCTGATTCCGAACAAGCGCGTCGTCGAAGGCCCATTCGGCGAAGCGCCGGGATATCTTGGCCCGCAGCGCTACACCACCTGCGCCGAGTATCAGATTCGCGCGATCAATTATCGCAACGGCGCGATGTATCAATCGGTCATCACGCCCGAAGGCGACAAGCCGTGGATGGATTTGCCGCGCGAAGGCGCGTATCTCCGCCGCTGCCGAGAAGCGGTTCCCGGCGTCACCGCTGTGTGTAAGCAAGGCCGCCATGCGCACTACAACGTTTTTATCTCGATGAAAAAGATGTCCGAGGGCGATCCGGGCCGCGCTGCCGCGGCCGCGTTGACCTTCGACCATACCAAAAACGTCTTTGTTTTCGACGACGACATCGATGTCTTCAATCCGACGGATATTCTTTGGGCGTTTGCCACCCGCGTGCAGCCGCACCGGCAGGTGTCGATCTTGCAGCCGCTGTTCCGAGGAAACTTCTTGGATCCGTCTCTCGTCGACGAGATCAAGACTTCCGGCATGATCGTCGACGCCACGAGGCCGTTGGATCGCCCGTTCTCGCCGGTGTCCAAGTGCCCGGATGACGCGATGGCTCGCATCAAATTGGAAGATTACGTGCCGGGAGAAGTGTTACAGCATATTCCGATGGACCGAACGACATATTGGGCGTGAGCGGTTGCGGAACGAGTCAAACAAAGAAGCGAGGAGAAACCATGGGTCAGGCGGTTGAAGTGACGTGTCCAACATGTAAAAAAATCTTTGTCGTGAATCCCCACATGCTCGGGTCGGGGATGAACTTTCATTGCCCCTATTGCGATCTCTATTTTCCGGAAAAAGACAGTCCGAAAATCCGCAAGTAAGGTTTAATCGTCGGCCACGATGCTCAAGTCATCGTGGCCTTTTATTCTTTGCTCTTACGTCATGAAAGCAAAGCGAGCTTATACGGTCGCGGGCACCGATGCGCACCGCGTCGACGGAATCGAAAAAGTCACTGGGAAGGCAATTTATACCAGTGACATTCAGCTTCCGGGTATGACCCACGCCCGAATTCTGCGCAGTCCCATCGCGCACGCCAAGCTCACGAAGGTCGATGCCTCGAAAGCCAGGGAAATACCGGGAGTCATTACGACGCTGACGCGGGACGATATTAAAAATTTTAATTACAAGTACGGCGCGACTTATAAGGATCAGTCGATTGTCGCCGTCGACAAAGTTCGCTACGTCGGCGATCCGGTGGCCGCGGTCTTGGCCGATGACCCTGCAACGGCGGAGGCAGCGCTGGAATTAATCGATGTCGAATACGAAGAGTTGCCGAAGGTGACGAACATTGAAGAAGCCACTGCGCCCGGTGCGATCCAAGTGCACGAAGGTGATGTCGCCCGCGCCGAGCTGCGGGGCTCGACCTACGGCGCGCCGGAGAGATTTAGCGGCACGAACATCTGCTACTACCTGACTTTCGGCCGTGACGACGTCGACAAAGGTTTTGCGAAAGCCGATCACATTTTCGAGGACACTTTTCGTTTCCAAAAGGTGCAGCATTACGCTTTGGAAGCGCATAACAACGTCGCCTATTACGACGGAGAGAAGCTGACGGTCTGGGCTTCCTGCCAAGATCCTTTTACCTTGCGCGATCATCTGTCCGGTATCTTTCGTTTGCCTCTCAGTCGTGTGCGCGTGATTGTGCCCTATGTCGGCGGCGGCTACGGCGGCAAACTCTACGTCAAAGCGGAACCGATTTCAGCGGCGCTATCTTGGATGACGCGACGGCCTGTGAAGCTTCAGTTGTCGGTCAACGAAAGCTTCAGGACCATTACGCGGCATCCGGCTCGTGTAACGGTAAAGACAGGCGTCAGCAAAGACGGCAAGTTGGTTGCGCGCGATTGCCAGGTTTATATGGACACCGGCGCTTACGCCGACGCCGGTCCGCGTGTGACGCAAAAAGCCGGGTACCGCGCTTTGGGCCCGTACAGGATTCCGCATGCAAAAGTTGAGGCGTACGGCGTCTACACGAATACGGTGCCCGCCGGCGCGTTCCGCGGCTTCGGCGCGCTGCAAGTGACCTGGGCCTACGAATCACAGATGGACATGATCGCCGAGCGCCTTGGTATCGATCCGTTGGAATTTCGGCTAAAAAATTTACTTAAAAAGGGCGATCTTTACACGGTTGGTGATACGCCAGTGGATTGCGACCTGAAAGAAGGCCTGTTGAAAGTCGCCGCCGCGATCGAGTGGAAAGAAAAAAATAAAAAGCCCAATCGGGCGAAAGGGATCAGTTGCTGCATCAAAGATGCCGGCGGCACTTACAAAGTGGCCGGCGCGACCGTGAAAATGTCATCGGACGGCAGTGTCGTATTGCTGACGGGCACCGTTGAAGTGGGACAAGGGCCACGAACCGCGCTGAGTCAAGTGGCGGCAGAAGAACTCGCGCTGCCGTTGGAACAAATCACCGTCGCCCAGCTCGATACCGACGCGACACCCTATGACATTTCGACAAGTGCCAGCAGCTCGATGGTGGTCATGGGCACTGCGGTTCAGCGCGCCGCGCAGGACGTCAAAAAGCAGCTGCTCCAATGTGCGGCAAAAGTACTCAAGCAAGATGTCGATTCGTTGATTCTCAGCCAGGGCCAGGTCGTTACGAAAAAAGAGCAGGCGATTTCTTACAGTAAGGTTATTGTTGATTTCTTCGGCAGCAAGGCGGGAGAACTTATCGGCAAAGGACTTTACAAAGACAAGCGCAATCCCAAAGCCGTCCTGGGTTCGACCACGACGTTCTGGGAAGTCGGTTGGGGCGGCGTTGAAGTTGAAGTTGATACGGACACCGGGGTTGTTCACTTACTCAAGTACGTATCCGCCTGTGACGCGGGAAAAGCGATCAACCCCGATCAATGCATCGGTCAGGACGAAGGCGCTGTGTTGTTCGGTGTCGGTCACACCTTGATGGAAGAAATGGTGTATGAAGACGGCCAACTGCTCAACGGCAATCTGATCGATTATCGGGTACCGACATTTAAAGATATGCCGGACAAGCTCGAGACGATTCTCATCGAGAACGGCAATGGGCCGGGTCCGTTCGGCTCGAAAGGGATCGGCGAGGGCGGCCTTTTGCCTGTGGCCTCGGCTGTTGCCAATGCCGTGTCGCGTGCGGTTGGAGTGAGAATTCAGGAATTACCGCTCACGCCGCCGAAGATTTGGGGAGCGCTACAGGATAAAGCACATGCTAAACCATGACTTGAGGTATATGAAAGCGATACCTGAGTATTGAGCTACCCCGCAGCAGGCTGCGGGTATCGAAGACGGTTACGGTTTCCCGCGTCACCCCCGAATGTTTTAATCGGGGGTCCATTCAGAATTTTCGCCTGGATTCCCGCTAAAAGCATGCGGGAATGACGGACTTTGATGGGACGAGGAATTACTATTAGGCAGCGACCATCCACACAGACTAAAGGTCCAAGACCGTGCCGCAGTTCTTACATGTCGCTAAGGCCGGATTCGCTTTCAACGAGTCGGTCGCATTTTTCACCGCGTCCCCGGGATCGTCGAAGCGCACTTCGGTTTCATAAAGTTTGTTACCGCAATTTTCGCACGGCCAGATAAAGCGGTCGATTTCTTCTTTCCCGCGCTTTCGCTCCACCACGAACGTCCACGAACCATCAGCGCGGCGCGGCGAATGCGGCATGTTCTTCGGTAAAAGAAATATCTCACCGGCCTTGAGCAGCGCGAGATCGTGCTTGTTGTCCTTCAAGTAATGGAGGTTAAGCTCGCCTTCGAGCTGGTAAAAAATCTCGTCACCGGGATTGATGTGGTAGTCCTTGCGGCGGTTCGGCCCGCGGGTGACGAAAGCTATGAAGTCGGAGTCTTGCCAGATCACCCGGCGCTGGCCCCAGTCGCCGCGGTTTTCGTCGATCCATTTTTGCAGATTAAAACCCATGAGGTGTGGAAACATGGGACCTCCATTCGGCAGAATTACTATAGAATTGCGCGCGCCCAGGAATCAAGTTAAATCAATCTGGTGCTATCCGTACGGCGACAGCAGGTGACTTTGAAGGCAGGCCGGATCGGTTTGATTTCCGACACCCATGGATTGGTTCGGCCCGAAGCCCTTGCGGCCTTGGAAGGAAGCGAGCTCATTATTCACGCCGGCGACATTGGCAAAGCCGAAGTTTTGACGTCACTGGAAGCGATCGCACCCGTGATTGCGATTCGGGGCAACAACGACCGCGATGCCTGGGCAAAAAAAATTCCCGACGTTTTGAATGTTCAGATCAACGGGGTCGCGATTCATGTTATTCATAACGTGAATGAGTTGGAAGCGGATCCGATCACGGAAGGGTTTCGGGCGATCGTGAGCGGTCATTCGCACAAGCCGGGAGTGGTAACACAAGACGGTATCCTTTTTATCAACCCGGGGAGCGCCGGGCCGCGCCGGTTCAAGCTTCCAGTTACGGTGGGCAAACTGTTACTCGTTCGCGACAGTGTCAGAGTGAAGATCGTTAACTTGGATGTTTGATTATTGTCAGGTGCAAAAGACACACGGGGAGTGGTTTACGTACCACTCCCGCGTGTCTTTTGCGGAGAGAATAAAACGTGCTCCTTGCTGGGCCGACGTCAGCACCCTCAGCGAGGAAAACACGAGTAGATCTTAGTCGTCTCGACCTGAGCCGAAACCGCCATTGCCATGGCGAATAATCCCACTCGCCACCGGCGTGCCACCATTTGCCAAGAAAACTGTGCCGCCAATTAGAGCTGCGCCTTTGAGAACTGCGTCGCAGGTCGCCGTGCTGCCGGACTTATCGCAATTCACTACCTCATTGCCCACTGTGGTTGTGACGTTCAACAGTGCGCTTCCGCCGGCAGGCAAATTGTTAAGGCGAGCTGTCGCAATGTGGCTGTCCAGGAAGAGAACTTTGCCGTTTGCTTGTTGGTTTGCTAACGGGCCTAGCCGAGCGCTCGATTCCTCGACCAATTCCGGCTGCGTGAGCGGCGCAGGGTCTTGCCAGACAAGCACGCCCGGAGTGCCGGACGATAAACTGGCAGGATCCGCTAGCTGCCTTACGCCGACATAGATCTGATTATGAACAGGATCTACGACTATGTCATGCCCGTTGGTCCCAGAGCATTCTTCACCGACTAAGCTCCCTGTGGGGCTCTTCTTCTCCGGCGCGGCAAACACTCCAACGACCGGAATAACGCCGGCGTTGTTCGTTGGGCAGTTTAAACTGCTGGCCACGTTGTTGCTCGAAGCCGTGTACCAGCGGCGGACATTGGAGTTAAAGTACAGTGTATCGGTGCCGTTGACGCCGGGAAAAGTATTCAGGATGCTCATGTTACCCGTGAGATCTAAAAGCACCTGGGCGCCCGGGGCGGCGCACCCTATAAGAGCTGTGTTGGTCAATGGATCTATGTCGATACCGCGGGTCAGGCAACTAGGACCAATCTTGAAGGTCTTCACTATAGCTGCGGCACCGTACTTGGTCGGATCGATGCGTA
Organism: Binatia bacterium; assembly: GCA_036000865.1. Taxonomy (GTDB): domain Bacteria; phylum Desulfobacterota; class Binatia; order UBA9968; family UBA9968; genus DP-20. The sequence continues at coordinate 1,067 of DASYUV010000006.1, read as the reverse complement.
GCAGTGAACTGTTTGCGTCCGCGTTGCTCGCGTCGTCGGGGATCGTCTGGTAGATCATCGCGTCGACAGGATTGAAGCGCGGTTGTTCTGGATTGGAAGGCAGCGGAATCGAATCGACAATTGTGTTGGTCACAAGATCCACGACCGTTACGAAATACGGCGCCGCGGTATTGGCCACGTATACCCGGTGGTTAAGGGGATCGTAGTCCAATTCATCGGTGTCAGTTCCCGATGCCAGATCGAGTTTGACCGGCGGCGCCGATAGCAGCCGCAAATCGTAGATAAAAATCGATTTGAGGTTGACTGTAGTCCCGCCGGCAATCAAAACCGTGTTCCGATCAGTGACGACGAGTTTGTGTAACTCAGGTGCGACGAGCACGCCACTCGGACACGACCCCGGTCTGGTCCCCGCTACATCGCAGGTAGGGACTTTAAGGGTACCCAAATAGGTATTCGTGTTGGTATCGATCACGCTAACTCCCTTGTTGACCCTGTCGGCGAAGTACAAGGTATTCGTCGAACGATCGAAAGACCAGACGTCGGTGCTAGGCTGTGTGGCGGCACCGGTGGTCGTCCAGTTCGGGATCGTGATTTGTGTCAGAAATTCTAAGCCCGCCAGCGGTGTCGGTGTAGCAGCTAGCGCCTTTCCGGAGAAGCATTGGGTCGTCGAAAGGAAAAGGAAAGTTGACAGGCCGATGATGGTTTTTAAAAGTATTCTGATCTTAACGCCGTTGGAGAATTTCATGTTGCCTCCTAACCTAAGAGATTACAAAGCTGTTGATGGAACGTCGCCGTATACACGTTAGGCGACCGCACGGAGACTTTTTATCTCGAGGCGATAAGCGTACTAGCTAGTTTCTGTCGCAAAACGGCGAAAAAACCCCACGATGCGATATGGGCGAGCCGCTGGGAGATGATTCTATCATTGCTGAGCAGAAAGTGGGTAGCCAAAGAGTCGGGCGGCGTTAGGTGGAGCACGGGAGTGGAGCCGCGAGAAGACACTACGCCAGGCGTATCGCGTGAAGGTCTCACAGCGGGGCACTGGGCTACGCCGCTCGTCGGAGGCG
>DASYUV010000005.1:0-25954 GCA_036000865.1 Binatia bacterium | reverse complement strand
GCAGCCCAGCGCGCGCAACGTCACGTGCCCGATTCCATCGCCACGCTGCGCTACATACTGGCCCGCGCCATCGTGAAACAACTCGTTCGATGCCCATGCTGCAACGTGGTCAATCGACGTTAATGACACAGTAGTACTAGCAGGCTGCTGAAAAACTCCGTCGGAGTCCTTCGACGGTGCTCAGGACGAACGGTGGTTTTGTTATCATTGAGGATTTTCCGTTCATGCTAGGGCTCTCGAAGCCTTCCGGATCTTTTTTCAGCAGCCTTTACGCGTAGGCGTCATAGATGCCCTCGAATTTGGCGAGCTTGAAGCGCACCATGTTGCGCGCGGCGGCTCGTACCAGTTCTTTATCTCGGTCGGTATTGGCATTCCGTGCGATCGTCTCGGCGGCCATCGCCGTGTGTTCCTGGTCGACTTTGCCATGGACGATGAAAAAGGTTCGGGCTCGGCTATCCAACCCGTAATGTTTTTCCAGGGCGGCGTTGAATTCGTCCGAATAGCGACAAACCATGGTCTCGTTGACCAGCGCGCCGGCCCGGGTCTCTGCCGGGCTGCCAAGGAACATGCCCCGGATGATCGCCGCCGTGTGCGCGACACATTCGAAGATCATGATCTCCTTCTCGAAGTCTTCGTCATTCAAGCCCATCGCTTCGCCGAAGCGTTTCATCAGGGCAGGGTGGGACGATTCTTCGACAAACAGCTCGACGAATTGATTGTAGGCGGGAGGATTGCTGGCGTTCTTGACCATGCAGAAGGCGAGCCCTTTGTTGATGGCGTGATTAGACAGATAATGCTGCAGCGCAAACCCCCTGAGCCGCTTCTTTGACAGCGCGCCTTCGCGCAACTCGGTGAAGTAACGGCTACTCATCAATCGTTCGACGCCCGGGTCGATGATTTCCCGCATCAGTGAATCAATGAAAGCTTGGTTTTCCATAAAGGTCTTCCTTATATCGTCGGTAAATGCCTAAGTACGAGGAAACATACTCAGAGGCGTAAAACAGAGTCAAGGGGTAAACACAGCTCCGGCCGGCATTTGGGCCGGTCTTATTGTTGACAGCAGTAGTCGAGCATCTCTATATTCCCGCCAGACAAGAGTAACGAAAAGTAGTCTCTGAAGCGTTCATTTTAGTGAGGAGCGTAATATGTCCAAGGCTCAAATAGGAGAGATCGAAATTTATTATGAACAGCGAGGGAACGGCGAGCCAGTTCTGTTGGTGCCGCCGTCCTGGTGGCCGAGCGATACCTGGAAGGTGAGTGTCGTGCCGTTTCTTTCGAAACGATTCGAAACCATCATCTTCGATTGTCGCGGCACGGGCCGGAGCGACAAACCGACGAGCGGTTACTCAGTCAGCCAGTTTGCTAGAGATTGCGCAGCTCTGTTGGAGCATACGCATATTTCCCGCTGTCACGCGGTGGGTTTCGCGCTCGGCGGACAAATCGTTCAAGCACTCGGCCTTGAACGCCCCGATTTGGTCGCGACACTGACTATCGCGGCGGCGGGGCCGGGATCGAAAAGGCTCGACGGCGGCCCGCGCGATTTGTCGCCGGAAGCGGCGCGGGAAATTCGCGACCTGGGGTTTGAGCGCTATATCCGTGGACACATCGACAATGACGGCATGGCCTTTAACCCGAACTTTTACCGAGCACACCGTGACGTGGCGTTAGCCTTATCCGACGCTCTCTGGTCAGGACAAAGCACGGTGGAACAATTTCGTCTCCACGAAGAAGCGCGCTTGACTTGGGATGCAGTGGGCAAGGCCCCTGAGGTCAAAGTACCGACGCTGATACTGTGCGGCGAGGATGATGAAGTAAACCGGCGCGGCAGCACGCCGGTGGGTACGGCGCGCCGGCTTGCGGAGCTCGTGCCGGGTTGCGAGGTGGCGCTGATTCGCGGCGTAAGACATATGACCTTTTGGGATAGTGATGGCGCGTTAACCGCACTGCAAAATTTCTTCGAACGGCATCCGATCAACAGGACTTAATGCGCCAGGCTTTGAATTTTGAACCGTGAACGCAAACGATGCAAAAATAGGGAACCGACGAGCATGACTGTTCAGAAGCGTGAAACAAACTTACTAGTGCTGATTCTATGTGTGTTGGCCATTATCGTCTCAGTTGATAGCCCCGCGCAGGACAAAGGCAAGAGCGGCCCGACTGAAGCCGTCTCGCAACTCTATGCCGCGGCGAAGAAAGAAGGCACGGTCGTCATCTGGGGACCCACGGACGCGATTGTTTATCAGCGGATGCAGGAGGTGCTGGATAAACAGTATCCGGGCATCAAAATCGAACACTTCGAGAGCATTCCCGAGCCGCTGGTGCAGAGAATCATCGCCGAGAGTCAAGCCGGAAAGCCGGCCGCTGTGGATATCATTCAATCAGGGTCGCTGCGCGCGCTGCGGCCTTTGATCGATCGCGACATGCTGGCCGCTTTTCCGGGATGGGAAAAGGATTTTGGTCTCGATGCGGTTTATGCCAACCAGCGATTTGTCGGCGCCTATAATCTCACCCTGCCGATTGCCTACAACACCAAAATGGTGAGCGCGCAGGAAGCGCCCAAGAGTTGGGAAGATCTCGCCGAGCCGAAATGGAAGGGAAGAAAGCTGATTATCGAGGCACGACTGGTGCCTTTTGCCATGCTCGGCACCGAGTGGGGCAAGGGCAAGGCGACCGAATTGACCAAGAAAATTCTCGGCCAGCAGCCTCTTATCATTCAAGGCGGCACCACGGTCGCCAATGCGCTTGCCGGTGGCCAAGTCTCGATCGCTGTCGGCACCTACGCCTTTACGATCGAGGGCTTGAAAAAACAGGGAGCAGCAGTTGACTGGATCGCCGTATCGCCATTGCCGGTGCTGACTTCGGCCGAAGGAGTTCTGAAAACCGCGCCTCATTCGAATGCGGCGCGCTTCTTCGCCGGTTGGATGGGAACGCCCGAGGGGCAGAAAATCAGGTACGCGACTCGGGGCCAGGCGATGGAGGTCGGCAGAAACGCCATCGGCTCCGTCGCTGAACGGATCAAAACCAATAAGCCGGCGATCATATTGGAAACCGACAAGACCTTCGCGTCTATTCTGGAGATTCAGCGCGAGCTGGGAAAGCTACTCGGCGCGTTGCGCTAGGAATGATCTGAGTTAGCGCAGCATCGAGCTGGCCGTGTGAGCTCTTGGAGTGTCATCCCGAACTCTTCGACCGGCTCAGGCTAAACTCCGTGAGGAATCATGACTTGAGGCCGAGATTCTTCGCCTCCGGCTCAGAATGACACCGGGCAGCAATGTGTGTGCTCTCAAAAAAGTCTGTCGCCTCGTCAATAATTTCCGTCGTCAATGAATGTAACGCCTGTCACTTTCGCCAAAAACGTGCCACTTAGACGTTGGTCAGTGGCACGCAAACTGTCTGCTCGCTCAGTGGTCTTCGGGCTAACCTTAATTACCGTCTCTTATTTGGTTCTCGTTCCGCTGCTCATGTTGCTCTACGCGAGCGTCAAGAGCACGGAAGACAAGCTGCCGTTTGAATCTACGGTCACGACGCTGAGCAATTACACGGCGGTTTTTACCAGTTCGTCGACGTTGCCGATTTTTCTCAACACCCTGTTTTTTACCACCGGCTCGCTGGCGATAGGACTGCCGTTGGCGATTCTCTTGGCCTGGTTGTTGGAACGGACTGTCATACCGGCGCGAGCTTGGATTGCCAACTTGATTCTGGTCCCCATGACGATTCCGTCCCTCTTGTCGGCGATCGCATGGATTCAGCTGCTCGAGCCGCGCATCGGACTCGTCAATATTGTCCTGCGCAACGGTCTCGGTATGACAGGAGATACCGGACCTTTTGATATCTATTCGCTTTACGGCATGTGTTTCGTCCAGGGATTGCGTTTGGTGCCGTCGGCCTATCTCATGATTGCGGCCTCCTTTCGCGCGATGGACGCCTCCTTAGAAGAGCAGAGTGCGATGGCCGGCCGCGGCGTGGCGCAGACTACGCTGCGTGTCACGCTACCGATCATGCGGCCGGCGCTGCTCGCGGCGCTTATCTATTTCATCGTCGTCGTCATCGAGTCGTTCGACATTCCCGGGTTGTTGGGTTTCACGGCGCGCATTCGCGTGCTGAGCACGGCAATTTATTGGGCGACTCACTCGGAGGTCGGCTTGCCCGACTATGGCTTGGCCTCAGCCCTTGGAACCATCGTGCTGGTCGCCGCGCTTTTGCTCATGTGGAATTACCAGCGGCTGACCGCGCACCAAGAACGGTTCGTCACTATCACCGGCAAAGGGTATCGGCCACGACAGCTCAGGTTAGGCGTGTGGGCCGTACCTGCAACGATGCTGTGCGTATTTTACATTTTCGTTGCCGTGCTTTTGCCGTTCGTGTTGCTGCTTTGGACGAGCGTCCAGCCTTTTTACGCGCCGCCGTCGGCAGAATCGCTGGGGCGCATGAGCTTCGAGAGCTATTACAAGATTTGGCAGGAGAGCAGCGTCGTCCGCGCGCTGTGGAACACGATGGTGCTGGCGCTGGTCACATCGATCGCGACGATTTTGCTGGCGGTGCTGGTGAGCTGGTTCGTGGTGCGGCGCAGAAGACAAACCGATGGGCTGGCGCACTATCTCGCGACCGTGTCATTTTTGCCCCAATGCGTGCCGAGCATCGTCATCGGGCTCGCATTTATCTTCGTCTACGTGCGCTTCCCGGTGCCGATTTACGGCACGCTCTGGATTATCGCGCTGGCAATGACGACGCGTTATCTCGCTTTCAGCTCGCGGACGACGACTTCAGCGCTCATGCAAGTGCACGGCGAGTTGGAAGAAGCCTCGCAAATGGCCGGAGCCCTTTGGACGCGCACGCTGCGGCGCGTCACCATTCCGCTGCTGGCTCCAGCGATCATCAATGTTTTTCTTTGGGTGGCCGTGCATGCGATGCAGGAGCTGTCGATGGCGTTGATGCTGTACAACCCCGATACCGTGGTGGTCTCGACGATGATCTGGAGCATGTGGCAAAACGGACGGACCGCCGATGCGGCGGTCCTCGGCGTGCTGTTGACAGGGTTGTCGGCGTTGTTGCTTGTGGGCGGCCATGTGCTGTCGTCCCGGCGTGATTCGAATTCATAGCGGTCCTGAGCGTGATCAGCGTAAGAGATTTGGTCAAGACGTTTCCCGGTGCCCGCGGCGAAGTGCGCGCGCTGCGCGGCGTTTCGTTCGAAGTGGAAAAAGGTGAATTATTTACGCTGCTCGGCCCCAGCGGTTGCGGCAAGACGACGACGCTGCGTTGCATTGCCGGTTTGGAACAGCCGCTATCAGGCGAGATCCGCATCAACGACCGTGTCGTATTCAATGCGGCCGATGGCCTATTCATTCCGCCGGAGCAGCGCCGTATCGGCATGGTCTTTCAATCCTATGCCATCTGGCCGCACATGACCGTGCATCAAAATGTCGCTTACCCGTTGACGAGTGATATCAGCCGCAAAGAGATCGGCGAGCGCGTCGCCGCAATTCTCGAAAGGTTGGGCCTCGGCGCTTTGGGGGATCGGCTCGCGCCTAATCTCAGCGGCGGGCAGCAACAGCGGGTAGCGCTGGCGCGCGCTTTGGTCGCTCAGCCGCAGGTTTTGCTGCTTGATGAACCGCTCAGCAATCTCGACGCGAAGCTGCGCGAGCAAATGCGTTTCGAGCTCAAAGCGCTGCAGGAGTCATTCAAGATTACCACGGTCTACGTCACCCACGACCAGGAAGAAGCGCTGGCGTTGTCGGATCGTATCGGGCTCATGCACGAGGGGACGCTTCTCGAAGTCGGTGCCCCCGCGGAGCTCTATCTGCGGCCCGCACATAAAATCACAGCGGATTTTCTCGGCAATGCGAACTTTATTCCCGCCCGCGTCGCAGGCCACGAAAAGCAGTTGGGGGCCGAAATGCTGGTAGCAACACCGCTCGGCAATTTCGTCGCCCAGCGTGGAGCCGAGTGGCAAGTGGGAGTGCCGGCGCAATTGTTTTTTCGTCCCGAGTACGTCGATTTGCTCGATGACGCGGATGGCGCGGTGAACGGACTGAATCGCGGCTGCGGAGTCGTCGAGCGCGTGTCTTTTCTTGGCAATTCCGCCGACGTGATTATTCGTTGCGACGAAATCGCCCTGCGTGTGCGCGCTCACCCGGCTCGTTTGCCCGCGGTCGGCAAACGAGTGTGTTTTCATGTCGCTCCGAGTTCGTGCATTGTTTTTCCGGGCTAGGACATTAGCGCCTATCCATTTAATTACCGTCGCCCACGAAGTGGGAGAGGGAAGGGTGAGGGTCTCCTAGAGGGAGAGGGAGTAAAAATCTGAATGGAGATATCGAATGGCGTTGACACAACTGCGGACTAGCGTCGACCGCGAAAACAGCCTCGAATGGCGCCTGTACCATGACATGCTGGTGACGCGGTTATTCGAAGAAGCTTTGATTCGCTGGGAGCACGAAGGAAAAATTTCTGCGCAAACCTTTCCCAGCAAGGGCCAGGAGGCGATCGCGATCGGCTGCTGCCTGGCGCTGGAAAAAGGCGACACGATGATTCCTTCATTTCGCACGCGCGGCGCGATGATCGCGATGGGAGTGAGCATCACCGAGCAGCTGCGTGAATTCGTTCATAGCCCGCTGGCGGCCGGCGATTCGCGCGATGCGCCGCATCATAGCTCCTGGCCCGAACGCGGCGTGATGCCGGGATCGACGATGATCGGCGGGCATCTGGCGATGGCGGCGGGACTCGCGCTGGCGATGCAAAATGAAAAGCGAGGCGGAGTAAGCGTGGCTTTCTTCGGTGACGGTACACTGGGCTCCGGCGATTTTCATGAAACCATGCATATCGCGGGGACGTGGAAACTTCCGCTAATCTTGGTTTGTGAGAATAACGGTTGGGAAATGTCGACTCCATGGCCGAAGGTGCGCAAGACGCGCTCTTTGATTCCTTACGCTGAGCCGTTTGGTTTTGCCACGCGCAACGTCGATGGTAACGATGCCTTGGACGTTTACCAGGCGGCGCGCTGGGCGCGCGCGACCGCGCTCAGTGGCCAACCGGTGTTTCTCGATTGTTTCACGTATCGCGTCGGACTCTACAGTTCGCATTTCGGCGAAGTGCGGCCGGAGATTGAAAACGAGTTGGCAGAATGGGCCGAACGCGATCCGCTAAAGCGAATGGTTGATTGGCTGATAGAGCATGGCGCTGCCTCTACCGACGATCTGGAACGACTGCGGCAAGAAGAGGAAAAGCGGATTGAAGAAGAGTTCAAGCAGGTTGCTGCAGAGGTGAAATAGCGAGATCCCGCTTTCTCTTGGCGTTCTTGGCGTCTTTGCGCGAAATACCTCCGGAAGTTTTCTCGCGCCAAGCCGCCAAGATCGCAAAGGTAGGGAGGAAAAGTAAAAGATGACTACGTTAAGCTATCGCGATGCCGTCGCCAAGGCGTTGCAAGACTCCATGCGGGACGAACCGCGCCTGATTCTTATCGGCCAAAACCTCAGTAGCCATGCGTTCAAGCAACTGGCCGAAAAGTATGGAGCCGAGCGCGTGCGCGATTCGTCGATCAGCGAAAGCGCCATGGTCGGCATGGCCGTGGGCGCGGCGATGAAAGGCATGAAGGTCGTGGTGATGATCGCTTATGCCGATATCGCTTCGGTCTGTCACATGGCGATCGTACAGAGCGCGGCCAAACTATATTACCTCACGAACGGGCGGTTGAATTGTCCAGTGGTCATTCGCCTGCCGATCGCGCGTTTTCGCGGTCATGGGCCGGAGGGAAACGAAGTCGCTGCATCATGGTTCTACAATGTGCCGGATCTGAATATTGCGATGCCCGGTTCGGCGAACGAAGCTTACTGGAATTTTCGGGATGCCTTGCAGCGGCCGACGCCGACTTTATTCTTCGAAGATCGCTCGATTCACACGCGTTCGGGCATAGTAACTGAGTCCAATCCCAGTGGCACAGCAGAAATCACACGATCTGGCGATCGGCTGACGATGATCGCTGCGGGACGCACCGCGGCGCTGGCTGAGGACGCCGCCGATGAATTGGCGAAGCAGGGAATTCGTGGTGCAGTCGAAGTTGTGAGCTTGGGGTTCATCAAGCCGCTGGATAAAGAAACGGTTCTCCAGGCAGCAACTAAGACCGGGCGAGTGCTCATTATTCAGGATGAGCCCGTCTTGGCGGGATACGCGCCATACCTTCGCTGTGTGCTCGACGAATTGCCAGCAGGAAAACTAGCGATGCCGCCGCGAATTCTTGCTGGCGCCGATCAGTATCTGCCGTATTACGATGAGCGGCCGTTCCTGCCGTCGCTGGAGACTATTATCACCGCAGCGAAAGGGTTAATTGATTAACGGCACAATCTGGATGAGCCAGCGAAATTCGCGGTATGGCCGTGCAAGAATACCTTCCACAAGTTTTCGAGCGATCCGCCAAAGAAGAGTTTCGATACTCGTCGCCTCTTTACGAACGACTTTCTTTGGCTATCACGAAAGACTCGGAACTTCTCACTTTGGCCGGTCACGGCCGAAGAGGCGAGCGCATTCCAAACTTGTTGTTTGCTGCCGTGCACTTCTTGCTTCTCAACGGTGTGCAACATCCATTACGACGCTTCTATCCGAGTCTTCCTGAATTTAGCGCCGAGGCGAGCGGTCCCTATGCCGATTTCCGATCGTTTTGTATGGATCACGCCGCTGAAATTCGCCAGCAGATCTCCGCTCGCCTGGTTCAAACCAATGAAGTTCGTCGCTGTGCCGGTCTGGTGCCCGCATTTGAATGGGTTAGGCGCTTGGCAAAGGACCGCCCACTCCACCTCGTAGACATCGGAACCAGCGCGGGCCTGAACCTTCTTTGGGACCATTACGCTTATGAGTATGGCACCGCTCATCGTTGCGGAGAATTGAGCTCGCTTGTCAAAATCAAGTGCGCGCTCCGAGGTAATCTTATTCCGCCAATCCCACTCACGTTGCCGCAAGTGTCAGCGCGAATCGGTCTTGACTTGAATCCCCTCGATGTACACCATCCCGAGGACGCCCTTTGGGCTACGCGCGCTGATCTGGCCGGAGCATCGCGAACGATCTGCTTTGTTGGAGAAAGCGATTCAAGTCGTGCAGCAATGCTCGCCGACGCTGCTTCGCGGGGACGGAGTCGAGTTGTTGCCAGATCTGATGAAGTCTTGTTCGTGAAGATGCGGTGTTATGTATTGTTCGGATCTTTACTCAGTTACCGCCGCAGTCGCGAGACCGACTATCCGCCTTGATCGCGGGATATGCCGCCAGACGAGATGTTTTCATGATCACGCTGAGGCCTCATGGTGGCGATGATTCGGAGCTTCACCTGACTTCATTTATCGACGGTGACAAGACGGAGTGGCGTCTCGCCTATCTGCAAAACCACGGCGAATGGGTCGAATGGGTACAACTTGGATGAGTTATGTCCGCGGTAACCAGATGCGATTTCATTCCGGCGAATGCAGCGATAAGCATTGACTGAGTCAAGAATGTCTCCATGGAGGCAAACATGAAGCTAGATGTTCTCTCTACGATCGTGGTTCTGCTTGGCTGTTCCATTCCCGCTCATGCGCAAGTAACCAACCCCGACTTTATCGCCCAGGCGAAAAAAGAAGGGCGCGTCACCTGGTACACGACTGTGTCCATCCCCGAGAGTAAACAGTTCATCGACATGTTCGAGAAGCAATACCCTTTTATCAAAGTTGATTTGCTGCGTTCCGGCTCCGGCCCCCTGGTCAATCGCATCGTCAGTGAGTATGCGGCAAAGAATTACGCCGCCGACGTTTTGCACGGCATGTCGAGCCGGGGCGGGTTCACGGTCCTCAAGCAGAGAAATATCATCGGCCGCTACGAATCGCCCGAGCGCAAATATTATCCCGCCGAACTCAAAGATAAGGAGGGTTACTGGGCGTCTACTTTTCAAAATACTTTTGTGTTGGCCTACAACAAACGAAACGTGAAGCCTGACGATGTTCCGAAAACCTACGAGGACTTGCTGAAGCCCATGTGGAAAGGCAGGCAGATCATCAACGACACGGATAATTTCGAGTGGTTCGACGGTCTGCTCAAATTTTGGGGCCGGGACAAAGGCCTCGCTTATTTTCGCCGCTTGGCGCAGCAAGATCAGATCTTTCAGCGCGGCGCGCGCGGTCGTATTCAACTAGTAGCGGCGGGCGAAGCCCCTCTCACGATCGGTTATGGGCCGCACGCCCAAAGTTTTGTCAATCAAGGCGCGCCGATCGAGTGGGTGCCGCTGGAGCCGGTGGTGGTGATCGTCAACAGCGTCAGCATCGCGCAAAGAGCGCCGCATCCCGCAGCCGCCAAGCTTTTTATCGACTTTCTTTTCTCCAAGCCCGCGCAATTGAAACTGCGCGAATTGAGCCGGATTCCATCGCGCAACGACGTCGATGCTGATCCGCCACGGCTGATCAAAGGATTCAAAAAAGTTGTTCAGGACATCGAGAACGAAAATATGGCGGAGTCGATCAAGCTCTTTCAGCAAACGTTCGGTTTAACGCCGGGGTAGGCGAGAAGAAATTTAACCCCGCCCCGAACCTGGATTCCGGCTCGCCGGCCGGAATGACGATTCGGGGCCCGTAGGGTGCGCTTGCGCACCGTATTTAATTCACCACGCAGGACACCCCCACCTCCCTTCGACGGTGCTCAGGACATGCTTTCCTCCCCCGCACGAGCGGGATGAAGGAGGGGGACTACGCGAACTTTGCCGTTGCGGTCATGGTCACGTTGCCATTGGAGTCGAGCGACCACAGCGTCGCTTCGCGTCCATCGGCGCTTGGCGTACCCGCGATAGTAAAATTGCCGGTGTCGTAAGTCTGGCGCGCCGTCTGAAAGCCGAAATAGCTTAGCGGGCGGCTTGGCACTTCACTGCGGCACATCTCGATCATCAACTGGCAGATGAGCGAGGTCTGCACCACCAGGCCCGGAAGTTTTTCTACCTTGGTGACGTAGTCGCGATCGTAATGGATGCGGTGGCTATTGAACCGGATCGCGGAGAAACGAAATAGCAGCGGTGTCTTGGGTTCGAACACACGTTTCCATTTGGCCTCAGCCGGAACCGCGGGCGGAGCCTTTGGCGCCGCATCGGCACGCGCTTCACTGAGCATCATCATGTCGCGCTCTTCGACGACGGCGAGTCCGCGATTGCTCGAGATACTGCTCTTTTCAATTATGGTGACCATGGCGCCGTTCGGCCCGTCATCGATTTGCATGTCGGCGATCTCGGTGACCTTCTTGATCTCGTCGCCAACACGGAGCGGTTCGTGAAAGGTCATGCGGGTGCCGCCGATGCGCCGGCGCGGTAACGGAATCGCAGGTATCAAACCACCGCCGGAAGCCTGGCCGTCCTCACGCATCTGCGTCGGTCGGTGCGACGGCGGGAAAAATCCGCCATGCCAACCGGGCGGAACTACCTCTCCTTTATCCGTCGGCGCCTTCTCCAACCCTAAAGTCGCAGCGAATTTCAACATTACCGCCCCGGTGACGACGTCGATCGCCGTTTCGCTTTTGCCGATATAGCTTTTGAAGGTTTCCAAAGATTCAGCCATGGCGCTACCTCCGTTTGATTTTGTCTGTTACGGAGATTATTCCGTCGCGGATGGCGGTGTCAAGTTAAGAATGAGCTAATGCTGTGTGAAAGGAAATTTGTAGCCCGGATGTAGCACAGCGTAATCCGGGATCTTGTCGATAATGCATGTTCCGGCATAACATCGCCCATGGTTAATTACCGACGCAATTTTTTGCCAGGTGGTACTTATTTCTTTACGGTGACACTCCGCAACCGCAGAGCGGATCTTTTGGTTCGTCATGTTCACTTGCTAAGAGAAGCTTTTCGATCCGTGCGCCGTGTTCAGCCGTTTGCAGTTGACGCTATCGTTGTATTGCCCGATCACCTTCACTGTATTTGGACACTACCGCCCGGAGACACAAATTATTCGAATCGCTGGCGTCTGATCAAAGGACGTTTTGCACGCAAGTTAGCGGATGCTGATGCACCCATCAGACAAAACACAAAGGGCGAATACGACGTGTGGCAGCGACGGTTTTGGGAACACACGATTCGGGACGAAAGGGATTTCCAAGCCCATGCGGATTACATCCATTACAATCCGGTTAAGCACGGTTTCGTCAAGCAGGTTCGGGAATGGCCATACTCCTCGTTTCATCGGTTTGTGCGGCTGAGGTGGCTGAGAGCGGATTGGGAAGTGACGTGTCCTTAATCGATGCGCCAGTGGGCGAGTGACCCGGATTCCGCTACGCTGCATCCGGGCTACGGGGGCTGTGATTTGTTCGTCCCATGCGACCGAGTCGCAACAAGCTGACCGTTGCCAACGAAAAGAAGAAAATTCCGAGTACATAGTGATGCCAAATGATCGAGAACGCAATTTCGTAATAACCGGGATTAAGGATTCGTTGAAACTTGTCAGTGCCATCGAATAGCATCTCGTAAGCAGCACGATGCAAGATCGCTTGCCGTCCTAGAAATAGGAAGCAATGAGTACGCAACAAAAAGCAGAGGACCGATTCCGAAAAACTGCGTACGCGGTCCACTGGCCGTAAACAACTATAAACAATAACGCGGTCCATGCGACCCAAATAACTATGGCGCGTCGCGATTGATTCGTGAGCAAACGTTTTAACTGCTCGATCCAATGCTGCATTTCCGGAGTGTCCTTCAGAGGTGAGGTCTGCATGGATTCGATAAAATCTCTTGAAAGCGATATCTCGGACTGTAACTGACTTGGAGGTAGCCATAGCAAATCGAATCCGACGCTCAGCCACGCAACACAGAGAGCGATTCCCAAGCTACGCATTACGGAAAAATTCCGAATTTCGCTGACGGGTATAGCATTCTTTCTCCTACCGCGTCCGGTTGTACTGGTAGTCTTCCCGCTCGCCTCTGCCCGCGCGCAGTTCGGGAGGGAAGGGTGGACGAGTGGCGTTCACTTTAGCATGCGCATCCAGCGCGGCCTGGTCGATCCAGCGTTCGAGGATCGTCAACTTGTCCGGATTGACGACGCTTTGAAAAACTTCGAATTGTTCGCAGCCGGGCTCTTTGATTATCTCTGCGCAGCGCGCCTTATATAAAGGTGCCAGCTCAGAGCCTTTTCCCGGTGCCGCGTTGATCGTTACGATGAGTCGGATTGCCATATTGTCTCCTCCGTGCGCCGCTGTCGGCGAATTATTATTTCTGAAACCGCATGAACTATCATTCAGATGCGATGATTGTGTCAAGGAGATTGAATCGCCCCGGGTCACTTTCATGTTCGAGATTGCCCTCACCCTAGCCCTCTCCCACTTCGTGGGTGAGGGGATGGGGAATAAGAAGATCCAGGAATATGCTGTGCTGCTTCCGCGCAACAGGGGAGCGGATCGCAAACCGATGTGTGTCAGCGCATCGACCACCAGCCGCGGTCAATGGTGCGTGCGCAAGTGCGTTGAGCAGCTTCGATCGGAGCTTTGTTGCCGTTGATGTGGGCGGTCATTTCGAAGCAGACTTCTTTACCGCTCAGACGGTAACTATCGATGGTATACAGCAGGATATTGTTCGCCCCCAGGGACAATTCGGCTTGCTTTTCCAAGGTGATCGGCTCGGTCTTACCGTCTTCGACGATCGCTACGATCGCTAGTGTGGCGTGACAGATATCCGAACTGTCGGAACGAATGATGGCGCGCCATTGATCGATTTTTCTCGCTTCGGGCAGAGGGTCAGGAAACATCGTCAAAGACTCCAGTTCAAGCTTTGGCGTCTTGCCGCACGAGCCTTGATGGGGAGTTTGCGAGGTCGCGCAACTCTGAAGAATCAAAGCCGTGAGTCCGAGCACCATCGCTGCATGCTTAGCTTTCTTCACGTGGCTTCCTTTCGACGTTTCAGAGAAGGACATCACTTGAGCAAGGAACGCAGGATCGGCTCCAGAACCTTCCACACGTTGGCCGCGACGATTTCGTGTCCTTTGGCGGTCGGATGGATGCCGTCGGATAAATTGAGGTCACGCACGCCGCCGACGCCTTCGAGGACGAAGGGGATGAGCGCGGCTTTGTTTTGCTTGGCAATATCGCGAAAGACCGCTTCGAATCTTTGTCCGTAGTCGCGTCCCATATTGGGCGGAACCATCATCCCGGCTAGAACAATTTTTGCGGCCGGATACTTGGCGTGGGTGCGATCAATAATCGCCTGCAGATTTTTTTTCGTCGTCTCCACTGGCAGACCGCGCAAACCGTCGTTGCCCCCCAGCTCCAAAACCAAGACGTCCACGCGATTTCTGAGAAGCCAATCCATGCGGCCCAAACCACCGGCGCTGGTATCGCCGCTCTGGCCCGCGTTCACGACTTTAAATTGCCAACGCTTGGCGTCTATTTTTTCCTGAATAAGCGCCGGATACGCCTGCGATGGCTCGAGCCCGTATCCCGCCGTAATACTATCGCCAAGAAACAGGATGACCTTAGGTTGGGGCGCGGCGAAGGCGAGATTATCGACCACGGAGGTCAAGCAGAGAATTAACAGCCCAATGGTCGCACGGCCGCGGCTGTGTTGTTTAGCTTTGGTAAACATTCTACAGTTTGAACGGATGCGGCATTTTCATTCGACCGAATACATTACTATAGGTTCACGATCTCATTTCAACTATGAGCAACCATTATGTCTTAAGCGTAGAGCATTTGAGTAAATTTTTTAAGAGCGGCGATCAAACCCTATCGGTTCTCCATGACATTTCATTTGCGATCGAAGAGGGCGGCAGCTGTGCCATCGTCGGTCCGTCGGGAAGCGGCAAAACGACGCTCATCGCGATTTGCGCCGGGCTAGAGCGGCCGAGCGAAGGATCGGTCGACTTCGATGGCGTTTCTCTGCACCGCGCCAGCGAAGACGAGCTTGCGCGCATACGCAACCAGTTCATCGGCTTCATTTTCCAAAGCTTTCAATTGCTGCCGTCGCTGACGGCGCTGGAAAACGTCATGGTGCCGGCGGAGATTCGCGGCGAGAATCATGCGCGCAGCCGGGCGACGGATCTCTTGAAACAGGTCGGGCTCGACGGTCGCTTGCAGCACTATCCGATTCAGCTTTCAGGCGGTGAGCAGCAGCGCGTGGCGATTGCCCGAGCATTCATGAACCGGCCGAAAATTCTCTTTGCCGACGAGCCGACGGGAAATCTCGATGGAGAAACCGCCAAGGAGATCGTCAGGCTAATTTTCAATCTCAACGCGACCGCCGGCACCACTCTGATTTTGGTCACCCACGATAGCGATTTAACCCGGCAGGCGGGGCGCGTGATAAGCTTGAGAGCCGGTCGTTTATTGTCCGATACGCTGACGACGGTTGCGGGCCCGCCAAGTCAGTAAGCTTAGCTGGCTATGAATCGGCTCGTTACGAAATGGATTTGGCGGATGGCGCTGCGCGACAGCCGGCGCGGCTTGAGACCACTGATGCTTTCCATGTCCTGCGTCATATTGGCAGTCGCCTCGGTCGTCGTGGCATTTTCTTTCCGTCAAAACCTGCAGTCGAGTATTCAGGCGCAATCGAAAAGCTTGCTCGGCGCCGATCTCGCAATCGATAGCCGCGAGCCATTTTCACCGGAAGACGAAGCATTATTTCGGTCGCTCGGCGGCGATCAGTCGCGCCAGATCGGTTTTACTTCGATGGCCTACTTGCCCCGGAGCGGCGATTCGCGGCTGGTGCAGGTGCGCGCGATCAGCGGCGGCTTCCCGTATTACGGAGCGCTGGAAAGCGATCCAGTAATTTCGATGGCAAGCTTTCACCGTGGTCCCAACGCGTTAGTCGATGAGAATGTGATGTTGCAATTCAACGCGCAGGTGGGCGACCGCGTCAAGATTGGCGACTATGAATTCCAGACCGCCGGGAAGCTGCGCAAAATTCCCGGCGAGAGCCTGGCCTTCTCGCTGATCAGCCCACGAATTTACATCCCGATGGAATATCTGGACCGTACGCAGCTTGTCCAGAAGGGCAGCTTGGTGCGTTACCGCGTGTTTTTCAAGTTTCACCGTGACACTGATATCGATCTCTTGGTCGCCAATCTTATGCCCGAGCTTCAACGACTTCATTTGGAAGCCGACACGGTGAGCAAGCGCACGGCTTCGATTGCCATATCGATGGCCAATCTCTCGCGCTATCTCGAGCTCGCCGTATTCATCGCCGTGCTCCTCGCCGGCGTGGGAGTGGCCAGTGTCGTGCACGTTTATGTCAAAGGAAAGGTTCAGTCGGTGGCACTGCTTCGGTGCATCGGCGCGGCATCGCGCGAAACAGTTTCCGTTTACTTGATTCAAGTGCTGCTGCTGACCCTGATCAGTTCGTTTCTCGGGACCGTATTGGGTATCGCGGCGCAGTTCGCGTTGCCGTACGCGCTCAAAGACTTTTTGCCGGTAACGACCGTGGTTGCTCTTGCGCCGGCGGGTATCGGCGCAGGCTTGGCCGTCGGCTTAGGGACAGCACTATTGTTTGCTTTGATTCCGTTGCTGCCGCTGCGCAAAATCTCGCCGTTGCTGGCGCTGCGGGCTTCCTTCGAAACCGAGCAGCCGGCTCAGGACAAAATGGTGTGGATGGTGTTCGTGCTCATCGTTGCCGGCATCGCTGCGTTTGCTGTGGCGACGACCGGCAGCAAGATTTTTGGTTTATGGTTTACGGGGGGCGTTCTGGCAGTATTCGGAGTCTTAATTTTGCTTGCGCGTGGCGGCTCTCTACTAGTGCGTAGTTTCGCACCGAGCGTTTTGAATTTCGCGTGGCGCCAAGGACTGGCGAACCTGCATCGTCCCAACAATCAGACCACTGCGGTGATTTTGGCGATCGGGCTCGGAACATTTTTACTGGTAACGCTTTACAGCGTGCACAATATGTTGGTGAACCAGGTCGCGCAGCGAAGCGGCCAAGGTGAACCGAACCTCGTGCTCTTCGATGTCCAAAGAGATCAGCGGCAAGGCGTCGCCGATCTCTTAAAGTCATTCGAGATTAGGCTACGTGCCGAGGTTCCCGTCGTCACCATGCGTTTAAGCGCGGTGAGGGGGAGAAGTGTCGAGGAGCTGCGCGGCGATTCGGCTGCGAAAATTCCGCCATGGGCGCTGCGCCGCGAATATCGCTCGACTTATCGTTCGGGATTGATGAGCACCGAAGAAATTATCAAAGGCACATGGCAAGGGAGAGTGGCGGAGAATACTCAGCCGATCCCCGTCTCCGTCGAAAAGGGCATCGCTGAAACGTTGAGAGTCGGCATCGGTGACGAGTTGCAATTCGAGGTCCAAGGAGTCCCGCTATTCACCAGAGTTGCCAGCGTGCGGGAAGTCGATTGGCAGCGGGTGCAGCCGAATTTTTTTGTCGTTTTCCCCGAGGGCGTGCTCGAAGGCGCCCCACAATTCTACGCCATCGTCGCGCGAGCTGGGTCCAATCAAACGTCGGCGCATCTGCAGCGCGCGGTCGCCGAGCAGTTTGCTAATGTCTCGGTGATCGATCTGAGCTTGATTCTCAGCACGCTCAATTCGATTCTCGCCAAAGTCTCCAGCGCCATGCGCTTTGTCGCGCTATTTACGATAATTACCGGCTTGGCCGTGCTTGCCAGTGCCGTTCTCGGCAGCCGGTCGCAACGGTTGAAGGAGAGTATTCTCTTGAGAACCCTGGGCGCGCCGCGAAACCAGATCATCCGGACCATCGTCGCGGAATATCTCTTCTTGGGCGGCATCTCCGGCGCAGCCGGCGCGATTCTCGGAATGGCCGCGACCTGGGGCTTGGGTTTTTACTTTTTCGGCACGCCGGTGAGCATTTCATTTGTCCCCGTGATCGCCATTCTACTTTCAGTCAGCGCAGCGACCGTTTTAGCCGGCGCCATCGGATGTTGGGGCATCTTCCAGCGCTCACCACTCGAAGCGCTGCGGGCGGAGGCGTAAACGCGCTCTGGCGAAGGCAGTGGTTGATTTCGCGAATTCTGCTTTAATTAATATGAGGAGCCGCAATGCCAGCACAAAAGCCCTACAGATTGCCTTCGACAGTCACACCCGAGCGCTATGGGATCAGATTGACGCCGGATTTATCGAACCGGACTTTCACCGGCGAGCAAAAGGTTTTGATTCGAGTTCTTGAGCCCGTGCGCGAGATCGTTTTCAACGCCGCGGAATTGGAGTTTCACTCTGCGTCGCTCAAGCTGCCGGATGGCAAGACGTTGCCTGGGAGCGCAAGGTTTGACAGCGATAACGAGCAAGCGACTTTGAACTTTCCGGAGACGCTGCCTAGCGGCTTCGGCGAATTGCAGATCAGTTTTTCGGGGACTCTCAACGACAAGCTGCACGGCTTCTACCGCAGCACATACAAGGATGCCAATGGCCGAGAGAAGCCGTTGGCGTCGACGCAATTCGAGTCAACGGATGCGCGCCGCGCCTTTCCTTGTTGGGACGAGCCGGCATTCAAAGCGGTGTATCAGGTCACGCTCGTCGTCGACGAGAAGCTGACGGCGATTTCCAATGCTCGGGTAGTGCGCGAGACGGTTTTGCCGGGAACCGGAAAGAAGGAAGTTGTCTTTGCCGACTCGATGAAGATGTCGACCTATCTCGTTGCTTTTATCGTCGGCGAATTCGAAGCAACCGATCCGGTAATGGTTGGCCAAGCGCCGCTTCGAGTTTGGGCGGTGCCGGGAAAAAAGCATCTGGCCAATTTTGCCCTCGATATCGGCAAGGCGTCCTTGGAACATTTTAGCCGCTATTACGGCATTCCCTATCCCGGCGATAAACTGGATTTGATCGCGATTCCCGATTTTGCCTCCGGCGCTATGGAGAATCTGGGCGCGATTACCTTTCGCGAGACGGCGCTGCTCGTCGATGCCGAAAAAGCTACGCGTACCGAGCTCGAACGCGTGGCAGACGTGGTCGCCCATGAAAATGCACACATGTGGTTTGGCGATCTGGTGACGATGCGCTGGTGGAACGGTTTGTGGCTGAACGAAGCGTTTGCGACCTTCATGGAAATGCTCGCGGTAGATGCGTGGAAGCCCGAGTGGCGGCGCTGGGATAGCTTCACGGTGTCGCGTGCGGCAGCCATGCAAATCGATGGACTCAAGAGCACGCGTCCCATAGAGTTCCCGGTCGAACGACCCGAAGAAGCGGCGGGCATGTTCGACGTGCTGACCTACGAGAAGGGCGCATCGGTGCTGCGAATGTTGGAGCAGTATCTGGGCGCCGAGGCCTTTCGTGAAGGCATTCGCTTGTATCTCCGACGCCATCAATATGGCAACGCCGAGACTACCGATCTCTGGGATGCGCTCGAAGATTCCACTAAACAGCCTGTGCGGGCGCTGATGGATACGTGGATTTTCCAGTCTGGGTATCCGCTCATCAGCGTCAGAGAAGACGGGCCTGCAATCTGCCTATCGCAGCAGATCTTTCGTTATCTCGCAGACGGGTCCGACCAGGATCGCAGGTGGCATGTGCCGATTTTTTTGCGAGCGGGTACAAAAACCGGGTTGGTCGAGCGGACTGTCTTGTTAACCCATCAAGAGCAACGGGTGGAGCTTGCCGATGCGGTGGACTGGGTAGTGGTGAACGCCGGCGGACATGGATTTTACCGGGTACGTTATAGTAATGACCTCCTCGCCGCACTCAAGCAAGGATTGTCGGAGAAGCTTTCTGCAGTCGAAAGATTCGGTCTGGTAAACGACACGTGGGCTTCGACACTTGCAGGGCTGACGTCGTTGACTGATTATTTGGGCCTGATCGACCTGTTGCGCGACGAAACCGATGTCAACGTTTGGACCACGGTGATCGGTTCTTGTCACCATCTGCACAGGATTCTTGATGAGGAGCAGTGTGCGATTTTGCAAAAACGCTTGCGCGAACTTCTCACGCCGGCGGTGGCGCGCTTTGGTTGGTCCGTCAAAGAAGGTGAGAGCGAGCTGGAAAGCCAGCTGCGCGGCGACTTGACCGGTGCGCTCGCCACCATCGCCGAAGACAGAACGTGCCAAGCTCGCGGGCGGGAGATGTTTGCTCAATACGAAAAAGCCCCTGAGAGCGTCGATCGGAATCTGGTTCCGGCATTGGTTTCGATCATCGCTCATACGGGAACCGCGACGGACTATGAAAATTTCTCCAGCAAATTTAAAAACGCCCTGACGCCCCAAGAGGAGACCCGTTATCTTTTCGCGTTGGCGAATTTTCAGAATCCTGAACTGATTGATCGGACTTTAGAGTTAGTGATCAATGGCCAAGTACGCACGCAAAATGCACCGTATCTGATGCGCGGGATTCTCCTAAATAAGCGCGCGCGTGAGAAGGCATGGTCATTTGTGAAAGCGCACTGGGACGAGATGCTACGGCAATATCCCGACAACTCGATTCCGCGCATGTGCGAGGGCGTGATCGGTCTGGTAGACCCTGCACTTGAAGCCGACGCGCGCAACTTTTTCGCCACACATCCGGTGAAGCAGGGAGCAAAACAGATCGAGCAGCATTTGGAGAGGCTCCGAGTCGCCGTGACATGCAAAGAGCGGTGGAGGGAGTTGCTACGCGACTAAACATCGGTGTTTGTGGCATTGGCCGGCGACGGACAAACGCCGGATGAGTTCGGCGAAGCCGCAGTTGCCGGATTTATTCCCTCTTTAAGCTGACCCCTCAGCGAAAAATCTTTCGCCTAATCTGGTCGCCGTACGTCGGCAGACATTCACCGACTCCCAGGCGTAAATGGCAGCCGGTTTTTTTGCGAGCAGCAAGCTCGAACTCTGAGGATTCCTCTGCCAGCCGGCAGGGCGGTCGTTTCCGCGCTTTTATGAAGCCATATCAGCGAAAGCCAACCGGGATCATTCGACGCGGGCCGCTGTTTTTCGCGATCGTCGCGCATGAATTTGCCCGATCGGCCCTTGTGCTTTAAGCCTATTCACAAAAATGTCCCGGACAATATCGGCGCCAATTTGCGATTGTCGTCAGTTGTCCAAGCTTGACATGAAAAACACTGAGGTACGGGAAATGCATCGAAAAAACGAGCGGAAATCTGTGCATCAATGAAACTGTCCGATCACAAAGGAAAGAAGACCATGCGAATCCTTTTCTCGCTCATATCTGTAGTTGTCCTTCTGGCCGTAAATTCCTCAGACACTGCCATAGCACAGAACGCTCAACCTTCACGGATTGTCCAAGGGTCGACGGCGAATCTGCTGCCTGCGGGTGGACCGAATCGCGTCGCGGGCCAACTCTTGGTTAAATTCCGTCCTAACGTGCCCGCCAGTAATATCGAAGGGCTGAGCGCTTCTCTCGGCGCTCGCGTCCTCAAGCGTCACTCCCTCTCTGGTGTGCACCGTCTTGGGTTTCCAAGCGGAGCAAATTTAGACCAGATACTGACTGTTTTCCGGAACAGTCCAATTGTTGAAGAAGCCGGGTTTAACTTGGTCCTGCGCGCGTTTGGCGTACCCAACGATACCTATTACCAGCCTTATCAGTGGAATTTCTACAATACGCCAAGCGGTATCTGGGCGGAGGAAGCCTGGGACGGAAGCGTGAAGGGTCAGGGAATTGTCGTGGCCGTAATCGACAGTGGCGTGGCATTTGAAAACTATGCTCAGTTCAGCCAGGCGCCTGATTTGAATAAAACCTTTGTGGCGCCTCGGAATTTTATCAACGATGACAGCCATCCCAATGATGATAATGGTCACGGAACTCACGTCACGGGAACCATCGCGCAAGACACCAATAACGACTTAGCTACGGCGGGTATAGCGTACCAGTCCAGTATCATGCCGCTGAAGGTGATCGGCTGGGATGGCACGGGGACGAGCGACGATCTGAACGAGGCGATTTACTATGCGGTCACCAATGGCGCGCGAGTGATAAATCTTAGCCTCGGATTTCAAAACACTGGCGCGCCGAACGCGGCGGGGCAAGTCTGCACCGACATTGTCGGTCTCAATGCTGCGTTACAGTATGCTTACGATCGCGGAGTGGTCGTCGTTGCGGCCGCCGGCAATGATGGGGGCAACGTCGTCAACTGCCCGGCAGCGTATCCGACAACGATCGCAGTCGGTGCGACACGAGCCGACGGACAAGTGACGTACTATTCAAACCGCGGCGAAGCTCTCGATATCGCCGCACCCGGGGGCGACCCAAACGTCGATCAGAACGGAGATGGTTATGGCGACGGAATTTTACAAGTAACTTTCTGTTACGATGCTGAAACCATGTCGCTATATTATGAAATTTTTGGGCTCAATCTCTACGGTGATTTCTGTTCGGCGTTTTTCGCCGGCACTTCCATGGCCACCCCCCATGTCACGGGCACGGTCGCACTAATGTTAGGGGAAAATTCCAGCTTGACCCCAGACCAGATTAGGCAGCACCTACAAACGACGGCGCGTGACTACGGCACTCCGGGTTGGGATTCGAGCTATGGATGGGGATTGTTGCAAGCAAGCGCGGCAGTAGCCGCAGCGAAGGGAGGTACGCCGCCTCCACCGCCGCCGCCAACCATCGGAACGCTTCAAGGTATGGTTTCCGATTCCTCCAGCGGCACTCGTATAAGCGGCGCGAAAATCACCGCAAGCGGCGGAGGCAAAACGTTCACGACCACAACTTCGAGCACAGGATCGTATTCGTTTGTAAATTTACCTTTCGCTACATACAGCGTCACGGCGTCGGCGCGGGGCTATAATTCTTTAACGAAGAGTGTTTCGATTAGCCAGAGTATTACCCTGGTTGACTTTACGTTGGTTAAAAAGGGTAAGGGAAAGCCCTAATAAATAGATTTTTGGTTCGCAACCCTCGGCGCTCCAGGAACTTTGCATAAAAAAATGGCCGAAGGCCTGGCTATCAAGTCGGGCCTTTAGCCAGCATCCCTTCAACTCAACGAAACTAATGCCGTCCTGGCGTTAAGCGACGCTACCGTTGATCGACAGAATCAATGAACTAGCCATCGCACCACACCGCGGGGAATTTAAAGACGTAGGCTTGCGGTCAAGGACGTCGGATCGGTCGATGCTTATCGGCTGATTCATGTCAGCCTTCGACTTAGACTTTCAATGAACATTTCTGGGGTTCTAAAAAATCCACGGTTTTGCCTTGACAAGATCGGTAAGTAAATGCTAACTAACCTGCGATGTCAAACGCGCCACGGTTGACTGCGGAAGCGCGCAGGGAGGCGATCGTCGACGCCGTTCGGGATGTTTTTGCGGAGAAGGGTTTCGACGGAACGACCACGCGGGAGCTAGCAAAGGCAGCCGGAGTCTCCGAAGCGCTACTCTACAAACATTTTCCCAGTAAAGAGTCGCTATACGCGGCCATGCTGGAGGGCTGCTCAAAGGGTCCGACTTTCGCCGAAGCAACGCGAATCCTGGAACTCGAGGCATCAACGTCGACACTGGTGGTGATGGTCCATTTCATGATTTCCCACTATGTGCTGGGACGTCCCGGGGACACGCATCGGGCCGCGCTGAATTCTTTGTTAGTCCGTAGCTTGCTAGGCGACGGCGAATTTGTCAGGCTAATGCATAGAAAGCTCGCTGCGGCGTGGCTCAAGAAATTCGACGCCTGTTTGTATGCGTCTGCCAAAGCCGGTGAGATGCACGAACTGCCAATACGCCGCGATCTTTGTGTTTGGCTGGTTCAACATGTGGCGTTTTCGTTAATGCTGCATCTGCAACCAAAGATCCCGGTGATCAACTATAAGGTATCGAAAGAAGAACTGGTTTCGCAGGCCACTTGGTTCGCTCTCTTGGGGATCGGCGTGAAGCAAGACGCGGCGCGTCGTTACTACAGTCCGAAAGCGCTGCACCTGTTGGCCAGTTGATAAAGGGCTTTCATTCATAAGTGAAGGTTCACTAATTAATTTTTTTTAAACCGATACGGAGGGGGAATGTTACTCAAGGACACCACCAACAATAACGGCGGCCAGAGGACCGCCGGCTTGGATGAGAGGGTCGGTTCGCTCTTTCAGCCGGATACGCTCTTGGGAGAGGACTATGCCGCGAATTTTCGCAGAAAGTTTCCGCTCGAGCCGGAACGCACGCTTTTGCTGGCCGTCTTAGAAGACGGCATCCGTTGTTTCCAGGAAAATCTCTTTGCGGCAGGCGGCAAAAGGCGGACGCTTTTCGAAGAAGCCAAAGAGTGGCTGTTTAGCGACGACGCCGATTGGTTCTGCTCGTTCATTTCTCTTTGCACGCTGTTGAATCTCGAGCCGAATTATATTCGCCGCGGGTTGCGCCAGTGGGAAGCCCAGGCGCGCAAGGCAACGCAGAAAAAACACCCGGGAGCTATCCGAATCGATCAGCGCCTCGTCGCTTAAGATCGAGGTCTTCGTGGCATATTGCAGTGAGACGCGGCATTGCGCGGCACGCGCAATGTTCGGGGTGGTGGTGTTTGCCGTTGGCCTGTCCGCGGGCTGCAGCAAAAAGTCTCAACCTACGTTCGAGCGGCCCCCGGCGCCGGTCACTACCGCTGCCGCGACGGCGCAGGACGTGCCGCTTTATATCGATGCCATCGGGAAGACCGTCGCGCGCGAAGTCGTCTCCATTCAGCCACAGGTTTCCGGCCGCATCGTCAAGATTCATTTCACGGATGGCGCCGATGTAAAAATCGGCGACCTGCTTTTCACGATTGACCCGCGCCCTTATCAAGCCCAGCTGAATCAAGCCGAGGCGAATCTTGCCCAGGCTGAGGCGGCTTTAAATCTTGCCAAGGTTAACTTCATACGGGTGGAGACAGTCAGCGATCCGCGTGCCGTTTCGCGGCAAGACTACGACCAAAAAAAGAACGCGGTGGAAGCTGGCGAGGCGCAGCTCAAGTTGAATCGCGCTGCGGTTGAAAACGCTCGGTTGAATCTTGAGTACTGCACGATCCGCTCGCCAATCAACGGGCGTGCCGGGCAGCGAAGCGTGGATGCCGGTAACGTGGTCTCGGCCAATAGCGGCTCACTGCTCGTGATACAGCGGCTCGATCCGATTTACGCGGATTTCACGGTGACTGAGAACGAGCTCAGCGCGGTGCAGCGCAATATGAGCAACCGCGCGCTCAAGGTTGAAGTGCGTTTGCCGGACGATTCGACCGAGCCTCGCGAGGGCAAACTCACCTTCCTTGATAACTCAGTGCAAGAGGGCAGCGGCACGGTAAAGCTCCGCGCCACGCTGTCCAATGGTGACCGCCGATTCTGGCCGGGTCGTTTTGCCAGGATTCGCCTTGTTTTGGAGACGCGCAAGGATGCGGTACTGGTCCCGGCCGAAGCGCCGCAATTGTCGGCCAAAGGATCGTTTGTCTACGTCATCAAGGGCGATTCTTCCGCAGAACTGCGACCGGTCAAAGTCGGTCAACGCCAGGGCGATTTAGTCGTCATCGAAGAAGGCGTGCGCGCCGGTGAGCGTGTCGTTGTCAACGGCCAGTTGGGTGTCACTCCCGGCGGCAAAGTACAGATCTTGCAACCGGCTAATCCGACAAAGGCGACGGCGCCCGCAAATACAGCGACCAAATCGTGAACTTTTCCGAACCATTTGTTCGCCGACCGGTGCTGACTACGGTCTTGACCGTGGCGGTTATGCTGTTCGGCGCGCTCAGTTACTTTCGTCTCCCTGTCAATGACTTGCCGGCGGTCGATTACCCGGTGATCCAGGTCCAAGCGGACTATCCGGGTGCAAGCCCCGAGACCGTCGCCAATAACATCGCCACGCCCCTCGAGCGCCAGTTCATGCAAATCAACGGGCTGGAGCTGGTGACTTCGAAGAGCACCCAGGGCCACACGAGCCTCACGCTCCAGTTCGCCCTGAGCAAGAGCATCGACGCCGCCGCTACCGACGTGCAAACCGCGATCACGCAGGCCACGGGTAGTTTGCCGGTAGATCTGCCGTCGCCGCCGACCTTTTCCAAGACCAATCCCAACGACCAGCCGATTATGTACATCGCGCTCACCAGCGACTCGGTGACGCGCGGTCAACTCTACGATTATGGCAGCACGCAAATCGGCCAGCGGATCAGCATTCTGCCGGGTGTTTCGCGCGTC
>DASYUV010000004.1:0-50377 GCA_036000865.1 Binatia bacterium | reverse complement strand
CTCCTGCCTACGCATCAATCAGTCTGTCACCAGACTGACTGCAAGGCTGGATTCCAGGCCCGTGGCTAGCGGTTACCTGAGCAGGAGTCGCACCTGCAAGATTACACGACAGTGCCAAGCCGCAGCTAATGGGTGACCCCTCGACCCCTTTCAAAACGGCCAAGCTGCCCATGAACTTCACCCCGATCAGCGAAAGCGGCAAACAAAAACTGCAAGACAAAGTCGCGCCGTCGCGCTCGGCATGGGAAATTTTCCTGCGGACGCACGAGGATTCAGCAACGGTGTGAGGGAAAAGAAACGGCCGCGAAAGGATGAATTGGTATTGTGTCCCCGGAATTTCTTTATGGAAGGTTAAGTCTAAATCCTCCAGATCGGCGCGGAAACGAAAGCGCGCCTTGGTGGTAAGCGCCTTAGCGGTTCGGTCCTTGCGTGACAGCAGTTCCTCTTCGAGGACAAGGCGTAAGAACTCCAGGGGATGGAGCTGCTGGGACAAAGCCTCGGCGGCTCTTCGATCGCAGGCTTGGTGGATGCCGAATAGCCGCATTTGGTGCGAGAGATTTTTTACTTGGTCAAGCATCATGACGACCTCCCGTGAAAAGACAGTTTAAGGGGGTACCCAAGGTATCGACCGGGGTGAGATCGTTGTTTATAGGGCAAATGCGGCGGCCATTTTTTCTGGTTCGTGCTGGGGAACAATAAAAAAAGCTTGTGCTCATAAAATCTCCTCCTCCGTTTCGCTGTCAATC
The DNA here is from genome assembly GCA_036000865.1 of Binatia bacterium. GTDB lineage: Bacteria > Desulfobacterota > Binatia > UBA9968 > UBA9968 > DP-20. Next base: position 49,631 of record DASYUV010000004.1, on the reverse strand, counting down.
AACAGCTGATGGAGATGGACGGTAGCGGCCTGACGGCTGGGAGCGAGCAGTGTGGGCCGATGGCCGTGAGTCACAAAGTAAAGCGCGCAGTCTTTGATGTAGCTAAGCCGTGTCTTGTTGAAGCTCAGCGCCCGCTGGCAGGCATGGTTTAAAGCTTCAACCGTGATCGGGTGGCGCTTGGCCAAGCGCAGGATGCCCTGCACCCGGCGCAAGTGACGCAGCGGATAGTCGGTTAAGAGCAGTTGGTCGACCAGCTTCTCGACGTTGGGGCCAAGCTTTTGGGCCTGCTCTTTGGCGTGATGGACCTCGAAGCGCGCCACGCTGAGTTTTTTCTCGGGATAATGGGAATCGTAAGTGGAGAACTTGCCGATGCCCGTTAATCGGCTATGAGCGGCCAGCGACTGGCTGTCCTCACTAAAGACTTCCACCATCTTATCGGTGAGCCGGACTCGGAGTTGTTGACCGACATAGACAAAGGGAACCGAATAGAAGTTTTTCTCCACCTGGACATGACAATCGGGATGGACTTTGGCGCGCCGCCACTCGCTTAACTCGAAGGGAGAAGGCGGCAGAGCTTTTAACTGCTTTTTCTCCTCCTCGAAACGCTGAGCTCGGCTCACCCCGTAATCTTTCATCACCTGGTGGTTTAACCGCTCAAGGTAGTGGCGCACCGCTTCATTGAGTTCCGCGAGACTATAGAAGACCCGGTTACGAACTTCTTGAAAGAAATCTCTCTGGATCACACCGATGTGACATTCTCCCGAGCCCTTGTCTTTGGGTTTGTACGGCCTAGCCGGTAGTACCGCGAAGCCCATGTGATTGGCAAAATCACAATAGGTCCGATTAACGTCGGGATCGTACAGATCGGCCTTATGAACCCCGCTCTTGAGATTGTCCACCACCAGGTACGGGGTTACCCCGCCAAAGTAAGCAAACATGCGCTGTTGGACCCCGATGAAGGTGGGAAGCTTCTGATCGAGGACAAACTCCCCAAAACTATACGAACTGAACGGCAAGACGCCCAAGAAAAACTGTGTCAGGGTTTTCTTGCCGCTTTCTCGCTCAGTGATAAAAACACCGTCGCAGAAATCGACCTGGGTTTTTTCCGCCGGCTTGTGATGGAGCCGAATGGTGACCTGTTCTGGACTGGCTTTCAGGCCAGCCTGTTCCCGAAACGCCCGCCAGAACTTTACATAGGCGATTTCGGGGGCCACCTCCTGTCCGATCTGTTTGACTGTTGTCCCTTTGCCGTAGACTTCTTGGCGCACAGAGTCCCAGTCTATCTTCTGCTCCCAACCGCCGTTCTCACTGGGCGGCTCTGCCGCCGGCTCCAAATACTTCCGTACGGTTCGGCGTGAAAGCCTCAGCACACGGGCGATACTGCGAATCGAGTGCCCCTGCACCGACATGAGCTTGATTTGAGTTTGCATACGAACGCTGGTCCTTTCTTTGGCCATCAACTGGATCCTCCTCCAGCCGGCCAAGTTACCACCGCTCGCCGCTTCGCTCAGAAATCCAACGGGACCACCTGATATTGGGTGGGTCCCTTCACTGAAATCGGGTGGGTCCCTTCGTTGATATTGGGTGGGTACGTTCCGTGAAATCGGTCACGAAGGGAAACCTATCTCGCGTCATGCGCCATGTAGACGGGCTTTACACCCAACGGTTAAACCGTAGTCACGATCGCGATGGCCCGCTGTTTCGGGGCCGCTACAAGGCCATCTTGGTCGATGCCGACGAATATTTAGCTCAAGTCGTTCGCTACATTCATTTAAATCCGGTGGAATCAGCAATGGTCAGATACCCGGAAGAGTACCGTTGGAGCAGTCACCGTCATTATCTCCAAACGAAAACCCGGCCGCCGTGGCTCAACACCGACGCGGTATTGGAACAGGTAGGCGGGAGTAAAGACTTCCACGAGTTTGTCCTGTCAGGAAACGAAGAAGCCCTGGAGCAATTTTATGAGTCCGGTCGCCAGAGTCCGGTGCTAGGAGGAGAAGAGTTCGTCGAGCGGATAAGAAAGCCGCTAGGGCAGTTAGTCAAAGAGCATCCACGTTACCAACGGCGGGGGGTGCAAACGAGTGCGCAGAACGTAATCCGGCGAGTAGCCGAGAGCTACCGAATATCCAGAGAGGAAGTCGTTCAGGGAGTACGGGGTAAAGAGAACGAGGCGCGGAAGGTGGCGATGTATTTGGTGCGGCACTGTTGCGATCAGACGCTTCGGGAGACGGCCGGGCTGTTTGGACTGGGAAGTTATGGTGCGGTGGGCTGGTGTTGCTACGGCGTACAGACGAAGATGGAGAAGGAGAAGGGTTTTAGAGATCAAATTGAGAGGTTGGTGCGGGAGATCTGTCAACAAAAGACTTGACCCCTTTCTTCTCCCCTTTCTTTCTTCATGACCGCTGGCTTTCGGGAGTTCATAATTTACTCAACAGTATAGGAAATATTGTTTATCTCGAAATACTTACAAATCTTCGCCACAATTTCTTTTCTTTTGTCTTCCGTGATGGTTTCGTTGTCGTACGGGGGCATCCATTTTTTGATTGTTCTCGAGTATATAACTCTTCTCGGAGTACCAGAGAGCATTTCTATTTGAACTGTTAACGCTCGGCCACCTTCAATGTACTTATACTCATCTCTTCCCAGCTGTTCCATTGAAGATACGTTGTCTATCTTTTTAATGGTTTGAAATTTCCCAAACAATTTGCTTATATTCTCAAACATACAATCATCTCAAAATTATACTGGTTACGCTAGATGAATTAATTCTGTTCATAATGTTTAGTGCTGGTATTTCAACAGTATTCAATATACTTTTCGCATTAGGATTTCTCGAAAAAATAGCAACTTGTCCTTTTGCGTTTGAAGCAAAGATCCCTGATGAAGCTTTCCAAACACCATCGCGCAGTGTAACAACGTTCCGATTGACAAAATTGAGAAATTGTCCTCCCAAAGTGTCTTCCAATAAGATTCCAGCCCCCTTTCCTAATCGTGCTGCGTCGAGGGCACCCTCACCACCATACAATACCGTTCTCGCACCTGCATTCAACGATCCCGCCCCACCCATTGCAATGCCATGCAACCACCCTGCCCATTTTCCAGCGGAATAGCTCCAGGAACATTCGTCTATAACATCGTTAATCTCCATTTTGTTGCGGAGCCAGCTCGTTAATCCAAGACTTATGGCATCCCCTAGGCCAGCCGCGACATTCGCTGCACTGTCAACTGCGTCTAATCCAAATGGATCAATCGAACCGGCCGGATTACTATCTAGGTAGCTATATAAGTTCAGATCTCCAGTAATTCCAACTGGGTCTTGCTGCAGGAAGCGGCCTATAGAAAAGTCATAGGTGCGAGCCCTATAGTAATAAAGCCCGGATTCAATGTCTTCTTCCCTTGACGTAAACGTGTACAGCTGCACAAAGTTCGCATCCAACCGTGACTCGATCTTGCCGAATGACGAGTAGGTGTACCGCTGCACTACCGCGCCGGATTGGTTTGTCATCTCCGTGATCGAGCCAAGGCCATCCGGATGGTAGAAGAACGACTGGCTATTCTTCTCCATGATCAGCGGCTCGTCAATACCGGGCCCGTGCGTGTAGCGCGCAACAATTGCGTTCGAACCGTTGACTTCAAGCAAAATGTCTTCGTTGTCATAAACGTACTTGGTGACCGTCGTGCTGCCAGCGATCACTTCCTTTTCGACTCTTCTACCTAAACCGTCATACTTATAGTTGGCCGTGTTACTTGGCGAGACGACGCGGACCAGTTTGTTTTCGGCGTCGTATTCATAGGTCGTGGTGGCTCCACCAACTTTCGCCGTCTTTCTCGTCATATTGCCGTTGTTGTCATACTCGTAAATGAAGTTAGCATCCTCGTTCAGCTCATTGGCTGCGTTGAAAACCGATGATCCGTTCTGATTAGAGTTGGTCCGGTTTCCGACCGGATCGTAGTTGTACATCTCCAGCGGATTCGACGGCAGCGGGTTAGTCGCCTGAATTAACCGATTCAATGTGTCGTACGTGTAATCGTGCATGCCATCGCGGCTGCTCTTGCTCTTTCGATTCCCAACTTTGTCGTAGGTGTAATCAAAAGAGTTTATCGTCGTTGCTCCGAGTTGGTGAGCTAGACGCGTCAACTGTGATGCCGAGTCATATTGATACGTCGTCACCACGCCGTTGGCGTGCGTCATCGACGTTCTACGACTCAGCGCGTCGTAGGTGAAAGACGTCACTTGTCCTTTGTTGTTCGTGATCGACGTCAAGCGATTCAAAGCATCATAGCCGTACGTCGTAAGCCCAGTCGGATCGATCATGGACACTCGGTTGCCGTTCAGGTCGTACGTGTAGATGGGGTCCAAATCGTCGGGGGTGAGCGGTGAAGAATGAGTCGTGACGATATCGGAAGCACGAGTGTCTTGCTCCAATTTCGGATTTTCAATTTTGGGTCTCGGATTCGAGAACACAGACGGCGAAAATTCGGACACACCCGTCCCGTCAGAGCTCACAAGCATTGATGCGAAAGGCTTGAGATTTCCTTCCGCTACCATTGCGATGTAGAGATTCTCATGAATTTTGGATTTTGGTTTTTGGATTGCTGATTGGTCGGAGAGCATAAAGACGTGACGCGGAGGAACATCGGCGAAAGCGAGACGAACCGATTCCCGAATCGTCGGATTGATGTCAGCTTCAGCTTTTATTACCGGCGCCTGGTCTAATGGGCTCAGGTTGGCGATCTGTTGTTGGACATGAATAGTACCGTTTTGACCGTTTGGCGCTCCGCTACCTGTTCCACCAAGCGCGGTCATGTTGGAAAGATTAAAGGCCGTAGCATTTCCGTAATAGACCGCAACTCTGCCTCCACCACCGCCACCACCTCCTGATTGTGTACCGGAACTTCCGTTGGCGCTAATAGAGCCTGATCCGGAAAGCGTACCCACATCAATTCGAATTCCGCCGCCACTTCCTCCGGCACTAAACCCCTCAGCGATACCTCCATTCGCACGAACAGCCCCGTTGAGAATAAATGTCTGTACTGCGATCTTCGCGAGGCCTCCTCCGTTTCCGGCAGGACTTCCATTAAATCCACCGCCACCGCTTCCCACTTCCTTAGGATTCGTTGCAGTGCCGTACAATGGGTTCGTCGAACCACTGAATGCGCCGCCTAGTCCACCATAACTACCAGCGGTACCCGAACCATTTACGGCGTTGAATCCTAGTGTCATTCCATTCGTCGAACTCGGGTTTCCTGGTCGTCCACCGCCCAAGAACCCGAGGCCGATGACATCAATCCGACTTGTACCGTCGATAGTTAGACTCTCAGCAGTCAGGTCAAGTTTGAAAGACGCGGTCCCGGTCGTCGCTGCGTGCGTAAGCACCGAGTTGCTAGTCAAACTAGTAGTATCCGAGATTATCCGGGCACCAGATAAAAACTCACTACTGTTGGAGATCTCCAGTGTTCCCGTAAGATTTAGAGTGCCATCGAATTTCGCGCGAGCACTTCGCCGAAGCCGAAGATGAGTGAGTGATAGAGTGGTCGTCGGCGCACCTAGAATTGGAGTCCTCGAAGCGACCGGAATTGTCAAATTGTTATTATCAATAATTAACTCACCACTTTCTTTGCTTGGACCTTGCAAATACACCGATCCAGGGCCTCCATTGATCGAACCACCACTGAAAGTTGCACCGAAAGCGGTCACGTTCCCAAAGTTGAAACCCGTCCCGTCTTGATAATAGATCGCAATCCTACCTCCGCTACCACCCCCACCACCTGACGACGGTGAAGCGGCACTACCATTCGCGTTAATTGAGCCAGTTCCTGAAATGGTGCCAACATCAATTCGCAAGCCGCCACCACTACCACCGGCACTGAAGTCTGCAGCAGGCCCTCCGTTGCCCCTGATCGCTCCGTTTAGAACCACGGACTGTGCGACGATCCGTACTAAACCACCGCCGTTCCCTGCCGGCGCCCCCTGAAATCCGCCGCCGCCACTCCCGACTTCGTTCGGATTCCTGAAGTCTCCATATACCGGATTCGTTGAGCCAGAAAAGTTACCGCCTAATCCACCGTAACTTCCCGCAGTTCCCGACTGGTTAGTGGCTTGAAAACCAACCGTCATGCCGTTCGTTGAACTTGGGTTACCCGGTTGACCACCACCTAAAAATCCTCGACCAGTCACGTCGATACGACTAGTCGCGTCGATACTGAGACTCTGTGCGGTAATATCGAGCTTAAACGCTACGCTACCTGTCGTCGATGCGTGGGCCAAAACGCCGCCGCCGGTGAGGCTCACGGCGTTTACGGAGATGGGATTACCCGCCACAAACTCGCCACCTGTCCCAACTTCAACAGTTCCGGTAAGGTTCAATGAGCTATCAAGCTTGGCGCGCGCGCTGCGACGAACCCTCAAGTGACTCAATGAAAGGGTTGCCGTTGACGCTCCCAAGATTGGAGTTGTCGAAGCAACTGGAACGGTCACGTTATTATTGTCGATAATCAACTCACCATTTTCTCTGCCCGACCCTTGTAAGTACACGCTGCCAGCACCGCCATTCGGAGCGCCACTACCAATGCCTCCCGTAGCCGTGACATTCGAAAAATTGAATTGCGGCGACGTTTGGTAATAAATGGCTACCCGGCCACCTCCTCCTCCACCACCACCCGATGGAGTTCCCGAACTCCCGTCAGCCGTGATTGGGCCCGTCCCGGATAACGTCCCCGCGTCAATGCGTATTCCACCGCCACTACCGCCCGAACTAAAACTAGTGGCCACACCACCGTTTGCTCTGATTGCTCCATTAAGCATGATCGACTGGGCGACAATTCGTACTAACCCGCCGCCATTGCCCGCCGGTGCTCCCTGAAATCCGCCGCCGCCACTGCCGACTTCGTTTGGATTCCTGAAGTCTCCATATACGGGATTCGTCGAGCCGGAAAAGTTACCGCCTAATCCACCGTAACTTCCCGCGGTTCCCGACTGGTTAGTCGCTTGAAAACCAACCGTCATACCGTTCGTTGAACTTGGGTTACCCGGTTGACCACCACCCAAAAAGCCGCGCCCACTCACGTCGATTCGACTCGTATTGTCAATCTGAATCGTACCCGTCACGAGTATGTCAAGTTTTCCCTGTGTTGTTCCTGTTGTTGGACTGTGGGTTAACACAGCACCATTCAGCAAAACGATGTTGGCGAATGTGTGTTGACCATTTACGGTCAACGTTTGACCATTTACTTGTAAAGTTCGTCCTTCAAACTGGAAATTATTTGCTGCAATCGTTGTATCGACATTGACCGGAACCACGGTCGACGAAAGCGATGATTCCGTCGTTGACGTACTGGATATTAAGCGATTTGCCGCGTCGTACTGATTAAAAACACCGATTGTTGGATTAGTAACGTTGGTTAAATTCCCCACTGAGTCGTAGCTAAACGTCGTAACCTGATTACCGACTTCAGTGGACGCCGGGGGTCGCGTCTTACTTGTCAGACGATTGATCGCGTCGTAATTGAACGCGATTGTCTGACTATTGCGGTTCGTGGTCGAAGTTAGGTTACCGTTACCGTCGTAGATAAATGTTTCCGTTAATCCCAGAGGGTTGGTTGCGGACGCGAGACGATCCAATCCATCGTACGCGAATGTCGTGAGCTGATTCTTCGTATCTCGAACCTGCGCCAGATTTCCCTTTGGGTCGTAGGCGTACTGTGTCGTGTTGAGATCCGCGTCCAAGACCGTGATAAGACGATTGCGCGGGTCATAAGTAAACTGCGTGACGCGATTCTCAGCGTCAGTGGAGTTGCTCACGTTCCCGGTGTTGTCGTATACCAACGTCGTCACGTCGCCTTTAGGGTTGGTCGTTGTAAATAGGTTGCCGCGAGCGTCGTATGCGAAGCTCGTCGTGTTTTGCGCGGGCGTGCCAATAGCGGAAGTAATTACAGTGAGCAGACCACGTGTGTCATAGGTCATTTGCGTACGATTATTCAGCGCGTCTACGATCTCAATCGGATTTCCCTTGATGTCGTAGTTTATAGTCGTGGTGTTACCTTTGGGATCACGGATAGTTTTAGCCTGGTTGAAGGTCGGCTCGTACGTGAATGTCGTTGTTGCGCCCATGGGATCGGTCGTGGTTAGGAGGTTCCCTTTGGAGTCATAAGTCATCGTCGTCATCGCATTGTTCGGCCGCACAATGCGCGTCGGCAAACCGTTGGCGTCTCGTTGGATAGTCGTCACTTGCCCCAACGCATCCCGCTGCGAAATAACTTGACCAAGAGAATCGAGCGTAAAGAAATGCGAATTACCTCTACCGTCTGTTGATGACACTGACGCATTTTCGCTTGTAACAATGGGGGCAGGGTTAGTTGGGCTACCCTGACCTATACCCGCATTGGGCAGTCCCTGAAGTTTGGCCGAAACCAACGACCGCGTTTCTCCGCCCGGACGCGTCGATTGGGCAAATCTTCCGGCAAAGTCATAACCATAAGTGGTACTATTTCCTAGTTCGTCGGTTGCCCTGGTCATTCGCCCGATAGCGTCATACGCGTAGCTCACAAAAGTGCTGTCAGGGTTAGTGATACGAGTAACGTTTCCGGCCGAGTCGTGTTGGAACTGGGTTTGTCGACCAGCAGGGTCAGTGATTCTTTGCAGGCTACCATTTGCATAGCTGAGCGTCGTGACCAGCCCCACGGGATCCGTGATTGTTATCAGCCGGCCACTTCCGTCATAGCCGTAAGCCGTTGTGTTATTGTTTCTGTCGACCACGGACGTTTGAAGTCCCTGGCTATTGAAATTAATCTTCGTCCCATCCTTGAATGAACGGGTGTAAGTACCATCAGGGTTGCGTATTAAAGTTGAAAAATCTCGAGCGGGAGAAGCAAATGAATCCGGTCCACCAGAGAAAAATAGAGCAGTCCCGTCGCCACCGGTGAGAAGAACTCCGCCACCAGATTGCGGGTGAATCTGCTGAATTTCCGTAAGCGCCCAGCCAGCGCCAAAGGGACTGTTTTTTCGATTGACCACGATTGTATTGCCGTTGGCGATACCGCCAATGGAAGAATTCGGATAGTTACTAAATACAGTGAGTTCGTATGAATATCGTCCGGTAATGAGATTTGATGCGTCAAACTGATGGGATAGACGCGAGTTCGAATCCAAAGACTCCGGAAGAGAACCGGCGTTGGTGAAAGCTTCGTCGCCTTGCTGCACCCCGCCTATTTTAAGTCTAGTCGAAAACGTGCCTGGAACTGCGGCACGGGCGCTAAGCGTTGTATCCGCTGAAATGATCGGCTTGGGATCAGCAGTTACGGAGCTGTAGGTTAAAGAAACACTTCGGCTTTGACCGAGCGACCGATAAGAAGGCAACGAGTACGTTTGATAGAGGCTGCCTTCCTCCAAATTGGCCTCGGACCCGACCGGTGTTCGGCACGATCCACAGAAATTGTTGCCCTCATTTGCTACCGGTGTCGAACTCGATGCTAACGGGAAATGCCATGCGCTCGCAACGACGCCGCCTTCCACCGTGATAAAGGTTTGGCCGTCTGCAGAAACCGCCATCTTGCCAACGACGTTGAATTTGCCCGTGTCAGGACTCAACGACCAGAGATTGAGTTCGTTGCCCGGCGTCATGCCGTCGGCATTGGGGAAAGTAATACGCGCGGGAGGATTGAAACGAATTCCCGCCGGCTGAATGGTAACCGCCATACCAGGGCGGAGTTCTTCGGGCCGTGATTCCGGGCGGCCATAATCAGGTACAGGGTTGATCGACAGCTTGCCCGTGAACAGCGTACCGTCAGGGTTGGTTGCCGAGCCACCGATAATTTCGACCTCGACACCGGGAAGACTGGCGTTGGTGACAACCGTGTTGAAGGTCGAACTAACCGGCACCTCTGCTTCGACATCGACATCGGGCAGCGAAATCGGTGAAGCAAGATCGTTGAGCACGCCGTTGATTAGTTCGACCGCAACCGCCAGGATCGCATAGACGCCGAGGTTGGCATCTCGTCCGTTAACAATCAATTGCTGTGTGCCGGACGGTGTTCCCGTAATCGTGAAAAAGCCATCGCTGCTAGACAAGGCGGTATGGCCACTTGACTTGACCGTCACTCTGACATTGCCGAGCGGCGTCTGCGCGAGGTTAACAACACGGCCCCTAACGCTGGTGGTGCCACCTGGCGGAGGATTGGGAACTGTAATGGTGATGGTTTCGGACGCGGAATTGGTTCCAGAGGTGGCGGAGAAAGTGAGCGGATAGCTTCCTACCTGTGTGGTAGTCGGGCGAAAAGTGAACACACCAGTGCTGGCATTGAAGGTCGCGTTCGTCATGAGCGGTAGCGGGGCGACGTAGAGACTGATCGGGGAGCCGGAGCCACTCGTGGCGGAAACGGTAAGAGTCAGCGTCTCGCCGAGATTGACGGTCTTGTTCCCAATCGGGTTGAGAACCACGGCGGGATTAATCGTTGCCGTCGTTTGCGAAATTCCGCTTGCGCCGAATGAGTCGGTCACAGTCAAAGTCACCGTGTATGCGCCAGGCGCGCTGTAGGTATAAGTCGGATTGGCACCGCTTCCCGTACCGCCGTCGCCATAGGTCCATGAGAATGTGATTGGGTTGCCGTCCGGATCGTTGCCCGAACCGTTGAACTGAACCGGCACACCAACGCTGCCCGTGTACGGACCACCAGCATTCGCGGTGGGCGAATGGTTTATTTGGATGACCGTGATTGAAACTGTTGCGGGAGCGCTTGTAGCTTGGCCGTCAGTGGCGGTGAAGGTAAAAGTATCGGGTCCGAAATCATTCCCGGCTGGTGTGTAGCTGACCGTTGCAGTACAAGTGGCGCCTTGACCCTGGACCGTGCAGTTAGGAGTGCCGACATTGCCAAGCGATCCATGGCTCGGCGCTGTAGCGATATTGAAGCTCAAGGTTTGGCTATCGATATCGCTGGCGGACAGAGTGATGATGACTGGCGTATTCTCATTAGTGCTAACGGATTGTGACTGCGCAACCGGAACATCGTTAACCGCGATAACGTCGATATTCACCATCGCCACGTTGCTGTATTTCGTGCCGTCGTAAATCCGGTAGGTAAAACCGTCGGCGCCGGTGAATTCGTTTTGCGGCGTGTAATTGAACGAGCCGTCGGCGTTGAGCGCAAAGGACAACGCACGTGTCGGGCCGCTCACCAGGACCGCGGTGGGAGTCGTCAGCAACGCAATACTGTCATTGCCGAGAACACCGGGAGCTGAAACAGTTCGTGCCGCGTCTTCGTTGGTGCTCTCTATATCGTTCTTCGCTACCGGGAATGTATTCGGCGCGATCACGGCAATGGTGACCATGGCGACGCTGCTGTCGCTGGTGCCGTCATTGACTTTGTAAGTGAAGCCGTCGGCGCCGGTGAAGCTGGCCGTGGGCGTGTAGTCGAAGGAACCATCTGGATTAAGCGTGAATGACGCTGCGTGGCTCGGGCCGGCGATCAAAATTGCCATTCGGCCGGCGAGCGGCGTATCGAGATCGCTATCATTGGCGAGCACCCCAGGCGTAAGAATGCTAAGCGCGGTATCCTTTTCGGTATTGTAAAAATCGTTGGTCGCGATCGGGGCGTTATTCGCCTGAAGTACGGCGATGGTCACCGTCGCTGCGTTGCTATCGTTGGTGCCGTCGTTGGTCTTGTAGGTAAAGCTATCCGTGCCGGTGAAGTTTGTATTCGGCGTGTAAACAAAAGAACCATCCACGTTGAATGTAAAATTAGCCGCGTTGCTCGGAGCGCTGACGAGCACAGCAGTCAAGCTGCTCGATTGGCTATCCAGATCGTTGTCGTTGCCCAGGACTCCGGGCGCACCGATACTTAAGACCGTATCTTTTCCCGTGTTGTAAAAATCGTTCACAGCGACGGCGGCGTCATTGATCAAGTTGACCGTGATGCTGACGGTTGCGACGTTGGAGTCCAGGCTCCCGTCGTTAACTTTGAACGTGAAGCTGTCCAAGCCGCTAATATTTGCGCCAGGAGTATAGGTAACTGTCGCCATGCAATTGGCGCCTGCGCCGGTGGCGATGCAGTTGGGCGTGGAAAGGCTTCCGAGGCTTCCTCTGGCTGGGCCGGAAACAATAGCAAAGCTCAGAGCGGCGCTGTCCACATCACTGGTAGTGAGCGTGACAACCACGGGCGTGTCCTCACTGGTCGCAACGCTTTGGCCCTGGGCGACCGGGCCATCGTTGACCGCGTTCACCGTGATCGAGACATTGGCGGTGGTCGAATCTGCGCTTGCGTCATTGACTTTGAATGTAAAGCTGTCCCGGCCATTGAAGTCCGGCCTCGGTGTATAGGTGATGGTGGCCGTACAGCTGGAGCCGTTGCCGCTCGGGACGCAATTCGGTGATGAGAGCGCCCCCAGGCTGCCGTTGGTGGGACCGGCAACAACGGCGAACGTCAGGCCGGCGTTGTCAACGTCGCTGGCGCTGAGCGTTATATCGACCGAGGTATCCTCGTTGGTGCTGGCCGCCGTGGCGTTGGCCACCGGCGGATCGTTGACCGTGTTGACCGAGATCGAAATGGTGGCGATGTTCGAATCGAAATTGCCGTCGTTGACCTTGAAACTGAAGCTGTCGGAGCCGCTAAAATTGCTATTGGGCGTGTAGGGCACAGTGGCGGTGCAGGTGGATCCGATCCCGTTGGCGACACAGTTGGGCGCGGCAATGCTCCCCAGTGTTCCGTTACTGGGGCCGGTGACGATGGAGAAGGTCAAGCTCGGGTCATCGGCATCGCTTGCGTTGGCGGTGATCGTGACCGGCGTGTCTTCGTTGACCGTTACGCTGCCGTCCTCGGCGCTCGGCGCTCGGTTGATCACGGTGACGCGCACCGATGCGGGCGCGCTTGAGAATTGGCCGTCGGTTACGATTAGCTGGACATTATAATCGCCGAGAAATAGCGGCATAAATATAGGCGCGACGGTATTGGCGCCGCTGAGAATGCTGTCACTTCCGGACGGTTGAGAAATAATCGACCACTGGTAGGTAAGCGGCGCGCCTTCGGGGTCGCTGCTACCGGTTCCATTCAGCGTCACCGATTGACCACGGAATGCAGTCTGCGGCGCTCCAGCGTTGGCGACCGGCGGCGCGTTGGCATATTCATAAGCGCCCGCATCGAAGGCGACGACGCGATCCGCGTTACCATCGGCAGGGCGAATGGTCTCTCGGATAAAATCAGATTCGAACATAGAATTGAACGCCAGATCCAGACCTAACGTGCGCGGATCCATGCCAACATCGATGGCGAGAGAATTTTGTTTGAGACTGAAGTCGTCGTCCGCGGTATTGGATTGATTGTCGTTGCTGTTGCGATTGGCAAACAGATTGGTTTCGGATTCACACCCCGGGCGGGCCATAGTACCGGGGCCTTCGCTTCCGGTTGGAGTGTAGTTGCTGGAGTCTGTGTCGTCTAATACAGGCCCGTTAATTTCGCCTTGAGTGTTACCGCAGACAAGATTGTTAAGAAGCTGGATGCCCTGTCGATTGGGGCTGCTCGAGCTTTCCCGTCTAACGCCGAACCGACCGCCGGTGGTACCGGAAGCGGTGCCGTTCTTGTTGACGATATTGTTGGCGATAACGATCTGGTGATTTCGGGGAACATCGATACCGTTCCACTGATTCGAAACAATGGTGTTATTAATGATGTAATGCGGACCGCCGTCAGCGTCAATGAAGGCAATACCGTTGCGGCCATTGCCATAGATGAGATTATTAGCGATGAGAGTTCCCGGATTGTTTCTGGCAACGGTAATTCCTCCGTTGCAGGAACTGCTGCCGTTGCCGAAGATACGATTGAGCTCAATATGAATACCAACGTTGCCGTTGTTGCCGCCCATCATGGAAATGGCCTGGGCACCCGTGCCGGTAAAAGTCAGATCGCGAATGGTGACGAACTTCGACTGCTTGATACGAACCGCGAATTTGTCGGTGCACTGGGGACCTGGGGAACCGGTTATGACTACCTGCCCAGGTTGGGCTGAAGGATCCGATTCGATGATGATGCGATCAGCTTCGACTGCACCGGCGAAATCGTTTTTCTGGATCGTGAGCTGCTCGGGATAAGTGCCCGCCTGGATGCGGATCGTCGTGCGAGGCTGTGCCACGTCGATGGCGGCTTGAATGGTCGCAAAACAAGGGCTCTGACCACCACAGGTGGGGTCTGTGCGGTTGACATATAGGGCTGTGGATTGTTGCGCAATGAGAGACGGAGGGACAAGGAGCCAGCCAAGAAGCAACAGAGATGCAAAACCTCGAAGTCTCTTCATCGGCCCCCCCCCGGATTCCACAGCGGAAATATTCGATCGAATTGTTTACATGGCAATAAAGTCTCGGCGTATAGCAAAGTGAAATCTATGCTGTCAAGGGATTTTTTTGGCTTTGTTGTAGGAAAGTGAATCTGACGGGAGTTATTGCCTAATGTGTAGAGTCCAGAAAACGGGGCGATTCTTGATGCTATCGCCACCTTTCTTTAGGACGATGCCAATCTGAAACCGCGACTCGAGGAGGATCGGGATGGCAACCCTGAAAGTGAAAAATATTCCAGACGACGTATACCAAGAGCTGAAAAGCCAGGCCGAGAAACACCGGCGGAGCCTGAATCAGGAAATCATTGCTTGCCTTGAACAGGCCGTGCTCTTGCCGAGACCTGAGCCGGATGCGTTTTTGAAAGAGGCACGCGCGCTGCGAAAATTGTTCAAAGGGCCTCCGGTCACGGACAAGTTTTTGAGACGGCTGAAACGTGACGGCCGATTATGATCGTAGCGGACACGAACCTGCGGGTGCATTTATACGTGGCAGGCGAGTTGACGACTCAGGCAGAAGAAGTCTTGCGGCGCGAGCCGGTTTGGGTTTCCGTGCCGCTATGACAAACCTATTCATAGATTTTGTGATTCAACGGCTGCGGCGATAAAACGATTGACAATCTGACCTGATTATATCGGCGATCACCTTTAGCAGGCAAAAGTGCCGTTCAGTCAAGTCGACTGCAACGCACATAAATAAACGTAACTTCTTCAAAGCTCCCACGTCTAACGTCGAGGACAAGGGTACAATCCTTGCTCAAGATTGCTGTTGCCGGGGCGGCAACCGCAACTCGATGCCACACCTGGATGATTCCTTCCCCGGCACCAGTTTTCTGCGCATCAAGGAGTTTATCTACAATGAATGAGAAGGTGTGGGATCGGTGTGATAACTGCCACGGAACGGGTAAAACACATGGCGGGTTGCGGCCAAAGCGACGTTGTCTGGCGTGTGAAGGAACGGGATACGTTCAGAACTCTGTCTGGGTAATTGACATACCAGAGACAAACTCGGGAGCTAAAAAGCCTATTCTACGGCGGCGTCAGCTCAAACCGAAGGAACCTGCAAAGCGCGGTTAAACATGAACTCTTCCGATCAACCGCGCGCGGCTCAACAGCAGCTGGGATGGGACCTTCAGCGCGGCACCTGACTGACGAGCCTTGCCCAAAATCTTGCCGAAAATGGGATTGCCAAAGCTCAAGTTGTAGGCAATTTTGTGAAGCTCAGGGATCACCCGTTAATGAGTTACTGCGGCGTTCCAAACTGGCCGCCGGTTTGGACGCAAATGAGAATCGGCGGTGTTAAGATAGTGAAAGGCGAAGTCGGCGTCTTGATCTACGTTCACGCGGGCGGTGCCTCGAATACATGCTATTTAGTGATTGAGCATGAAAACGAGAACTATACCGGCAGTCTGGTTTTTGACGACGGACCATTCTGTCGCCAAATCGTCGATCTTTTGCAACAGTACCGTGGACGTTCGGTCAAAGAGATTGGTGACCTGCAAGTAAGCTTTACGCCGGAATAAAAATAGCTGCAATGGACTTGGTGTAGTTTGTCGAATCCTTCTACTTAGAAGCTCGACCGCTGACCTACTTCGTCCTGCCGTCGATGTATTCGGTTGCGAACTTGAGAGCAAAGGTTTCTGCTTCCTCCTCAGTATCGAATAATCCGGCAGGGTGCATCGTGTGGGCTATTGTAATCCTTGCAGCCCATTTGCCGATTTGTTTATCCAGAGCGGCCCCAACAATTACCAGTCGGTCCTTGTACATCTTGTTAGCCATAAGATCCCTGCGTTCTGCTCCTCGAAGGTTTACTGTAGGCAGTCTTCGTTGAGGTTGATCCGTTTAGTGCAGTTTGTTCTTGCGCACTTCTACCAAAATATGGGTGAGGTCGTCCACTAGAGCGCTATGAGGCGAGACGAAGTTTCCAGGTTACGCCTTTCGTTCAGCCATTTTGCATACCTGGAAAAGTTCATGGTTGATCCGTAATAGCTGCTTCAGGCTATCGTCGTCGATCATCATCTAAAGAGTAACGTCTACGTGTGAGCGTTTCCACTCGGCGTTTATTTATCTTCAGCTATTGTAATCCCAGCCGCCTCTGTCACACTAACCGGTACACGCGCGTCAGTTACATCCTTCGTTTCCCTCACCTGCCATCAGGGTCGCGCGACAGCCCCCCGGAATACGGGCAGCGAACAAACTACGTCATCGCTCTCGCCCTCCCGAGTGCGCCGCCGAAGCCGCATTTGCTCACGGCGGTGATTTCTAGAATCTGGCGCGAAACGCCGGAGTTCTTTCTCCATGTAAAGGTCAGTGCTTCGGGGGAGCAATCTTCTCAGTTGGCTTGGCCTTGTCTCCCAGGCGGCGTGTCTCAAAGCTGCTGGATTAGGTCCCCTATTTGAGAGCATCTGAAAACAGGAAAGCTGGGAATATTTGCGGCGACGCTATTATCGCGGCCGTGAGATCGACTTAAACACGGGGAGTCTCGAGGAATTGGCGGATTTACTCGGCCCATGATCGGGCCAAGGACATCAATCGAAAACCGGCCGTTTCGCGACTGGGCAGATCTAAAGAGAGGAGTCAACTCAAATGTGGAGTCAGCTGTACCGTGATCACTTCATCATGGCTTTTCCCAGCTTCGACGCGGCAACTAAGACGTGGGTGCCCCAAGCCGATATCAGCTGGTGCGCAGGAACTCTCCGCGATTCGGAATTTGTCCGGTTTACAGCGCGGGCTGCGACGGAAGATGAAGCGGTAAGCTGGGCAGTGCAGAACGGCATCGAATGGATTGATCGACGCCTTAAACGTTTTCAAGATTCGTTGAGATTGTGATCCCAGGGGTCAAGCGGGGCATCGGGCCTATGAGAAAGGAAGGAGCGAACATGAAAGGCAATCAAAAATACTGCAGAAGGCAATCTCAATTCTGATGGGCTTAAACCGGCGGCCAACTGACCACGGTCGGTGATGTAACTGACCCGACATGTGATCACCATGAGTCCTCATCATTCGTTTTCGGACGCCATTACTTTGATGGAAAAGCACTCTTTTCGGCATTTTCTGGTTGGCGGTTGTTACCTATCCAAGCCCGCTACCCCACCGATGGCGCCATGGAAACACTCTGGAAACCTGGCTAGTGAGTCAATGCTCTGAATGATCACCGATTTATCTGCATGCACAAATTTATAATCTGGAAGTTACAAACAGTCGGCAATACCCTGATTACCGATTATACAGACAAAGGTGTTGCCTGTTCCCGGCGGCGAGGTTTTCTTTGTTGGTCTGGACGGCTCTCGGAGATACTTGCGCGCACACTGCTGGCAGCCAGGCCGAGGAAATCGCAAATCCACAGGAACGAACCGGGATCGTGATTTTTCGACTGGAACCAGCATTCAGCGGAACGCCGGACGAGCAGTTGGCGCTTGATAGGCAAAAGACGCATTCGATGAAGATCGTCGATGGCTTGGGTAAGAACGGCGGCCCACAGTTCTGCTTCGGGACCCGTTATCGATGGGATGACTTCGAGGGTGTTTTGTAAATATGGACTCACGTTACTGGAACATAGCACAAAATTTCATAGTAGCAGAGCAAAAGATAGTGGTTCAGTCTTGACTAGAGCATAGATGACAGATCGATATCGCCGATCTCTTTGATCGAAAGCCCCGCCTTTGACTTTAAAGATCATAAATTTGACCACAGAAAGTTGAGTCAACAAAGGCCACGAACCCCATATAGCGGGAGTCTTGATACTGCATAAATATGAAAATCTTATTGTCGATTAGATTGCTCATCATGACGTCTTCAAGGGTTCCAACTTCGCCGGTCGGTTTATTGGCCCAACGCGGGTGCGTCGTTGTCCATACTGGCGGCCAATTCAAATAGCCGCTCTTGAGAATCATCAGGGGATGGTCGCGGAGCTGCACGATTCAACTACATAAGAATCATGCGCGCCTGTCAATCGAAATAAGAATTGTCGGAAAACTGACAAGAAAAAATCATTTTAATTTGAGCCCCTTACGCCTTCCGCCGTTTCTTTCTTCTTCCCGCGCTCGATTGTCTTAAAGCTCTCTTTCAGAGCTGTCATTAAGTCGCTGAGGCGGCCGCGCGCGGGAGCTGCCGGCGGAACGGTGATCTGGCGCCCATTGACCTTGTTCTCGATCATGGCGAGCACGCGACTCTGATATTTGTCCTCATAGCTCTCCGGTTCGAAATCTTCCGAAGAGAGTTTTCATCAGGCTATTTGCCAGCTCGAACTCTGCCGATTGAACGGCTTGAAGCGCAGTAACGATGGTTCTACGAACCCCGCGGCGCGGCGATAGCCTTTTCAATGTCCGGGACGGCGTCCGGATACACCCGACGCGCCAGCTCGAGCAGCCATTTTGCCTGCTCCAGGTCGCAATGGATTTCCACTATCCGGTCAAAGTGGTCTGCTTTCGGCCGGCGGGTAATGAAGCTGTTTTTCAGGATTGCATACTCCTTGGATGCCGGATCGCATCGATCTATAAAACCATCGTACATCGGCAAAGACATCTCAATAACGATATTCACGGCGGAAAATTAATCACGGCAGCACGAGCCGGCAACTGGGGAATATGGCCGACCTAAAGATGACCGATCTCCAGTCGGAAGCGTGGCAGTTTCTCCTCGCGCGCTACGTCGGCGTGGAGAACGCGAGTCCCATACCCACGCGAAGGCAAACGGTTCTCGGTTTTAAGTTTGCTCCAAATCAGGTCGGGACAGTGAGGAGCGTATTTGGGGGCGCTCCTCACCAATCGCTATTGGGCAGCGATTACAGATTTCTCTGCTGTCCCCGGCCAGACAGGATTAACTTTGCTGCTAATCACGCTGTTCCCGTCCGCATAACGAAGCTTGCAACGAAAACGCCAAGCACCCAAAAGTAGGCTACGACTCCCGCTGGTCCGAAAAGAGTCGCAACATACCAGGGAATTAAATGCCCGAAGAAAGGAGACGATCTCTAAAGGACTCGAATCGCCCTACATGAGTAAGCTCACGAAACCCTGACGAAGGACTTTCAGGCCTATCTGATTACCGGCGTTCCCTTCTTAAACTTCCAAGGTCCAGCTACTGGTCATCTACTACTCAGCCTTCAACTCGACGGTTGACTTTAACCTAGGATTCACACACGGAACGGCTCGGTTTCATTTCTCTACGCACTACCGTACCCGATTCGACGATTTAACCTGATTCATATGCGCGAAATTTTTACCAGGCGAAGTTGCCGCGCGCATTCCGAGAGTGCAACTCCCTAACGTTGACCCAATCTCTCCAAAGTTCATCGAGCATAAGAGGCATAATACGTGCTCAAGTGTACTCCAGCTGGGGCAAGGAACGGCACCTTCGATACGACAGCTTTTTGAATTCCTTTTCCCGGCCTACGGGCTCGGGGGTGCGCTGGCTTCTGTGACCACATTGCTCATTTGCGCCGCGGTTAGCTTTCTCGTTTTGGTCGTCGTCGCTTTTGTCTTTGTAGTTATGGCCGACCAAGATGACGAGGATGACAATAAAAAGTGACTCGCCTTCAATGACCTAGATTCCTGCCCCGGCGCCAGTCTGCATCTATCGCAACGAGTTGTCCTATTCGCGAACTCTCGACCACAAGAACCAAATTCAAACCATGAAACGATTATATTGGCTGTTTGCAATGCTCGTGTTCTTCGGCTGTGCGAAGGTTTTGGCTGTGCGACAGATTCCTCAGATCACTCTCGGTCGGGTCTTCCATCCGACCTTACGCCAGCGCTGGGGTCCACGCTCCCTTGCCTGATCAAACCACTTTCACTTGATGAGTTAAGATCGAATATTCAGAGAGCGCTATCCTAGCACACCGCCGTATGGTAGAAACGACGGCTCAGCGTTTTCGCCACGACTCTATTTGGCTAAACCTAGCAGTTCGTCCACCGCAATCCGGGCAAGCTCAACCCCAAACCATTCTGCCACTGCTTTCGTATCTACGGTAAACCTCTGAAGCTGGAAGCGCCCGATCTCCACGATTGAAGTAGAGCGTCCCTGCTTCAAGACGCTGCCGCCAACGTACCAGTCAGGACTAAACGGATGGACTAGCAACGCAGTTCCTTCGATGAAGTACCCCTTGTATGGCTGCATCATCATTGTCTGCGACCGCCCCCCCCAGACACGATAACTCTACCTGAAATAAGCTTGCAGCCGATTGGCGATCTGACCTGATTACATTGCTGATCGCTTTTGGCAGGCAAAATTGCCGTTCAGTCAAGTGGACTGCAACTCACATAAATAAACGTAATTTCTTCAAAGCTCCCACGTCTAACGTCGAGGACGAGGGTACGATCTTTGCTCAACACTCCATCGCCGCAGCGGAAACCGTAACTTCATACGGCTCGAACAGCAGCTAACACGGCCTCGCAAATTCAACGTAGGACCTCACGCATCTTGAGTCGTACTTGGAATTAGCGGAGAACGGCGATCGCCAAGGCTCAACTCAATTAGGCATAGTCTTGTGAAGCTCAGGGAACACCCACTAATGAGGCATCGCGGCGTTCCGAACTGGCCGCCAGTTTGGATGCAATGTAAAATTGACGGTTTTAAGGCGGAGAATGGCGAAGTTGGAGTTTTGATCTATGTTTACGCGGTGGATGACTCAAGTAAATGCTATCTAGTCATCGAAGATGAAAACGAGAATTATACCGGCGCCCTGCTCTTTGATGACGCAAGATTATGTCGCCAAGTTGCGAGCCTTTTACAACACCATCTCGGCCGATCAATCAAAGATATTGGTGATTTGGACGTAAGCTTTACGCCGGAATAAATAGCTGCGCTCGACTTACTGTAGTTTGTTCTTGCCCGCCTCTACCAAGACATGGGTGAGGTCGTCCACCAGCGGTGTGAGGCGAGTGGAAGTTTCTAGGTCACGCCTTTCGTTCCAGTCCTTCCTCGGTTTTTTGCTGCTGCCCACGGCGTATTTGCCTTCCACAGGCAGATAGACAGACGAGACGTTTCGCAAATGAGTTAGCCTAACTTCCACAGTTGCTGCGGTTTAAAAAAATCTTCG
Organism: Binatia bacterium; assembly: GCA_036000865.1. Lineage (GTDB taxonomy): Bacteria > Desulfobacterota > Binatia > UBA9968 > UBA9968 > DP-20. The sequence goes on along the minus strand of DASYUV010000004.1, from coordinate 28,281 downwards.
CTGCGTAACGAGGCTAGCGTAATAGCAAACCTCTGTAAAATCGAGCGTAGATAAAGCGGCGCATACTATTGGGGCGTGTGAGCGAGTGAAAAGCGCATGTAGTGCCGACCACGTATCTTGTCAGCTTTTGATAGAGTGCGAGAATGTCAGGGCGTGTACTTGCGACACACGAGACGGCGCAAAGACGGGAAGAGCCATGTTTACTGGCGGCTGGTGCGTTCAGTGCGACGCGGCGGGAAGGTCGTGCAGGAGACGGTGACGCAGCTTGGGGAGCTCGATGCCGAGGTCGGGCGCGGGCCGCAGAGAACACTCCTAGAACTGCTTTCAGGGAGAATGTCGCAGGAAGAATTCTTTAAACATTACAGTTTTATTCCCGACGAAAATCCCTTCCGACAAGCTTTGGACGGAGGACAATTAGTGACTTCGTTGGAGAGATCGGAAGAAGAGGACGATGACTGGATTTTTTTTGAAATGAAAGGGCCTGATCCTGCTATTGGGCCATTTCTGTCCGATAGCTCCGATCAGAAAAAGGAAACAAAGCTCAAAGTAGTTCACCGTCCCTCGGGTAGACTTTGGGGACTTGAGGGGACGTTCCCAGGGAGAGTGACTTAACCGGAAACCCTGGATGGATCTCTTCCTCGATCCTGAAGCATCGTTGGAAGCAATCAATGATGGAATGAAAATAGCTTAGACTTCCAAGTGAATTCTTGAGGGTGCCGATCGGGTCACTCTCGGTCAGATCCGATTGGCGAGGGGGGAGATCTAAAGTTCCGTTGTAAAGACGGAAACTACAGCTCCTGTTCAGCGGTGCGGGTTTGCCTTCCTTTTCTTGTCTTAATAAACTTGGACTGTTTAGGCTTGTTTTTCGGGCGCTTTTCTTCCAGCCAGATTGTCTCAGCTTTCAGCCAGTGCTTAACTTCGTATCCGTCCGGACACCCTTCCTCTTGCCAAAGCCTGTATGCAACTTGACGGATCTCTTCGTCACGATTCATCTCCATATCTTGCATAGTCTCCTTCTTCCTATTGGATTTAAAGCTACTTATACAAGAATCGGTTTTTTCCGGCAAGAAAATTTTTCAGGCCGCAAGTTTCCGCGAAAACACACCACGAAAGAATTCCGTGCACAGGCGCACTATTTCAGCGGCTAATTGGACTGTCTGATTCGCTCATTTGGGGTTTGTGGGAATACACCGACCGAAGATGATTCGTTACCTTGCATCAATCCATGCTTTCGCGAGTTTTATCATGTGCCCTTCTGCATCCTGCCAATTGTTGAACCGGTCTACACCGCCAGTTATCGTGTGTGATTCTCTCTCACCGTCGGTTTCCCAACTGATGTCAGCCACAGGAATCCAAAATGTAGAAATTTCGTCAGTGCGTGCGACGACGATGATGAAATGATCTTTGTAGAGCAAGTTGGCCATGCGGGGACCTCCCTGTTCGGGCTCCCGGTCACCGCTAACCCGGCGCTTTAAGCTCGGACGATCTTAGATACTTCGCACGCTAGTCCTATGAGTTCTTTATGTCAATGAAAGTCTTTTGTGTCGGAAACCTGACAAAATTATGATGGTGCTTACATTTGGTCATGAGATCCCGAGGAATCGAAGGCCTCAGGGTGACTACTATGTCATCGATGAATGTATTGGAAGTTTTAGCCGAGCAGCAGTGATCCGCACAATTTGCAGTATGGGTATAAGTGTCAGCACATGGCGAAAAAGACTCCTGATCAAATCTTACGCGGCGAGCAATTGGACGTAGTAACCGCTGAGAAAGTATTCGGGTGGAAGAACGTCCACCAGCAGTGGGACGAGTCCTGAAACTCCATAGCTGTTTGCCCCGGATGACTATCCAAGCGAGACAATAGCCGCACCCAAGCACTGGCCGTTCACGGATTGGAGCGGCGTGTTGCTTCCAGGCTCACGGACGACAATGCCGACGTAGCCGTTACACCGTGGGCATGAGCGACACGGGTATTTTGCCATTCGTCGTACTCACTAACCCACACACTCATCCACCACGATCCGCGAAAGCTCAAGACCGAACCACTCGGCGAGTTCTTTCATGCTCACGGTAAACTGTTCGAGCTGGAAACGCCCGATCTCAACGATGGAAGTAGAGCGTCCCTGCACCAAAACGCTGCCGCCAACGTACCGGTCAGGACTAAACGGATGGACTAGCAGCGCGCCGCCCTCAATGAAGTAGTCTTTGTATGGCTGCATCATCATTGCCTCTCACTGACCCCGGACACGGATAACTCTACCTGATAAAATAGGCTCGCAATAGCTCGTTTGTGGATCATCACGATCCCGTACGGACGATTGGCGATCCGACCTGATTACATAGCTGATCGCTTTTAGCAGGCAAAGTTGCCGTTCAGTCAAGTGGAGCGCAATCTCATAAGTAAATCTAATTTCTTCAAAGTTCGTCACGTCTCCATCGACGATCAGGGTACAGTCCTTGCTCAAGTCGCCGTCGCTGGGGCGGGAAACCGCAACTCGATGCCACACCTTGATGATTCCTGCCCCGGCGCCAGAACTTTTTATTCCAGAATTTGATCATGCGAATATCAATGACTTGTTCCTGAGAGCTTTCGTCTTTGCGTCGCGATTAAATTTTCCGTTTACGTGAATAGCTTTTGATATGAACGTACTTATTGAAATGTCTGTCGAGGTTTATGACAGTCTGCTGGATAAATGCGACCAGTCGTGCGCGGAGTACTACACCCTAACCAAGGCTAATATAGTTTTTCGCTGGAAAGAGAACCACCAATTAAAGCTAATGCGAATCTTCTGCGAACTTAACGAAGCAACAAGGCTTCTCGCTATGGCAAGCCGGATATGTCCCGCCGCCGTTCCGCAGATCGAAAAAGCGATCGCTGCTGCGTGCGATTGATCGATCGATCAACAGCGATTCGCCCAGCTAGTTAGAACCTGGGACCAGGCGGTGAACAGCCGCGACTAAAGCCGGTGGATCGATAGGCTTTTGAATGAATTCAGACTTCCCTGCCAGAAGAACCTGTCCTGCAGCCTCTGAGAAGTAAGCGGACATAATTGCTATTGGAGTGTCAGGCCACGTGCTGCGAATTCGGGCCACTAAATGGAAGCCATTTAAATTAGGCATGACAAGGTCGGTGATGACAAGATGGAAGTGATATTTCTCAAGCAGATCTAGCGCTTGGAGTCCGTCCGCTGCTTCCATGACGACGTGGCCGTGGTTTCGGAGAATCTGAGCAAAGGCGTACCGGGCTGGAGCTTCGTCTTCAACGAGGAGAATCACAGCGGCGAAGTATATACACGGCGGCAGCTGTGAGACAAGTTTTTTTCTAAAACTGGCTAAAAATTTAAAAGCGCAAACTGCTCCCTCATGTGAGGAAATGCGCCTAGTTTTACCAAATCGTGCGAAAACATCTCGCAATCGGATTTATTCAAACCGATTTTGACTCGGCTTCAACCGCGTCAAACTGTTCTCTTGGGACCCGAGCGGCTAACAGGGCGCGCCGTAGTTTATCGGCCCCGTCACCGTATGGAAGGAGGATCGATTCCGCACGATGTTTAATGATCATCGCGAGCGTCACGCAGAGGGACCTTGATGATTCGCTGTCGGACCGTTTGGGGTAGTGCCGCGCCCAAATCAGCCCAATGTCTTCGTTATCCAAACGATCCATTTTTCGCCCCGAATTTTTTTAATATCACGGTCGTCGATATATTTGAAGTTGCGATAGGCTATCCAAACAACTGGAGGGGTGAAGGCGCGACTAGTCTAATTTTGCTTGGAATCGCGGATAATCTTCTGCATGACGAACAGGTGGCATGACAGATGGCGAGTTCATGGCTTAATTTTACATATTCAGCTGCGGAAAGAGATACGCGTTGGAGCGTCGGAATCTCGGCTGCAAAGCCAACCGCTGCAGTTCTTCCGCGGTAAAGATTTTACAGTGGTACTGCCCGTCCACTCTTTGGTAAACGATAACAATCGAGTCAAGGGTCCAGACAATACGGAAACCGCTCACCTGAATCCTGTCAAGATGATCGCCCAAAGCGCGTAAACGGTGAGACAGCAACGTCGAGGCCCGCGCAACTGAACCAGATTGACTTTTTCGTTTATTTCGAGCCTGGGCGTCAAGGCGTGAAATATCGGCGGGGCGGACACAGAACAGACGATTAGATCTTGTTTGGTGGTCGCCTTGCGACGAAAAATCATTGCCTCCAAGAGCGTTCCGCAAAATCGATTCGCCCTCTCTTATTACGCAAGCACTGCAGACGAGATAGCACTGGTCATTTTTCTCCAGCTCGAAAGCCGCAATCCCGGCGGCCTCCAGCGACTGTCCGATAACTCTGAGTGATTTAGCATGCAACATATTCGGCAACCATCCTTTGCTGTCGAAAATAACCAAGCGCCGGTTCCAAGGCGAATTTTAGACCGCTCACTCTGAGAAGAGCATCAATTATGCCTTAACAAACTGGGAGCATGGGGAAAGCTCTTTGCACGTAGTGGATTATTATGCGTCCTAACTTATGAAGTTTCTCGTGAAGGTGCGTCCCAAAAATTGAACAAGCCGGCGGTCTTTTTTTGAAATGATGCCTGGCAGCGACTATTTCCAGCTGAGCCGGCGGGACATAAGGCGAGGGTTCATGGCGACGCATTCTCCACGTCTGCGGTGAAGGCGTCAAGGCAAACGCTAGCGACTCATTTTGAATTGTCAGATAGTTGCTAGACGGCCGAGTGCCATTAGTTGTCTAGTGAGTCCTATGTAGCTCCGCGACCATCCCCTGATGAACTACCCAGCGTGTACGGAATTGGCCTCCGGTCTGGACGCTCGCAAAAACCGGTAGCGTTAAGACTGTTAAAGGAGAGTCGGGGTGTTGAAGCACGTACAATCCGATGGTGCAATATCCAATAAATGTTTTTTGGTAATCGAATACCAATCAGAGACCTACACCGGTTGCCTAATCTGTCGGGATCACTTTTTTTCCACGCAACTCCTACGTCTCTTACGTGCCCACGCTGGTTGGCTGATCAAAGCGACCTTCATCTCTCATTCACCCTATAAGTCAAACTGAACCACTACGCCTAAGCCGAATTTTCGACATAGCCGCACACCGCTTCTATCACGTCTAATTATTCCACCCTCACCATTTGATTTTGCGTCAATTGTCACTTTTCCGACAATATCTAGTTCTATTGACAGTTGCGTGAGATTCTTATCTAAGTTGGCCCGTGTTGCACGTCATCATCGAGATGCCACTCCTAGTTTATGACGGCTTTGTGGATAAGTGTGATCAATCCTCACGCGAATACGCAATCCTAAAAAACGGCCTCATTGTTCGCCGACCGAAAGGCGATCACTTCGAGCGCATACTTGAAATTCACTGCGATAAGCACGATGCCGACAAACTTTTTTTATTAGCTTCCAAGATCTATCCCGAAGCCGTTCAACATATCGCAAGAGCTGTCATGGCTGCGCTCAAGTCGGATTAGCTGTTATTATAGCAACACACTAATACCCACTACCGAAGTTTCTAGGTCACGCCTTTCGTTCAGCCACTTACATACCTGGAACAGTTCATCGTTGATCGTAATAGCTGCTCGAGAGTATCATCATCGATCATCATGTGAACCTTTTGATCATGTCTAAACTGCTTCAGCGGGTTCGTTTGCCGACGCCGCCAAGCAGATGCCATGTTCCTTCATGCTGAGTCTAAGGCTTATCGCTATGTTCCGCTGCCGTTCCGTACATCGAAAATGATCGCTGCTGCGCGCGATTCGTAGATCGATCATTTCACCGCGCCAGGCGTTTTGTTGTAATATTTTTTTACGTTTTTCATCGTCTAAAAGCGTTTTATTTTCAACCTCTTAGACGCGTACTTGAACTCCATCGAAACCTGTCAGGAACCCTTACATTTTTCATCTCAATCATACACAGACAGAAATGCCTTCAGCATCCAACGAATCTTCTCAATATCTCACTTTTGAACGAGGCATCAATGTTGCTGCTTTGAAAAGCTAGAGGAGTATTGATGCGACACGGGTCGATGTCTCCACGGAGGTCTACTACCATGTCGAGTCGAATTGGACTGCGGGTAATCCTTGTATTCATCGCTTTGTTTTTCGATCGAGTCGGCTTTGCCGCAAGCATGGTTCTGTTCGATTTTGATCAGATTCACAGCCAATCGAAGAAAGGCATCACCGGCTCTGACATCGAAGCATATATGGAAGGACTTTGGGGATCTGACATTTCAGTGAGCCGAAATACGACGGCGGTTAACAACAACGGCACAATTTCAAATTCATCACAACGACTATCGGAGACGCTCACAGGGAGCAATTCGTACTTAAAGGTTGGCAAGGGAAAGGGCACATCGGGTATCACAATCGATTTCGGCGATAATCCAATCGACTCATTCAGCGTCGATTTTCAGCTTTTTAAGAGAGCAAAAAACTTCTCGATCTTGGCCGACGGTGTCGTTATCAACCAACAAGTTTTGACCAAGTCCCAAAGAAAAACAGGCTTGGCTGGGCATCAGAATGCGTATTTCTTCGATACACCCGTTCACACATTACAGTTCGTAGGCATAAATAAGAAATCGTTCGCTATCGATAATCTGGCGATTAACATTCCTTTGGACGAGGGCGGTGCGATCCTGAGTGCAAGCGGATTTGTTTTAACAACCGACGTGCCGTTTGGTATAGAAAATCCTTTCGTTGGTTCTTTCGTTAATCCCTTTACGGACACGATCATCCTAAACCAAGTCACTGCGGTGCCTGAGGCGGCATCGCTATTGATGCTTGCCGTAGGGTTATGCGGCGCTTGGTTCTCGCGCAGACTTAACAGCCTGTTATCGTTTCTTGTCTTGCGGGATTACAGACGATCGGGATACACAGCCCCCTGTTCGCAACCCGGATGTGCTACTCAAAAACGTCTTCTGCTTATATTGGTTTCCGCGGGCCGGCCGAGTATCTAAGGAGAGCTCGCTAAACGCCACTTAACAAAGCATTCGTTGCACATTTCACTCGTGCTTCGCACCTGCCGCTGTTCCACATAATCGTCGCTGGGCCATTGCGAGCAGTTACTAGAAAAATGCCAAACTTCGGATTCTTGTTTTCGTCTGTATAGCTTGGGTGTCGATGAAGCCCCGACGGTCAACTGAGCTTTAGATTTCGGGAGCAGGCGCTGAACAGTCCGGACTAATGCCGATGGTCTAACAGGCTTCTGAAAAAAATCCGCCGATCCGTCCAAGATAATTTTGCCTGCCCTTTCAGAAAGGTAACTGGACATGAGAACTACCGGAATCCCAGGCCGTCTGGCATGAATGAGGCTAACTAGATGGAGGCCATTTATCTTCGGCAACACCATGTCTGTAATTACAAGATCGATAGGGAATCCGTCGAGGAGCGCTACCGCCTCGTTTCCATCACCCGCTTCGATGACTTCGTAGCCTTGCCCTCGTAGCAATCGAGCAAATGCATATCGGCTGGCGGCGTCGTCTTCGACGAGCAGAATCATGTTTTCAGTATATCTGGAAGCAGATTCGAGACAAGCCTATTCATAGATTTTGTGAACCAACGGACGCGGCGATAAAACGATTGTCAATCTGACCTAATTATATCGTTGATCACTTTTAGCAGGCACAAGTGCCATTCAGTTAACTGGGGCGCAACTCTCATAAGTAATCTAATTTCCTCAAAGTTCGTAACGTCTCCATCGACAATGAGGGTACAATCCTTGCTCAAAGTCGCCGTCGCTGGGGCGGGAAACCGCAACTCGATGCCACACCTTGATGATTCCTACCCCGGCACCAGTCTCCAACAAATCTGCGCGTAAAGGAATTTATCCACTAATGAATGAGAAGGTGTGGGATCGGTGTAGTAAATGCTACGGTACGGGTAAAATACCTGGCAGGCTGCGACCAAAGCGACGTTGTCTGGTGTGTAGAGAAACGGGATATATTCAGAACTCTGTCTCGATAATCGACTTGCCAGAGACAAACTCAGAGTTGAAAAAACTGTTTTACAGCGGCATCAGGTCAAACCGAACAAACCTGCAAAGCGCGATTAAACATAAAACGTTCAGAATTAGACAAGCGCCTTAACACCAGCTACCAGGCTCCTTCCGCAGAAACTTCAGCTGATGATGGTTGGCATTCGTCTATTGAAGCTAACGCGGGGGCGAGGTGAAGCGTTCAACAGCGGCCATCAATTTCCCAGGATCGAGCGGCTTTGGCAGGAATATGACCTTCTCCTGCAAGATCGCCTTAGCTGCGCCTGGGGAGAGGTAGGCCGTAACAAGAATCACGGGGATCTGGGGCCATTTTAATTGCATCTCAGTGATTAAGCCGAACCCGGTGACTTTCGGCATTGCGAGGTCTGTGATCACAAGATCGACATCGTGTATGGCAAGAAGGGCTAACCCCTCGTCTCCGTTCCTTGCTTCCATAACTTCGTGCCCTGCAGTTCGCATGAGCCGAGCAAAGGTATATCGAGCGGCGTCGTCGTCTTCAACTAAAAGGATCACTCCTTGAGTCTATACGATGATGATGTGTTCTTAGCAAGAACATTCTACTCCAACGCTGAACTATTTCGTCCTGCTGTCAATGTATTCGGTTGCCAACTTGAGAGCAAAAGCTCTTGCTTCCTTCTCAGTATCGAACGAGTCAGCAGGCCACGTCGTGAGGGGCCAAAGGGGTCAAATCGGGGCTAACTCAAGTCTTTTGTTGACAGATGTGATGCATCAATCTCTCTATTCGCTCTTTAATTCTCTCCCTGACCAGTCCACAGCACTTCGCTCGCTAGGGCAGGATAAATTCTCTTACTTTTGCTTTGATTAGCTCGGACGGAATTGGTTTTTGCAAGTAATCGACCATTCCAGCCCGGAGCGCTTCTTCCCTCCATTCTCTCCCGCTCCAGGCGCTGCAAGCAATAATAGGTATATGGGCCGTCGAGGAGTTTTTTCTTATCGCTTTCGCTGTATCCATGCCCGTCATATCGGGTAGATCGAGATCCAACAGGATAAGATTGGGTTTGGCGGAAAGTGCTTTTTCTATTCCCTGAGTGCCGGTCCCCGCGTCTAGTATTTCGTAGCCGGCAGACCGCAGCATAGAAACGAATATTTCCCGCACGTGTTCATTGTCTTCAATGATGAGAACACTGTTGGCCATGTTAAGTGTCTTAAGCGCTCAGTTAAGAGGTCTTTGGTTGTGAGTTAGACGTTCTCTTGCGAGGCCGGTGGGCTGGTCTCGAGAGAATTCGCTAACAAGAATTTTGCCCCTCAGGTCTGTGCATAGAAAGTGATCAATTTTACCCGAGCGATTTTGTTCAAGCAATCGCTGCTGACTAACGCCCCAGGCGTTCGAGCTGCTCGAGGTGATCGGTTTCCGATGCGAGCATATCCTCGAGCCGTATCATCAGCCCTTTATCGCCGAACTCTGCTGCCTGGTCGATCCGTTTGGCATAGTTCCTGATTATTTTGCGTTCGCCGGTAATATTCTCCTGTAAAAGCTGCCGAGCGGATTCCAGCTCTGCCGGTAGCGCTGGTCGGATATGCACCTCGCCGCCAAGCGCCACAATCTTATCCGCCAGAAACATCGCATGGTCTAGCTCACTCGGCGTCTCTTTTTTCAATAACTCGCGAAGCTCGTGGCCGAGCATACCGCGACCTGCGGCGGCGTGATACACATTTCTGAGCAGGGTTTCGAGCTCGAGGTTTAGATCTTCATTCAGGCCGCTGATGAGTTCCTCGCGCGTCATGGTCACGGAATGACCGACCACATGCGTGACGGGCAATTTGAAGCGACGCTCTATGCGCCGAGGTTGGTCAAGAGCGACCCAGCGAGATCTTTGAAGCGGCAGGGTCGAGACCACAATGCCGTCGTAGTTTTCTTGGTGGCGTTGGAGCTCGTCCTCGATAGCTTTTACCGGCGAGGGATCGCCCACTTCCGTTCGGACGACTTTCGCGCCTACTCCTTCCAAATACTCCTTCGCGGTTTGGGCGGTCCGCTTCGCTATCGTTTCATGATCGCCGTCCTGCCAATCGAGCAGATCTTCCACCGGTGTGGCGGGAACCAGCAAGACAAACTCCGTATCTGCCTCCTTTGCAAGGATCTCCCGAATTGCGCTGGTTAGCTCCGGACTCGAAGCAGTTTGGTTGGCCAAAACGAGATACCGTGGCATATCGCACCTCCGGAAAGTTATTGACCGCTTAACCAAAAAATAGGACGAACATCATAACAATACAAGGTTATCTCTCGACGACACTGGAATGCTCATAACAGGAATTTGGCGGACTCCTGCGACACACCCTAGTGAATTTTCTTGACTGGATGATTATCGACTGGCTTTGATGCAGAAACGCCGGTGATGGGTAAAGAGCATCAATAATCTGCGCCAACGGGGAGCGAAGGGATCCGACAGACGTCGCACGTCCACCTCAACTCGCTCTCTAATCCATTTCTCCTTCCCCGTTTGCGTCTGAACCTCGCGGCAAGGCCACAGGGTCGACCGACATAATTCCGGAGCCCGCTAATGTCGGATGGCGCGTTAGATCTTACCCATGGATTTGAAATGATCGATGCGGTTTTTGATGATCTCGCTTAAATCCTGGGTAGGCAACTCATCGGCGACGGCCAAAGTTTCGGCGCCTAGGCGAGAAAGCTGGTTGTTGATCGTGCGAAGCGTGGAGTGTAGGCGCCTATACTCCTCCAACGACCTATGACAATCCAGCAACCTGTGATCGATCTCTTCCACGCATTGACTGATTCTCCGAGCTTCGCCTTCTTGAAGAGCGCGCACAAGATGCTCGAATGGTTGCCCTGAATTCTTAGACTCGTCCGACATTTTTATCTTTCCTTTCTGCTACTGTTAATCCAATTTGATGAAGTGAATCCGTAACAGCGCATGGCCGACAAATTAACCTCTGTGATATTTTGGCACCATGCGTTGACATGAACCTACCTTGATCAAGCGGGAATAATGATCCTCTGTCCGACGTATATGTAATTGGGGTTTTTCATCATCGACTTGTTCGCTTCGTAGATCTTTTCCCAGGCAAATCGATTTCCATAGTATTTAAGCGCGATATAGCTTAACGTATCGCCGGGCGCCACGACGTATTCGCGAGAACTATCAGAAAATGCGGGACCCACGGCTTTTGCCGCTGTCAGCGCCGCTTTTCTTTTTTCCATGGTGAGCAAGGATTTCTCTTTGATACCCGCAGGGCCTTGCGTGGAAGGTTGGTCCTCCCGACTCGCGACCACCGGTTGAGTCATGTACAAACGATCGATGAACCCGGAGCTATCCAACTCTTTGACAATGGCTAGGTTGACAAATTCTTCGGGCTTCACTCCCTTGGCCTTGGGGTCTCTCGCGGCTAGCTCATGGAGCATAATTTCAATTCCGCGGAGAGTTGGGTAGGGCTTCTGGGGCGTCAGCGTCAGGCCCAAATGCTCGTAAACTTCCATCAGAACTGCCTTATCGGCGGTCTTCAAATATTTTGCGAGAATCGCTATCGACTCGGCACGATGCGTCTTATAGTAATGAATACCTTCCACGTAAGCCTTCATGACACTGCGAACAAGGTCGGCTCGCGATGTGATCAACGCCTGGGTAGTTGCCAAGCCGGTGTGTTGATATTCGAGCCCGAGCATTTGAAGATCCGCCAGGGTATGAAAACCGAGAGACTTTGCTCTGAGCGTTAAAGGCACTGCGACCATCGCCGCTTGGATCTTTCCTGCTTCAAGAGCGGCAAACCGAGCCGGCTGGCTGCCAATCTCTAAAATCGTCACGTCCTTTTCAGGAGCCAGCCCGAATTTATCCAGCGCATAGCGGGTGGCAAAATCCGACGATGACCCGTACCGGCTCACAGCCAAAGTCTTGCCTTTGAGCTGATCCGGCCGGGTGATGCTTTTATCGACCATGAGCTGATAGTCCATGGTGTTGAGAAAGCCGGCGATCATCACCACGTCCGACCCTCGGAGATGACTTTGCAGCACACCTGCTCCGGCCATCTGAGCGAAGGCTGCCTCTTTAGAAACCAGGCTTTGTACGGTTGTGCTGCCGCTTTCTATGAAAACGAGTTGCACGTTCAGCCCATGCTTACGGAAAAACCCGCGCTCGTGGGTGATCCATAAGGGCGCCATGTTGCCGGAAATGGAGCTGTAGGCGATCGTGACCTTCTCCAGCGGACGGTCCGCTGCACTCTCTGCCGCGCCAGCAATACCGGGAAAGAGCGCTGTAAACATGAAAACCAGACTCAGTAACGAAATATGGGTGGACATTTTTTTTCTCCTTCTCAAACTGCAATCACGCCGTTTCCCGACCTAAACGCAACATGGCCGCTCTGAGACTCGAGCGCATGCGCTCGAGAGAACGGGCCAAGTCTCCAATCTCGTCGCGCGCGGTGACACACTCTCCACCGACCGAGGTTTCGAGATCGCCCATGGTGACCTTGTCGGCGATTTGTGTTAGGCCGACGATGGGTCGAACGATCCAGTGAGCCAACAGGAACGAGAGAAGCACGCCGACCAAAGGAACCACAGCAATGATTCCGATAATCGGAACAAGGGCTCGCCGGATCTCTGTTTGTACAGCATCAGCCCAAAAACCCACGTAGACGTTGCCCAGCTGTCCCTCTAGAACGGGCACGGCGGTTTCGTACACTCTTCGGTCTGCGAACGCTAATTCTCGCCGGCGGATTTGGCGCTTTGCGCCGGCGGAAACGTCTTGCCGGAGTTCCTGCGGAAAAGTTCCTAAAGTATGAACAACGATCTCTCCTTTGCCATCTTCGACATACGCGTAAGCCACGCCATCGAGAAGCGTATATTTTCTTGCGAGAGCGTGAAGCGCGAGAAGATTTCTGCCGGCGACATGTCCCGCGGCGGCATCACTGAAGTTGGTGACTATGGCAAGGGCCCGCTTATCGAGTTGATCTCGCAGCGTAGCTTGGGTGAGCTGATATACTGCGGCAATCGCGCAAACACCCAGGACTAACATCACGCCTGTATAAATTCCGCCGATCTTCAACTTGAGACCCATCCGTCGCGATTCCTGATCCATTTTTTTACTCCTTAATAAAGTGCTCACATCGTTTTGAGAGTGGCAATTTCGTGTATCATTTTTGTCTGAAAACGGGCTCTCATAGTTTCATTCAAGATTTCGCCGCTAACCCGCAGGATAAGCTCTGCGAGCTTTCCCTGAGGAAAGGCATTGCGGGATTCGCCGAGCGCAGAAATTTGATCACCGAGGATTCGATTGGCCATAGGCCCCATCGCTTCAGTGGCCGCATGGGTCATACGATCAAAAAATTGCAGAGAAACGGCAGGTCCCTTAGTTGCGATTCGGGACATCAACATACGATCGGACTCGCGAAGGGGAATGACGGGTGTCTCAGGCCGATCGCTCGATTTCGTTTCGATACCGTTTGTTTCCGAGCGCTTTTGATTGATCCTCGAGGGCGGAGCTTTCATCCTGAGTAATCCAGCTTCCGAGGCGCCAATCTTTGCAGCTTCGGTTCCTTGCTCCAATAGAAGCCCTCCGGCCGCCCTCATGAGCATATAAGGAGAGACTTTCTTTCTGGCTGCCACACAGGCCATCGCAAGCGCCGTATCACAGAGGATATTGATCAACCGGGGCGTTCCTCCCGAATAATGCCAGATAGCCTCAATCCCGTCTTTGGTGAAAATCTCTGGACCGTCGTAACCGACGATCTGAAGGCGGTGACGAATATAATGGTCTACCTCACTCGTCGTCTGAAAAGAGTAGAGATGGTGATGAATCGCGATTCTCTGTTTGATTCGGCGCAAAGAGGATTTGTTTAATTTTGTTATCAACTCCGGTTGCCCCACGAGCACAATCTGGAGCAATTTTTCCTCATCCGTCTCCAAATTTGACAGATCGCACAAACCCTCCAGCGCCTCATCGCTAAGCTTCTGGGCTTCATCGATCAGCAGGGCGACAGTGCGACCTGTTCTGAGCTGATGAATCAGATAGCTATTTAGATCCTGAATCATTTCTAATCGGGTTTTTTCTTTGTTGTTGAGTCCCAGATTCTGCGCCATCAACTCAGTCAAGCCATACGAAGTGAGATGACTGTTGGAAACAAACACAAAGTGGACACGCGCGTCCATATGACGCATGAGCTTGCGCAACAGGATCGTCTTACCGGTTCCCACTTCTCCCGTGACCAGCATGAAACCCTTCTTGCTTTCAATTCCGTGAACAAGCGCCGCCAGGCCCTCGAGGTAGAGAGGGTGACTGAAAAAAAACCGCGGGTCGGGCGTCACACCGAAGGGCGTCTCGCGAAACCCAAAATGACTCTCAAACATGGCTTTGTGTTCTTCCGACCTGGAAAATTCGATCATTTGATTGCCCTCCTTTTAAAGGCGGTCATTGCCGGTCTCGATTTTGACGCACTTCACCCGTTTCCGTGCTCAACTGTTGGAACACGATAAGAAGATCCTGCGCAATGAAAGTAAATTGCCGTGACGAGATGGTGCGAGGAGGAGCAACTTGTAATTTTTCTGTTCAATTTTGTCAACAAAAAAAACGCCCCGACGAAAAAAAATTTTGCCATGAACGCATGTCATCTGTTTATAGTCCTGTGAATGGTGTGGATAAGAACGTGTTGTGTCTGCAAAACTGAAGTTATCCACAGCTGTGGATAACTCTTGCCGTCAGATCGAAGTTTTTTCTGGAAAATTTGATAAAGTCTCGGTCCTGTGCTGAACCGACCAATTTTTCGTCAAGCCAAAACAAATTCCCGCTGACGGATTGCGAGGAAAGATTGATGGATCAAAAACCTTTGTGATCAGGTGATGCGGCCGATGGGCAGGCCTTGTACTTCCACGCATCACAGCATGGGGTCAAGCGTGATAATTGCCATCGGCATCAAATCGCACATATCATGCCTGACCCCATCGGCCTCTTTTGCTCTTTTGGCCGGTACGGTCCCGGATCAGCGCTCGAGAGATTGTAGTCGAATGTCGCCGGCGATCCCAAAAGATGAGCGACGAGAGACCCCTGCTATTGGAAAGAAAATCGAGAGGGGAGGTATCTAAACGCTACCGACTTACGGCGTCGAACAGATGGAGCTGTTTGGTGTGGCCTTCGTCTTCGAAGTGAACGGGATAATTGGCAGTGAAGCAGGCGTCGCAGAAGCCTTGGTCTTGGCCATCGAAGTACGCGTACATGCCGTCGCGGCTCAAGTACGCGAGTGTATCGGCTTCGATGAAGCGGCGAATATCTTCCACGCTATTGGACGCGGCGATCAGTTCGGAGCGGGTCGGCGTATCGATGCCGTAGTAGCAGGGGCTGATCGTCGCCGGCGAGCTGATGCGCATGTGCACTTCTTTGGCGCCGGCGTCGCGCAGCATGCGAATGATCTTGCGGCTCGTGGTGCCCCGCACGATGGAATCGTCGACGACCACTACGCGCTTGCCTTCCAAGACATCGCGCTGAGCGTTGAGCTTGATCTTCACGCCGAAATTGCGAATCGTCTGCTGCGGCTCGATGAACGTCCGGCCAACATAGTGATTGCGAATCAGTCCAAATTCCAATGGGATCTTCGACTCCTCGGCGTAACCGATGGCCGCCGGCACGCCGGAGTCGGGTACGGGTGTCACCAAATCTGCCTCTACACCGCTTTCGCGCGCCAGCTGGCGGCCGAGCGCTTTGCGCACCCGATAGACGTTGTGCCCGAAGAGCTTGCTGTCCGGACGCGCGAAATAGATATATTCGAAAATACACTTGGCATGTGGCGCCGGCAGAAAAGGCTTGCGCGATTCCATCATACCGTCCGGGCCGATCGTGATAATTTCTCCCGGCTCTACGTCGCGAAGGTATTCGGCTTCAATCAGGTCCAACGCGCAAGTCTCCGACGCGACGACATAGGCGCCGCGATTCTTTCCTTCGGCGAACTTTCCTAGCACCAGGGGACGAAAGCCATAGGGATCACGCGCCGCAATCATTTTATCCAGGGTGAGGAATAACAGCGAATAGGCGCCGCGCACGCGGCTCAACGCTTCGATGATCCGGTGCATGAGCAAAGCTTCTTTCGAAGTGGCGATCAGATGGATGATCACTTCGGTGTCGGTGGTCGACTGGAAGATCGATCCGGAATGCTCCAATTCCTCGCGCAGCAACGCGCCGTTGACGAGATTGCCGTTGTGCGAGATCGCGATCGGCCCTTGCGAATACTCGACCACGAACGGCTGCGCGTTTTTGAGATGACTCTGGCCGGTTGTCGAGTAGCGATTGTGGCCGATGGCGCTGGCCCCCTCTAAGCGCTTGATCACGTCCTCGTGAAATGCGTCGGCAACCAAGCCCATCTGACGATGGGAAATCAGCCCCTTGCCGTCCGAAGAGACGATGCCGCAAGATTCCTGGCCGCGATGCTGCAGAGCATAGAGACCGAGGTAAACCATGTTGGCCGCCTCGGGGTGACCGTACACGCCCATGACGGCGCATTCTTCGTGAAATTTATCCGCCATCTCAATTCACGCGAATTAGCTTGCCACGTTTGAACCTTTGAACGGAATTATTTCAACCTCGCCGTCAACCCTGTCGACCAAATGGCTCTAAGCTCTTCCACGGGCAACTGCAACAACGACTGGATGACGAAACGCGCTCCACCCACGGTGCCGATGACCTGCGCAGGAACGCCGCGCCGTGCCGCAATCTCGTTGAGCCGCCCGACATTTTCTTCCTTGAGCGAAACGACGATGCGCGACTGCGACTCGCTGAACAAGAGTGCATCGGCACGGATCATCTCGCGCGTATCGATCCGTACGCCGAGAGGCTTTTCCGGGCCGCCGATGCAACACTCGGCCAACGTGACCGCCAGGCCACCGTCGGAAACGTCATGGGCCGAACAGAGCAGTTCCTGCTCTATAGCATCGAGACAACAATTTTGCACCGCCTGCTCCATCTTGAGATCGATCCACGGCGGCGTGCCGCGCGTCAACCCATGAACCCATTTGAGATACTCGCTGCCGCCCAACTCTTCGCGCGTACGGCCCAGCAAAACCACCGCATCGCCCGCGGTTTTGAACCAGGGCGTTACCACGCGCTGGACTTTTTCCAGCAGCCCAACCATGCCAATCGTCGGCGTGGGATGAATGGGCGTGCCGTCAGTCTCATTATAGAAACTCACGTTGCCGCTCACAACCGGCACATTGAGAGCCACACAAGCGTCGCGCATGCCTTGAATGACTTGGGCGAATTGCCACATGACTGCCGGATTCTCCGGGCTGCCGAAATTCAGGCAATCGGTCAAACCGATCGGGCGGGCGCCAACGCAGGCGAGATTGCGCGCCGCCTCCGCTACCGCCAATACGCCCCCTACATAAGGATCCAAATAACAATATCGGCCATTGCCGTCGACCGTGAGCGCTAGACCCTTTTGCGTGCCCTTGACCCGGATCACTGCGGCATCCGCGCCGGGCGCAACCACGGTATTCGTGCGCACGAAATGATCGTATTGTCGAAAGATCCACTCCTTCGATGCGATATTCGGTGAAGCCAGTAGCTGTTTGAATGTCGCGGCGAGATCCTTGGGCTCTCTCACGGTTGCAAGATCCAACTGCTGCAATTGGTCATGGTCGGCGGGCCGCGCCGCCGACCGCTGGTAAGCCGGAGCGTCTTTGGTCAACGCGCGGATCGGAATCCGCGCCACCTCGTCGCCGTCCCACAGCGCGCGGAACAGCTGGTCATCAGTGACGCGGCCGATCACCACGGCGTCAAGATCCCATTTGTCGAAGATCTTTTTAATCGCCTCTTCGCTGCCGCGCTTGGCGACCAGGAGCATACGTTCCTGCGACTCCGAGAGCAGAATCTCGTAGGGCGTCATGCTTTTTTCGCGCAAGGGCACGCGGGAGAGATCAAGCTCGATTCCGCAGCCGCCACGCCCAGCCATCTCGGACGACGAACTGGTCAGACCGGCGGCGCCCATGTCCTGAATGCCGACGATGTAATCCTTCTCCATCAATTCCAAGCAGGCTTCCAAGAGCAACTTCTCGGTGAACGGGTCGCCCACTTGCACCGTCGGCCGGCGCTGTTCCTTCTCTTCAGAAAATGGCTCAGAGGCCATCGTGGCGCCGTGAATGCCGTCCCGGCCCGTCTTCGAACCAACGTACATCACCGGGTTATCGATGCCCTTGGCGATGCCGGTGAAGATTTGTTTTTTCTTGACGATGCCGAGGGTAAAAGCATTGACGAGAATATTGGCGTTGTAGCACTCGTCGAAGAAGCATTCGCCGCCCACCGTGGGCACCCCAATACAGTTGCCGTAGCCGCCGATGCCGGCAACCACGCCGGACAGCAAGTAGCGCGTGCGCGGGTGACCGACGCTGCCAAAACGCAGCGAGTTGAGCGACGCGATGGGCCGCGCGCCCATGGTGAAGATATCGCGCAGGATGCCGCCCACGCCGGTGGCTGCGCCTTGATAGGGCTCAATGAATGACGGATGGTTATGGCTTTCCATCTTGAACGCCACGGCCAGCCCGCCGCCGATATCGACGATGCCGGCATTTTCGCCAGGCCCCTGTAAAACACGCGGGCCTTCAGTCGGAAGGTTTTTGAGATAGTGGCGCGAGCTCTTATAGCTACAGTGCTCCGACCACATCACCGAGAACACGCCCAGCTCGGTATAGTTCGGCTCGCGCCCGAGCGCTTTTACGATCTTTTGGTATTCGTCGGGCGTGATTCCATGGCTGGCGACCAGCTCCGGCGTCACCGCCGGCTGTGCAATGTGTTTTGCCTGCAGCTTAGCCATGCGACTTCGCTCTATCAGCGCAAGCCGCGGCGATCGACGTAAAGATTTTAGCACCGTCCTCGCTGCCTAGAACCCTGTTGCAGGCGACTTCCGGATGAGGCATGAGGCCGAAGACGTTTCGCTTTTCGTTGCATATGCCCGCAATATTTTCCCAAGAACCATTGGGATTGGCCGCCGCTGCCGGCCTGCCTTTGGCGTCGACATAGCGTAGCAAGATTTGCCGGTTTTTGTTCAAACGCTCGAGGGTTTGCAGATCGGCGTAGTAACAGCCTTCGCCATGTTTGATCGGCATTTTGAGCAGCTGGTCTTTTTTTAGGGTGCCGGTAAACGGCGTATCGGTTTCTTCGGTCCGCAGATAAACCGGTTGGCAAACAAACTGCAGGCCGGCATTGCGCATCAAGGCGCCGGGCAGCAAACCAGACTCGCAAAGGATCTGAAAACCATTGCAAATGCCGAGTACCAGCCCGCCGCTCCGCGCGAACTTGACCACGCCCTGCATGATCGGCGAGAAGCGCGCCATGGCGCCGCAACGCAGATAATCACCGTAGGAAAATCCGCCCGGCAGCACGATGCAATCGTAATTGCCGGCAAGCTCATCTTTGTGCCAAAGGAACTTGACCTTCTGCCTCAATTCTAATTTGAGGCTGTCGAACACGTCCTGGTCGTCACAAGAGCCTGGAAAAGTAATAACACCCCAACGCATGGTCAGTCCTGAGTAACGAGTGCTGAGTGCTGAGCCGGGAAGACCGCAAAGGGAAATGCGCGTATCTCAGTACTCATCACTCAGGACTCAGAACTAATTTC
Source organism: Binatia bacterium (assembly GCA_036000865.1). Lineage (GTDB taxonomy): Bacteria > Desulfobacterota > Binatia > UBA9968 > UBA9968 > DP-20. Next base: position 8,717 of record DASYUV010000004.1, on the reverse strand, counting down.
AAAGCGGTAGTCTTCGATGACGGTATTCGCCAATAGCTTATCACACATTTCACGGACGCGAAGCTCTGCAACAGCCCGCGACGGAGCATCGACATTGAGCTCGAGATATTTTCCCGCTCGGACGTTCTGCACCTCGCCGTAGCCAAGCGTGTGCAACGAGCGCTCGATGGCATTTCCTTGCGGATCAAGGACACCCTCTTTCAGCAAAACGAAAATCCTAACGCGCATAATCGATCAGCCTTCAGTCCATCTATCCCTAATGAAACACCCGACGAAAAATAAAATCGACGTTAGTCAAATGTTGCTTGACGCTCCAAAGCGCTTCAATCTCCTTCGCCGACAAATACCGGCGGATCTCCCCGTCGGCCAGTAGCTCCCGCTTGAGATCCCCGCCTTCTCTGCCAACCTTCAAGGCGTGGCGCTGCACCATGCGGTAAGCGAGGTCGCGGGAGATACCCTTGTCGACTAACGCAAGCAAAACTCTCTCGGAGAAAACCGCGCCACCGCTTTTTTCCAGATTGCGCTTCATATTCTCCGGATAGACGCAGAGATTGCCAAGCACATAGGTCATGCGCCGTAGCATGAAGTCGAGCGCGATCGTCGCGTCCGGCGCGATCACTCGCTCGACCGAAGAGTGGCTGATATCGCGCTCATGCCACAGCGGAACATTTTCCATGGCGGCAACTGCGTAGGAGCGCAACAAGCGCGCCAGTCCTGAGACATTTTCCGATAGGATCGGGTTACGTTTGTGCGGCATCGCCGATGAGCCCTTCTGCCCTTGGGTAAACGGTTCTTCGGCTTCTTGGACTTCCGTGCGCTGCAAATGGCGCACTTCGACGGCGAACTTGTCCAGCGAGCTGGCAATAATCGCTAAGGTCGCAAAATAATACGCATGGCGGTCGCGCTGAATAATCTGGTTGGAAATCAGCGCCGGTTTAAGCCCGCTGTGTTTGCACACGTAGGCTTCAACCCTGGGTGAGATCTGCGCGAAAGTCCCGACCACCCCTGAAATCTGACCCACACAAATATCGTCGACTGCTTTTTGAAACCGGGAGAGATGGCGCGCCATTTCCTGATACCAGAGAGCGAGCTTCAAGCCGAAGGTGATCGGCTCGGCGTGTACGCCGTGGGTCCGGCCGATCATGACCGTCCACTTGTATTTGTGCGCTTGACGCCGGAGCACCCGCATCAAATCCTTGATGTCCCGCTCGAGGATTGCCGACGCTTCTTTGAACTGAATCGCCAGCGCTGTATCCATGACGTCGGAAGAGGTCATGCCGACGTGAAGATAGCGGGCGTCGTCGCCGATCGATTCCGCCACCGAGCTCAGGAATGCGATGATTTCGTGTTTGACCTCGCTTTCGATCTCGCGGATGCGGCGCACATTGAAGCGGGCTTTCCTGCGGATGCGGGCGATCGCCGCTTTCGGGACTTTGCCGAGCCGTGCCAGGCCTTCCGCGGCAAGAATTTCGACATCGAGCCACTTCTGAAAGCTATTTTCTTCCGACCAGATGCGGCCCATTTCCGGTCGGGTGTAACGTTCGATCATGCTTCGAAGTCGTATAACGGGACGTGGGGGCGCGATTAATCGCGCCCCTACCTATCTTTTCTTATCCGTATGTCCGAACCCGCCGGCTTGACGCGCAGACGACGCAAGGTCGTCCACTTCGTGCCATTGCGCTCGAGCGATGCGCTGCACGATCATCTGGGCGATGCGCTGGCCGCGTTGGATAATGATTGGCTCGGTACCTAAATTGATCGCGATCACCTGAACTTCTCCGCGATAATCGGCGTCGATGGTTCCGGGACTGTTCGCCAATGTCAATCCTTGATTAAGCGCGAGTCCGCTGCGCGGGCGAATCTGCGCTTCAAAACCAGCCGGCAAAGCAATCGCGAACCCCGTGGGAATTAAAGCCCGCTCCATCGGCGCGAGATGCAGATCATTCTCGATGTCGGCGCAAAGATCCATGCCCGCGGCGCCCGCGGTCATATATGCCGGCAGGGCTAGGGATTTCGCGCTTGGCCGCAGGCGTTTGATCTCAATGCGAACTTCTTCCACCGCTCATCATCCCGCAGGACCCAAACGACCGCGGCTCAATGCTTCATGTTTAGATTTTTAAGCTGGAAATTATCGTTGAAATCGCCCAGGAGTGTCAGCATCATACCGTCTGAGCGGAACAGCGCGCCGGCCAACTCCACGACTTCATCACGAGACACGGCGCGGATCCGTTGGCAAATCTCGTCCGTAGTCACCATCTTACCGAAGTAGATTTCGTTGCGCGCGATATGGCTCATCCACGAATCCGTCGACTCTAAGCCGAGCATCATGCTGCCAACCAGCTGGCCTTGGGTGCGCCGTAGTTCCTCGTCCGTCATTTCGCCAGCGGCCAGTTTGCCCAGCTCCTTCAGAATCAGGTCGACGACCTCTTCCGTCGATTCGATGCTTGTGCCGGCATAGACGCCCAGGTAACCGACGTCTTTGTACGACGTCGAAAAGGAATAAACCGAGTAGGCTTTGCCGCGCTTCTCACGGATCTCCTGAAACAGCCGGGAGCTCATGCCGCCGCCGAGCAGCGTGTTGAGCACGTAGGCCGCGTAGCGCTTGGGATGAGCCTGGTGAATCCCCGCCACACCCAGACAAAGATGAGCTTGTTCCAGCGATTTCGCGTGAGAAAAAACACCGCTCCCCATCTTCGGCACGGTCTCGCCTTCCAGGGTGAGCGCCCGGTCGCCATCAACCCCATCCGGCACCACGCTCAGGCGCGCTGCGATCTCTTTGACCAGCGCGTCGTGGCGGAAATGACCAGCCGCCGACACGATCACTCGGCGCGGGCGATAGCGCGATTTAAAGAAACCGAGGAAATCGTCCCGTTGGAAACTCGTGACGGTTTCTTCCCTGCCGCAGATCGGGCGGGCAATCGGATGACTTTTGAAAAAGTCGAGACTGAAAAGATCGTGGACATAGTCATCCGGAGTATCTTCCGCCTGGGAAATCTCTTGTAGGATGACCGATCTCTCCCGCTCGATTTCCTCAGCGTCGAAACTCGAATGAAGAAAAATGTCGGTCAAAAGATCGATCGCCAACGGCAGGTTTTCGTCGAGTACCTTGGCGTAATAGCAGGTGTGCTCTTTGGAAGTAAAGGCGTTGATCACACCCCCGACGGCGTCCATCTCTTCGGCAATTTGCGCCGCGCTGCGCCGTTCCGTGCCTTTGAAGAGCAGATGCTCGATGAAGTGCGAGATGCCGTTCTGGGCTGCGGATTCGTGGCGCGATCCGCTTTCCACCCAGATGCCGAGACTCACCGAACGATGCTCCGGCATCTCGTACGACACGATGCGGATGCCGTTGTCCAAATCGTTCTTAGCAAACATGATTATGCGTTGCTCGAGCTGCCGCTGGTTTCCTGGAGGGCCTCTTTACGGCTTAGCCGGATCTTGCCCTGTCTATCGATTTCCAGGACTTTGACCATCACCTCGTCACCTTCTTTGAGCACATCGGTCACTTTGCGTACCCGTTCTGGGGCCAGCTGGGAGATGTGAATAAGGCCATCCGTTCCCGGCAGAATTTCCACAAACGCGCCAAACTCGACGATCTTGCGCACAGTGCCTTTGTAAATTTTTCCGACCTCGGCTTCGGCGGCGATCCTTTGCACCATTTCGACGGCCTTCTGGGAAGCCGCCTCGTCGACCGATGCGATCGTCACAGTGCCGTCGTCTTCGACGTCCATCTTGACACCGGTGGCTTCAATGATACCGCGAATGACCTTGCCGCCCGGGCCAATGATCTCGCGAATCTTATCCGGTTTGACTTTGAGTGTAATGATGCGCGGCGCGTGGCCGGAAACATTGGTGCGCGCCGCCGGCAACGCTGCATTCATGATACCGAGAATATGCAACCGCCCTTGTTTCGCTTGGTGCAGGGCCTGGCGCATGATCTCACGGTCGACCCCACTGACCTTGATATCCATCTGCAACGACGTCACTCCCTCCGCCGTGCCGGCGACTTTGAAATCCATATCGCCCAAATGGTCTTCGTCGCCGAGGATGTCGGACAGCACGCGCACATGTTCGCCTTCTTTGATCAAACCCATGGCGATGCCGGCCACCGGCGCGCTTACGGGCACGCCGGCGTCCATCAACGACAGCGACCCGCCGCAAACGGTCGCCATTGACGTCGAGCCGTTCGATTCTAGAATTTCGGAGACAATTCGTATGGTATAAGGGAAGCTTTCCTCGGCAGGAAGCACGGGAACAAGCGCACGCTCGGCCAGATTGCCATGGCCGATTTCACGTCGCCCGGGACCGCGCAGGAACTTGACCTCGCCGACGCTGAACGGCGGAAAATTGTAGTGCAACATGAACTTTTTGAAGTGCTCGCCGAGCAACGCATCGACTCTCTGCTCGTCCGACGTGGTGCCCAAGGTTGTCACCACCAACGCCTGCGTCTCACCGCGAGTAAACAACGCCGAGCCATGCGTGCGCGGCAGCACTTCGATTTCGCAGGTGATCGGCCGGATGTCTTTTAGGCCGCGCCCGTCGATGCGCCGCTCCTGGTGAATGACCAATCCGCGAAAAACGTTACGCTTCAACTCCTCAAAGGCGCCTTTAATGTCTTTTTGTTTTTCCGGAAACTGCTCCAAGGCTCGCAGCACGACTTCGCCTTTCACCTCAGCGATCCTTTTGTAGCGTTCCAATTTTTCCGGAATCTCGAGCGCCTGTTTGAGTTTCGTAAGCGCCAGTTCTTCAACCCACCGTACGACTGCGTGATCGAGCTCGACGAGCGGTACTTCCCGCTTCGTCTTGCCGACTTCTCGGCGAATTTCTTCCTGGATCCGTATCAGCGGCTGAATGGCCTCATGGCCGGCAAACAGCGCTTCCAGGATCGCGTCCTCGGGCAGCATCTGCGCGCCGCCCTCGACCATGACGATGGCATCGCGGCTGCCGGAAAGAAAAATATCCACGTCGCTTTCTTCAAGCTGGCTTTGGGTCGGATTCATCACCCACTGGCCGTTGGTGCGACCGATGCGGACGCCGGCTAACGGTCCGTTGAACGGGATGTCGGATACATGCAGGGCCACCGACGTCCCCAGCATAGCCACGACATCCGGATCGTTCTCTCGGTCGGCCGATAAAACGGTCGCTATGACTTGGGTTTCACAACGTAGACCTTCGGAGAAAAGCGGACGGATCGAGCGATCGATCAGGCGGCAGGTAAGAATCTCTTTTTCCGAAGGCCGGCCCTCCCGCTTGAAAAAACCACCCGGAATCTTGCCCGCGGCGAAAGTTTTTTCTTGGTAGTCGACCGTGAGCGGGAAAAAATCGGTGTCCAGTTTGAGCTCTCTGGCGGCTACCGCCGTCACTAAGACCACGGTCTCGCCGTAGCGTACCAGCGCGGCACCATCCGCTTGTTTAGCCAGCCGTCCGACTTCGATGGATAAGGGTCGGCCATGAAAATCCAATTCGATTTTCTTGATCATAGAAAAATCCTCTGGCGGGAGACAGGTCTAACGGAGGTGTGGAAACGGAGGGCAATTGGCTGGAAATAGCTACTTACGTATTCCAAGCCGCTGGATTAGGCTCTGGTATCTTTCGAAATCTGAATTTCGAAGATAATCCAACAACCTTCTCCTCTGCCCTACTAGCTTCAGGAGGCCACGGCGAGAATGGTGATCCTTAACATGAACCTTGAAGTGTTCGGTAAGATGGTCGATGCGCTGACTGAGAAGCGCAACTTGCACTTCGGGAGAGCCTGTGTCCGTCTGATGAACCCTGAACTGCTCGACGACTACTTGTTTCTGCGGTTCAGCAATTCCCATATTCTCCGCTCTTTCTCTCTCTTTCCTTCCTTAGTTGCTTAAATCTCTACCACAGCGACCCGGCATTGTAAAGCAGCTTAACGATCAACTGCTTGACTGGACGACATCTTGCCCATCCACTACCCCGAGCACGATTGCTTCGAGCACAGCATTTTGGTTTCGCCGCATCAACAACTGTGGTAAGTTTACCACAATCGTGAAGATCTTCACTGCTATCGTTTCAGCGATATGCCTCATCTGGTTGATTTTTGCGCCACTGCGGGCTGCCGAATATTACCGTTGGGTCGATGAGAATGGCGTGCTCCATATCACCGATAACTTGCACGACGTGCCGCCGAAACAACGGGGAACTGCCGGCCGAATTCAAGCCCAGGAAAGCCCTCGAGTCGCCGAACCAGAACGAAAACCGCCGCCCCGAAAAGCCTCCATTCCCATGGAGAGACACGGCGAGGTGGTCATCATCCAGGCAACCCTCAACAATAAACGCTCGGCAAAGTTTGTCGTCGACACCGGCGCTAGTTACACCCTGATCTCGAATGCGCTGGCCCGAGACCTTTCCATTGACGTGGGTCCGACTCCGAAAACCTTGCAGTTTCAAACCGCCAATGGACTTATCCAAGCGCCGGTGACCAATCTAGAATCGATCGCGGTTGGCGGCATGGAAATTCGCAATCTCCCCACTGCCGTCCACGACGCCGTTCCCGACCCCCAGGTCGCAGGCCTTCTGGGGCTTAATTTCCTGAGCAACTTCCGGATGGACATCGACACGCAAAAGGGAATGCTCCACCTAGAAAAGAAATAAACTTGGAGTGATGGAGTAATGGGTTATGGGAGAGCAGTACTCCACCAGTCCAATACTCCATTACTCCTTTGCGATTCTACGAGCAGCCGCTCACGGCGCCGCAGTTCAGGCAATCTTTTGTGGCCCGCACTGGCATGGAACACGCTGCAACAGGCCGCTGTTATCACTCGGAAAGCTGGTTGCGGATTTTATCTCACTTAACCCCCTTGTGGCGCGTTCCGGTAGCAGAGCGGTAGCACACAACCAGCCCGCTGCTACAGTCATACTAGTTGCAGGCATAGCGCAACGCCGTGAGAGCACGTCAGTTTTGCGGGGCTGCTACCGGCAAGCTACCGCGTTGCAGAGCAACGGGCAGGGCGAGCGGTGCGATTGGTGCCAGCACAGGCGATGCCCAAGCTGCAAACCGGATAGCTTCCCCCGATTGCGGGACGGTTGTTGCCGCTGCCAAGCGGCCCTAGGCTTGGCTGCCCGGCCCTCGCGGAGCGAGTAGCCCTGTGGTTATGTGGACAAGCGGACATATGATCACTTGGCTATGTGTCATTGCTGACAGAGCGTCGAGACAATTCTGGCAAAAGTTCTGGCAATAGGGCTCGGGCAGTCAGGCTCGGCAGTTTTGGGCTGCGCCGTCTTGGGCTGCGGCTCGGCCACGCTTCCGGCCACGGCCACAGCTATGGCCATAGATATTATAGTATCAGCGGTCACCTCTTCGGCATCGCTGCTGCTACGCTTTCCGGTGCGCTGGCCTCGCGCTTGCACAAGGTTTGGAGCATCTTAGAACGGAATGGAGGTGAGAAAAAAATGGAAGCAACGATAGGTCAGAAAATCCGCAAGGCTCTTACTCTGCTTGAGCACGCTAAGGCGATTGGCTGGGGCCATGTCGAGGAGGTGCCTAAGTCCGATCAGCTTTACGCCACGATTGTCGAAGCCTTTGACGAAATTGATTCGGCTGATAGCGCTTTGATGGACCTGAGCAAGGCAATCAGCCCCGAACCCAAAGCCTAACCCTAGCGAGGGAAGCAGCCACAAGCCACAGCGCAGGCCACGGCCACGCAGGCTCGGTGGCCTTCTCTCTCCACTCTCATTGCTGCTGTAGCTCCGACCAGCAGCAACACAAAGCATTCATAAATAACGGCAGTCCGGCACAGCGCAATGGCTCGGGGCTCGGTGGCTGCGGCTCGGCCACAGCGCAGGCCCCTACCCTGGGGAGTGCAGCCACGGCCCGGCCATGGGGGCTATGTCTATGGGACCCTACCTCCAGCGAGTTTTGAAAAATCCAAAGTTCTTCGTGAAAAAAGGTGTAGTGGGTTTGGAACTCTGAACAGAATTGGTGCTAAAGTGCGCAATCGGTTTACAGACGGGAGAAACTAAAGAGGATGCCTAATACTGTATGGCTGACGATTTGGAATAGAATCTTCGATGGTAAAGCGGCTGCTTGGACCGCGTTTTTTACTCTTGTACTTACAGTGACTACAGTCCAGTTGATGTGCTTGAACCAAAAGGCGAACGAGACTTCCATAGCCACGCAACGCGCCTTTGTGAATTTTGATGGTTCCATCACAGGGTTTAAGATTCTAAATCCAGCTACCAAGCAAGTGGCCGGGATAGAATTTCTTATCGGATGGCAAAACAGTGGCACTACTCCAACTAAACGCGCACTTGGTAGGGCCAACCGCCAGCTTTGGCCTTCTGAGATGCCTAAAAGTTTCGATTTCAAGGATATGGCTGGCGGCAACACGATCCCCACAGTGATCGGGCCGAAAGCGTCTGTGCGTCATAGTCTGATTGTGCCTATAGGCGATTTGCTGGATATTCAACGCAGGAATCATCACCTGTATTTTTGGGGTTGGATGGTCTATCAGGATATATTTCCTGGAAGCCCAATAAGACTGACTGAATTCTGCGGGGAGATAACTAACTTTAGGGCGGACAAACAAGATTTGGCGGACCCCTCTATCGCCTTTGCTTGGGATGTGGTTCCTTGTCCCGTACCTCATAACTGCTATGACGAAGATTGCGCAGACTATAGAGATCGCATTAAAGCGGGGAGTCAGTAGCAAACCACCTCGCCAACACAAGCTCGAACCGGGTGCCATAAGACC
>DASYUV010000003.1:0-23674 GCA_036000865.1 Binatia bacterium | reverse complement strand
ACCGTCCGGATGGCCAAGACAATCGTTGATTCGAGTGCCATCCGGGTTCTTTTGCGCGTCGGTGATGACTCTTGTCGCGTCGCATTGATGCTGCCCGTAGATCTCGCGCAATATGCCTGCCCAATTTTGTTGTTCAGCGCGGTCGGCTGAAGTCGTTGGATCGATAAAATCGGCGAAGCTTGTCAGTTGCTTAAGACCATACTGGCGACGAAACTCATTGTAACGCGGTATGCCGCGTTCCCTATCGCGGATGAGGTCCAAAGCGAGCACGTCGACTTTTCCCGTGGCGCTGTTGAGGCGCGGCATGTCTAGGTTTTGCATAAAAGCCGGATGGTTTTGCAGAGTCAACTTGCCGACTCGCTGGCGACCCATGGAAAGCGCCCAGTTGCCAATCCCATATTGACGCAACGCCTGAGTGGCTTTGCCGCGGACAGTTTCCAGCACGGGAATCTTCGACTGGATGACATTCGGGTCACCTTTGAGATCGCGGAACTCGATGAGATCAGGGAGCATCGGATGGAGGCGATACGCGTTGACGAATTCCTCGGGAAAATTGAAGGGCGAGCCGAAATGATTGACACCTCCGTTTATGTCCGACTTGTTGTTTCCAAGACCGAAAATGCCGGGACCGGCGGCGAAGGCGGAGTACCACTCCGTTGATCGTTTTCCGCTCTCCGAGCTTGCAAACCATTGAATCACCTTCGCAAGGGCCGCGCTGACAATCGGGTGGTTTTGCAACAAGCCGGACCAGTTGGCGTTCATCGCCAAATAAAGCGGCTCGTTATAGAGCATTTGCGGCGTCCATTCGACGGTGTGGATTTTTGCGATTTCGGCGGAGACAACCAGGCGCGCGACTTCGAACAATTCGTCATCGTTGACCTCTTTGAATTTGATCGCATGGCTTGGCTGCGCGGGGTGGCGCAAACCGCAATCTGCTTCCGGAGTGGCCGCGCCTCGGCGACGAAATTCTTCTACGAACAAATTATGCTCGCGGGCGAAGACGTTGTGAAAAAAGCTGAGACCGATGTTCCAATTGTCGGGAAAGGCCACGGCTTCCTGGCCGGTCCACTGAGGGTTCTGCGGATCCGATGGCTGAAGCACCGGCAGGTAACCGGCTTTTCCCGGCGTGCCTGCGTTGTTTGGTTCGAGCAGAAGTCTCGCCGGATCGCGCGGGTCGCGCTTGACCCGCCGGCGTGAGGTGTCGTCGTACCCGTAAATTTGCGATGCGTCCCACCACGCTGTGACTTTGTTCAACGTGGTTTTTGGAGCGCGCGACATGCGGGATTGATCGTCGACGGTGAATGTCGCAGGCGGTGTGTCGGCAGCGATAAGAGCCTTGTCAACGCGATCCTCCGGGCGGCAACCGATGCGTTTGGTCTCCTCTGGCGTCAATCGCCTGTCGCTATTATGCACCCGCTGTACCTTACAACCGGTTTCGATCAATTTCCGCTGGTTGTGGCCCTCGTCGAGATGAGAGAACCAATCATGAGTCATGAACTGGATCCAAAAGGCCGCCAGGACGTTAATATGCGGAGCCATTTGATAGTCGCACTGGGCCAGCGCCGAGTCGTTCGGCAATCCCTGACCTTCGTTGCATTTCTCGGGGAATGACTGGCGACGGGTAAAAAGTTTTCGGCTGATGACCTGCGGGTCAGGACTCAACAGTCCGAGACGATGACCGTGGCGGTTTTTCGTAAGCTCGCTTGATGGCGATTCCGGAAATGTCGAATCGAAGGTGACATTGCGAGGGAACGGTTGATCGGTCGAGCCCATCAGCGGGTTCACAATATCGTTGCAAATGCCCGTGAGAGTTCGGAAGCGGACCAACTCGCCGGTACATCGCTGAGGTCCATCGCCACCAACCGTCGTATGAAGCAGATGATTTTTGGGAAGCCGGAACTGTGGCCAGATTTTCGCGAGGGCTCCCGTTGGCTTGTTTTGGTTGCGGGCGTATTCTTCGTATGTCCCGCTGTTGTCGAAAAGATTAAATTTGAGAAGCTCGATGCGCTGATATTCGAGGTCGAGAAGCGCGCCATTTATTCCCCGTTGGTTCGGGCTTAGAACGCCTACCTTGCCGGCGATTCCAGCGACGAGGCTTTCCAGGCCCGCCGCGCCCCGGTAACGCTGCCAAACGATCCACGGAGCCGACTGCATCGCGGCGGCGTCGTCGCCACCGCGGCAGCGTACCGTATCTTCATCCACCTTGCCGAGAAATCTGTCGGCTCGGTCCAGCGCGACGTCACGAAATCCGCCGAAAGCGTAAGCGAGGCAGCTTTTAAACTCGATGGTTTTCAGGATCGGGTAAGCGCCAAGAACCGCCAGCGCGACGGCTGCAAAGCAACAGAGAAGCTTTTTTTTCATTCGATTTACGAGCGAGTCACTGACGAGAAGATTTGAAGACTAGAGGTTAATCGATGGCTGCCTGGCGTGTCAATTTGTCGCGAGTCCCGCCGCGAGTGTCATTGCCCTTTCACAACAAAGCCGCTATAGCTCGAATGAAATGAACGCAGCCACGGTTTGACTCCACTCATACTCGCCTGTAACTCGTTTGCTCAAAAATGACCTCGATTCCGGCGGAATTCTACGCTCTGGCCAACGCATTCCTGTTCGCGTTGCACAACCTGTTCACGAAAAAAGCATTGCACTATTCCAATCCGGCCACCGCGGTGATCAGCAGTCTGCTGATCAACATTATTTTTCTCTGGAGCGTGTCGATCCTGTTCGTGCCATTGTCGTCGTTAAGCAGCGCTTCGATCCTGATATTCGTTGTTGTTGGGTTTTTCCAGCCGGGACTGACCCGACTGCTCAGTTATAAAGGAATCGACGCGCTCGGCGTGGCGATCACCGATCCAATCCGCGCTACCACACCTTTGTTTAGCGCCGCGATGGCGATCATTTTCCTCGGCGAGAAGATCACCTTACCGATCATCATTGCCACTTTGATGATCATCGCGGGTATTATCCTCTTATCCTGGCGCAGTGGCTCGGTGAAGCTCGCCGGTTCTGCGGTTTTCCTTTGGTACCCGATTGCTGCCTCGGCGCTAGCAGGCGCGACTCAGGTCGTACGAAAGTTCGGCCTTGCCGCAGTTCCCCACCCGTTTCTCGCCGCAGCGGTGACCGCGAGTTCTTCGTTCATCGTTTCGATCCTGACGCTTTGGTATGTCGAGAGGAGCCAGGAAACTTGGAAAATGAACCGGCAGTGTTTCTGGTGGTTCCTCGCTGCTGGCGTGACAATTAGCCTCGGTATGACCTGTATCTACTACGCTTTAGATCTTGGAAAAGTATCCGTCGTCATTCCGATCAGCAGTACCGGCCCATTCTTCTCACTAATTCTGGCGGCACTTTTCCTGCGCGATGTCGAACGCGTAACATCTCGAATTGTGGTGAGTGCTGTTATGATCGTTGGCGGAGTAACGTTGCTGACATTGTGGAAATAATTTTCGTGGCCAACGATAACAGGCGAGCCTCCCCCTAGAGCGCGCCTAACTGGCGTAGAAACGTCGCCATGTCGTAGTAGTCGGTTACCTTAGAAATCTTGGCGTCTCGGAATGCGAGGATTGAAGCGCCGCGCAGGCGAAAGCTGTTGCCGCTCGCCGGTAGGTCCCCTATCGGCCCGGTTTGGATGCCTTCGCTCATCCATTCGGTTGCCGCGGCATCCGTACCTACGATTAGAGACAACATGGTTACTCGGAAGTCTGGCGCCCACTCGAAGGCGGCGCGCAGGAGTTGTTTGATCTCTTGTTTTCCTTGCTGGTTCTTGCCGCCGGCAATATCGCTGTAAATGGCGTCGTCGGTGAAAATCGCATCGATTCTATGCGGCTCGTGGAGGGACCAAGCCGCATAGAGCTCATTTCCCAGCCAGCGTATCTCCTCAGGCGAAGTTGGCGAGCGCATCAGCTAACCGATTAGGACATTTGAAATGCCGATGTCGAACTTGGCCGTGTAGCCCTGTGAATTCTTGCTCAGCGTGGGAATCAGCTGCTTCCCGCCGCGGCGAAAGATCAAGTCGGCATCGTTGGCCGTCGTGCGACGGCCTTTAGAATTGTATGGAGGCTGCTTGTGGACCTGCTCGGTAATCGATTCGTCGAAGTACAGCTGCGACGTGAACTCGCGAGCGCGCGACGCGGCGGGATCGATACGAATCTTGAAGTGGATGTGAACCGCGCGCCCTTCGTACCAACCCGGGTAGATCGTGAGAAATTCCGCCGTACCTTTCCCATTGGTCAATTGATATCCGCGTAAAAACTTTCTTCCGCGGGTGTCAAAGCCCGCATCGCGAACATCCGAATAAACACCGAGAGCATCGCAATGCCAAATATCAACCATGGCGCCGCTGAGAGCCGTGCACGAGCCAGCCGTAACGCGTGACACGTGAAATTCCAAACGGAGCGGCACGCCGGCCTTGGTCCCGTTGTCCGATGGGTCTATGCGGATATCGGAGCGGTTGAGCTTCTCATCGACAAAATATGGCCCTTCAGTTTGTTCTGGCCGTACCACGCAAGTGGGCAATCCTGCAGCCAAGGCCGTGGCATCCAATGTTGCAGCGCGCCGCAATTTCTCGGCTGCTGACTGGTCACGCCCGCAGCCAAGAAGGGTTTCGGCGGCCGCCGATCCGAAAAGGAGCAGCAACTCTCTTCGGCTGAGATTTGGAATCGACGAATCCATCTTTGTCGTGCGATGGTCCATAGCGTCATTAGAATTTATACCACCGCGCTTGGCGGTTCGAAACAATGGCCACGGATCACGTGGCACCGACGGCCAGCCTCCGACGACTGCTGTATTACGGGAGATGGGTGGAGTCGTGCTTATTGCAGTCTCGGCATAATCTCTTTTTTGAAGAGATCGAGCGAGTTGACCACTTTGTCATGAGCGAGATTGCCGATGTGGAACATACCCATGAAATGGTCGGCGCCGACTTGCGTCATTTGACTTTGAATCTGATTCGCCACGCTGTCGGGATTTCCCGAGATCAGATAGCCGGTGCCGCGCAGGCCATCATAGTCGAGCTTGGAAAAATCACGTCGCTCGCGGTTGCCTTCGCGGAAATAGTCGAAGGACCGCGCCGTCGTCAAGGCCGCCGACAGCCGCTGCCCTACCGCTTCCTTGTTGATCGCTTCGTTGAAACCGCGGTTAAAGACTGTGAAGAAATAAGCCATCGCCGGCTCGACGAACTGGCGTGCCTTCTGATCGGTCTCGTCAATGTAGATATGCCGGCAGAGGATGAACTTATTCGACGCCGCATCCCAGCCATCCTCTTTGGCTTTGCTCCGATAATAGCCGAAGGTGTCTTCGATTTGCCCCGTCGTTTGATAGACCTGCGCGCAGGGGAGGTGGCGTTTTACGCACCATTCGATCGACTCGGCGCTGCGCGCCGCGATCCAGATCGGCGGGTGAGGTTGTTGTAGTGGTCTTGGCCAGATCGCGCAGTCTCGGAGATGGAAGAACTTGCCCTCATGGCTCCAGACCGGTTCGGTCCACGCGGTCATGATCAGGTCGTACGCTTCCTCAAAACGTCCGCGTGATTCCTCCGGGTTGACACCGTACCAGATATATTCCGGCGGGATCCCGCGAACGAAGCCGGCGATAAGTCGGCCATTGCTGAGGCAGTCGATCATGGCGTACTCCTCGGCGACGCGGACCGGATGATTGCGTAGCGGAAGAATATTGCCGAGAACGCCAATCTTGATTTTTTTCGTTTTCTGGCTCAGCGCGGACGCGATCAGGTTAGGCGAGGGCATGGTGCCGTAGGCGCTGTAATGATGCTCATTGAAAACCACGCCGTCGAAGCCTAACTCTTCGCAGTAGGCCATTTCTTCCAAATGCTCCGCGTAGTTCGCCGCGCCCTTTGCTGGATCGAAAAAGCTACTCGGCACCGGCGTGCGCGGCGCTTCTCTCGGCACGTGGGGATACGCAAGCAGATCAAAGTTATACAGCTTCACGCAATTTTTACTCCTTAAGTCAACCTTCGCGGGATGCTAACACCCGACTGCGGTCGGGTCAAACCTAGAGAGGTCGAAGATCGAGGATGGAAGATCGAGGATCGCGATCCTCAATACTCTATCGTCGATCTTCAGCGATCCTGAAGTTCGCGCTACTTGTAGTAGCCCTCTTTGACCAACTGGTCGACGATGCTCGTGTCGATGAACGAAGAAGGATTCGCCGTGGCCGCTTTGGGCGTGCTTTTCTTGATCGCCTCCAGCGTCGTGCGAATCGTATCGACTTGCGGCCGCGGGACTCGGTCAGTCCATCGCTTGTATTGATTGTACGCGTACTCGGTTTCGTCGCGGGGGCGGCCGAGGTATTCCATCATGATATCGATAGTCTTCTCCTTCTGTTCGAAGTAGAACTTGGACGCTTCCGCCGTCGCCCTCATCAAGCGCACCACGTTGTCGCGATTGCTCTTCAAGTAGGACACCGGAACGATTTCGCCATTTTGTTGCCAGGGAATTCCCAGCCCGGGAAGGGCGAGCAGCATTTCATAGCCTCTTCGTTCGGCGATCAAATCGAACGGCGGCGCAAGGATGCCGAACTGAACCTCGCCTTTTTCCATCGCTGCGAGAATGCTCGCCGGATCCGCGTTGGAATGCTGCACGAGTTTGACGTCTTTCTCCGGGTCGATTTTCAGCCGGTTGAGAGCGAAGCGCAAAGCCGTGTCGGGGATCGTGCCGAAGGGCGCGCCGACGTGGCCGGTTTTGCCTTTGAGATCCTCGATTTTCTTGATGCCTTTATGCGCCATGATTTTGTAAGGAAATACGTTGACCCAGGAACCGACCAGGACAAACGGTTGAGGTGCCCCCTCGAGGGTCGCCGTGACGAAAGCGGCGGCGCCGGCACCGGTAGCCATCTGCATTTTGCTCGCGAGCATCGCCTGAACGGCGGCGGTGGTATTGGTCTTGATGATTTCCACGTCCAGCCCGTGCTTTTTGTAATAGCCTTGATTGACGGCAATGCTGAAAAGTCCGGCGCCGGGATTTACGCCGGCCTGGCCAACGGTCATCTTGCGGGTCTGCGCATCAATAGCCGAGGGGCAAAGAAGTCCCGCCGTCGCAAACAATAGCAAAGAAAACGAAACCATTTTCGCTGTGGAATTCATTCTTCCTCCCTGAGTCTATTGCGCGAATTATTTCTGCGGCTTCCACTTTTCCAGGCGCCGCTCAAATGTTTTGAGCAATTCATTTAAACCGGCGCCCAGCCCGGCGATGATGACAATTGGCACAAACATCGCCGCCATCTGGAAGCGTTGCACGGCAAGCGAGCTCAGGTAGCCAAGTCCCATGGCCGCGCCATACTGCTCGGCGACGACGATGTACACCAGCGCTCGACCGAGCGCGACGCGCATACCGGCGACGATGTAAGGAAGCGAGCCGGGAAGCGAGACCTTTAGAAAAATATGACGGTCTTTTGCGCCAAAGGCGCGGGCCATGGTGATCAAACGATGGTCGGTATTGGCGATACCGATCATGGTGTTAATCAAGATGGGAAAAACCGCGGCCAGCACGGTCATGATGATCTTCGATATTGCCCCGAGGCCGAACATCATGATGATCAGCGGCAAAAGCGCGATCAAAGGAGTGGCGTAGATGCCGGATAGGAGCGGATCGAAGGTTTTGTTGACGCCTTTGTACCAGCCCATCGGGACGCCCAATATCACGCCCAGGACAACCGAGACGACAAACCCGATGGCGAAATTCGTCAGGCTGAACCACATATGCTCCCAGATGGAGCCGTTGGCGAATTGCTCGTAACCTTTGGCGATAATTTTGCTGAACGGTGGGAAGTAAAAAGGACTGAGAATCTCCAAGCGGGTCGATAGCTCCCAGGCAGCGAAGAACAAAACCACGCCGATGACGCCGAGCCAGTCCGATATCCCGGCACGCAATCGTTGCCACCGGCGATTGGTGGTCAGCGGCTTCGACGGATCGACGGAAACCAGGTCGAAGGCGTCTTGTTCTTGTTTCGCCGTGAGCGGCTCCTACGGGCTAGTTGCGAGCGAATGTATTCACCGCGGGTGCAACTGTCAAGCAGCGCGGCGCTTAGCGCTTCGCGCATTTCAAATCTCAAATTCCAGATTTCAAATGATCGATGTGGAATCTGAAATATGTAATTTGAGATTCGGCGCAACGCGCCGACTACTCCCAGCGCTTCATTTTTGAGAAATCGTAGCCCACCGAGCTATCGGCTTCGAAGCGCCAGATGACGCGGTCTTTATGCCATTCTCCAGCGAAAACGGATTTCAAAAACGATGTAATCTGATGCCATGCGCGTTCGGTCTGGGCAGGACGATAGCGGCCCGGCATCGTGTCATTCAAAAATCCATGGGGCGCGTCGGGATAGACGCGGATATCGAAACTTTTTTTCGCCTGCGCCAGAACGGTGAACATGCGTACGATGTTGTCTCGATGGATTAAATTATCGAGCTCGCCGAAGATCGCTGTGAGCGGACACTGGATTTCTTGCATGAGCCTATCGATCGGTTCGGGCCGGATTGGATGCGACTTCCAATCGGCGTCGTAAACTGCGCCATAGAGCACCGCTACCGCTTTGAGATAATCGCGTTTTGCTGCGGCCAAAATAGGTTGTCGGCCGGTCTGACACACGCCGGACATGGCGATTTTGTTCATGTCGGCTTCCGGTATTGTCCGCAAGTGCGCGACGACCGCATCGAGGTCGAGCAGAACTTCATTGTCGTCGAGCTCACAACGGTCATCGCCGCGCGCCAGCACTTCGCGATCGCCGGTAAAGCGCGAAAAGAAGTCCGGCACGATCGTCACGTAGCCGGCATCGACAAATTTTTGGCCGAGATCCGTCGTATGCTTCACGATGCCGTAGCGCTCGTGCAAATGAATCACAACGGGTTTTTTGCCAAAGCTGGGCGGGATGCCAAGGTGAGCATTGATTCGATTATCAATCTTAATGGGTGTGAGCATGATCAATTACCTTTCCAATCATTAATGAAGACCGTGTGAGAGGACCGCATGCTACGGCAATTTGCTCAAGATGTGCCTCAGCACTGCCTTCGACGTTTCCAGCGACGATTCAGGTTTCTTCCAGGCTCCAATGCTGCCGCCAACTTTGCCTTTGTAGAAAACGATCAGAGCGGATTTGTAGCCGGTTTTCGGATCGGTCACAGCTTCGAGAACGAAAGCCTTGTCGCCGAAGCCCTCAATGGGCGTGATCGTTGCGTTCTTGAAGGGCGCGTCGGGGGCTTTAGCCATCTGGCGATATTGGTCGATGGAGCCTTCGTAGATCTTTTTCATTTCGTCAGCGGAATGCAAAAAGTGCAGCGTGACATCGAGCAATCGCGGCGCGGTCACGGCATTCTCGAAGTTGCCGCCCTTGGCGATGTAAGTGCATATCGAATCGTAAGTGCCTGGACCATTGGCAGTGGGGATTTTGGCAAACTCCTTTACGTCAAGCGGGCCGCCGACAAACTTCTGCGCGTCGGCGGCGGAAACGAATCCGCAAGCGGTCAGCTCGGCAGCGCTCGCGGCCAGTGCCGTGATGGCAATCCCGAAAAAATTCCCGACCGCGAGGCAAGAAATTCTCTTAATCATGACAGTGCTCCTGGCGCAGGATCAAACTATCGCTTGTACAATCTCGCAAAACATCCTTCGTCGTCAAGCTTTTTCACGAAGCTCATGTCGATGAAGTCTTCCGGGCGGGCGCTTTTCGCCTTGGGGTTTTTTTGCGCGAGCTCGTCGATAATCACCTGAATGCTGGGCAGCGTGGCGTAAGGTTTTTCCGGTAATGTCTTTAGAGCGACTTCTCGATAGGTCTCTTCCAGCGCTTCACGGTCGTTGGTCTGAAGGTAGCGGCTAAGGATTTTGATCGACGCCTCCTTTTCACGTTTGTAGAAATAGACCGCCTCCGACAGCGCGGTGACGACTGCGGTGACCATTTCTCGCTGTGCTTTGATGAAGCTGCGGCGGGTCAAGAATGCCGTTAGTTCAAACGGAATGTTCAACTGGGCCATATCAACCAGTGTGTTGTAGCCCTGCTTGCGAGCGGTCAAGGTGAACGGCGGCGTGATGATCGTCGCTTGAACTTGTTTCGATTGTAATGCCGCGAAGCGCGTGGTCTGTGTGCCGATTTGCAAGATGGTCACGTCTTTATCTGGATTTAAACCGACTTTCGCCAACGACATGCGGACGCCGACATCGGTGGCGCTGCCGAAACGGCTTATCGCGACTTTGCCGCCGACGAGCTAATCAACTTTCTTGATTTCAGGGATCGAGATCAGACTGTACGGAAAGGTATTCAAAAAACTTGAGATGATGACATCATCGGCTCCGGCGAGATTACTTGTCACCGCCGCGGAACCATCCGCCATGACCATCGCTACGTCTCCACCCATCATCGCTTGATCCCAGAGAGCCGCCTGGGGTGAGGATCAGCTGCGGGTCTAGTCCATGCTTCTTAAACACTCCCGCCTCTTTGGCGATGATGAGAACCGCCTGATAGGGACTCGTCGCCGTGTATGCGATGTTGAACTTGCGCAGCTGTGCGGCCGTAGGCGCGGCCAGCGTCAGCAGAACCAAACTCGCTAATAGCGTTCGAGTTCTAAGACACATGTCTTGTCCCATTAACCTTTGATTCCCGGCTCGATGTTCATTGTGTCTCGTTATCGAGAAACGAGAAACTTTGAACAGCTATTTATCTTTTCGCTTCGTAATGCAAGTTGCCACGAGTTGAGTGCTGACAAGCCGTTCACGTCATCCTCGTGACTCATGAATGATTCCCTGTCGGAGTTTACCTCTCATAATTAATTTCTTTTATCGAAAATTCCTCCAAAATATTTGCCGCAGCACGACCTTCTTGAAGCATCAAAAGCGGGAGATCTCGTCTTTTGTCTTTGGCATGCTGTTTGGATCATTCCTATCTTAAAAACGAGATGCCGGCGAAATCATGACGGTCGTTTGCTGGTCTCGTTCGGAGGAGAAGAATATGGACTCACAAACATTGATGATTATCGCAATTACGGTCGTCATATGCGCGCTGATCGGCGTGGGTACCTGGATTGCTCTTGACAGAGCGAGATCGCGGCGGTTGAGGGAACATTTCGGGCCCGAATACGATCATGTCGTGCAACGGATGCAGAATCGGAACTTAGCCGAAGCGGAGCTGCAAAGCCGCGAAGAAAGAGTGAAGAAGTTTCGTATCGTTCCGTTGTCATCGCAGGATCGGGCGCATTATCGGGAAACATGGGCGGCGGTTCAGAACCGATTTGTCGACGACCCTCAAGGCGCAGTGAAAGAAGGCCATGGGCAAATCTTCGAGGTGATGGAGAAACGCGGTTATCCCGTGACCAACTTCGAGCAGGCCGCGGTAGACCTGTCAGTAGACTATCCGGATGTAGTGGAGAATTACCGGGCGGCGAGCGCTATCGCGGCGCGCAATCGCAAGGGAGAGGCGGGTACGGAGGAGCTTCGACAAGCTCTGGTCCATTATCGCGCGCTTTTCAACGAATTGCTGGAAGGCCCGCCGCCGACCATTGAAAAAGCGAAACCACTGCAGAGCCGGGGCAGGGCCAGATTTCAGTTTCGAGGATTCAGAAAAGGCAGTCGAGGAGGTTTACGGTCATGACGATTTCCGAAGATAGAAATGTGATCGCGGTAGGCGACGATACGTCAGCCGAAGGGAAAAAGAGGCTTCACACGGACGATATCGCCGGCACGGCCAAGCCGGATTCTGAAGAATTTAACGAAGTGGAACACCGCGAAGGCAATGGTGCCGATGCCGATTTAGAACCACTTTTCGCCGCTGACGTGGAGCGGGATTTTCGGACTCGATGGCGCGATATTCAGAGCGGTTTTGTTGACGAACCGCGCTCGGCCGTAGAGCGGGCCGATGCATTGGTAGCACAATTGATGCAGCGACTGGCGCAAAGCTTTTCGGAACAGCGAAAAAACCTTGAGAAGCAGTGGGAAGAGTCGGAGAAAGTTTCCACTGAGGAGTTGCGGGTCGCGCTCACACGATATCGCTCCTTCTTTGAACGCCTGCTATCGATTTAGCGACGCCAAAATCGATCAATTTGTGCCGGAATAGGGGTAGGGGCGGGTTTCAAACCCGCCCCTACATACGTCGGCATGAAACGGCAGAATCCTCGAACTCGAACTTGGAGTCGGGCATTCGCTGCCGGTACATGGTCCGCGGTTGTTTAGCGTTACTTCTCCGGCTCATACTGCAAATTATCCCGGATGAGATTCGAAATACCTCTGGCGATCGGCCTGCGGATTTCTTCTCCCACGTGCGCCAGGCCGCCCAGCGCGCGGCCCAAGATGGCGAAGCTCTTGGACATCTGCCAGTGAATTCCCATGTCCAATGAAATGGCAGCGATGGCCCCGGTCACGTTAACGGGCAAGTGCTTGCCGACTTTTTCGTCAGCGACCTTGCCGATTTTTTTGAGAAGCTCGCAATAGCGGCCATAAACTTTCGTTTCCTGCGCAACCTCAAACAGTCGATCGGCCCGCGGGTCTCCCTGCGTGTGAATGCCGTGGCCGATGCCAGGGATCAATTGCTTATTCGCCAGCCGTCTTTCCACCGTTTTAACGGCAATGCTATCGAGGTCGGTTTCTTTCGATTCGGCCGGCAACGCGTCGTGCAACATCTTTGCGCAGTGCTCCGATGAACCGAGATGCACGCTGCCCGCGCCGAGAATAGCCGCGGCCACGGCGCCCTGTATCGCTTCAGGGGCGGAATGAAACGTCATGCGGGCTGCGGCAGCGCCGGTGGTCATGCCGTGATCGACGAGCACGATCAGCATGGTGTCGACCATCCGGCCTTCTTCAGCCGTGGGCATACGCCCGACAATCATCAAATAAACCATTTGGGCAAACGTAATCTTGCCGAGAAGCTCCCGGTTCAAATCATAACCGCGCACGAAGATCCGATCGAGCTCAGCTCTGCCCATCGATGAAACGAGTTTAGGTGTATCGGCCATATATACCTCCAGTCAATGGCTTAGAGGAATGTTGGAGTGATGGAGTGTTGGGAAAACAAACCCATGACTCCAGTGCGCTATCGTCACGTTTTTTAATCTAGCCGCAGAAGCCGCGCGGCATTTTCGCCCATAATTTTTCTTTTGGTGTCGGCGCTCAAGTCGTTACGGTTGAGAATCATGTCCGTAACTCCCGGAAAGGTTGCATCCCAATGCGGATAGTCGGAAGCGAAGACCAGCCGATCAGCGCCGATGGATTCGATGATCGCACCCAAGCGAGTCTCGTCGGCTTCGAACGAGATGAAGCACTGGCGCCGGAAGTAATCGCTCGGTTTCATTTTCAGCCAGGGAACTTGGAACGGCAGGATTTCGTAGTGCTCGTCCATGCGCCACAGCCAGTAGGGAAGCCAACCGGCTCCGGCTTCGAGAAAGACAACTTGTAAGTCCGGATTGCGCTCCAAGGCTCCTCGGCAAACTAAACCCAGGCTGGCGAGCATTTGCTCCACCGGGTGAGAAATCGTGTGGGTGAAAAACCACTGCCCCGCGAACCGATCAGCGCCGGCCGTGGGTAGAAATGCTCCGGAGCCCTCGTGAATCAAGAGCGGCACACCGAGCTCCTGAATCGTTTTGTAGAGCGGATCGTAATACGGATCATCAATGTTGCGGCCCTTGATCGGGTTGGGCCTAACGAAGATGCCCTTGAATCCGAGTTCCTTGACTACGCGCTGGGTTTCCTCGATGGCCAATTTAACGTCCTGCACTGGGATTATGCCGACGGCCATGAGGCGTTTGCGATCCGCGGCGCAGTAATCATAGAGCCAATTATTATAGGCACGACTCAGCGCGGCGGCGTAGGCTGCTTCTTGGACGGAAGGCAAATACAAACCAGCGGACGGAAAAAGGAGGCCACGTTCGATGCGGTCGCGGTCCATCGCATTGAGGCGATCTTTCGGATCGGTGGCGAGATGGCGGTTTTCGTTGGCAGGAGAACCGTCCTCTTTAACACGAAAAGGAGTTTCATCTGGCCGACGATGGTGACGATCGCCCTCGAGGCGAAACAGCAGTTGGCCGTTGGCGACCTGCTCCACTTTCGGCGCGCGGGCACGAAACGGCGGCTCCAAATATTTTTCCCACAGATCATCGGCCTCTCGCACATGGCCGTCTATGTCGATGATCCGCACTGCGTTTTCCGACATGCTTACCTCCGTTCGCGCAAAACTTCTTCGATAAGGGTCGGATCCCCTAAAAGACACCTTGCCTCGCTGAAAAACGTCGCTTAACGTTCATCTTCGTTGCTGTGTATCCAGCCGCTCGAAGGATTGCAAGCGATTGCAATTGATTCCTTTGCACTGTTGCAAGCGACAATTCGTCCAAGGTAAAGTTGATCCGTGATAATGGCTCGTGTCGGGCGACTCAACATAATGATCGAAGCGGCTTGATCTGAATTCAATTGCGGCGTATCGGAAAAGAAGGAAATCCTTTTTTCGTAGAGGAGGCAAGTCATGATTCAATATGCGCCGAAGCTCACTTTTGGTCCTGAAACGGCGGATTGGCAAGAACGGTTCAATCCCGACCGCATGCGTCGGCAGCGCGTCGAGCGCGCCCAATCGCTGATGCGCAAGCACGGCATCGCGGCAATTGTCGAAGCCAATCATCAAAACATCCGCTACCTGACAGCGCTCAAAGGCTTTGCTTACCCGATGTGTCGTTACGTGCTTTTCTTTGCCGAGCATGACCCGGTGATGTACGAACATGATGGTTACTACCATCAGATGCCCGACCAATGTCCGTGGATCAAAGAATGGCGCCCGGCGCGTTCGTGGCTCACCGGCGCCCCCGGTCCTGAAGCTTGTGCTGCGGAAGCGAAGGCGTTTGCCGGCGAGATCAAAGAAGAGTTGGAAAAGCGTGGATTACTCGGCGAGAAGGTCGGTCTCGGCAGCTTCGACGGCTATGCCCGGGAGGCGCTTGTCAACGCGGGCGTGAAGAACATCGTCGACACCCGTCAGCTCATGCTCGAAACGCGGATGCTTAAAAATCAGGACGAAATTAATTGTCTCAAAACTTGCGCCGCGATGGTCGACGGGGTTTGGTTCCGCATCTGGGAGAATTTGAAACCCGGAATGAAAGATACCGATTTGATGACTCTCGGCTCGACGGCGGGCTACGAGCTCGGCTTGGAGGCGGCGGTTCCAGGCGGCTGGCGCACCGGGCCAATGACATTTGATCGCGGCCCGCATGCGACCAGCCGTGTGGTCCAGTTCGGCGATCTCGTTTATGGATCGTACTGCGGCGCGACTTACATGGGCTATGGCAGTTGCACTTATCGAACTTTCATCGTCGGCCGGCAACCGACCCCTAGAGAAAAAGACTGGTACAAAGTCATGCGCGAGCGCATCGATGCGATCATCGGAGACATCAAACCGGGCAGGACGACGGCCGACGTAGCGAAGCATTTTCCGCCGGCTACCAAATGGGGATATCAGAGCGAGGTCGAAGTGCTCGCCAGCGAAATCGGTCATGGTATCGGACTCGGCACGAGCACGGGCTATGACATGCCAATCATCAACCGGCTATGGTCATTCGATCATCCGCAGGTGTTCGAAGAAGGCATGACGCTTGCCGTCGAATGCCGTGAAGGGGAGCATCGCGTCGGCGGGGTGCGCTTGGAAAACATGCTCGTCGTCACCAAGAACGGCGCGGAGATTATGGACTATTTTCCACGGGACGAGATCTTAGTCGCGCCGCGCTGAACTGAGTACCACGGCCAGAGCGGGGGAGAGGCGATCCCGAAGAACACATTAGCGATATCTCCGTCAAGGGATTCATGCGCGACGAAACCAAACTCTCAAACCGCTTTGAACACCTCGCTGGCGTGTCGGAGCGTCCACCAATGCACAAGGGATGATTCTGCATGCCATTTCCGATTCTCCATGGTCTCAACGTCATCGAGTGCACGACGTTTGTCACCGGGCCCTATGCGGCGGCGCTCTTGGCCGACCTTGGCGCACGGGTGATCAAGATCGAGTCGCCGCCCGCAGGCGATTCCTATCGTTACTTCGCGCCCCCTGTGCACTATGAAAATCTTGCCAAGGAAAAAGCTAACCCGCCGCCACTGCCGAGTGAGCATACCTGTAAAATTCGTACCGAGCTAGGATTTCGCGACGAGACGATTAGGGATCTTCCGTCGCGAGGAATTGCTCGGGTGTCCTAAGCAGCGCTGCCGCTAACAAGGCACTCCACGGCACAGATTTCGACCACGGTTTATCGATGAAACGAAACGTTGTCATTGCCGCATTGTCGTTCTTGCTGTCCATGGCGGCCCTGCCGGGCCGGGCGCCGGCACAGGCCGTCAAAGCGACCGCCGAGATCTTCAAGCAGTTTTCCGAAAACGTGGTGAAGATAGAAGTCGTAGAAACCGGATCTGCCGCCAAGGCTTCGGTTGGAACGGGATTTTTCGCCAGCGCGCGCGGCCATGTCGTCACTAACTACCACGTCGTGTCCAAGCTGATTCACTCTCCTGATCGATACCGCGTCGAAGTCACCGATCCTTCGGGACAATCGAGTCAAGCGAAGATTCTGGGCGTCGATGTAGTTTACGATCTAGCCGTGCTCCGCACCGATCGCTATCCCAAAGGATTTCTAACTTTGGAAACCAAGCCGATCGAGCAGGGGACGCGGCTTTACTCTCTCGGTCATCCGCGCGACCTTGGTTTGACCATTGTTGAGGGGACGTACAACGGTCTCTTGCGCCATACACTTTATCCCAAAGTTCATTTCACTGGCTCGCTCAATCCCGGCATGAGCGGCGGTCCGACGCTGACGCATGCCGGCACGGTGATCGGCGTCAACGTCGCGACGGAAGGCGAGCAGATCAGCTTTTTAGTTCCCGCCGAGCGGGCACTGGCGTTGCTCGAAAAGACAGCTCGGGTCGAAAACCGACCGGCAAATGGATTTCTCGCCGAGGTCGGCGAGCAAATTCAAGCCAATCAGGCGCGCTATCTATCGGGTATGTTTTCCTCGAAAACACCGAACATAAGCCTCGGTCCCTACACCCTGCCCACCAAGCCGGCGGATTTTTTCCGTTGCTGGGCCGACGCGGTGCGACGCAAAGAACTTCCCTATGTTGCCGTGACCCATGACTGTTCGACGGACGATTACATCTTTGTTTCGAGCGAGCAGTCGTCGGGGATCGTCCGGTTTTACCATCAGTTGTTGTCAACGGCGGAGCTCTATCCGCCACAGTTTTTTAACTTGTACTCGGCCCAAGTCCAGGCCGGCAATACGGCTGTGTTCGGCAATGAAGAAGAAGTGACGCCATTTCGGTGTCAGACGCGCAACGTGCAAATCCAAACCGGGAAAATCAAAGCCGTGTTATGCGCGCGTCAATACGTGAAACTGCCCGGTCTCTATGATGGAGTGTTCAGGGTGGCGACCCTCGGAGCGACAAATGTCGGATTGGTTTCGACGTTAAATCTTTCCGGCGTGAGCTTCGAAAATATCGAGGCGC
The DNA here is from genome assembly GCA_036000865.1 of Binatia bacterium. GTDB lineage: Bacteria > Desulfobacterota > Binatia > UBA9968 > UBA9968 > DP-20. Next base: position 6,230 of record DASYUV010000003.1, on the reverse strand, counting down.
TCAGCCGGCGCTATATGGAGAGCATCAAATGGCGCCGCTAGGCTATGTCGAAATTCTCGACACGAAAGGCAATGTTACGGAACGGGTTCGTATTGATTCTTTTCCCGTCCAAGTGGGCCGCGCCTATGGCAATCACGTGGTCGTCAACGATCCTTACGTTTGTCCGGTGCATCTCGCCATCGAATCTGATGAGAGTGGCAGATTATTCGCGCGCGACTTAGAGAGTGTCAACGGGCTGCGCGGTGGGGTCGATGGCGACCGTGTTTCAGTTCTGGAGCTGCATTCCGGCGCGCCATTTCGAATCGGTCGCACGCTGCTGCGCTTTTGTAGCGTCGACCAAACGTTGGCGCCGACACTGATCGATCACCAGACTCAAGCATCATGGCTGGCGTCATCCTATGCGGCGCCCATCGCCGGTCTGATTATTTTGTTGCTGCTTTGCTTAGATTCCTTTCTTGGTAGCGTTGAGCGGGTGACCGTGGCCAAAGTCGTTAGCGAACCGTTGATGACTTTGTCCATGCTGCTTGGCTGGGCCGGTTTATGGGCGCTGGCGAGCCGGATCGTTGTGAGCCGCTTTCACTTCGCGGAGCATGTCGCGATCGCCTGCGCCGCCATCTTCGGATTTCTCGTCCTCAGTACCTTGTCCGAGTGGCTTGAATTTTTCTTTCCTGTTATTCCGGCGCTGTGGATGGCTGGATTTTTAGGTTCGGGAGTTATCCTCGCGGCGCTGGTGTATGGTCATCTCGGTCGGGCCTCGGCCATGCGACGGCGTTCGCGCCTATGGGCAGCGCTCTTGCTCAGCGGGGCGGCGATTGGCCTGAGCCTCATTATTGACTTCGCTAATCGTAGCAAGTTCTCAAACGTCATGGAGTATACCGGCATTGTGAAACCAATCGATGCGGCCTGGCTGCCTTCGACCTCCGTCAATCAATTCATGGAGAACACTGAGAAACTCAAAAAGGAGCTGGACCTGCTGGCGCAAAAAGCAAGATCGACACAGCCTTAAGCGTGTTGTGGGGATCGATTCCATTAGGCGTGTTTGACTTAGGCGGAGTCGCTGGCTAGTGTACCGAAGGTTTTTTCGCGGGTCAAAATTCCACGCTTCAATCATTCAAAGACGAAGAAGAGGATAAATGATGATCTATGACGTTGAGATAAACTCGGCGGCGCACTATCCGGCGGCGGATGTGCCGGGCCTGATCGTGCTGGCCGAACAGATGGGATTCGGCGCATTTTGGAAAGGCGAGTCCAACAGTACGGACCCGATGGTCATGCTTTCGGCGGTGGCGAGCCGGACAAAAACCATCAAGCTCGGGACAGCGATCTACCATATCTACGGACGCAGCCCGGTGACGCTGGGAATTCAGTCCGCGACGCTGCAAGATCTTTCCGGCGGGCGCTTGCTGCTGGGACTTGGTGTGGCAAACAAGGCCATCGCCGGTTGGCATGGCGGCGTGTTCGATCGGCCATTGAAGCGCGCGCGCGAGTATATTGAGATTGTCCGCAAAGTCGCCGCCGGCGAGCGCGTCGAGTACGACGGCGAGATTTATCAAACCGGCAAGCGTTTTCAGCTCTCTTGGAAACCGAGCCATCCAAACCTGCCAGTTTATCTCGCGGGCTTGGGGCCGCAGATGACGAAACTCGTCGGCAAGATTTCCGACGGGGTGTTCATCAATATGGCCACGCCTGCAAAAGTAAAGGAGATCGCCGCGCGGGTGCGCGAAGGCGCGATCGAGGCGGGTCGCGATCCCGGCAAGATCGAGATCATCGCCAAGTCGCGCGTATCTTTAAACCCTGACAAGAATCTTGCCCGTGCCAAACTGCGTCAAGTGCTGACCTTCTACAATATCGCCGATCACTATAGTGACATGCTGCGCGGCATGGGCTTCGAGCAAGAAGTGAATGCCATCCACGAAGCGTTTCAAAAGGGCGGTTTCAAAGCGGCGATGGGCGCGCTTACCGACGAATACATGGACAAACTGCCGGTCGTGCCCGCGAGTGATATTCGAGAGATCAAAGAAAAAATGAAAGCATTCGAAGAAGCGGGCGCCACCCGGATGGTAATTCCCTACGTCCCGGTAACCGAGCCGGTTGTGGAAGACGCGCGTCGCTTCCTGGAAGCGTGGGGAAATAGTTAGGCGTGAGTCGTGAGGCGAAAGGCGAGAGAAAGAAATTACAGACGCATAACTTGAAATCGATCGAAGGGAGATTGCGAGATGTGTGATTTTGCCGCAGATGCGAAGGCCGCGGAGGAATTGATGGTGGGGCGAACCTTGAGCGTGGCGCGCGTACGCGAGCTCAACGCCAAGGATTACTTTTATCAGATGCTGAAGGACAACCCGGAGATGCTTAAGATCTATCCGGGAATCGAGAACGAGCTGCTCAAAGGAGCGATCGATTGTCATATCCACGCCTACCCGGATTTTGTGCACCGCTCGCAGGACATGATTCAGATCGCCATCGAGGCGTCCAAGTGCGGCATGCGGGCGATTGCGTTCAAAGACCATTGGAACCTGAGCGCGACCTCGGCGTACCTCGCGCAACGCCATATCGACGACATGATTGCGCGAGGCGAGCTCACCAACCGCGTCGAAGTCTATGGCGGCGCCGGCACCTGTCTCGGCATGAGGCCGGAGTATATCCGCGTGGGGCTTCAGTACCCCAACTTCAAGATGATTTGGTTTCCGACGTTTACTTCTTACGGATTCTGGCGTGGCGCGGGTCATCCGGAACATGAAGGTGTGCGCCTTTGCGGCGAGGACGCGAAGGTATTGCCGGAAGTGAAAGCGATCATGGAAATGGCGGCGGAGAAGCAGGTCGGTATCGGCTTCGGCCACACGGATTTTCAGGAATTGTTGCCCTTGACAAGACTCGCCAAAGAACTCGGTGTCCGCGCGACGCTGGATCATCCGCTCTTGGAGTTAAACAAGCTATTGCTCGACGAGATGAAGCAGCTGCGGGATCTCGGTGTCTACGTGGGCACTTATTGCCAACCCATGATTCCAAGCTTGTATCAGCCGGTTGCTGATCCAATGGAAACCATTCGGACGATCAAAGAAATCGGTCCGGACCGCTGCATCATCGGCAGCGACTTCGGTCAAGTGCTGCACATGGACGCCGTCGACGGCATGCGCGTTTTCATCCGCGCGCTGTTGGGATTTGGCATCAAGCCCGAAGAAGTTAAGCTGATGTTACAGGATAATCCGGCGAAGCTGATGTGGTTGGAAGAGAAATAAACGAGAAGGGAAAGGCAACAAGCAAGATCAAAGATTAACCACAAAGAGCGCAAACACACAGAAAGGGACGGCAGTCCCTTGGTCTTTTATTCAGCCAACCGAAGTAATCAGCATTGCTACGCTCAACCGTTCTAAGGGGTTAAAAACGCCAAGCAGCGGCAGGCGATATCAAGAATGGCGCTTCGATTCGCTCATCTCTGTCGCCGTGGTCTTTCGGTTTGTGATTTTTCTCTTTCGGGTTCGACCCCAGGCTGACGGGTCGGCGCTCACCACCGCAAGCCGCCAGTGGCAACGCCTCTGAGCTATCTTCTAGTTCGGAGAAACGGCCGTACGCGCTCGGACGACAGAAGGATTTATAAAGCTCCGGTGACCGGGTCGTCATCGCTTGATAGCCGGTTTTCACGTTGTGAATATAAGGACGCCGCCAACCACGGTGCTGACAGGGAGATCCGACCGGCTCGATCTCCATTCCCAAGCGCCGCAACATTCTCGCTAATGGATCGCTTATCAGGAAAAAACAATGAACGATTTCATGCTTCAGACAGTACTGACGGGCCGCGCGAATTAATCCCAAGGCGAGCCAGGATGTCTGCAAGGCTTCCCTATTATGATGGCATGAACGCGCTGGAGCCGTTGTACAACTTTTGGTAGCGTTTGCGGAAAAATTTCCGCGCGGAGCCGTCGGGAGCAAGGTGCATAAACGAGAGGCTTCGGCCACTTTTTTCCGGTTGACGTCAGCAAAATTTTCCGCGTCGACCGAAGATAATCTGCTGATTGGAAGGTTTTGCATCGGCGCAACGATTAAACGCATCGCCCCTAACCACTCCCCGGTTACGCGGGACCTCACGATGAAATGCACCGATGCATCATCGTATTCATCTCGTTCCAGAGGATTAGGATAATGGGACGGGTCTTCAAATTTTTCTCGCAGGCAATAGACTTGGTATCGCAGGTTATAATGGATGCTTTTCCCTGCATCAGTGTCGGCTAAATAGAAGTCATATTCCTGCTCAAGCATGGACGCGGTCCTCGCCTTTCAAGGAGTTGTGAACCCCATGGTTGGATAATGCGGCGAAAGTTTTCCACTCTGAAGAGTATAGTTTCTTGGCGGATGAACATTTCGACGACAGCCAGAAAAAAAATTTCTGAAGCGCTGGCACTGGTGATTGATGCAGCGAATGAAGCGAGATTCGTGCCAAACACTTATTTTAAGTCACCAGGGCCGCTCAGAAAACGCATGTGCACTGGGGTGTGTTCGCGCATACCCAAGAATGCGTCAGCATGCAAATTGATGCGACATGCCGCTCGCCGAACACGATCGGCACAGCCAACTGTTGACGAATCTCAAATGCGAACCTTAGGGAGTCAATTGGACTGACAGCGCACCGCAGCTGGGAGCGCTTGCTAAATCACCTGTCAAAATACTTCAGCCAAGAACTAGATCGGCAGGGTCGGAGTATCAGGTCAGCCACACGTCCATGACCCAAGGCAGAAATAACACATGTGAAAGCTTTCCGGCAAGTTTTTTTTGTTAAAAAGCTATTACGATGCCGACATTGACGGCGGACCAGCATCGCGCCGCATATTCACATCTTCGTGACCCTATTTTTACCTATGAAATGGTTCGGTTTACCGCGTAATTGAACGTAATGCGCTGACGCATGACTGCAGTCTCTTTCGCGCGCGCTCTAACAATGCCCTGTCACCATTCATCCGTTCTCTTTCTTGCACGCATAAATTAAGTTAACCTGCGCCCACTCTGCAGACCGCAATCTGAATTGTACTTCAATGGATCGTAAGTGGTGGCTCGTCATTGCCGGTTGTATTACCCACGCGGTGAATACCGGATTCAGCTACTTCGGAATGAGCGCGTTTTTCCCGTCTTTCGAACGTGAATTCGGTTGGAGCCGGACGGCGATCTCGGGTGCGTTTTCACTGGCGCGCGTCGAGTCCGGTATCTTAGGTCCGATCGAGGGTTACCTTACGGACCGCGTTGGCGCTCATCGCATGCTCTTCGTCGGTCTCGTCATTTGCACGCTCGGATTTCTCGCACTGAGTTGGGTCGATTCGCTGCCGATGCTCTACGTCGTCATCGTTCTCGGCATCGTGCTCGGCTCCAGCCTCGGTTATAACATGCCGATCAGCGTGTTGATCGCAAAAGTGTTTCGCGAGCGAAGGAGTTTGGCTTTCGGCATTTTTCGGATGGGCCCGGGAATCTCCGGACCGCTCGTGCCCTTGGTCGGCTGGGTCATTGCTTTGTGGGGTTGGCGCGCCGCGGCGATCCTATCGGCAATTATTATTTTCTCGATTGGATTTCCTATCGCTCTACTCATAAATCGAATTTACCACCGGGAAGAAGCGGCGATGGCGAAATCCGATGTCGCTAGCGCGCACTCTCAACGGTCACGCGCGCCATCGAGCGATCCGCAATTCACCCTGGGCGAAGCGTTGCACCACAAAACGTTTTGGTTTCTATCGACGGCGATGGCGCTGCGCCACATGGTCACCGAAGGAGTGTCGGTTCATTTCGTCATTCTGCTGGTCGATCGGGGCTGGAGCACTGAGGCGGCGAGCAGTTTACTCGGGCTCTCGGCGCTGATCGGGGCCCCCGCCCGCGTCGGCATGGGTTGGCTGGGAGATCTACTGGACAAAAGAAGACTCATGATGGGATTGCTTCTGGCTCTGAGCTTTTCCGTATTGCTGATGGGTTACACGGCGCAGGCTGTGATCTTTACGCCATGCATGATTATTTACTCCCTCTCATACGGAGGCCTCGCCTCGTTGCAAGATCCGATTCGCGCCGATTACTTCGGCACCAAGGCTTTTGCGACGATTCAAGGGATGAGCCGCTCGGTGCAAACGGCAGGAACATTCATCGGTCCTGTTCTCGCCGGCTTTCTCTATGACCTCACCAAGAGTTACATGATCGCATTCGGGATATTCGCCATCGCAAGTCTCGGCGCCACTTTGCTCATGTTTTTGGCCAAGGCGCCG
>DASYUV010000002.1:0-79098 GCA_036000865.1 Binatia bacterium | reverse complement strand
GTCACCTGGTGGACGCACAAGATCAAGAACCTGCACAAAAATGACTTCATCATGGCAGCGAAGACCGACGTGATCTACAAGAAGTATCAGGGATAGCAGGCGCACATTCTTAGCCTCTGTGGAACGCAGTCGTTCCTGTTTAATTCCTTTGCCCCGACGGGGGCGGGAGGAAATAAGACCAGAGCACCTTAAAGCGACTCTGTAGCAATGCACGTATTATGGACGCGCAAAATAAATTCAATTTAACATTCACGGTGAACGGGAAACAGTGGTCCGGTGATGTGCCGATTGAGGAAACGCTGCTTGAACTCCTCCGCAATCGCCTGCGGCTCACGGGAACGAAGCGCTCCTGTGAATCCGAAGTGTGCGGCGCGTGCACGGTGTTGGTCGATAACCGGCCGGTGAGCTCGTGCACTTATTTGGCCTTCGAAGCGCACGAAAAATCCGTGCTCACCATCGAGGGCGTGGCGCGCGGTGAAGAGCTAGATCCGCTGCAAGAGGCGTTCATCCGGAACATCGGCGCCCAGTGCGGTTACTGCACGCCCGGGCAAATCATCGCGGCGAAGGCGCTATTGATGACTAATCCTCATCCCACCCGAGAGCAGATTGCCGAATGGCTAAGCGGAAACATCTGCCGCTGCGGCGCCTACGGCGCCATCGCGCAATCGATTCTCGAAGCTGCTCAAGAATATCAAAAGCAAAACCGTTAGCATGGCGATGAAGCGGATAAAAAGGGCAAATGAAGGCGACGAATCTGATAACAATTCTGGCTCTACTATTCGCTTTTTCGTTTAGCCCAGGGTACGGCTTCGCGGCCGATCGAGTTCGTTTTGCCTATCCGGCGAAAAGCTTAAATTACTTGCCGATCACGATCGGACGCCACAAGGGAATTTTTCAGGGCGAAGGCATCGATCTGCAGATGATCCTGGTAGCGTCGACGATCCAGGTAGCCGCGCTTATCACGGGGGACATCGATTTCTCCGGTGCTCAGTCACAGGTCATGGCCGGGGCGGCGCGTGGCTTGCCAGTCAAGGTCGTCGGGTTTCTCACGATTAAACCTTCCTTTTGGTTGATGGCGAAACCAGATATCCGGTCGATGGCCGATCTCAAAGGCAAGATCATCGGCATCACCGCCATTGGTTCTTCCACCGATACTCTCGCGCGTTTTCTGTTGACGAAGAATGGTTTAACCCCGGATAGGGAAGTCGCGTTGATCAGCACCGGAACGACTTCGAATATTCTGACGGCGATGAAAGCCGGCACAGTCGACGCTGGAGTGTTGTCACCGCCGTTTAATGCCATGGCGACGCAGATGGGTTATCGCACCTTGGCCTATTTCGGTGATTACGTCGAGCAGTCGCTCTCGGGAGTGGGAACATCGGATAAAATGATCCGAGAACGGCCGGAGCTGGTGCGGCGGATGCTGATCGCCACGATCAAGAGCCTACGATTAATACAGCAACGGCCCGCTGATTCGATGCAATTCATCAGCAAAGAATGGAGTGTGGATTCGGCCTCAGCCACCGAGCTTTACGAATCGATGCTGCCGGCTTTTTCCAAGGACGGCGGTATGGATGAAAAAGGCATTCGCGACGCGCTGAAGCGCGAGACTGAGCGCATGGCGCTCAAGGAGGAAACGCCGCTGTCGCGTGTGCTGGATTTGCGGATACTACGGGAAGTGCAAAAGGGACTGTAAAACTGTTCCAGACGTTCCAAACGTTCAAAACGTTCCGGTCGTTCGGGTCCGGAGAAATTCAAATAACCTTTGGAACGATTGGAACTATTGGAACCCGAAGTTATGGTGAAACCATGAAGCAAGCCGATGGCCTGAGAAGTTGGCTGAAGCAAGCGGACGAATTAGGCGAAATCCGAACGATCGAAGGGGCCGATTGGGACCTGGAAATCGGCGGCGTCGCCGATATCGTCAACGAGCGCGGTAGTTCCCCGGCGGTGCTGTTCGATGCCGTGAAAGGTTATCCGAAGGGTTATCGCGTTTTGGTCAACTCACTTGGATCGACCAAGCGGCTTGGCCTGAGCCTCGGGATGCCCCAGAATTTGAGCTCGATGGAATTCGTTTCGGAGTGGCGCAGGCGATCGAAGGTTTTGCAGCATATCCCGCCACGTGTGGTGCGGGATGGGCCGGTGCTGGAAAACATTCAGCGTGGCAAAGATGTGAATATTTTGTCATTCCCGACGCCACGCTGGTTCGAGTTGGACGGCGGCAGGTATATCGGCACCGGCAGCGTCAATATCACTCACGATCCCGAAGAAGGGTGGACCAATCTCGGCACAGCCCGCGTGATGATTCACGATGAGAACACGGTCGGTTTTTATATCGCCCCTGGCCGCCATGGCCGCATCCATCGCGACAAGGCGTTCGCGCGTGGCGAGCCGTTCAAAGTGGCGATTTCGGTGGGACACGATCCGTTGATCTTTCTCGCCGGGGCGCTCGAAGTGCCCTACGGCGTTTGCGAGTACGACTTCATCGGTGGCATTCAGGGCGAGCCGGTCGACGTGATTCACGGAGAATTTACCGGATTACCGATTCCGGCCACGGCGGAAATCGTTCTGGAAGGCGAGTGCGTTCCCGGTCCTGAAAAGATCGAAGGGCCTTTTGGGGAATGGACCGGATATTACGGCAGCTCATCGCGGCCGGAGCCGATCGTGAAGATTCATAACGTGATGCATCGCAACCATCCGATCCTGTTGGGCTACACGCGCAAATGGCGCGCGCCGCTCAAAGCCGCGCTGGTCTGGGATGATTTGGAAGGGGCCGGCGTGCCGGACGTGCGCGGCGTGTGGTACCACGAGGCGGCGGGAGCGGCGTACCTATTCCTGGTCGTATCGATCAAGCAGCGCTATCCGGGCCACGCACGACAAGCGGGGTTAGTCGCAACGGAATGTCACGCCGCAGCGTATTTGGGCCGCTACACGGTGGTGGTTGATGATGATATCGACCCGACCAACTTGAACGAAGTTTTGTGGGCCATATGTACGCGCACCGATCCGATACAAGATATCGAAATGCTGCGCCGGTGCTGGAGCGGTCCGTTGGATCCAATCATTCACAAAGACAAAAAGGGCTTTAACTCCCGGGCGATCATCGACGCCACGCGGCCATACGAGTGGAAGGACACGTTTCCGCAAGTGTCACGTTCGAGTCGCGAGCTACGGGAGAGAATTCTGGGAAAATGGGCGGACAAGCTGTCATAGCCGTCTTGTGGGGGTACGGCTGGGGCAAGGTGTTCGTCACTCCCGCGAAAGCGGGAGTCTAGATTAGAAAAATACTGGATTCCCGTTTGCACGGGAATGCCGGATCAGGGAACGACGAAAAGACAACAGAAGTACGAGCTATAACGGGAGTCATCAATGTCTCTTCAACTCACCATCGCCTGCGGCGATTATGACCGCACGCATCCACTAATCGACGGTTCGGTGAAACCGGAAGGGATCGAGCTCAATTGGCTCGTACTGCCGCATCTCGAAATCTGGACGCGCATGCTGAATTACTACGACTTCGATGCGTCTGAAATCTCATTGTCGTCCTACATCACCTCCCGGACGTTAGGAAAGCCCTTGACCGCGATTCCGGTTTTTCCGGCGCGGGCCTTCCGCCATTCTTATATTTTTATCAATACCAAAAGCGGCATTCGCGAGCCGAAAGATCTGATGGGCAAGCGCGTCGGCCTGGGGGAGTTTCAACAGACGGCGACGGTATGGATGCGCGGCATCTTGCAACATGAATACGGCGTCAAGCTCGAGGAGATCGAGTGGTACCTCTGGACGCCGCGGCCGCGGATGGAGATGGAACTGCCCAAACGCTACGCGGTCAAGCACATTCCGCCGGATCGAAAGCCGGATCAGATGTTTTTTAACGGCGAGCTCGACGCGATCATGGTGCCGAGTCTCTTTCCCTCTTTGTTCAACCCACCATCGCATATTCGACGCCTGTTCGAGAACTCGCCGAAAGTTGAAGCCGAGTATTTCAAAAAAACCGGCATTTTTCCGATCATGCACTCTGTCGCGCTACGACAAGACGTGTGGGAAGCGCATCCGTGGATCGCGCGCAGCTTGTTCAAGGCATTTCAACGGGCCAAAGAAGATGCCTACGCCCGGTTGAAGGATCTGTCACCGTATAAAATCAGCCTGGCGTGGTTCCGTGGGCCGGTGGAAGAGCAGCAGCAGATCCTCGGCGACGATCCGTGGCCGTACGGCTTGGAAAAGAATCGCCACGTAGTCGAGACGCTGTCGACCTACCTCTACGAGCAAGGACTGGCCGAGAAAAAGCTTACGCCGGCAGAGTTGTTCGCGCCGAATACCCTCGATCTTTAGATCGTTCAATATGTTCAAGCGGTTCACCCGGATTCTCGGCAGGGTGTAAGTATTCTTGACGGGGTAGCGCCTCGTATAAGTCTGGACCTCCCCTGACTGTCATTCCGAACGGACGTGAGGAATCTTTCCGGAAGGGCCGGGAAGGATTTCTCCCTTCGGTCGAAATGACAGACTGCGGTCCAAAAGCAAAATGCAGACGTTGCTCAAGCCGTTAAGGTGCCTAAGAAACCCAAACTGCTTGATGTCACCTGTGATTCTTTTCACTCCGGAATCTTTGGGCTAAGATCGCGTTTTCGATTGAGAAGGAGATCGTCATGGGGAGTTACTACAAAGACGTTCGCGAGCATTTAAAAGCTCTCGATGAGCGGGACAAGCTTTTTCGCATCAAGAAGCAAATCAACAAGGACACCCAACTCATGCCACTGGTGCGCTGGCAGTTTCGCGGCCTGGAGGAGAAAAAGCGCAAGGCGTTTTTGTTTGATAACGTCATCGACGTCAAGGGTAAAAGGTACATGATGCCCGTTACTGTTGGTACCCTTGCAGCGTCCACCGAAATTTACAGCATCGGCCTCAAATGCGAGCCTGAGCAAATCCACGAGCGCTGGACAACCGCGCAGATGCATCCGCTCGCGCCGGCAAGAGTGAGTGCCGGTCCGGCACAGGAGATGGTTTGGCAGGGCGAGGATTTGTTGAATGGCCATGGCCTCGACATGCTGCCGGTGCCGATATCGACTCCAGGCTTCGATAATGCGCCCTACCTTACCTCGGCCAATTGGGTCACCAAGGATCCGGAGACCGGCACTTACAATATCGGCAACTACCGGAGTCAGATCAAAGCGCCGAACCGAAACGGCGGGCTTTTTTTGGGCCAACACATGGGCACACACTGGCAGAAATGCAAAGCGAAAGGGGTCCCGCTTGAAGCTGCGATCGTCATTGGTGTAGTCCCGGCGATCGCTTACGCCGCTACGGCTAAGCTTCCGTATGACTTCGACGAGTATCGCTTGGCGGGCGGGCTCGCCGGCGAGCCTGTCGAAGTGATTCAATGCAAGACCGTCGATCTGCTGGTTCCCGCGACCGCGGAAATCGTCATCGAAGGAAAAATTTCGACGGAATGGATCGAGCCGGAAGGACCGTTCGGGGAATATCCGGGCTACATGGGCCAGCGCGGCGTCTCGCCGTACATGGACGTGACCTGTATCACGCATCGGCGCGAGGCGATCTACACGGCGCTGATGAGCCAGTTTCCGCCGAGCGAGAGCAGCAAGATCAAGCACACCGGCACGGAGAAGGTCATTTACAAATTTCTCCGTTTCGATAGCGGCAACTCGGCGGTTGTCGACGTGGCGATTCACGACGAGGTGAGCGGCAGCGGCCAGGCCTATTGCGTGATCAAAATGAAAAATCCAACCGATGCCGATGCCTGGCGGGCGCTGAACGCCAGCGCGGGTTTTGTCGGCAGCTACGCAAAGATCTGCATCGCCGTGGATGACGACATCGATATCTGGGATCCCGCCATGATCAACTGGGCTATTTGTTTCAATGTGCGGCCGGAAAAGGACGTCGCCGTCGCGCATGGAAAGTCTCCGGGACTCGATCCGTCGGCCTATCCGCCCGGCGTGCCGACCCACGTGAGCCGCGTATCGTCGACATCCGCGCTGTTGATCAACGCCACGCGCCCCTGGCCCTATCCACCGGTCTCGCTACCGCAAAAAGAGTTCATGGAAAATGCCAAGGAGATCTGGGAAGAGGTCGGCCTGCCGGAACTGACACCGAGAAAGCCATGGTACGGCTACAGCCTGGGCGCATGGACACCAGAAGATGAAGAAGAGGCAGCGATGGCGGTGCGCGGTGAGTATTTCGTCACCGGGGAGAATGCGAAGAAACGACGCGTGAAAACGTAAGGGATTGAGACGGAAGGGGTGAAGGGTTAGGGGTGAGGCATAGGCGAAAGGGATTTTAATGAAACGTTTAGTGGTCATAGGTTTATCGTTACTGATTTCGGCGACAACGGCCGAGGCTATTGATAAGGTCCGGATGTCGATTTCCGCGGTCGATGTTTCTTTTCTGACAGGAGGGTTAGCGCTCAAGCGCGGCATGTTCCGCGATGAAGGCCTGGACGTCGAGCTGATCCGAATGAATGCCAATGTTTCAGTGACGGCTCTCAGCACCGGCGACATCGATTACACGATGGTTTTCGCATCGGTGGTGCGCGGCGCTTTGCGCGGACTGCCGATGAAAGTGGTGGCGAGTTTCATGGACAGCTCGACTCATCTGTTAATCGCCCGGCCGGAATACAAAACGATTCGCGATTTGAAAGGCAAAACGCTTGCGGTAAGCAATTATGGTGCGACTTCCGATGTCGCGGCGCGCATGATGATGAGACAAGGCGGTGTCGATCCTGAGAAAGAACTAAAAATTATTCAGCTGGGCGCCGAGCGAGGGCGCTATGCGGCTTTGAGGGAGGGGATTGTCGACGTGGCCGTGCTTTCGCCGCCCACCGATACCGACGCGCAGCGTCAAGGATACCGGATACTGTCTCGTTTCCACGAGCATTTTAAATTGCCGTTCACCGGAGTTGGCACCAACCTAAGAAAACTCAAGGAAAAGCCGGATGAAGTGAAACGCGTGGTCAAAGCTATGCTACGCGCCAATCGCTTCGTGCGGTCCAATCGTGAAGGGACGATTCAGACCATGATGGAATGGATCAAGGTAGACCGTGAGAGCGCGGTGGCAACCTACGATTCCACGTGGAAGATTTTTAGCGAAGACGGTGGCTTGTCGGAAAGCGGCCTAAAGCTGGTGATCGATCAAGGTAGAGAAGCGATGAAGATCGAGCGGCCGGTGGCGAACTCTGAGGTGGCCGACTTCAACATCATCCGGGAAGTGCAAAAGGAGCTGGGAATCAAGCCACGGTGAAACTGGAGTGTTGGAGTAATGGAATATTGGAGTGATGAGTGATGCAATGCCCAATACTCCATCATCCCAGTTTGGTCCTACGTTGGCGCTCGGCGAAAACGCCTGTTTGCTACTGCCACTTGAGGAGGATCAAATGAAGAACGGCTTTCGCGCTTTCGACAGCGATATGCATGTCTACGATCCAGCTTTTCTCTACGAGCGGTACATGAGCCCTAGATGGGGCGATCGCATTCCGCGCGGACGGCGCAATGGGAAGCATGGCCGAGTCGAGTTTTCCATCGGTGACGGCAAACAGACCCTGCGGGGAATTACTGAGGTCATCGCTCACGGCCAAAAGCAGGTCGCAGATCGCTATGATTTCGCCGTGGCGCGTGACTATGATGCCATATCTCAGTTGGAGGCGATGGATCGGGAAGGCCTGGACATGGCCGTGCTGTTTCGCACTTCACCGCTGCACTGCGACGAGACATTGGAACCCGAGTATGCCAACGATCTGTGCAAGGCCTGGAATGACTGGATCACTGACTTCTGCAAAGAAAATCCCGAGCGTCTCAGGGCATCCGCGCTGATTACGCTGCACGATGTCGACTTGGCGGTGCAAGAAGCGCGACGCGCGGTAAGGGAATTGAAAGTGACCGGGCTATCGTTATGCCCCGAACCGATCAATGGGAGGCGCATTCACGACCGCTACTTCGACCCGCTGTGGGCGGAGATCGAAAAACTCGGTGTGGCGCTCTGTTTTCATCCGCCGGCGCGGCCCAAGCAGGATCAGGTAGCAAATAAGTTCTTTGGCCATCCCAACGCAAACATCGTGGCGATGGCGCTGCGCAACCCGGTGGAGCTCATACAGGCTGTGGCGAGCTTCTGCGCCGGCGGCGTGTTGGAAAAATTTTCCAAGCTTCGCGTGGCGTTCCTTGAAGGCAACTGCGCGTGGTTGCCGTGGCTGCTCTATCGGCTCGATGAGCGGGCGAAGCTTCACGGACCGCTCGCTGATGTGCCGCTATCGCGCCAGCCGAGCGAATACTTTCTCCGACAGTGCTTTATCTCGGTTGATCCCGATGAGTATCTCGTGACCGATGTGGTAAAACGCATTGGCGATGACAACTTGGTCGTGTCCACCGATTATCCGCACATAGACGCGCACTTCCCGCACGCCATCGACGAATTCCTAGGAATCGACGGACTGAGCGATAATAGCAGGAAGAAAATTCTCTGGGACAATTGCGCGCGGCTGTACAATACCTGCTAGCGACGAGAAGGAGAACCGTTATGACGCGCACAACTATTTGTGTCGCAGTGATTCTGTCGGTATTGGGCGGGGGTTGCCGGTTGAGCGAAGCCGCAGAATCGGTGTCCAGAGCGCTTTTTGCCTACGGCGCCATCAATGCCTACATGACGTCCACTTGGATCGCGAAGGAGCAAGGGTTTTTCCGTAAGCACAACGTCGAGGTGGAACCGGTTTTCATCATCGCCACTCAAGCGGCGCAAGCCATGCTCGCGGGCGAAGTCCAGATCGGACTCATCGGTCCGACTCATGTGGTTAACGCGGTGGTGGCCGGCGGCGACATGGTCATGATCATGGGTAATCAGAATAAAGTCAGGTACCAGTTAGTCGCCCATCCGAGCATCAAACGCGCGGAGGACTTGAAGGGCAAGAAAGTCGGCATCGGCGCCAGCATGGCCGGGCTAGCCACGCTCGCTGCGATTATGGCGCTGGAGCACATAGGACTCAATCCGCGCCGCGACAATATTACGCTGCTGCCTACGGGAGCAGAGCCTTTGCGCTTGGCGGCAGTGAAAAGCGGGGTCACCCAAGCCACGGTGATCGCGCCGGAAATATCGAAAGCCGCGGTCAGTGAAGGATATCCCGTGCTCGTGGATATGGCCAAGCTGAATATTCCGTTTCAAGCGAGCGGCTTGGTCACGATGCGTAAAATCTTGCGCAGCGATCCGCAGATGGTTGAGCGGGTAGGGCGGGCCACGGTGGATTCAATTCAATTCATCGTTAATCCCGCAAACAAAACTAGAGTTGTTCAATCCATTATGAAGAATCTCAAAGTTACCGACCGGGAGAGAGTCGAAACGGTTTACGGCGAACTCGTGGAAGAGTTTCCGCGCAGCATTTGCCCCACGGTACCAGGGGTGCGCTCGATCATGAAGCTCATGGTGGATTTAGGGATCAATCCCAAGGCTGCCCAACTCAAGGTGGAAGATGTCGTCGATTTGGCGCTGTGCAAACGGTGGGGTGGTGACGCAGGCTAGGATTTAAGATTTTGCGAAATCTGTGAACGGAAATGCGGCCTGAGTAAGAAAACGCGTTCTTTACGTTTTCTGTAATACGATTCAGTGTCGTCTTTCACAGTCAGGGAGTGATTCGGTGCTGATATCTGACGAAGAATTGGAACGATTGCATAAGCGATTTCCTTATCCGCGCTTTTCCAAGGTCGAGTACGAGCGCCGCTACAACAATATTCGCAAGCTGATGCGCGAGTGGAATCTTGACTGCCTGCTCATCGTCGGTGGTTCGGCCGCGTATGGACGTTGCTGGTTCAATTTTCGTTACGTCACCAACATGATGGGCAAGGCGGAGATGGCCAACTACTGTTTTTTTCCGAGGGAAGGGCAGCCTGCCGTGGTCACACGTCCCGGCCATTCGCTCGCGGGCGCGATGTTGGCGCGCACCGCGGTGCGCCACGTGATCATCGGCGCTCCGAGTGTGCTCGGCGCCATCGTCAACGAGATCAAGGAGCGTGGTTACGACAAAGGCCGCGTCGGCATCGTCGAATACGATCCGTACACTTCGATCCCGAAAAATCACTGGGACTTTTTCACGAGCAATCTACCGCGAGCCGAATTCGTCTTCGTCACAAAGGAATTTATCGCAATGCGTTTGCTCAAGAGCCGTGAGGAAATCGAGGCGCTTGAGCGCTCAGCCGAATTAGGGGATATCGGCATTCGCGCCATGCAGGTGCGGGTGAAGCCCGGAATGACCGAAGGAGAGGTGTTCGGTATCGTCCATGACGCCGTGCTCAAGGCGGGCGGCGAGATGGGAATGATTCAGCTAGGTTCCTGTTCCATGCTCGATCCTGACATCAACGACCAAAGGCCGAGACCGGTGGAGCGCATGATCGGCGACCGCGACATCATCAACAACGAGTTGGGAATATTCTACAACGGTTACGAGGCGCAGTGCGGCAAACCGGTCGTCACCGGCCAGCCGACGGCGGAGTATGCGGAAATGTTCGACATCGCGCGCGAAGGTTACAAGCGTTTGGTGCCGACGCTTTACGCGGGTAAGAGCAGCGGCGAATCGAGCGTTGCGATGAAGTTCATTCTCGATACCGATTACGAATTCTATGGCGGCTTTCTGCAGGGAATGCTCGGCGCCAATCCGCGCCATGAGGCGCAGATCGGCTTCGACCGCGTGCAGAGCGCCGAGGACCGCTATTTGTACGGTCCCGATGGGCGGCTGGTTTATCAGGTGGGTCATGTTTTTACGCTGCAGATGCACGTCGTCGACAAAAAGCACACGAGGGGAGTTTTTCTGGGCGATTTCTTTGCCATCGAAGAACAGGGTCCGCGCTGTCTCAACAAGTTTCCTCCGGAATGGGTGCGCGTCAGCGGTTCCTAGTGTCGAATTGGCGAGGAAGGCGAAACTTGAACGATTTGCTGCGGCTAAGGGCAAGACCATATGGTGGTCAAGGAGGCTAGTGAGGAATCCAGGTTTTTGGAGGCGGGCTCAAAGGCGATGGGTATTGCTGCGCTGCACCCATCCCATAATTCTCCTTTGAGCGCTCGCGCGGGAAAGGGAGTCAAGAAGATGATTACCAGAATTTGTTTGCTGGGCATTCTATCGATGCTGCTCCTGGTTGTTCGTGCGACTGAAGGCTTTAGCGCCGCCGCGAAGGATCCCGAAGAGATTTGGCAAGAATTGGGCAAATTGCCGAATGACGAACGACAAAAGAGGCTGGTCGCGGGCGCGCGCACTGAAGGCAAGGCGATCTTGTACGGCAACGTGAGCGCCGATCATCTGGAACGACTGCGGATCGATTTCGATAAGCGCTATGGCGTGAAGCTCGATGGGTATCGCGCGTCAGGCGAAAGAGTTGCCAATCGATTATTGACCGAAGCGCGAGGCGGCAAGCTCGACGCCGACGTGATGGCGCCCAGCAATGAGCACATCCCTGCATTGATCAAAGCCGGCATCGCGGGACGTTACAATTCTCCCGAGCGAGTGGCGTTTCCGGAGACGCACAAGGACCGACAAGGGTACTGGTCCGCTTACGACTATAACGTCGCGGTAATCGCCTACAATACCCGTCTAGTCGCGGCAGCAGATGTGCCGAAAAAATACGACGACTTTTTGGAGCCAAAATGGAAAGGTCATTTCGCACTCGACATGGACCCTGACAAATCGATCATGGGCTGGTTCAAAACCTGGGGGCCGGAGCGCACACGAAAATACATGCAGGCGATCAGCAAAAATGAAGTCATGATCCGCAAGGGCCACACGCTTCTCGCACAATTGTTGTGCGCGGGCGAGTTCAAGGCGGCCATCGATTTGTACGCGTACCGATTGGCCGACTTAAAACATACCCGAGGCTGCCCGGTGGAGATCTCCTATCCCGATCCGACCCCGGCGACTCCGAGCCCCGTCGGCGTTATCAAAAAGACGCCGCGTCCATACGCCGCGGCATTGTTGCTCGATTATATTCTCTCCGAGCCGGCGCAAAGAATTTTTTCCGAAGGCGGCAGGATCTCGGCGCGGCGGGGCATTCGTCCGCGATATCCCGACATCGATATCGAGGCAAAGGGAATTAAGGTTTTGCTGTTAACACCGGACGATGCGGTTCAATACGAGAAGCCATATCAGCAGTTGCGCGAGGAGTTTTTACTCAATCGTTAGAGCTTCAGTCGGAGAGGTCGAAGATGGCGAAAATCAGAGCCGTTGTCATCGAAGGGGATCGGCAGCGCGGATACAAAAGAGTCCAAGTTCTTTTTGGAGCGAATTCTTTTGTCGAAATAACCGAGAACGACGGTCGTGTCATGTGTCTCTTGGGAACCCATGATGGCGGTATCCAAGCGGACGGTTCCGTCGCGAACGGACAGTTTGCCCAATTCATTCATGAGCTGATCGAACAGCACCCGGAAAGTGTGTGGAAAGAGGAGTGATCGGCGTCATGAAAAAGTGGCTGTGCCTCTGCCTCGCGGTTGTCGTTATCTGCTTTTGGTACAGGCAGCTCGGTGCCGAGGAGATCGCGATCTCGTATCCAGGTTTGACCGGGGAGTCGTCGAGCTTGTGGCTGGCGCGAGAAGGCGGCTTTTTTAAGGAGAACGGCGTCGACGCAAAGCTTATCTACATGGAAGGTGGCCGATTGTCGATCCAAAGTCTGCTCTCGGGTCATACTCAGTTCATGGCGGGGGACGCCGTTTCGGCTCTTGCCGCAGTGGGCGGTGGAGCCGACATCGTTTTGGTTGCGTCGGCAAAAAATATTTTGCCTTATGTTTTTGCGGTTGCCAAAGAGATCAGGCGAATTCAAGATCTCAAGGGCAAGATCGTCGGCATCTCGCAAATCGGCGGGCGAGCCGGCGAGATCGCGCGCATGGTGGTCAAGAACAACGGCTTGGACCCGGACAAGGACGTAATCTATCTCGCCGTCGGCGGCACTATGTCGCGCTTGGCGGCGCTTTCGGGAGGAAGGGTTCAGGCGGCGCCCATCTCCAAAGGGATGGTGCCAACAGCCCAGGAAAAGGGTCTCAATATCATCGAAGTCGAGCCCATCCCGCTGATCATCGATGCCCTATGGACTACGCGCAAATACGCCGAGGATAATCCCACGCTGATCTACCGTGTCGTGCGGTCGTACGTCGCCGCCATTGCTGCCATTATAAAGGACCGGCCGAAGACGATTGGAGCGCTGCGCAAGTACATGAGGACGGTAGACACGAAGACGATAGAAAGTGCCTATGAGGGCTACGCCAACGGGCTCGACCGGGTGCCGATCCCCAACGATAAGGCCATTCAAAACACCCTTGAGATCACCTATCGTATCGCGCCCAAGCTCGCTGGCCTCGATATCAAGAAGTATCTTTATTTCGGTTCGATTCAACGTTTAAGGGATGAAGGATTCATTGATCGGTTGTACAAGTAAATCGTGAAAGGAGACTTTGTTCATGGCACGTATCCGCCACTTGGCGATCGTTTCGGAAAATCGCGAGCGTCTGGTCAAATTTTATACGGTAGCTTTTGGCATGAAGGTAATCGACGGCGTGGGTCCGGCAATTTATCTAACCGACGGCTACATCAATCTCGCCATTATCGAGAAGCGGCCGCATTACAAAGAGGGACTCTATCATTTTGGCATTGAGGTCGACGATGTCGAAGCTTTAAAATCGGTATGTAAGGAACTGGGCGCCGCTACGGAAATTCAAAAGCGGCCGCCGAACCGCGAAGCGGAATACCGCGTCGCCGACCCAGACGGCAACCTGATCGACCTGTCGCAGCATGGCTGGCCGGTGTGAGGCACAGTGAACTGTAGCGCTCAGATAGCGTCTACCGTTCATGATTCGACAGCCTCACCACGAACGATCAATCCTTTGGCCGTTCGCCCTGAGCTCGTCAAAGGGTCTTTAAAACTCTGATGCCAATCAACTGTTACAGTTCACTAGTATGAAACAATGAGCGCGGCGGCCCGCATTGCGGTTCTCTCTATCGCCTAGTTTTACGCCGGCACGAACCGTCATTCTTTCCACCGCAACCAGTGCCTTCATTCCGGGAGACACCGCCCAAAAACAAATCCCGGATCAAAGTTGAGTCGTTGACGTCGGCCCGCGCGCCTGCTTCTTTACGCGGCTCGGACGTCTGTCCAGCAATGCCGCGCCGAACGAGTAAATATATTGCGTGCCGATGTTGACGACGACGACGCGGAACAAATGGAAGGCGACGACCAAGGGCACGCTGATCTGCAGCGCTTGCGCGGTGATGGTCATTTCGGCCAAGCCGCCGGGCGATGTGGCGATGATCATGGTGGCGATAGGCAGGTCAAAGAACCACGCGAGAAAGGCACCGGCCGCGACCGAAGCGACCAGTATAAAAAAAGAGTTCAGCAGCGCGAACGGGATAAATAACTTGTAACGGGCGAAGAAGGCGCGGTCGTAACGCGCTCCTAACACCAGGCCAAACATCAGTTGCGCGAACTCCGTCATCCAGCGCGGTACGGCAGAAATCTGAAAGCCGCTCACTGTGAGCGCCGCGCCGCAAAAAATCGGCATCAGCAGATAGCCATTGTTAAACCGGAACCGCTCCGAGACCTCGCCCAATACACAGCCGACGGCCAGCCACGGGGCCAGTAACGAATAATCGAGCGGCACACTCGGCCGGTACGCGGATGCCTCCAGCGGAAAGCCACCGTAGGCCAGAGCGAAAGGGATCAGAATGACGACCACCGAGACGCGCAGGCTATGCGCAACCGCGACGGGCGCGATCTGAGTACCGTAACGATCCGCCAATACGGCCATCGCCATGGCGCCACCCGGCACAGAAGCGAAGAAAGTGGACTTACCGTCCACTCCCGAGGCCCGGCTCAAGATGAGCGCGCCGAGCCCCGCGACTAAGAAGACCGCGACGGTCGCCGCCATAATCGCCGGCAAGTTGGCGGCTAATGCTTTCACCACCGTCGGCGTAAAATAGAGCGACACCGCCGAACCGAGGATCACCTGGCCCATTTGCCGAGCATAAGGTGGCGAGTGCATTTGCACGCCCAGTAAATTAAGCGTCGCGACCGCCACCATCGGGCCAATCATCCAAGGAATCGGCGTGTGCAGACGATGAAACAAGTAGCCCGCCGGGATACCTAGAGCCAGTGCCTTTAATATGCCGGGCATCCGTTCCCCGACCTTGGTAAATTCGTTCATCAACGATTGATTGCTTCCTGATGCCGTTAGATCACGGGATCGGATAACCCGACCGAGAGTTATCTTCTTATAGCGGTTGACCGGCGCGAATACGACAGCAGGCAAAGAATTCCACCCATGAGGATCAACAGACTTGCCTTCGCGGATCGAGCTGTATGGAATTTTGCGCACGCTGGTCCTGACTTCATGTCGTAAAACACCGAACGACATTTTGATTAGACCATCCGTTTGTGGTGCGGGTGTTACCATCGAGGAGACTTAAATAGTCGGATTTTCGGCGGATGCCTTTTTCGCGGCGACAGATGGCATATGAGTTGCTCCCCTAGTAGGTAGCGTAGTCACTATGTAGAAAGGAGGACACGGATCATGCTGAGTTGGTCGATAACGTTTCTCGTTATAGGTCTTATCGCGGCCGTTCTCGGGTTCACCGGCATCGCTGGCGCTGCGACTCAGATTGCGTGGGCGCTATTCGTCATCTTCATTGTGCTGTTCGTCGCCAGTCTGTTCATGGGCCGCGGACGAATGAGTTAGCGGATTTTCTCAGAACCAGGAACTAACAGTAAGTAGTCATTTAAGGAGGCAGAAGCCATGAGATTAGAAAGGGTCCTATTGAGTATCGTTGTAGGCGGTATGCTGGTATCAATCCCCGTGACCGTTCCGAGCGCCGCAGCCGATGATAACAGCAAGTATAGTGACAGAGATCGGATGAAGTCAGCGAAAGATGACAAAGAAAAACTCGAACAGGCGCTAAAAACGGGCGAGGAGAAAGCATTCTACCGCCGTGAGTTGGAAAAAAATGGGTTGGCAAATCACATCGGTCAATTACGACAAGCCTGATTATCTGGAATACGAGATCGTCAAAGGCGATCAGAGCTTTGAAGTTCAAATCGATGTGGACAAGAACAGTCATAAGTCCACCAAAGTCGACGTCACGACGAACGCCTGGAAGACTGACGCGACCAAACAAGCTCTGAAAAAGCGAGAGGCACGGGTCGAATACCCGAGCGAACTACTGCCAATCCGGAGCGTTTCAGTGACCGAGACCGGATGAAGTCTTCGAAAAATGAAAAGGAAAAGATCGAGCAGGTGTTGAAAACAGGCGAAGAGAAGGCTTTTTACCGTCGCGAGCTGGAAAAGATGGGCTGGAAAATCACTTCGGTTAACTACGATAGGCCGGACTATGTCGAATACGAGATCGTGAAGAACGACACTTCATACGAGGTTCAAATCGATCTTGATAAAAATAGTCACAAATCCACCAAAGTCGATGTTGTGACCAACGCGTGGAAGACCGACGCCACTGAAAAAGCATTAGAGCAGCAGCGACAAGCGCGACGCTAATAACAAAACGGATAAACCCTCGGCGTCATGGTCGATTGAGGTCGCATGACGCCGGGGAATCGGCGTATCCAAATCTGCCAGATCCCAGCCGAATATCGGGCCGCGTCTGGCTACCCGCTGTCGATTTTTCCGACCTACTGTCGCCAATTAAGTGTGGTCTCGTCTAACGCTCAATTTTCAATGTCACTTGGAAATTAAAACTTCCAATTCCGGATTGGCAGTGCTACTTTCTACTCGTTAGAAGGAGGTTCTCATGTCGATCGTCAGACTCATATACGTAACGGTAAAACCCAACCAGGTTAACGATGCGGTCAATCTGTGGAAGAATCATTGTGCTCCGTTGATGATTAAACAGCCCGGTTGCCTGTCGGAGAAACTTTTGGAATGCGTCGACGCGCCGGGCGAATTCATCTCGTACTCGGAATGGGATAGCCAGGCGAACATCGATAAGTACCGGGCAAGTGAAGCGCATTCGGAAATTCAGAAACACGCGCGCGGGTTGCAGGGCGGAAGCGCGACAGTAAAACGATATGAGATAAAGTAGCGGGGGTTGTCCGCAAAAGTTACTTTGCGAGCAACTTACGTAGCGCTTGCAGTTCGTTCCGCTGTTCTTTCGTGAGTTGCGGGTATTCCATCTTTAAACTCTGCAGAGTATCTACGATGATCTGCGAGATGATCAGCCGGGCATTCCTTTTGTCGTCCGCAGGAACCGCGTACCACGGCGAATCGGCGGTACTGGTGGCGCTCAGGCAGGCCTGATACGCTTTCATATACTCGTTCCAATATTTCCTTTCCTCGACATCCGTTTGGTTGAATTTCCAATTTTTATCTGGCTCGTCAATGCGGGCGAGAAAACGCTTGCGCTGTTCCTCTTTCGACAGATGGAGAAAGAACTTGACGATCCGTGTCCCGTTGCGATGCAGATGCGCCTCGAAGTGGCGGATCGAACGAAAGCGCTCACGCCAAATGGTCTTTTCGTTGAGAGCTTCATCGGGAAGTCTCTCCGCGTGAAGAAGCTCGGGATGAACCCGAACAATCAAGACCTCTTCATAGTACGAACGGTTGAAAATACCGATGCGCCCTCTTTCGGGGAGGGCCCGTGCCGTGCGCCAGAGAAAATCATGATCCAATTCCTCGCCGCTCGGATGCTTGAAACTGAAGACCTGGCAGCCTTGTGGGTTGACTCCCGACATCACATGCTTGATTGCGCTGTCCTTACCGGCGGCGTCCATCGCCTGAAAAATTAGCAGTACCGCGTAACGATCTGATGCGTAGAGAAGAGTTTGCAGATCGCTCATCTTATCGATTCGCTCGCGGAGTAAAGTTTTTAGGTGCTTTTTTGATTTGTAATAGGGTTGCATCTCGGTCGGCCATTTTCCAAGGTTCACTTGTTTGTCCTCGGGTACGCGGAAATCGTCGGAATCCATTTTCATGCAGGCCTCCCATCGTGGCTATGATGCAGTGCACCAAAATAACGATTTATGCCTGTAAGCAAAAGCCCGCGACGTAACGCGGTGATTAGGCGAAAAGGAATCGCTTTGACGGGCGGAATGACGAGGCCGGCTCGCCGGTCAGACAAGCGGATGACCCTGATGTCCCTCTCGGGGATCGTATAAAATCCCTCGCCTTCAGGCGAAGTGAAAGTTCATCATGCCGGTCCTTCGATGGGCTCAGGATAAACTCTCGCCGGCATCCAGATTCGTTTTCAGTTCGAGTGCAAAAACCGCCTGGATTCCGGCTGGAGTCTATCCTGAGCGCAGTCGAAGGGCCGGAATGACGGGGACAAGAATCGACTTCCACTCGACCATTGAGGAACCCCTCGGCTTGGAGCCGAGGGCGGTTCAGTTCGATTGCTGCGAAGTAGGAATCATATCTATGCGGTAGATGGACGAAGGGCAATTCTTAATGGATGTAGAAATTCAGTGGATACATCATCAAGCGCGTCATCCACCGGGAGATTAGTGATGTGGGAGTCGGAATCTTCATGTGTGAGCATTATCGGCTCGCCGCTGACTACTTCGAGCCGCGAGGATCGACAATAAACATTTGATCCTCGCGGTGATCGTGGTAGGAGCTGGCCGCGCGAGCCGCTGATTACTTGGTGCCGAGCCAGCCGTGCTCGGAGAGGTCAACCGTCACGCCGTCCGGCACCGTGAACTTGACCTCGACGTTGCCTCGCTTCGCCATCTCATCCGTTCCCGGGTAAGGGCGATGCACGGCACCGGCCTTCTCGATTCGTGCCCGTGCCTCCGTCATGTCCTCTACTTCGACGCCGAAATGGTGCAAGCCAGTGTACCTGGGCGCACCCTCTGTCGTAGCGGGGTCGTCGTACTTGAATTTCAGGATCGCGAGGTTTACGTGGCCGTCGCTGAGGTAATAGCCCTCAGAGGTTGGCGTGTTGACCTTACCCACTTGCTTCAAGCCGAGGCCCTCGATGTAGAACCGCGCCGTCGCCTCTGGGTCCCGTGTGCCTATCGCAATGTGCCGAATCCGTGCCATTGTCCACCTCCGGTTTCTTTGCCTGCGCCTTGGCCTAGCCTTCTGTGCCCTAACGCTTATTTCGAATACTACATGCGTCCGAGTGAATGCAATTGGGGGACTTGGGTGGCAATCGGGGCCTAGAGCCTTTATTTTTTTTACACGCAAAGAATTCTTCGGTGTGCGTCATGTCAATTCTGGCATCGACACCGTGACTCGACAGGCGCTTTCTGGCGATAGACACAAGCTAACTAATGGATCTGCTGTAATTTCGTCGCTGGCATCGCTGTTGCTCACGGCTGATGTTAGAGAGGAAACGCCATGTATCTTGACGTCATAATCATGTTGTTAATCGCCGTCGCTATACCGATTTTTGCGGCAATAAGTTTTCTCGGTATAGCCAAGAAAAGAAGACATAGACGGCCTGTTAAGAACTTTCGATAGTAGTTACAGAAAACTATCCACCCTCATTGGGATACAACATTGCTGTCCCGCGGAACACCGCTGGCTCTCACCAAACAAATTCGGCTATCAAATTTTTAGATCCTGAAAATTAAGGCGTTGTCGAATAGACGCAAATACACTTGATTTGCCAGTTATCCTGCCTGCTTTGCTTTGGCCACAAAATTACAAGTGCTAGGCGCGTTTTTTGACCATAACGTTCGCCTTGGTTTAGAAAATCTTGGGCTCTTCGACCGCTGTTTCCAGCGAGACGAGGGCCTTTTCGATGAGGGCGACGCGCCAGCGCAGCTCTTCTGCGGGGGGCAGCTGGGGCTGTCCGACCGGATAGTGAAACTTATTTCCTGCCATGATCCTGCCGATTCCAACTTGGGACGCGACGTTGGCGAGACAGGTGATTAGCACCACGGGAATTCCCCTCTTCTCGATTTCTTTGGCGATCGTAGCGCCGCTACGAGTACCGGTTCCTCACGTGGCGGTTAAAATGACCGCGTTGATGCCGGAGCCGGCGAGCTCGTCAGCGATTCCGGCGCCGATCTCCGCCATCTTGCTCGGCATGGCCCCGGTGCCGGTGGTGACGAAATAGTGATCGTGGAGCTTTTTGAACCGTTCGACTTTCTCCAGCACACGCATGGCGTCGAGGGGGACGATACGATCGGGATCTTCATCGACCGTGGAGGTGTCGTACCCGGTGTGCATCGCTTGGAATTCACCGCGCTTCAGATCGTCACGATCGCCGATCGCGTATTTGAAATATCTGGTGCCTCGAGAACTTTCCAAATGATCGGGGTTTCCTTTCGGCACCAAACCGCCTTCAGTGACCAGCGCGACGGTGGCGTCTTTTAACCTGCCGGTCAAATTGGGAATCGGATCCTGTTGCGCTTCGATGCGCGGGATCTCGCTTTCGTACGGTTGGCCGTTGAGCTTGGCAAGCAAGAGATCCACGGCACGGACATAATCCGGGGTGTCAGTTTTAATGGTGAAGCGCCTCGGGATCGGTAAACAGTGCTCGGCGCGGAAATCTTCGATGGCCTTTGTGTCTCCCGATATCAATCTTTCGATGAGCAGCGAAAAACGCTTTAAGGTTTCTGGCATCGACGCGGCGGAGGCGCCGGTTTGAATAACGAACAGCCGCCGGCCGACCTCTCGGATTCCCGGATTGCCTTCGTGCATTCCGGTGATTGCGGGTATCCGCCAGTTATCCTGCACCCAACTGCACAGCTTGGCGCAGGCGAGACCGTATCTGCCGGCGTTGAAGGCTGGGCCGGCAAGGAAAAGGTCAGGTTGAAATTGATCGATCGATGCGCGAATCGCTTGCAAAGCTTTTTCTTCCTCTTCGTGAAAATAGTTGTCGCCGCAGAGGATCGTTGCGTATTCTACGGCATGAACTTTGACTGCATTTTCGATCACCGCCCCCACGCCCACTGCGTGGGGCAGGAAAAGCACTTCGTGGCCGGCCTTGTCTTCACCGCCGATACCCGCAAAAAACTGGTTCAAATAGTGGAGCACTTTGATCATCTCAGTATCTCCTTAATTCTCATACTCGGCACGAAAGCCGCTGCTGCCCATTTTGCCGTAAGAGCCGAAAAAGATCGTCGGGTCAAAGAGGAATGGCAGGCGTGGATCCTGACTTGCCTTTAAGTGGAGATCGATCTCAGACCCGCCGATCACCGTCGTGAGCGGTGGAATATATATTCTTTCCGATACGTTGCCCCGGCTGATCATGCCATCGGCCTCTTTGGGATGGTCAACGAGGGGTCGCTCGTAACCTTTGGGGCCGTTGGATTCATGCAGCACGGCAACGGTCTTGATACCTTCGTCTTCGCAGGCCTTCACCGTTTGCATGAAATCGACGGTACCATTGCCGGTCCCTTCCATGATTGCGACGGCTCCCTCGGCGCCGAGATTGCGCGCCAAGCGCGCCGCCCATAGACCCATCTTTTTTTTCTGTTCGAAACTGTCGTTGTAGCCGCGCGATAGAATGACGCCGAGGAAGTTTATGGTTTTGCCGTGGCGTTCAAGCAGCTCCGCGATGAAAGGGTTGGCGCAGTGCTGGGAGGTCGGGATCTTCCGCTCGCTTTTATAGTTGCCGCTAACCACGGCGCCGTCAAAGAATTCGGCGGGGTGCACGAAAGTCGGCAAAGTTTTCGAGACTTCTTCAGCGTAATAGAAGGTCCGGGCGCAGCAGAGCTGGCTCTGCACCTGATAGATCAGCACCACTCTGGGCAAGTGTTCGCTGACCGGCTTCAATGAAATGACCTGCTTTTCGGGTTCGATGTTCGTCTTCTCCACCTGCGCCAGATAGCGCGCACAGCGGAGGGCCATATTTCTAAGCGACTGGTCGAAGGCGGTGTTGGAGACCGATGAATCGGGTGTGAGCGAAAGGATGAGATGGAAACGGTCCGAGCCATAGGAAAAGGGCGCGCCGACGCCCCCCATGTCGAGGATGCCTTCCCGCGGCTTTTCGATCGGGGTCAGCGCTTCAACGTTGGGGAAACGCCCGGCAACGGTCACAAGAAGATTTCTGATACGAATTGTTTTCCCAGTACCAACGAGTTGCGCGGGACCGTCAAACCCCGGGAAGGTTGTAGCGTGGCCGGATAGCTTTGCGATCGGCAGCACCGTATCCAAAACGTGCACGACGCGTTTCGACTCGCCGGGACGCGCGATCTCGTAATCGACGTGAATGCCGTGGGATAAGTCTTTCAGCAATTCCCGGAGATCGGGCGCATGGACGGATAAAGACTTGCCGGTGAGGGCGGTGCGCTCTCCCCATCGAAGCTCGTCGATCGAGTAATCGAACAGTTCCAGTTCCATCGAAAATCCTTTAAGGGATCAGGCTCCGTTTATCGCGGGGTTGCTTCAGGTGTCAAGCAATCTGGTGAAGCTGTAGAAGTCCATGGTGGGGATCCGGGTAAGACATCTCAATCTTGATAAAACTAAACTTTGGCGATTATGGGCCTGGCTGGATTTCTCGACAACCTTTTCGATCCTGACTTGTGGACGGGTCATGGGCTCTTTTTTGCCTGCGCCCGGGCGATGGCTCGGGTCACCATAGGACTCGATATCGCTTCGTTTTCCGGGACGTCCAGGCGGGTAAGAAGTTGCTTAAGCGTACTGATATAATCCTTGAGGAGCGCGTCATCCAACGACAGATGAAAAGCTATGCGGGCATTTGGACCGATTAGATCACAAAGCGAACGATAGCGTCGTCGACTGCGCGGGAATCGTTTCGACCATGGACGAGAATATCGACAGGGACGCTGGTTAGCGGCTTTACATCAGTGTAAAGAATGTTAGCCAATGCAATCGCAACTGAACCGGATACGGTCAACTGACCGCGCAATGCATCGAAGCCAAACAAGTCCCTGCACAGCAATGGTTTACATCGTTCGAGTTCGCGAACCAGTTCGTCGAATGTGACAAGCGTCCACGCGACCACTACCAGGCAATGGCCGTCTTTGGCGAGTCGCTCAACCTCGCGGCCAATGCCCTTCAGCCTGGCGGCGCCGGACATCCAGACGGAATCTTCACCGCGCGTCGCTTGATCTCTTTTTCCGAATAGCCAACTTAGCATGGATGCGCATGGTAGCGAAGAGAGGACAGCATGACAACGAGTTTCGCGGCACGAGCAGACGGAAGCACATAAATGGTCGCTAAGAGACTTCGATCCTGCGTGACCAAAGCTTCGCTCTAACAGACCACCGCAACTTTATTGACCACCGATGTTGCTATCGGCTAGTCTCCTGGTGGAATTACTTTCGTGCTTTTTGACTCGGCAGTGATAGTCGCAACGCAACCTCCTTCGAAATGGTTGGCGATTGAGGAAAGAATCATGATGATCAGATTTTGGTCCGCGTGTTTTGTCTACACTGTCATGCTGGTGTTTATGTTGGCCGATGTCGTGTTTTCGGCCGAGCTTCGCCCGTTCACTTCCCAAGAATGGGATGCGGTTGTAAAAAAAGCCGAAGAGGAAGGGCAGGTTAGTGTTTATGCCACCGATTCTATCGGCAATGCCCAGATGATCTGGGCCGCCTTTCAAAAGCGTTACCCTAAAATCAAGCTCATAGGCACTTCGATGGGGCGCGGCAGCGACCTGTTCCCAAAGCTCTTCGCCGAACGTCGAGCCGGCAAGTTTCTCACCGACGTGTTCTTAGGCGCGCCGACCGCGATCTATCAAAACCTTTATCGCGCTAAAATCATCGAGCCAATTCCGCCGATGTTAGTTCATCCGGGTGTGACCGACTTGTCGAAATGGTGGATGGGCAAGCACCACTATATCGAGCCCGAGAATCAGTTTATTTTCATGTACGAGAGCGCTCTCTATGGCCCGCCGATCTCGTTCAACACGAACCTCATCAATGAGAAAGAAATCAAATCGGCATGGGATTTAGTCCAGCCGCAATGGAAGGGAAAGTATGCGGCACTCCAAGTGGGCGCGAACCAGGGCTCAACCGCACTGACCTACGTTTACTATCATCCTCAGCTGGGGCCAAAATTTATCGAGCGGGTTTACCGCGACATGGAGCCGACGATGTTTCGCGAACTGCGCCAGGGTACCGACTGGTTATCTCAGGGAAAGTTTCCGCTCTGTTTCATGTGCCGGCGAATCGACCGGGCCGCCATGCAAGGCCTTCCCGTAGCTGAGCTAAACCCCTACCAAGTCGAAGAGAAACCTGGGCTTGGGTCCGGTTCCGGAGCGTTGGCTTTGATGAACCGTCATCCAAATCCCAATGGCGCAAAAGTTTTCCTTAACTGGTTTCTCTCTTTGGAGGGACAAATTGCCTTTCGTCAAGCGAATACAGACGAGCTGAGGGTCGGCTCACTCAGGGAGGATTTGCCCCAGGAAATTTTGCCGCCCCTTGCAAAGAGGAGAAAGGACAAGGAATACCTCTGGATCAACCGACCTGAGTGGATGGATTTCAAACCCATTCAGAGCCTGCTCGAAGAGTTGCGCAAACCCAAATGAGATGACCCGAATGCGTTTACTAATTTCGCGCGAGTTTGTGACAGAGACGAGCAGCGAGCAATAGGGGAATCGGGCGTGAAGAGCTATTCCCAGACCTCATAGAGTCCGTCATTCCCGAATGCTTCTATCGGGAATCCAGGCGAGACCGGAACTGGACCCCCGATTAAAACATTCGGGGGTGACGCCTTTGGGGTAAGTTCTCATCGCTATCTTCTGATATCCGGTCAGCTTGCTGCGGGGTAGTTCATTTAGCCACTGGGGAGGAGGGATATTCGCGGCGACATACGCTTCCGCAGGTTAGCGTCATGTAGGCATAGGGAAATCATTCCGACCCTCAGCTCAATTCTCCCTGAGAATGGATATCCGTCTGTCGGGAGCCGTCTCCCGCTCGATAATCTGGCTGTAACGCGACATCGGATAACAAAAGAAGAAATAGCCGAGTGCTGCGAACAAATAGGCTTCAACGCCGAATCCGGTCCAGGCCGGCTCCGTGAGGGAAACTTTGATCGTCGTCAGAAAGTCGAAAAGGCCGATGATGACAACGAGGGAGGTGTCCTTGAAAAAGCCGATGAAGGTATTGACCAAAGGCGGAATCGCGATCCGCAGCGCTTGAGGCAGGATGACGTAGGAGGTCCGTTGCCAATAACTCAGTCCAAGGGCTTGGGCCGCTTCTTCTTGCTGGCGCGGTATGGCCTGGAGTCCGCCGCGCACCACTTCAGCGAGATAAGCGGCGGCAAAAAGAATCATGGCGAGCTGGGCGCGCAAGAGCTTGTCGATGGATACCCCAGGGGGCAGGAAAAGCGGCAGCATAACCGAAGCCATAAACAGAACGGATATTAACGGAACGCCGCGGATCAACTCGATGTAGGCGATGGCGAGCCAACGAACGACAGGCATTGCCGACCGTCGCCCGAGCGCGAGCAATATCGAGAGTGGAAACGCGAATGCCAGGCCAAAAGTGGCGAGCAAGAGCGTCAACGTCAGTCCACCCCAGCGTTCGTTTTCAACGTAGCTCAAGCCAAACACTCCGCCCCACATGAGTACGCCGATCGCTGCCAGACCCGCTAACCAAAAGTAAGCGAGGCGCGATCGTTTCATGTTGCGTAAGGCGCTGAGCAGATAGAGCACCATCAGTATTGCGATGGCCAAGGCCGGCCGCCAGTGCTGGTCGGCGGGAAAAGTGCCGAACAAAATGAAACGGTACTTCTCCGCGATAAATGCCCAACAGGCGCCAGCGCCTATCACAGCCCGGCAAAGAGCGGCGTTTCGAGGAGCCCAGACGGCGTGGACGAATGCCCACTCGATTAGCGATGGGATAATCTTCCAACCGAGATAAAGGATCGTGAGAGTCGCAAGCGAATTGAGCCAACTTGAAAATAATCGGGCGCGCCACCATTGGGACCAGGAGTCGATGTGCGGCATGATTATGGGTTCATTCCTCGCAGCGCATACCGGCGGTTGTACCAATTCATGATACCGGAGATGGTCAGGCTGATCGTCAAATACACCAGCATGATGATGCCGATTCCTTCGATCGCCTGACCGGTCTGATTGATTGTCGTGTTTACGATGGAAACCAGATCCGGATAACCGATCGCCACCGCGAGAGAGCTGTTTTTGGTGCAGTTCAAATATTGACTGCTGATTGGCGGCACGACGACGCGGAGTGCCTGCGGCAGGACGATAAAGCGCGTAACTTGACGGCGGCTCAAGCCGAGCGAATAGGCCGCCTCGAATTGTCCACGGTCCACCGCGAGGATTCCGGCGCGGACGATTTCCGCAATGAAAGCTCCCGTGTAAAGCGAGAGACCAAGAAGGAGCGCGGCGAATTCGGGCGACAGCAGACCGCCGCCGGAAAAATTGAAACCACTTAGGACTGGGTGCTCCAGCGCGATCGGCGCTCCGGGGACGAGAACAGGGAATGCGAAGCCGCGGTTGCTGAGGAAAATGCCTGGCAGCGGATTCAGGGCCTCTGCTGGCGCGGGGAGTCTCTCCGTAATGACCGAGTACCAAAAGAATAGTTGCACGATCAGTGGCACGTTGCGAAGCGTTTCGACGTATGCTGAGGCAAGCTTCGCGAGTAACCAGTTGGGCGACAAGCGCGCCAAACCGATCAATACGCCGAGCACAGTCGAAAAAATGATAGCCAGCGAGGCGACACGAAATGTATTGAGAAAGCCGACTGCGATAGCTCTCAGATAGGTGTCGCCCGCGTCGTAGAACAGCAATGTCGTCTCGCCGATTTCGAAACCGGCTTCACGGGACAAGAAGCCGAAGCCGCTGGCGATCCGCCGAGCCAGGAGATTGTCCATAGCATTGGCGATCAGGTACCAGGCGGTAAGTGTGATGGCCGCCGCGACTAACGCTTGGTAAACCATGGAACGGACGCGCGGCGGATCGAAAGGGCCCATAAATTTGTTATCGCCGGCGGTCCGGCCGGCGCGACGAGATTCGAGGGGCGGCATCGAAGGTCAGGAAAACTTGGCGACTGCCGCGTTCAGCGTATTGGGGGAGCGTACATGAGTCCGCCCCGATTCCAAAGTTTGTTCAGGCCGCGATCGAGTCCCAAGGGTGTCAGGTGGCGTTCGAAGCTCTCGCCGTAGTTGCCCACCTGTTTGACGATGTTGTACGCCCAGCGATTGTCCAAGCCGAGCATCTTGCCGAATTCGCCCTTGGCGCCGACGAAGCGTTGAATCACCGGATTCGTGCTTTTTGCTTGCTGATCGATGTTCTTTGAGGTCAGGCCAAGTTCCTCGGCCTCGATCGTGGCGAACAGCGACCATTTCACGACGTCGAACCAGTGATCGTCGCCATGTCGCACCGCAGGTCCGAACGGCTCTTTCGAAATGACCTCAGGGAGGATCACGTGGTCGGCGGGATTGGCGGCGCGCGCGGCGCGCGCCGAGATCAACCCAGACACGTCGGTGGTGTAAACATCACACCGTCCGGAAAAGTAAGCGTTGAGCACTTCTTCTAACTTTTCGATCACCACGGGCTTGAATTTCATGCTGTTGGCGCGGAAATAGTCAGCAAGATTGACCTCCGTGGTGGTACCTGGTTGCACGCAAATCGTCGCGCCGCTCAGCTGTGTCGCATTCTTCACATTGCGCTTTTTCGTCACCATGAATCCCTGGCCGTCGTAAAAATTGATGCCGACAAAATTCACCCCGAGGCTGGCATCGCGCGTCATCGTCCATGTGGTATTGCGCGAAAGAATGTCGACTTCGCCCGATTGCAAAGCGGTGAAGCGTTGCTGCGTGGTCAGCGGCGTATAGCGAACCTTCCGCGCATCGCCAAATAATGTGGCGGCGACGACGCGGCAAAAATCGACGTCGACGCCGCGCCATTCGCCGTTGCTGTCCGGCTGCGCGAACCCAACAATGCCGGTGTTCACGCCGCAGCGAAGAAAACCCTTTTTTACGGCCGCGTCGGCCGTCGCCCCCGCCTGCGCGCTTGTCGTGCAGAGAAGCGCCAAAGCGCCTGTCCATAAAATTGTTCTCACCATCATGGCTGTTTTCCCTTTGTCCCTCCTGTCAGCGACAATCCACCGTGTCGGGTCGCCTGAGTATATTCAGGTATAAGCGTAGCGGCAAATGACGGCAACAATTTTTCAGCAAGCTCGATTCATTCTGTCCACTTGCTCGACTCGGCGTTTATGGACTCAATACGGCAAACCCATTAGAGGGAGACCGTTCTCGTTTCATGCATTCGGCATTGCGAGTTGAGGCGCGCCAACTCAAGGGGGTTGAGTCAAGGAATTTTATTTGAAGGCGGGAGTCGGAGACTTAAGATCGCAACTAATTCGCCCGATGTCGACCACGCAGAGATCCTACGTCGCTGAAGGCAGAGAGCGTGCAACGCTAGCGCGACCTCGTCGCAGGACGATCCTGTACTACGTTCGTTACCGCGGGGGAATTTTGCAGCACTTGCAGAGCATCCAAACCGACGCGGAGCGCGATGCCTGGTATGCTCCGATAGAGGCGCGTGACTCTGAACTGCGTGCCACCCAACTCCGCCAGGACATAGCTTTGCGCGCTCAAGATCGCCTTTCGTTGCAACGCAATCAGTTCCTCACTTAGTTGATCTTCGCGCTGCCACGGGGTTCGTAATCCCGCCAGCACGAGAATGGTGCCGTCGTTTGCCACCCGCTTGAACAGTTGCGCCGGTACCTTTTCCGCCGACACGCTCTCCTCATTTGCCGCAGGACGGTCGAGCAATACGTTCGTTACGTTGACCGAACGCGCCAACTCCGCCAGAGCATCCGCGCCGACCTCTAAGGCAATACCGGGAATGCGATCGTAGCGACGAATAACCTTGTAGGTTCTTCCTTCCAATTCGGTGAGCAGATTCTTCTGGATGGATGCGATGGCGTCGCGCTGAGCGTTGACTTGATCTTCGCTCAATGTTGACTCCATTTTCCACGGCGTGTTCAAACCAACGAGCACCAACACGGTTCCATGAGCGAGCGCGTGATCGATTACCTCGCCGGGAACCTTTCCGGCTGTTTGCGCCATCGCTGTCGACACGGCGCCGGATAGGATAACCGCAAAACAGCTCGTCCTTACGATGTTTTTCCCGAGGAAGATTTTCATGGCCACCTCGATCCGATCGGATGAACCACCAAGTTAGCGCGTGAGAATAGAAGCTGTGCTTCTCCCGGGAATGATCCTAGACCTTTTCGGTAGTCTATTCTAGGGTTTCGCGGGCTCGGATATACGATCTCCGGCGCCATATGCCTTAATTGCATTTCCTCATTTTTCCAACCCATCACGTTGAAATCGTCGACACGGCGGAAAAAATCGACGCCTTCCTTCCCGTCATCGACAACGCGATCAGAGACGGGATGGCGACGGTGGAAAGAGTGCAGATTCGGTTCTATCGGAGCGGCAAAGAGTGATTCGTTCCAGGAGATTTTGACGTCATAGGGAGGACACCATCAAGGACATGAGAAATCTCGGCCGGAGCGACGGGGGGATTGCCACAAAGATGCCGATTCCCGATCATTTCGCTGTCGGCCGCGGATACGTCTTGGTACTGTGAGTCAGCCCCATGCGCACCATCATCTCCGCCGTCTGAATGCTGGTCTTAAGCGCGTCCATCACCGGTACGCCGAGCTCCTCTGCGAACTCTTGCGGTGAATATTGCACGGGCACCATGGTAACGCCCATGGGCACGATGACCTCGGCGTCGTGATTGTCGATCAGGTCACGGGCCACTTGGATAAATCGCTCACGCATGATGTCGCGGCTCTTTGTGCTTTCAGGGAGCGGGATTCCGATGCCGCGAATGGCGACGACCGAATCGGCGACCCGCCACGCGTGCATCTGCTCGCGCATGAAAGGAATGCTTTTGTCTTCATAGGCGATCACACCCAAACGGCTGCTTAGCTGCGCGCCAAGATGCAGAACGGACTGTCCCGCGCCTACGATGGGAATGCGGACCAAATTCCTTGCCAGCTCAACTCCGGCATCTAGGGTTCCGAATGGCACCACGGCATGGTAGCCGTCGGCTTCCGCCTTTTGAGCGACTTCGGCTACGAGAGGTCCCGCGGAAAGGGAATTGACTTGGGAGTTGGAGCGGCGAAAGAACGTCGCTTTGATTACACCGAAGCCGATCTCCGTGCCTGGAGAAGCGCATTTCAATACGGCCTGTCTGCGTCGCTCGTCTTCTTCGGGCGGGTATTCGCCCATCACGACTATGAGTTTCATTTCTCGTGCCTCTTTTCTATGTGTCCGCGCGGAATATGTCGTATTTACGAAACCGTTGTCAAATGAATTAGCCAATCGATCTGGGGTAGTGGTTCAGTTAGCTCAAGATCTCTCACTTCGTCCGAGATGACAAATTAGTTGGTTTGCTGTCATTCCGAGCGGAAGCGAGGAATCTTTCTCGACCTGAAGATTCGTAGCGCACTCTAACTGAACCACTACCCGATCTGGATGCGACTTGACAGGCAGTGAGCGTCGTTATTTATTGAGCCTCCTATGAACATACAAAACGGCGCGCTGGGACATATCGTTCTCAATGTGGCGGATCTTAGAAAATCGGCACGGTTTTACCGTTCGATTCTCGGACTGAAAGTGTCCGCTCGCAATCTTCGAACGAAGATGATCTTTTTGAGTTACGGCAAGGAACATCACGATATTGCATTGCAGGCTTTGCCGAAGGGCACGAAACACGCGGCAGAAAATGGCGTACCCAAGCTGCATCATTTCTGCATCTACGTCGACTCGAACGATATCATCGATAAGATCCATCCCGTCTTGAAACGGCACAAGATTCCCATCGTGAGTGGACCGGAGACGTTAGTAGTCGCCGGTAATCGGTCGATTAGTTTTCTCGATCCCGACGGCAATCGCGTCGAGATTGCTTGCAACGCCAACAAGTTCAAGTTTGACGAGCGCAGGAAACGTAAACCATAGGGTGGTTCCAACTGCGGCTTCACAACTCAACGGTTGTTCGAGGTGAACATGTCTGCTGAGGCAGTTTTGAGTGGAAAGACGCTGTCGCCGAAGGAATTTTGCGATGTACTCGTGGACGAAGTAAAGAACGGCCACGCGCGTTTGCATCACCCGTTCTATCTCGATCTATACGAAGGCAAGCTGCCGTTGGCGGCGATTCGAGTTTGGGCGAAAGAGGCATGGGGGATATTTGCCTACAACGTCGCGATCAATACGGCGAAGTTGGTGCGCTGCCAATTGTCCGGCATCCACGATCCTGAGATCCATAAGAAATTCGTCGACATTATTCATTCCGAAGTCGGTTACAAATACTTCGAAGGTTCGCCGCGTCCGGTTTTGGGCCACCGCGCGCTTTTTCTCCGATTCGGTGAAAGCATCGGCATTCCCGCCAAGGAATTGGAGCGCTGCGAGGCCGAAGAAGATTTTTTGCCGACGACGGTTCTGGCGCGCGTCGGCTGGCTCGACATTGCGCTCAGAAGCAACCACATTCTCGAACAGGTGGCTTCGACCAATTGCTGCAACGAGTTTTCCAATCAATTGACCGGCGGCAAGTTCTTCCGAGCATTCCGGGATCATTACGGTTTGAAGCCGCACGATATCGAATTCTTCGCGGAGCATGGCGAAGCCGACACCGAGCACAGCAACATCGGCTACGAGTTAGTGGAACAATTCGCGACAACAAATGAGTTACAGATTCGCGTGCTCAAAGCACTGCGTAAAGGCTTGGCGATCTGGTGGGCACTGACCGACGGAGTCGCCAGAGAATGCGCGAAGAAGGTGTGATATGGACTTGCTATCTACCTACCATCTCAAAAAATGGGTCGAGGAAAACCAGTCTTACTTCAACCCGCCTTTTAGAACGAACCAGCTTCTTGTTCATCACAAGGATTTTCTTGTCATGATTTTGCGCGGACCGAATACTCGGCTCGATTTTCACATCGAACCCGGAGACGAGTTTTTTTACCAGGTCCAAGGCGACATGGAGCTCGTGCTCAAGCCCGAAGGCGAACGTCGGCAGGCGGTGACGATCAAAGAAGGAGAGATATTTGTTTGTCCCGGCGGCTTGGCACACTCACCGCGCCGTTTCGAGAATACCTGGGGTTTGGTGATTGAGCGCAAGCGGCGCGAGGAAGAGAAAGAAGAATTCGCCTGGTTTTGCGAGGAATGCGATGATCTGGTGCTGTCGCGCATGGTCAACCAGGGAAATATCCCTTCGCAGGTTTCCGCGGTCTATGCCGAATTCAACGCCGACGAAAAGCTCCGCACCTGCCGCGCCTGCGGCTATGTTTTTCCCGAAACGCCCATGGCCGAGCGCCTGACTTTTTTAGACAAAAAATAATCCTTTGTTACATATCCCACTCAACTCTCAATAGCGTCATGGCCAACGCCAAAGAATCCAAAACCTGTGCTGTCTGCGGCAAGAGTTTTCACTTGCGCGATCTAGTGCCAGGAATCGCGGTGCGCGATGTGATTGCCAACGAGATTCTGCGCGAGCATCCGAAATGGTCGCAGGATCAGCTTATTTGTCGACCTGATCTCAACCACTATCGTTCCAAATACGTCCATACACTCCTGGAATCCGAAAAAGGCGATCTAAGTTCCCTTGAGCATGAAGTGCTGCACAGTCTTCGCGAACACGAAACGCTTTCAAAGGATGTCGATACGGAATTTGAGGGAGACTGGACATTCGGCGAACGGCTAGCGGATCGGATCGCTACGTTCGGCGGCAGTTGGACGTTTTTGATCTCATTCGGCGCGTTTCTCGCATTGTGGATTGGTCTAAACACTTTCGTGCTCTACTCCCGGCCGATCGACCCGTATCCGTATATTTTGCTGAATTTGATTCTATCGTGCATCGCTGCAATTCAGGCGCCGATCATCATGATGAGCCAGAACCGCCAGGAGGCAAAAGACCGGGTCCGCTCGCAGCACGATTACCAGGTCAACCTCAAGGCCGAATTGGAAATCAGACATCTTCATGAGAAAGTCGATCATCTGCTGTCGCATCAGTGGGAGCGTCTGGCGCAGATTCAAGAAATACAACTTGAAGTGTTATCCGAGCTCAGCAGGAGACGATGATTAAGAAACTTTGAAAGTTCCGGCTTTCCGTGGGTTAGCCACTTGTGAGGGCGGATTCAGGGAGTGACCAATGAGTACAAAGTATCAAGACAAATTCGGCTATCCGGTGGAACGCACCGCGGGAAAAGTCAGGCCGCACATGGCTCCGTGGGTACAAGATTTTATTCGACACTCGCCATTTTGTGTCATGGCGACGAGCAATGCAGCGGGCGATTGTGACGCTTCACCCAAGGGCGGCACGCCCGGGTTTGTCAAAATCCTGAACGACAAGCAGTTGTTCATTTCAGATGTTGCTGGGAATAAGCTATTCCACGGCTACGGGAATATCGAACACAATCCGAAAGTCGGCCTGATCTTTTTAATCCCCGGGCACAATTCAACGGTCAGAATCAATGGGCGGGTGACGGTCGTCGATAGGTCGCAGTTGAGCGATGCCAAGCTTGAAGTCTTTGACCCCGACGAAAAAGCGGAAGTCCTTCAAGGCTTGCTGCTCGACGTTGAAGAGTCCTACAGCCACTGCCCGCGCGCGCTGAAGTTCTCCAGACTTTGGGATGTGGGCGAAATTTCTAAAAACATTGCCAAGCCGCCGATCGGTGTAAAGGAGCCGGGGATTTAGATTGGATTTCCTTTCCGGCCATATCGGGCATATCTCTCTCCATGCTGCGGGAGTGGAACTAAAGTTGATCAAATAAGTTATTCGTCTATTCGCCGTCATGCCGGCGAATGCCGGCATCCAGGCCTCTTCCCTGGATTCCGGCTCGCCCCGCCCTTCACCGTGTCGTTCGGAATGCCTGAATTATTAAATGGATTTTGGAAGTACGACACTAGAATTGCAAAGTGCATGAACTCCCGCGCAGACGCAGACCGCGAAATATGCTTCATGAGTGCTTGCGAGCTGGCACAGGTGATCCGCGCGCGTGGCATTTCCGCGCGCGAAGTCATGACCGCGTTCCTCGCCCAGATCGAGCGGGTCAATCCAAAGATCAATGCGATAGTCGCCAAACTTCCCGATGATAAATGCCTTGTTCTCGCGGACGAGGCTGATAGGCGTTTGGCGCGAGGCGACGATGTGGGACCGCTCCATGGGTTGCCGTTCGCCTTTAAGGACTTGGACGCGGCGGTCGGTTTTCCTTTGACGCGCGGGTCGCCGATCTTCAAAGATTTCATGCCCGCGGAGGATTCAGTTCTTGTTGAGCGGTTGAAGCACGCCGGCGTGATCCCTATCGGCAAGACCAACGTATCTGAATTCGGCATGGGCTCGCACACCTACAACGAAGTCTATGGCACGACACTCAATCCTTACGATCTCAAGAAGAGTGCGGGTGGTTCGAGCGGAGGCGCTGGCGCGGCGCTTGCCGCGGGTTTGTTACCGCTGGCCAGTGGAAGCGACCTCGGCGGTTCATTGAGGAATCCGGCCAACTTCAACAACATCGTCGCTTTTCGCCCTACTGTCGGGCTAGTGCCGACCGCGCCGACGCTGCTGCCGTTCTTGGGATTTAGCGTCAAGGGTCCAATGGCGCGTTCGGTGATCGATGTTGCCTTCTTGCTCAGTGCCATGGCCGGGGTCGATCCGCGTGATCCGGCGGTTTATCCGTCTGAGCCTTCGATCTTTGCCAAACCATTGGATCGCGACTTTAAGGATGTGCGAGTTGCCTGGTGTCTTGATCTCGGTGGCCTGCCGCTCGACCGCCGCGTTCGATCGGTCTTGGAAGCGCAGCGGAAAACTTTTATTGATCTTGGATGCATCGTCGAAGATGCCTGTCCCGATCTGCGCGCCGCCGATGAGATATTTATTACTCTTCGCGCATGGAATTACTGGCACACACTCGGCCCGTTGCTAGAGAAACATCGGCATCAAATGAAGGCGGAAGCGATCTGGCAGATCGAATCCGGAAGCAGGCTCACGGGAGCCGACGTGGCCAATGCTATGACACGGCATGGCGAACTGATGGAGCGCATGCGTGTGTTCCAGGAAAAATATGAATTTCTTGTCTGCGCGGTGAATCAAGTGGCGCCGTTTGATGCGACAATGAGCTGGCCCCGCGAAATCGAAGGCGTGGAAATGGAGCACTACATCGCGTGGATGAAGAGCGCGTATTGGATCACGCCGACCTTTTGTCCGGCGATTTCGGTGCCCGCGGGTTTTACCGCCGATGGGTTGCCGGTCGGCATCCAGATCGTCGGCCGGCATCGCAATGATTTCGGAGTGCTACAGATAGCTCACGCATTCCAGCAGGCAACCGGGTTCGGAAATAAGCGGCCGGAAATCACGCAGGAGCGGTGATAGATATCTTTGGTTGTTAATCGGTGTGCCATTGATAGACGTGGTATTTTAGGCCTCACGCTCCGGGCTTGAGCAACGCTTCGAAAAAGTTTCGAATTTTGTGTACGTCCGATTTGTAATTCAACAAGTGGACCGAGACTCAAGCCGGCGACAGGGGATATTTCAGGCCATGACTGAACTGGAGGCGAGAGGTGATTTGGTTCATCACGAGGAAGAGGTCTATCGTGAAATCTATAAATGGTTTCAAAAAAATCTCCGGCGTCCGACAACTTTCACCCGGTCCTCAAAACCGCATGCGAAAAAAGTAGCTATCAGCTGGTTCAAGGAGTCCGCATCCGAACACATCGCCAAAATGAGGGAGATTATGGTAATCCTGGAAGGCCATGGAATTCATACCGAAATGATTGCGACTACTAGGCCTGGCTTATTGTTTATGAAGACTCGTATCAGATCGCCGCGGAACCGTATGCTGACACGCCCACCTAACCTTAAGTTCGACAGTTATCAATTCGAGCGCGAGAGTCGAAGTATGCCCAGCCTTTTTAAATCACGGCAGGTTCGATTCCACACAGCGTGCTGTGCCGCAAAAAGTTCGTCATTCCCGCATGTTTTTCGCGGGAATCCAGGCGAAACTCCGACTGGACCCCCGATTACTACATTCGGGGGTGACAACTTTTGAAAAAATTCTCATCAATGTCTTTTGTGCCCCGCAGCTTGCTGCGTGGTCGTTCGTCAACCAATTCATTTTTGATAGAGCCGCGAAACAAACCCGCTCTTTTCGATCTCCTTCAAAATCGTCCCGTCGATGAATTGTTCCGGTTTGGCTGCTTTCGCCCGCGGATCGCGTTCCGCCATCCAGGTGAGCTGGGTTTGAATGGCCGCGGGTGAGACATGCGGTATTGCTGGATAGATCTCGCGGTACAGGCGATAGACTTCTTCCAGAGCCTCTCGATCATCGATCTTGAGATATTTTCCAAGGGCGCGGATGCTTGGTTCGGGGTTATTTTTGACCGCGTAGATGCCTTCGATAATCGCGCGCAGATATCTCGTCGCGACGTCGGCATTGGCTTTAAGAAACGCGCGGCTAGTGATGACTTCCAGCTGGGGGAACGGAATATCATATTGCGTCGGATCGGCGAGGATCGTGAAGCCGGCTTTCTTGGCAAGCGTGAAAAACTCCGGCGTGAGGATCGTTGCGTCCACGCTGCGCTTGTGTAGAGCGGAAAGGCGCGTGCTCGTGCCGCCGGTCTGAAGGATCGTTACGTCTTTGTCGGCGACCAATCCGTAGCGCTGCAAGATCAGGCGCGCGGCCAAATCAGAAGCGCTGCCGAAGCGGGAAATCGCCAGCCGTTTGCCTTTTAACTGATCGATGGTCTTGATGTCTTTTTGCGAGAGCAGCGCGTAGGGGAGGCGGCTTTCGATGCTGGCGATCGATACGATATCGCTGCCGGCAAGATTGCTGCTGACCGCGACTGTGCCGCCTCCCATGGCGATCTGGGTTTCACCGGCGGTCAACGCCTGGACCGTGGTGACGCCGCTTTCGATCAGAACAACATCGACGCTTAACCCATGCTTTTCAAAAATCTTCGCGTCCTTCGCCAGCCAATAGGCCGCCATGTTGGCGGTGAGGGCGCTGTACGAAGTTTTTAGACGGGTTAGCTGCGCGAACGCAGATGGGGTACTCGAGAGATGAAGCAGTGCGGAAATTACGATGAAGCCGCGTGTTACAAAAGATACGGTCATTAACATCTCCAGAGCCGTCATTCCGGCCCTTCGACTTTGCTCAGGATAGACTCCTGCCGGAATCCAATCATTTTATGTTTAACGAAACGTACCTGGATACCGGCTTTCGCCGGTATGCCGATTCGTAACTTCACGGTGCGACAAGAGCGGCTCAATCAGTCCCGACGTATTCAAATCTAACTCAGGAGGAACTCGACCAGCACGCGGTTAAACTCCTCGGTCTCTTCGACCTGCGGTTCATGGGCCGAGTTCATGAAGCGATGCACTTTGGAGCCGGGGATAATTTTCTGAAAGTTGACGTCCCAATCGCGCTGATTGAGCGGGTCGTGCTCGCAGGACATGATGAGCAGCGGGATGTTGAGCTGTGAAAGCTGCTTGACGAATGCCTCGGTGGTCGAGCGCACTTGGTGAACCGGACTCCTTAGACGGGCCGCCGACAATGCCTCCCAGGCGCCGGGAATGATCGAGCTTTCGTAACGCTCGCGGATGTTTTCTTCGGTTTGCCACTTGGGATCGTGGTAAAGCAGCGCGACGATTTTTTTCATGTTCTCCATCGACGGTGTGTAGTTATCCAGATCTGCTTGCGACGTTGTCTTGAACACACTGGCGTTGCCGCAGATGGTCACCATTTTTTGGATTTGCAAAGGCAGCGGATGGCGCACAGCGCTTCTGAGAACCAGTCCACCACCGGCGGAATTGCCGACGAAGAATGCTTTGCCGATTCCCAGGGTTTCCAGGAATCTCTGCAGATGTCGGATGCGCAATCCAGCTGGATCTGAAAAGCTGTAAATCTTCTCTGTTTGTCCCCAACCGAGAATGTCGGGAGCGATGACGTGAAACCGTTCGGCAAGCGCAGCGATGTTATGGCGCCACGTGATCTCGGCCGAAGCACCGTACTCGCCACCGTGAAGCAAAATTAAATCGGGCCCGCTGCCCGCCTCCAAAAAATGGGTCTTGACATCGCCGGCGATAATCGTTCGGTGTTCGTATTCAGTCATTGGTGGCTCTAAGAAGTTTTTAGTAGATTTCGATCGTCATTTCGCGAGCCGGCGTGACCCGGAATCCGAGCGTAGGGGCGGGTTTCAAACCCGCCCCTACTGGATATCGGTTTTCACCGCATGACGGATAGGGATAGCCCTTAACAAGTTTCCCAAACACCGCATTATAGAAATGCCGTGCCACCGTCCACGGCGACGGTTTGGCCGGTCATAAAATCGCTAAGCGGCGATGCGAGGAAGAGCACTGTGCCGACCAGATCCTTAGGTAATTGGACGCGCTTCAAGCAGCGGTCGCCGACCCG
The DNA here is from genome assembly GCA_036000865.1 of Binatia bacterium. Taxonomy (GTDB): domain Bacteria; phylum Desulfobacterota; class Binatia; order UBA9968; family UBA9968; genus DP-20. Next base: position 40,822 of record DASYUV010000002.1, on the reverse strand, counting down.
CGCGCCGCGCATTTTAAGTACCTCTTCGGACGGATTGTCCTCCGAAAGAGTCGAACCGGGCGCGATGGCATTGACGTTGATGTTGTCGTCGCCGACTTCGCGGGCGAGGGTGCGGGTAAAGCCGATGACACCGGCCTTCGAAGTCACGTAATGAATGCGCCCGGCGCTGCCGTTTAATACCGTGCCGGATGAAATATTAATGATCTTGCCTGTTTTCTGGCGGCGCATAGTGGGCAGCACGGCGCGGCAGCAGAAGAACAAGCCTTTCAAATTCACCGCCATCATGCGGTCCCATTCGGCCGGGTCGATGCTGTCGATACCGCCGCGGTTCATCGGAATGGTTGCAAAGATAGCAGCATTATTGATCAGGATGTCGATTTGTCCAAACTTATCGAGCGCGAGTTTGGCCATGTCTTTAGTCGATTGTTCGCCCGCCACGTCGACCTTTGCAGCCAGCGCTTTGGCATCGAACTGCTTGATCACTTCGCCGGCAACCTTTTCCGCGGCCGGTGCGTCGATATCGGCGACGACGACTTTGGCGCCCGCTTCGGCAAAGCCATGGCAATACGCCCGCCCGATGCCGTGGCCGCCTCCGGTAACGATGACCACTTTGTCTTTCAGTCCTTCGATCATTGGAACTCCCTCGATTTGATTTGTTGCCAAAATAGCCCTAGAACTTTTGAAGTGTCAAGGTAACAATTGGGGCACTGGGAAAAATCCCGTGTTATGATGCGTCATGGGTAGATTTTTATTGATGAAAGTAAGTTCTGGTTTACGAATTGACGGGCAAGCGTCACGGAAGATACGTTTAGGCTTGACGTGTTTGGTGATCGCTCTTTTGATCGCGAGTAATTCAGCGCACGGGCAGAGCGATGGCTCGGAGATGCTGCCGATGTTTGGCCAGCCAAAGATCGCGCGACCGGATAATCTCAAGCATGCGGACGAGGCGTTTATCCGCGATACGACACTCAGATATGGTAGCCGGCAGGCTGCCAGCAACGCGCTCGCGACGCAAGGCTGGGCGGCGATCCGAGCAAAGCAAGGCGATGTGGCAATGCAACGTTTCAATCAAGCGTGGCTGCTGAATCCCAAGAACTATAGCGTCTATTGGGGTTTTGGCGCAGTGCTCAGCGAAAGAGGAAAATTGGCCGACGCTATCGAACAGCTGGAATCAGCCCGCGAGCTGATCGACGATTCGAACCAGCGGGTCGCGCTCCTATGCGATCTGGGTACCCTTCACTCGGAATATGCCGCGCGGCTGCCAGCCGATAAGCAGTTGGATCGCGCCCATCACTTCGTGGTTGCCAATAATCGTTTTACCGAGAGCTTGGAACTCAATCCGAAATACGCGCCAAGCTGGCGCGAGTGGGCCATGTCGTTGTACGATCAAGAGAGATACTCGGAAGCTTGGGTCAAGGTGAAACAGGCAAGGGAGCTCCAAGCCGAGCCTTTTCCGCCGGAGTTTCTAAAGAAGCTCACAGCGAAGGCACCAGAGCCGAAATAATGCTGCGTTAAGTCTTATTGCCGCGCCAGGGCCAATTATCCGCAACATGTCTCGCTACGCCGTTTACCACGCCATTCAACAGCTTGATCCCGACAAGGACCACCAACGCATCGTTTTTCTCTCCTCGTGCTACGACTTTCCGTTTGATACGACGCGAGCATTAGAGTTCGCGCTGTTTCGGACTTTTTGCGTGCCCAGTATTGCGGCGCTGCTGGACCGCACCGGGGAATTTCAAAAACGGCCTCAAAAAAGGTACGACGACACGGACATTATAATTAGCGAGCTTATGGAGTGGGGATACGATAGCGATCGAGGCAAGCGCGCGCTTCGGCGCCTGAACCAACAACATGGACGCTTCACGATCGCGAACGAAGATTTTCTCTACGTCTTGTCGACGTTTATTTACGAGCCGATCCGCTGGAACGCGCGTTTCGGCTGGCGTCTCATGTGCGAGACCGAACGGCTCGCCTACTTTTACTTTTGGTGTGAAGTGGGTCGGCGCATGAATATCAAAGACATCCCGTCGGATTACACGACGTTTGAACAGTTCAACCGCGACTACGAAAGGCAACACTATCGCTTCACGGAAGCGAACCGGCGCGTCGGCGCCGCCACCCGAGAGCTGTTCGTGAGTTGGTTTCCCCGATTTCTCTCACCGCTGGTACGTTCGACGATTTATTCGCTGCTGGACGCTTCCCTGATCGAGGCTTTCGGTTTTTCACGACCGTCGCGCTTTATGCGCTACGTTGTGCCTCGAGTGCTGCGTCTCCGTGGCGCGCTTGGTGGTTTGTTACCGTCCCGTCGTCATCCTCGGCTGCGCTCCGAAATGCGCCACCCCAGTTATCCAGAGGGATATGTCATCGAGCAACTCGGGCCGCCGGAATCTGGTTGATGGAAAGCCGACACAGTTTGATTTTGTGCTTTCGCTCTTGATGCATCACATGCGCAATTTTCGAACGAGCGCCTTGGCGAAGGTCGGTCTGGTCGCGATCGGCGTTCTTCTCCATGGACTCCTCTCTGCGCAGGAGGAGCAAGGACCGGCGAAGCTGCTGACCGTCTGGGCGGGGATGTTGCCGATTATTCTCTCCGCACCTCACGGCGGCCGCGAGTCGATCCCGGGAGTACCGGTCCGGCGTGGCATCGGCGTGCCGCAATTCACTACAGAACGAGACAGCAACACTGCCGAACTTGCCGAAGCGATTGGCCGTGCACTCGGCGATCGATTGGATGCCAAGCCGTTTCTGATTGTCGCCCGTTTCGAGCGAAAGTATGTCGATGCCAATCGGCCGCACGCCGCGGCCTATGAGTCCGCGGCGGCGAAGGCTTATTACGAGGCCTATCACCGGGCGCTCGAAGACGCCTCTGAGCGTGTGCGTCAGCGCTGGATGGGCGGTTTGTTGCTCGATATTCATGGGCAGGGCGCCGAGGCTGATACTATTTTTCGCGGCACGGACAACGGCAGAAGTGTCTCGTCATTACAGCAAAAGTTTGGCAACGAAGCGCTTACCGGAGCAAAAAGCATTGTTGGGCAGCTGGCATTGAAAGGTTACAAAGTTATTCCAAATGGCGCCGGCGAGGCACGAGAGCAGCGCTATACCGGCGGTTACACTACGCGAACCTACGGTAGTCATCGCGGCACTCTGATCGATGCGATTCAATTGGAGATCGGGAGCAATCTGCGAGCGCGTGCGAAGTTGGATCGAATGGCAATCGATCTTGCCGATTCGATCGCTGTTTTCGCGCGACAGTATCTCCTCGCGACCAGGTGAGGACGAAAGGCTGGAACCAGCTCTCGTATCTCTAGTGGGAGGGCAAATGAAAGCTTGTCGAGAATGCCGGCGTGAGATTTCCGAACAGGCGATGGCCTGTCCCCACTGTGGTACGCCATTTCCGGCGCGCGAAAAGTGGGACGGTTTCGGCTTTGAATACAAGTCGAAGCTGGCATTTTTAAGTTGGCCGCTGCTGCATATATCGTTCAAATATCGGCCGAACCGCGTGCCAGTTTCGGCGAAGGGCATCATCGCCATCGGCCAATTCGCCTGCGGCGGTTTGGTTTCTCACAGTTTGGTGTGGGTTTGGTCAGCATTTCACAGTTTACGATTGCGGGATATGCAGTCGCCCAATTCGCCATCGCGTACTCGCTGATTGCTCAGTTTGGACTTTACTTGGGTCATGGTCGCGGCCAGCTGGTCAAAAGTGTCGGAGAACTCATAGGATTGCTCTGGTCGCCAGCATAGCGTTGCGTTGCCAAATGCCCTCCATCTATGACCTCAAACCACGCTTCCAAGCTCTCCTGCGACCGTTGGTCAAGTCCCTAGCCGAAGCCGGAGTCACGGCCAACCACGTGACGGTTACAGCGCTAGTCCTATCATTCATCGTCGGCGCGTTGATTGCTTTGTTTCCCGCAGAAAAGTGGCCGCTGTTGTTGATGCCGCTGGTGCTGTTCGTTCGCATGGCGCTCAACGCCATCGACGGCATGTTGGCGCGCGAGTACGGAATGAAGAGTTCGCTTGGCGCGATCTTGAACGAGCTTGGCGACGTGCTATCGGATACGGCACTATACTTGCCGCTAGGGCTGGTTCCGGGAGTCAATTCGATCTACATCGTCGCAATTACCATACTAGCCATCGTCAGCGAAATGACCGGCGTGATCGCGGTACAGATCGGCGCGCAGCGGCGCTATGACGGGCCGATGGGCAAGAGCGACCGGGCGTTCGCATTCGGCTTGCTGTGCTTGCTCTTGGGCATCGGCATCCAACCGGTGTACTGGGTCGATGCCATTTTGTTGATTACCCTTGGTCTGTTGCTTGTGACGATCGTCAATCGTGCGCGGCGCGCACTGGCGGAGGTTGGGTGATTCAGTTTCAAGTCAGCTCGCGTGTTTTATGGTCGCTCGGCGGTCTCTATGCCATTCTCGTCGTTGCATCGGCCTGGGTCACGATGCTGCGTTGGCGCGCACCTGAGAAGGATCGCACCGAGTTGGTTCAACGAATCCGCTCCTGGTGGCTCATCGTTTCTATATTCACTCTCGTCATCATCATGAGCCGCAACGTCTCGGTGGCTTTCTTCGCGTTCGTCAGTTTTTTGGCTCTCAAAGAGTATCTTTCGATTGTGCCGACGCGGCGCGCCGACAGGCGCGTGCTGTTCTGGGCGTATCTATCGATCCCTGTGCAGTATTACTGGGTCGCTCAAGCCTGGTATGGAATGTTTATCATCTTCATTCCCGTGTACGTGTTTCTCTTACTACCGATGCGCATGGTCATCATCGGTGAGACCAAGGAATTTCTGCGCGCGGCGGGAACGCTTCATTGGGGCATCATGACGATGGTGTTCGGGATCAGCCACATCGCTTATCTTTTGGTCTTACCGGAGGCCAACAATCCAAGCGCGCGAGGCGCCGGCTTGGTCCTGTTTCTGGTTTTTCTGACCGAGTTCAACGACGTGGCGCAATACGTCTGGGGAAAAATGTTGGGCCGAAAAAGAATCATTCCCAAAGTGAGTCCGAACAAGACCTGGGAAGGTTTTCTCGGCGGCATGGTGACGACCACATTGCTTTCGGTACTGCTCGCAGAGTGGCTTACGCCGATGACTTGGATGGTTGCGATAGCGGCCGGCTTGTTGATCAGCAACGCCGGTTTCATCGGCGACGTGACGATCTCGGCTTTGAAACGTGACATCGGTCTCAAGGACAGCGGCAGCATATTGCCAGGGCATGGCGGCATCCTCGATCGGATCGATAGCTTGACTTACACCGCGCCGCTATTTTTTCATTTCATTTATTATCTCTACTACTGAGATGAATTCGTTCCTGCGCTTCTTGTTCTACGGGGCGTTCATTCGCTTGATTGTGCTGATCATTCTCGGTCTGAACGTGCGCCATCGAGAGCGACTTCCTAAATTAGGACCTGCGATCATCGTCGCCAACCACAACAGTCACCTCGACACGATGGTGTTAATGAGCCTGTTTCCGCTCAGATTCCTGCCGAAGGTTCACCCGGTCGCTGCGGTGGATTATTTCATGACCTCCCGGCTATTTTCATGGTTCACTCTGAGAGTAGTGGGTATTTTGCCGATCAAACGAACCGTTTCGCGAGGTGACGATAATCCGCTGGCACCGTGCAATCAAGCTCTCGCCGATGGCCAAGTGCTCATTGTTTTTCCTGAGGGCAGCCGAGGCGAGCCGGAGCAGATGCAGAGCTTTAAAGGCGGCATCGCGCGGTTGGCCGAGAGCAACCCAACGGTTCCCGTAATTCCGGTGTTTCTACACGGGCTAGGCAAGGCGTTGCCTAAAGGCGAGACGATATTGGTGCCTTTTTTCTGTGATGTGTTCGTCGGCGAACCCTTGCCCTGGACGGGCGATCGGCGAAGTTACATGCGACAGCTTGACGAACGGATGAAGCAGTTGGCGGGCGAAGGGAATTTCCCAAGCTGGGAGTGAACAAAGAAAATATTTGGCGTGATGGAGTACTGGAGTCTTGGAGTGATGGACTGATGGCAGAGTCGACGTTTGATCCCGCAGCGCGCACGGCCGGCTATGTCGGAATCGTGCCCACGAAGAAGTCGAAACAGAAGTGAGACGTGTATTCGGCTAAGCAGCGCACGTCATTTGATTCGGAGGGACAGAGAATGGCTGTTGAATCGCCTTTTGACTCGGATAAAGCTGGCGCCTTCGCCGAGCGATTGTTAGCTACGCTCAACCATGGCGCGCTGTGTTTGATGATTTCCATCGGTCACCGGACCGGCTTGTTCGACACCATGCGCGATTTAGCCCCCGCGACGTCTGCTGGTATTGCGGCGAAGGCTAAACTCAATGAACGTTACGTGCGCGAATGGCTCGGCGCGATGGTCACCGGTCGAATTGTTGATGTCGATCCCTCGACAGGTCAGTTTTCCTTGCCCGCGGAGCATGCAGCTTTTCTCACCCGCGCCGCCGAGGCTGACAACATCGGTGTGTTCGCGCAGTACATTCCGCTTCTCGCCAGTGTTGAAGACGAGATTGTCGAGTGCTTCAAAAAGGGCGGTGGCGTCCCATATGCCAATTTTCCGCGTTTCCATGAAGTCATGGCTGAGGACAGCGGACAGTCGGTACTTTCTTCGCTCGAATCGCACATCGTGCTGCTGGTGCCCAACTTAGGTGACAAACTCAGTTCGGGGATTCATATGCTCGATGTCGGCTGCGGCAGTGGACGGATTATCAACCGACTTGCCGAGCTTTATCCAAAAAGCCGCTTTACCGGTATGGATTTGTCGAGCGAAGCGATTTTATCCGCTTGGCGGGGGGCTTCTGCGAAGAAGTTGCGTAACGTCGAATTCATCGTTGCCGACCTGAGCAATTTCGCCGAAACCGCCGAAATAGATGCCTACGATTTGGTCACGACTTTTGACGCTATCCACGACCAAGCCAAACCTTTGAATGTCCTCAAGGGTATACATCGCACTTTGCGCCGCGACGGCGTTTACCTCATGCAGGACATCAAGGGATCGAGCGACGTGCACAAGAATCTTGATCATCCACTGGGCACTTTTCTCTATACTGTTTCATGCATGCACTGCATGACCGTGTCGTTAGCGCAGGGCGGTGAAGGGCTGGGAGCGATGTGGGGAGAAGAGAAAACGCGCGAATACCTCGCCAAGGCGGGTTTTAGGTCGATCGAGAAGCACGAGCTCGCGCACGACATACAGAACAATTGGTACGTCGTCCGAAAATAACTGGAGTAGTGAATCGCGCTGGCGAAGATGGTCGAGAATAGAGGATAGAGGATAGAAGATCGCGATTCTCCATCCTCTATCTTCCATCCTCGGTTATTCCGCGCCGCGGCGCTACGCATCGATCGTCTGTCCGCCGTCGACGACCAACGCGTGTCCCGTCACGAACGACGCTTCGTCCGAAACTAAGAACAACACGCCGTAGGCGATCTCTTCTGGGCGTCCCATGCGCAGCAGCGCCTTGTTGGTCCCACCCATGGTTTTTCGTTGCTCTTCCGTCATGCCTTCGCCTAAAGTCGCCCGCGGCGGAAAACCCCTGAAGCGCGGCGTTTCGATGGCGCCGGGGCAGACGCAGTTGATTCTGATTCCGAGCGGGCCGTAGTCGAGCGCCATCTCGCGAGTTAAGTTAATGATCGCCGCTTTTGTCGCGCAGTAACCGGGATATTCCGGAGAGGCTAACAGCCCAAAGGTCGAGGCGGTGGTGATGATGTTGCCGCTTTGTTTCTTGATGAAGTGGGGCAGCACCGCGCGCGCGCCGCGAAACATCGCATTCAAATTGGTATTCAGGACGAAGTTCCATTCCTCGTCTGTATGCTCGTGCAGCTTCTTGCGAATGCCGGCGCCGGCGTTGTTGTACAGAATATCGACGTCACCGAAGTTGTCGAGCGCCGTTTTGACCATGCGGTCGCAGTCCTCCTGCTTGATGACGTCGATGGTGGCAAAGACCGCTTCTCCGCCTTCTTTATCCTTAATGAGGTGGTCGATCCGCGGTGAGATGGTTTCTTGAATGTCGCAGCAAACGACCTTGGCGCCTTCGCGCGCGAACAGCCGCGCGGTGGCGCGGCCGATGCCGCTATTGGCTCCGGTGATAATCGCCACTCTGCCTTTGAGACGACCGAGCCCGGGTCGTAGTAGCTCGTGCTCGTCTTTCAAGACTATGTCTGCCATGGGTATTGCCTCCCTTGACTTCACTGATTGTAAAGTGAGATTGGAAAATCTTCACTTATCGTAACAGGAGAAAAAATCCAAACTCGAATTAACGGGTCGAGGATTGAGAATAGAGGATAGAGGATCGAGTAAGACACTGAGCTGCAGCGTATTAGGAGGGGACAAATCACGATGGCCGAAATAAGGAGCTTCCGAGACTTGGGGGTTTATAAGTTGGCTCGCGAACAGGCAAGAAATATCTTCGTGTTCTCCAAGAGCTTTCCGCCGGAAGAAAGGTTCTCTTTAACGGATCAGATACGCCGCTCGTCGCGCGCCGTCAACGCAATGATCGCCGAAGCATGGGCTCGACGAAGATATCCAGCGGCGTTTATCAACAAGATCGACGAGGCGTTAGGTGAGGCAATGGAGACGCAAGCGTGGCTCGATCACGCATTTGATTGTGGCTATCTGGACCGAAATCAATATCGTTCTCTGGACGATTCTTGGCAAAAGGTCGGTGCAATGCTCAATCGTATGATCCAGCGCTCGGATGACTTCTGTCGCTCAGCCAGTCGGCAGTGAGCGCTTCGCGGATTATCCATCCTCGATCTTCAATCCTCTATCCTCGGTTTAGCTTTACTCAGCACTTTCGATCCTCCATTCTCGATCGGCCATTCTCGGCCCCTTACCTTCACTTGCGGTATAATTGTTTAATAAATCCCGATTTTTCCAGCTCGGCGACGAGACTGAGGTCGACATAGGTTCTCGGATCCGCACTCGCGGCCTTGGGATTTGCGCGCGCCAAGTCATCGAGCATGGTTTTGACCCCGTCCGGGGTTGGATAGGGAACTTCCGGAAAGGCATTCGAGTAGTCCTTGTACGCTCTTTCGAGACCTTCCGGATCAGCCACTCCTAGATTCTTTTTGATAAGCGATTTTGCGTATTCCTTCTCGGTCTTGATGATGTGGATCGCTTCAACCATTGCGCGGGTGAGTTTTTGTATCAACGGCCGTTTGCTCTTGATGATTGCTTCCCGGCTCAGGATACCATTCCACCAGAATGGAATCTTGAGGTCGCTGATGTTGTAAAGATTTCGGAAGCCGAGTTTTTCCGCCTGGGTCAAGAAGGGTTCCGGGATGATCGTGAACTGAGTTATGCCTTTTGAAAGCGCCGCAAATCTTTCTGCGGTGCCGCCTGTGGGGATGATCTTTACATCCTTTTCCGGGTCAACGCCAAGTTTTCTTAGCGCTAGCCGTAATCCTAGGTCAGACGTGCTGCCTAAGCGGTTGACCCCAGCCGTTTTGCCCTTGAGCTGCTCGACTGCAGTAACATTCGACAATGAAACGATGTGGTCGACGAATGTCGGAACCACGCCGACGATCATCACCGTATCGGCGCCGGCGAGGCGCGAGCTGGTAAGTGTCGTCACTGAAATACTGGCGGCGTCGATTTCGTTCGCCAGCAGTGCCTGGAGCACGGTCGGGCTGGCACTGATGGCGATGATTTCCGGCTGGACTCCCTGTTTTTGCATGAGCTTGCGATCTTCGATGACCCAGATAGCGCTATTGGTCGGGCTAAAGCCGGCCCAGGCGAGCCGGAGTTTTTCTTGAGCCCTCGCAGGCGAATTCGCCGCGAAAAGGGTTAAGAAGCTTAGAATCGCAAGCGCCAAACGATACGCCATGGCCGGTTCCTCCTCTGCAATTCTTAGACGCGCAGGCTGACATAATGCGCGAAAAAATAGTCAGGTCAAGACACACGTGGGCGCAATCCATGTCCCACGCGGGGATAGTTGAAATCCTCTCGGCTTCAATCAACAATCTCGGCTCGAAGCCGAGCGGGTTCCAGCATCGTCGACTAGAAGTCGACATTCTAGTCCGTCATTCCGGCCCTTCGACGGCGCTCAGGATAGACTCCAGCCGGAATCCAGTCCTTTTCGCGCCTGGTACAAGCAGGACGAACCTGGATGCCGGCGTGCGCCGGCATGACGAGGTTCCACTTTCGCGTGGATAATAAATATGACCCCTCATCCCTTGTTGCTCGTTCCAGCGACTGCTTCGCCCGTCGGTAGAATTGGTACTAGGGAAAACGCGCCGCGCTGCGTTGACTCGACATACCGTTTGATATAGTAGAGGCACGTCTCTGCAATGGGGGAAAGCTATTATGGCTAACAAGGGGATTCTTGTAACCGGCGGCTCCGGCTTGGTTGGCGCTTACGCGGTTGCGATGTTGCTCGAGCGTGGCGAAAGGCCGCTGGTATTCGACGTCGCGCTCAACGAGCGATTGCTCAATGCCGTCGGCGTCGATACCGCTAAAGTCACGCTGATCCGCGGCGATATGATGGATCTGCCGGCGATTATTTCAGCGATTCGTGACAACGAGTGCGATCGCATCATTCACCTAGCGGCTTTCCTGGGCGAAGAAGTCCAGCGGCGTCCTTACAGCGGCGTACGCTTGAACTTCATGGGCACAGTCAACGTCTTCGAAGCGGCCCGGCTGGAGAAGGTGTCGCGCGTCGTGTTTCCGAGCTCGGGAACCGTTTACTTGGGATCACTTGGCGAAGGGCTGTCTAAAGTCGATGAAAGCATTCCCATGAATCCGCCGTCGGTCTATGCGGCGACGAAGGCAAGCTGCGAGTTCATGGGGCGCGCCTACGCAAAGCGTTATGGGTTCGAGTTTATTTGTCTCCGCTATACCGGCGGCCTTTACGGTCCTTCGCCGGCCGCGCTCAAAGCGACGAGGGAAATTGCCATTCAACAGATGATTCGCGCGGCGGTAAAGGGTGAGCCGGCCAAGATCAACTGGCCCTACGGTCCAGCGGAAATACTTTACGGTAAAGACGCCGCCAAGGGGACGGTTTTGGCGGTGCTCAAGGACAAATTCAAAGACACGCTTTTTCACATCGGCAACGGCAAGATGGTTAGTGGCGACGATATTGCCGACGCGATCCGCAAAAAGTTTCCCGGATCGGACATACAATTGATCAAAGGAAACAACCCTATGCCGTACCCAGAATCCCGCGCTGCCAGCGATTTTTCCCGCGCCAAGGAGCAACTCGGCTATGAACCGGACTATACGATCGAAAAGGCAGTGGAAGACTACGGCGCGACGCTCAAGAGACTAGAGAACTTATAGGCCAATCGCGCCGGGAAAGACTGAAGTTCGACACCACCATTCACGTCTAAGGAATAGGGTGCGCGAGGGGTCATTAGCAGGGTTCGAGATGGGCGTTTTTACTAAAGATCGAGGAGGGGCTATGCGGTACTGGCGCCATTGGTTCTTAGTTTTCTTATTTTTACTCGGCTACACCGCGACGGGGCTGGCAGGCCAATCTGGAACCTTCGATGAAAAGGCGGTGGCCAACTTTTATCGCAACAAGACCTTGCGAATTATCGTCGGCTTCACGGCAGGTGGCGGTTACGACCAGTATTCACGGCTCATTGGACGCCATCTTTCTAAGTATATTCCAGGGAAGCCCAACGTCATTGTCGACAACATGGCTGGGGCGGGAAGCATTATCGCCGCCAACCACGTCTACAATGCGGCGCTGAAGGATGGAACCGTGGTCGGAAACATCTCGGGGCCGATTATCCTGGAGCAATTGTTCGCTAATCCCGCTATTCAGTTCGATATGGCAAAGTTCCGTTATCTCGCCGTGCCGGTGAGTGAAACTTATGTTTTTGTCGTCACCCGCAAACCGGGTGTGAGCAAATTTGAAGAGCTTATTGGTCCCAACGCGAAACAAATTACCGTCGGCGGTATTCCCGGTTCGACGGTGGAGCACGCGCCGGTCATAGCTCGCGACGTTATGGGTGCCAATTTGAAGGTGGTCTTAGGTTATAAAGGCACCGCGGATGTGAGGATGGCCATCGAATCGGGTGAAGTCGACGGACTATTCAATTCGTACACTTCATTGAAAATAACCTCCTTCGAAAAGATGAAAAACGGTGAATGGCTGGTGTTGGCGCAGCTATCGGAAAAGCCGATCAAGGACTTGATCGTGCCGAACGTGCCGACCATCACGCAGATCGCAAAGAGCAACGAGCACCGCCAGTTGCTGAAATTCGGCACCAGCACGCCCAACGATTTCGGCAAAGTCTACGTCGTGCCGCCCGGAACGCCACCCGATCGCGCCATGGCGCTCGAAAAAGCCTTTGAAAAAGTGTTCGCCGACAAAGAATTGCACGTGGACGCCAACAAAGGCAAGCTGGAAATCGATCCTATGTTCGGCGAGGAGATCCACAAACTCGTTGTCGAGTTCTTGGGCATGAGCCCGGAACTGAAGAATAAATTGCAGACAGCGCTGAAGGGCGGAAAAAAATAATTGTTCTTATTTCAGCTTTGGAGGTGAAGACAATGCAGTCTAAATCCAATGTGATCGGCCTGATAGCTCTGTTCTTCGCGTTGTTAATGGCCGCGCCAACGATGGCGCAGACCGAAACGATCGAGGAGCTGTACAAGAAAGCTCTGAAAGAAGAAGGGGTACTGAATTGTTATTGCTCGTTGGCGCAGATCAACGCGGAGAAAATTTATCCGGTGTTCGAAAAACGTTTTCCGGGAATCAAAATCAACCACGTCGACGCGACCTCGGACAAACTGGCGGCTCGCGCGATTACCGAAGCTCGCGGCGGTAAAACCATCGCCGACGTTGCTGAATTCGGGTTGGAAGATATCAGCAAAATTCACGCCCAGGGGTTGATCCTGGAAAAAGTTCCGCCCGAAACGACAGCTTACCCGGCCAACTTGAGAGGATCATTTTGGGCTGCTAACAACCTGATTTTTTTTGTCGGCGCGTGGAACACGGATAAGGTCAAGAAAGAGGAGGAACCGAAAGCGCTGGACGATTTCGGCGATCCCCGATGGAAGGGGCGCTTGATCGCCGAACCAAGAGACTATGAGATTCTCATCGGACTCACCCATAAGCATAAGAGCTTGGAAAAGGCTCGGGCTGTGCTGGCTCGGATCGCTGCGAACAATGTCGAATTCCACAAAGGCCATTCGCAGCTCGCGGAATTTTTGGTGGCCGGACAGGCCGCGGCATGTTTCACCTGCTATTCGCATCATTATCCGGAGCGCAAGCGAAAAGGCGCGCCCGTCGACTATATGTTGACGGAGGGTGCCGCGGGAATCATCGCAGTGGCCGTGATGAAAAATGCGCCGCACCCGAATACGGCGTGGCTTTTTAACCGCTGGGCGGCCTCCGAAGAAGGACAGACGGTATATTCTAAGGGCGGCAGGACTCCAGCTCACCCAAAAGTCGAACCCACCGAGCCAATTCGACCGAAAGTGATTTACCCGGTGGGGGTGGAAGATCTGAAGCAGTACGATAAATACGAAAAAATATGGAAGGAAGTTTTCAAGTTAAGATAGTCAGCATCCAGCGATCAAAATCGGATAGGCAATTCTTACGTCATCGGAGGAAACATGTTGCGAGTAAAACGAAAAGCGTCCTTGACGATTGCGATTTTTGTTGCCGGCGTCATGCTCGGCGCGACTTCGACGCCCGCCGCGGCGCAATCGCTGGACGAACTTCACAAACTGGCATTGAAAGAAGGCGGGACACTCAATTTCTACGGCACTCTAGCACAGATCAATGCCGAGAAAATACTGCCGGTATTCGAAAAACGCTTTCCGGGAATCAAAGTGAATCATGTGGACGCCACCGCAGACAAGCTTGCGGCCCGCGCCATTACCGAGGCAAGAGGTGGGAGGGTGCTGGCCGACGTATTTCAAATGGCCTTGGAGAACGTTTTGCAATTGGTCGACCAAAAGCTGGTGGTCGATCGGCTCCCGCCCGAAGCGGCGGCTTATCCGGCTAGTCTCAAGGGTCCGAATTGGTTGGCGGCGGACTTGGTGATCATTATCGGCGCTTGGAACACGAACCTGGTTAAGAAAGAAGATGAACCCAAGCAGTTCGATGACTTCGCCGATCCCAAATGGAAGGGAAAATTGATCGGCGAAGGGCGCGATGTCGAATTATTGATCGGCTTGGCCAAGCACAAGTATAAAAACGATGAGAAAGCCTTCGACTTTCTCCGAAAGATCGCGGCCAACAATATTGAATTCCATAAAGGCCACTCGGAGCTGGCAGAGTTTCTCGTCGCCGGGCAGGCTGCCGCATGTCTCACCTGTTACGCGCACCACTATCCGCCGCGGATCAAGAAGGGCGCTCCGCTCGGATATATGCGGACCGAAGGGATCGCCACGATCACCGCCGACGCGTTGGCCAAAGACGCGCCACATCCCAACTCGGCGTGGCTCTTCTACCGATGGTCCGCCAGCGAGGAAGGGCAGAAAGCTTACGCGGCGGGAGGACGCTTGCCGCCGCATCCCAAGGTGGAACCAGTGGAAAAAATTCGCCCGGCGACGATTTATCCCATCGGCACCGATGAAATAAAGGAATGGCGCAAGTACGAAAAGATCTGGAAGGAAATCTTCAAGCTCCGCTAAGCGCGGCGGCAGTCACGGCGTATTGACTCGGCGTTTTAAGTTGATATCAACTTTACACGCTGCTGGTGAGAATAGTCGGAGGTTTTTTTGATCAGAAGATTCGCCAGGACTGTATTACCGCCGCGGACCTCAAGGAATTTCCTAAGTACCAAAGCCTTGGAAGGAAATCTTCAAGCTCCGGTAGCAATCCGGGATTTTGTAATGCGCTTGATCCAAGCATGATGCTGTATGGCTACCGCCGCAATCCCTAGACCCGCGAGCGCGTCTCTTCCGTCGTTCCGCGATCCGGCGTTGCTGATTCCGGTTGTCGGCGCCGGCGTGCTCATTTATCTTGCCGTTTTGCCGCTCCTCATGCTTTTGATCGGCAGCTTTCAAGCGGAGGTAGCGCCGCGAGAGTTTGTTTACACCCTGAAGAATTATCAGGCGGCGTATGCCAGCGAGTACACCTACTCGACTTTCATGAACTCGCTGATTTTCGCTTCCGGCTCAGCCGGCCTCAGCTTTATTATTGGCACGTTGCTCGCCTGGCTTACCGAGCGTACGAACACGCCGTTGCGCGGGCTTTTCGTTCCTCTTGCTGTCGTCCCGCTGATTTTACCGGGTGTCTTGGAATCCATCGCGTGGATATTTTTGCTGAGCCCGAAATTCGGTTACCTCAATGTCTGGCTGATGAATCTATTCGGCGTGAAGTCGCCGCCGTTCAATGTGTTCTCACTTCCCGGGATGATTTGGGTTCATTCGGTAGGCCAAGTTCCTTTGGCATTCCTCATGATGGTGGCGGCCTTCAAATCCATGGACCCGTCTTTGGAAGAATCGGCGATGATGTCAGGAGCCCGCACCTGGCAAACGTTTAAGCGCATCACTCTACGTTTACTGATGCCTACCGCGGGATCCGTGCTGTTGATCCTTTTCGTCCGTACCCTCGAGTCGTTTGAAACACCGGCGTTGATCGGAATCCCGGCGCGGATTTACGTCTACACCAGCGAGATTTTTCTGGCGTTCAACGAGTATCCGCCGGACTACGGCCGCGGCGGTGCCTTGGCGGTCGGGCTGCTCTTGTTGAGCGCCATAGGCGTATGGCTCTACACGCGGGCGACGAAGGAAGGAAAGAAGTTTCAAACTGTAACCGGAAAAGCGTTCAGGCCGCGGCAGTTTGATCTCGGGCCGTGGCGTTGGCTCGGTCTTGGTTTTCTGATGACGTACTTTTTATTCGTCGTGCTGTTGCCCTTCTTGGTGCTGTTTTGGGCGTCGTTCCTGCCCTTTTTCGCGGCGCCAAGCTTGAATGCATTAAACAAGCTGAGTCTCGATAATTATCGCTATTTGTCCGGCTTCAGGCCATTTTGGGAGGCCATGAAGAACAGCATTCTGCTGGCGACGTTGACGGCGACGGTCGCGATGGTTCTCACTTCATTGGTCGCTTGGATCGTCTACAAGAGTCGCCTGCGTGGGGCATGGCTGCTCGACTTTCTCGCCTTCGTGCCGATTACGATTCCGGGCATCGTGATGGGAATGTCGCTCATCTTGCTGTACGTCGCTTTTCCACTGCCGATTTACGGGACGATCTGGTTGCTGCTGATCGCCTACGTGACCCGGTTCATTCCCTATGGTATGCGCTCGGCTTCGGGATCGATCCTGCAAATCCACAGCGAGTTGGAAGAAGCGGCGGCGGCCTCCGGCGCTTCCTGGTGGGAAACGTTTAAGCGCGTCACGTTGCCGCTTTTGCGACCGGGATTCGCCGCGGGTTGGATCTATATCTGTATCGTGTCGTTTCGCGAATTTTCCACGTCGGTTTTGCTCGCCACCGGCGAAAGCCGGGTGTTGTCAATTTTGCTCTTTACCATGTTTGAACAGGGGCAGGTGACGGTCGTCGCGGCGATCGGTGTGCTGATGATCGCTACCTTGCTGGCGATCGTAGCGCTGTTTTACAAAGTTAGCGGCCGAGTGGGAATCCAGACGTAGAGAAACGCAGGGGAGTTGGAGTGTTGGAGTATGGGAGTGTTGTGCTTGAACGGTTAAGAGGAACTCTCCGTGATTGAAGTCAAGTCGTTAGTCAAGATCTACGCCGACGGCGACAACGCCGGGGTAACGGCCGTGAACGATATTTCCTTCACCGTCGAAGAAGGACGCTTCTACACGCTTCTGGGACCGTCGGGATGTGGAAAGACGACGACGCTACGCTGCATCGCGGGTCTCGAGAAAGCCAACGGCGGGGAAATCCTTGTCGCCGGCACGAGAGTGTATTCGGCGACCCATGGCACCTTCGTGCCAGCCTATCGCCGTCCCATTGGGATGGTCTTTCAGAGCTACGCGATCTGGCCCCATCTGACGGTTTTCGAAAATGTTGCGTTCCCCTTACGGGTCGGTAAGCAGCGTTTCAGCGGTAACGATATAAAGAAAAAAGTTGAAGCTGCGCTGGCCCAGGTGGAATTGAACGGCTACGAAGAGCGCATGGCCACGCAGCTTTCCGGCGGGCAACAACAGCGCCTGGCGCTTGCCCGGGCACTGGTGCGCGAGCCGCAGGTGCTGCTCTTGGACGAACCCTTGAGCAATCTAGACGCCAAACTGCGCGAGCGCATGCGCTTCGAATTGCGTGAATTGCAGCGGCGCCTCAGGATCACGACTCTGTACGTCACCCACGACCAAATTGAAGCCTTGTCGATGTCCAACGTGATCGCCGTGATGAATGCGGGAGTGATCGTTCAAGAAGGCGGTCCGCGTGAAGTGTACATGCAGCCGAAGAGCAAGTTCGTCGCCAACTTTATTGGCTCGACAAATCAGCTCGCCGGACGCGTCACCAAGGTCGATAACGACGGCATCGGCTCGGTCAAAACCGATGACGGAGAAATCTCCTGTCAACTCCTCGAAGGACTGACGGTCGGCAGCAATGCGGTCGTCGTAATCCGGCCCGAGAGCATCAATCTTCACACGCAGAGACCCTCGAGCACCTGCAATCTGATCGAAGGAAAGATCGGCGCCGCGATGTTCTTGGGCGAATATGTGGACTGCACGGTGGAACTCGGAACGAATGTCCTGCAAACACACCAGCGCCATACCCTACTAGTGCGCCGAGGCGAGCCGGTCTGGATTGAACTACCGCCGGGAGACTGCATGGCGCTGCCGACGGAAAGATAACCAAGCGACGCGACTTGTCACTCTATATCTAGCTCTAACCGTTTCTGTTGATTCGTTCATCAACATCGAGTTTAATATTCGCGGGTTAATTTTCCCGCAGCTTGCTGCGTAATGGCGATTCCTAGTCCTATGAAAGTCCGTCATTCGCGCATGCCTTTAGCGGGAATCCAGGCGAAAAAACTGACTGGACCCCCGATAAAAACATTCGGGGGTGACAACCTTGGAAAATTATCGTAACGGTCTATCGATACTCCGCAGCTTGCTGCGGGTAGTTCATTGCACGCCGAGATCGTAACTGTGTCGTGGTCAGATCGGGTCGGGGAGGTCAGAGAAGGATGGACAAGCGGCTAAGGTTTGTATTATTTTCGCTGTTCTTTAGCGCTTTGTGGTGTAGCGCGGAAGTCGATGCTCAGGAGCGGGTCAAGATTGCCTACAGTTCGGCTGATGCTTCGAACGCCGTATGGTTCCTCGCGCTCGATGCCGGCCTGTATCGAAAGCATGGGCTGGATGTCGAGTTGGTTTTTATTCAAAGCTCGACCACGAGCGTTTCCAGCGTCGTTGCGACATTCAAGTGGCGAACACCTCAGGCGGTGCGGTCGCAAGCGCCGTTGTCGGCGGCGCCAATCTAATCATGACCGCCTGCTATATCAACACGCTACCCTACGAATTGATTGTCCAAGAGTCGGTGAAATCGGTAGAGGATCTCAAAGGGAAAAGTGTCGGCATCAGCCGTGTAGGAAGCGCTTCGGATGTCGCGGCGCGAGTGCTCATCAAGGGACTCGGGTTGGAGCCGGTGAAGGACGTGCCGATCATTCAGGTGGGCGGCCCGTCGGAGCGAGCGGCGGCATTCCGTACCGGGAGAATCGTCGGGTTTCCGTCACCGCCGGGAACGATTCACTTGGCCAAGGGCATGCCGCACCGCATCATGATCAGCACGGCGGACTTTCAGAAACGCTTCGATTTCCCCTACATTTGCTCGACCACGACGAAACCGTATTTGGCAACGAAACGGGACACGGTGAGAAGACTGACGATGGCATTGATTGAAGCGACGCATTTTTTAAAAACCCGCAAAGAAGAAACTAAGAAGTACATCGCCAAGTACACCCACCAGAACGATCCTCAATATTTAGAAGCATCCTACATGGCGAACGTAAAACTGCATGACCGTGTGCCCTTAGTCACGCGGGAGGGAACCGAAGTGCAAATCAAGGAGGCGCTGGCGCGCAAGCCCGGCGCGACCCTTAAGGTCGAAGATATAGTCGACGACAGCATCGTGAGAGAGCTCGAGAAGAGCGGATTCATCGACAAAGTCTACAAGTAATTACCGAATCAAGTTGCTAAACTATGATAGTCGGCGTCGTTCTATCTGCGGGTGAATCGAGCCGCATGGGTCAGCCAAAAGCGCTGCTGCCGATCGAGGGCCAAACCTTTCTTGAAAGAATCGTCAGTGAATTGAGACGGACGCAGCTCGGAAAAATCATCGTCGTGATCGGCCATCAGGCGGAAGAGATCAGTCCGAAAATCGCGCATCTGCCGGTCGAAATATTAATCAATCCTGATTACTCACTGGGGCAGTTGTCGTCGCTGCAAACGGCCGTGCGCCACTTGCAATCGGACGAGCATTGCGACGGCATGCTCGTTCATCTCGTCGATCACCCCTACATTGATGGCACATTGGTGGATCTGATGATCCAGCGATTCTACGAATCGACGAAGCTCATCGTCGTGCCGCGTTACCAGGATAAAAGGGGACATCCCGTACTATTCTCACGGAAGCTCTTTGGCGAACTACTGGATGCGCCTGTGGATCAAGGCGCCAAGGCGGTCGTGAATTCGCACGGCGCTGAGACATTGGAAATTGAGACGGACGAACGGGGAATTACCGTCGATATCGACACGCCGGAATTATATCGACAGCACGTTAAAGGAAAATAGATGGCGAAGCTAAACTTGACCCTCGCCTGCGGCGATTACGATTTTCTGCGCCCGCTGATCAACGGCGAAATCCAGCCGCAGGGGATCGATCTGAACGTGCTGACTATGCCCTCGCCGGAGCGACATGGACGAATGCTGCGCCATCAAGAGTTCGACGTGTGCGAGTTGTCGCTGGTGGGCTATCTCGTGGCGCGGGACAGGGGATGCAACTACAACGCTATTCCGGTATTTCCCCACCGCCGTTTTCGCCATCAGTATATGGTGAAAAGAACCGGTTGCGGCATTGACAAACCGTCCGATCTCAACGGCAAGCGCGTCGGGCTGGATACCCTGCAGAATTCCGCCGGCCTGTGGATGCGCGGCATCTTGCAAGATCATTATGGCGTCGATCTAAAGACTATCGAGTGGTGCTGTCAGGAAGAGGAGGACATCCCGTTCGAGCCGGCCAAATGGATGAAGGTTCGAGTGGTGCGGCAAGGCAAAAACGTCGATCAGATGCTTTTAGATGGCGAGTTGGAAGCCGCGCTGTACCCGGAAACGCTGCCATCGATTCGCAGCGGCAATCCGAAAGTGGCGTTGCTCTTTCCTGATCCCAAGAAAGCCGAGATCGACTACTACAAAAACGGCGGCTTCTTCCCGATCATGCACACGGTTGTCGTAAAGAATGAAATTCTGGAAACGCATCCGTGGGTGGGCATGAGTTTAGTGCAGGCTTTCCAGAGAGCAAAAGAAATCTGTTACGCGCGCAACAGCGACCCGCGCAGCTTTGCGCTCGTGTGGGTACAAGACCTCATCCGCGAACAGCAAGAAATTTTCGGCCCGGATCCTTGGCCGTACAATTTGGAAGACAATCGGAAAGCTTTAGAGGCGGTTATTCGGTACGAATACGAGCAGGGGATGATCAAGAAGAAGCCGGAGCCGGCAGATTTATTTTTTCCTCCGAGTTTACAGAAAATACAACACTACGTGTGATCAGCTAATCGACGTTTTCTTTTCCGTCATTCCGGCCCTTCGACTTCGCTCAGGATAGACTCCGGCTGGAATCCAGTCTTTTGTTTGCGCTTTGTTTAAACAGGACTGACCTGGATGCCGGCATGCGCCGGCATGACGACAGAAGTATCGAACGATGCACTAAAAACTTTGCTTCGCGGTTGCGTCGGCTTTAGAGTGGGGCGGAAAGGTGAATTCTTCCTCCGTCGCGTTGTCGATACCATGACGTATTAATTCGTTTACATCGAATTTCGTTTCGTCCTGCTCCACGTCAGCAAAGCGGGCTTTGGTCGCCGGATGCTTGGGCACGAACAGTTGGCAGCAGTCCTGATCGGGAATCGTCGAAATATCGAACGTGCCGATGCGGCGCGCTTGATCGATGATTTCCTGCTTGTCCATGCCGACCAGCGGTCGCAGGATCGGCAGGCGCGCCGCCTGTTGAACCACCACCATATTATCGAGAGTCTGTGAAGCCACCTGGCCGAGGCTTTCCCCGGTCACCAACGCTTTGGCTTTTTCCTTTCGGGCGATCGCCTCGGCGATGCGCAGCATCATGCGCCGGTACAGAATCACGCGCAGCGGCCGCGTGACCGATGCGACGATCTGGCGTTGAATCTCGCCGAACGGCACGAGATAGAGACGCGAAAGAAATTGATGGCGGGTCAAAGTGGTTATCAGCTGCCGTACTTTTTCCTGGGACGTGTTATCCTGATAAGGCGCGCTGTGGAAGTGAACGAAAATCACCCGGCAGCCACGCTGCATCATTCGATAAGACGCCACAGGGGAGTCGATGCCGCCGGAGATCAAAGCGATCAATCGCCCGCTGGCCCCAACCGGCAAACCGCCGGCTCCGGCAATTTTGTTGAAGCCAAAAAAAGCGTCGCGCGGCAGGATCTCCACCGTCACGGTAAATTCCGCGTTCATCAGGTCCACGCGCGCGCGGGACTTTTCTTTCACCGCGGCGCCGAGCTGGCGGTTGATCTCGGGAGAAGTGAGTGGAAATGTTTTATCGCCCCGTTGGGTCT
This sequence comes from Binatia bacterium, assembly GCA_036000865.1. Taxonomy (GTDB): domain Bacteria; phylum Desulfobacterota; class Binatia; order UBA9968; family UBA9968; genus DP-20. The sequence continues at coordinate 19,153 of DASYUV010000002.1, read as the reverse complement.
CGATGCGAAAAGATTCGAACTGCGCGCCATTGAGCGATTCCAATATTCGTGTCCGCAGTGCATTGATATCTCTGGCGGTGCGCTCGACAAGTGAAAAATTCGCAACGCCAAACACCGTGCGGATGCGCTGAATCGCGATTTCCGCATCGATGTCTTTTTTGAAGGTTAGCAACAAGCGAGCGGGTAAACTGCGAACCTCCTTTGGGCCGAGGTCCTTGACTGCGGCGAGCAGATTGCGCTTGAGCAACTCGGTGAAATATTGACGATTGCCTTTCTTGAGCGCGATTTCGTGGTAACGGATCAGCACGGAATCCATCACTTACAGATAACAAAAATGCCGCGCTTTTGCATGCCGTTGGGCCTGTGGTAGTATCCGGGATATGATCGCAGATGGGAGTGAGTCGCTATGAGTAACTTCAAGACGCTTGCGGATGCAAGGCAGTTTTCATCGGATAAGATGAAGAAAAATGGCGTGTTCGAAACCGATAGATTTTTTTGCGACACCTACTGCTTCGAGCCGGGACAAGAGCAGAGTCCGCACACGCATAACGGTCAGGATAAGGTTTATTACGTGATCGAGGGGCGAGGCGTGTTTACGGTCGGCGATGAAGAGCGGGAACTCGGTCCGGGCGAAATCGCACTTGCGCCCGCCGGGCAAAATCACGGCGTGTTCAATCGCGCCCAGCAGCGACTGGTGACACTGGTGTTCGTCACTCCCAAGCCGCAGCATTAGATCCTATGACTGCCGATGAACAAGACGTCGCGAATGCTAATCTGGCCTTTTATCGGGCGTTTGAAAGCCTTGATATCAAACGCATGGAGTCGCTTTGGGTCAAAGACGGCGAAATTCAGTGCGGCCATCCGGGCTGGCGCATCTTGCGCGGGTGGAAACCAGTTATGGAGAGCTGGCGGCGCATCTTCGAGAATACCCCGTCGATCCACTTCACCTTGACCGATGTCAAGATTGAAATTCATGGTGAGCTGGCCTGGGTGACGCTATACGAAAACCTCAATAGCATCGTCGAAGGCCAAAAGGTCTCGGCGAGCATCCTTGCGACCAATATTTTCCAGAAAAGCAGCGACGGTTGGCGCATGATTCATCACCACGGTTCCACCGTAGCGCAATCGCCGCCTGACGACGAGACCCCCACGGTTCACTAGGCAATTCACACAGGAGCAGTGACCAGTCTCAACGGAAAAGTTGCCCTCGTTACCGGAGCCGGCAGAGGCATCGGTAGGGCAATCGCCATTTCACTCGCGAAATCCGGTTGCCGGGTAATTTTGGCGGCGCGAACGCGCGAACAACTCGACGTGGTCCGAGAAACAATCCACACAAATGGCGGTGCGGCGGTCGCAATACCGACGGATCTAACGCGGGACGACGAAATCGAGCGCCTCGTGGAGAAGAGTTCTAAGGAGTGGGGGAGCGTCGATATTCTTATCAACAACGCAGGCTGGGGCAAACGGGCGGCGGTGATCCGCGCAAATGTCGAGGACTGGGATCGAACGTTGCGTCTCAATCTGCGCGCGCCGATGATTCTCGCGCAAAAATTATTACCGGCGATGATCGCCAAGGGCGAAGGGGCGGTGATCAATATCGGTTCGGTTTCCGGCAAGACCGGTGAAGCCAACGGCGCAGCCTACTCCGCGTCAAAGTTTGGCCTGATCGGTTTCACGCAGTCCCTCTACGATGAAGTGCGGGAGCAGGGCATCAAAGTTTCAGTGATTTTGCCCGGCTTCGTCGACACGCCGCTTATCCCCCCCAACCGACAGCTCGATCGCAGTAAAATGATTCAGGCCGACGATATCGCGCTGGCGGTTCATTACGTTCTAAGTTCGCCCAGCACGAGTTGTCCGGTGGAAATCACGGTGCGGCCGCAAAGGTCGCCGTATCGGTAACGTCTTAACTAAAAAACGCGCGCGTCAATGGCTGACCAATTGCCGTCATTCCATCGAGGCGTGGCCATTTCATGTAGGGGCAGGTTTGAAACCTGCCCCTACATCCGATTCCGTCCCCGAGTCATTACAGGTGGCTGGGATGCACTGTTCAGGAATTTCGAATTACGCCGAAGACAAATTGTTATTCGCAGAGCTTTTGCAGCAGGGGCAGCGTGACTTCTTCGAGGCTCTTCACGACTGCGTTTGCTTCACCGAGCAACTCGGCTGGATGTGAATTCGTTACCGCCAAGCATTTCATGCCGGCGGCGCGGGCGCCGCGGATACCTTCTTTCGAATCTTCAATCACGACGCAATTAGCCGCTTCGATCTGCGGGCTGGCGCTCGCATTGAGCTTCGCCAGGACCCTCAAAAAAATTTCTGGCTCGGGCTTGCCTTGCTTGACGTCTTCGGCGCTGACGATTACTTGAAAGTAATTTAACAATCCCGCAGTTGTGAGAATTGTTGCGATCTCGTGGCGCAAAGCTCCAGAAGCGACCGCGAGAGGGACGCTTGGAGCCAGCTCGTATACCAAGGTTTTGACTCCTGGAAAAATGACTACGTGATTCCTTATCGCGTCCTGATAATACAGCGCCTTGCGATCGATCAATTCGGATAGCTTTTGGTCCGTCAAAGAGCGATCATTGTCGCGAAATCCGGCGATGAATGCGCCGCGATCGTCAAAGCCCAGATAACGCGCGTAGTAGGCGTCTTCGGTAAGGATGATTCCTTCCTCGCCGAGGACCCGTTGGAACAGCTTGAAATGGATCGGCTCATCGTTAACGATGATGCCATTGAAATCGAAAATCACGGCGCGAAGCATGCTTCACGATTGCAGAAATATCCTTTTGTTTCAACCGAATATGGGATAAAAAGAAAACCATGACATCAGACCATCATCGCCACCATCACGAAGCCCACGCGCATGGACAAATCGAATATCGCTTCTGCCCACGCTGTGGCGGCGGACTGGAACACCGATTGGTAAAGTCCCACGAACCCAAGCGGCTGGTTTGTCAAGCTTGCTCATTCATATTCTATCAGGATCCCAAAGTCGTTGCGGGTACTGTGTTTATGCTGAACGGTGGTATTGTTTTGCTTAAACGAGGCGTCGAGCCGGCGCTGGGCAAGTGGGTATTCCCGGGTGGCTACGTCGATCGCGGCGAGAGCGTCCCGGATGCGGCCGTGCGCGAGACCAAGGAAGAATCGCAACTGGATGTAAAGCTTGGACCGCTGCTCAACATCTATTCCTATTCCCGCTCGCCGAATGTGATCGTAGTCTACACAGCCGAAGTGATGGGCGGCGAGCTCGCTGCCGCCGATGAATCTATTGAAGCGCGCATTTTCCCGCCCAATGAAGTGCCGTGGCGCGATCTTGCCTTTGACAGCACCAAAGACGCGCTCAACGATTACATTAAACTTTATCTAAAATCATAAGGTCGAAAAGCGAAAAAGGCCCGCTGCCTCGACCGAGACAGCGGGCCCTTTTGCATTTAGCGTGTGCCCAGTTAGGGCAGCTCGACCAGAATCTCGTCGTCTTCCACTTTCACTTCGTATTTTTCCGTCGGGAGATTGGGTACGAGCTCGTTCTCGCCGCTGGTAACGTTGTAGCGCCAGCCATGCCAGGGGCAGATCACCGTGGTGCCGTCCAGTTCGCCCTCGCCCAGCGGGCCACCACGATGGCCGCATACGTCGTTGATCGCGTAAAACTTGCCGTCGACATTGAATACCCCGACCGCTTTACCATCGATCTCAACGCTTTTGCCGCAGCCGGCTTTGACGTCGCTGGTCTTACAAATCTTGACAAAATTGGCCATTCCGTAGTTCCTTTCATTTACCCGCGAAAGTTCCGATTAATATACGGATTTGAAAAGGGGATTCAAGGGGACGTTGTGAACGGCACGGGCGTCACAATCGCGCCGGCCTTGTTGCCCTCCCGGTGGATCGAAAGCTCCGTGCCCGGTTGCCAAAAATCCTTGTGCACATAACCGAGAGCGATCACTCGGCGCACACGCGGAGAAACGACTGAACTGGTGATTTGGCCGACTTCCTTTTCGGCTGCGTACAGTGGCGCGCCAGATTTGGCGGGCTGAGATTCTTCTAGCATCAACCCGCAGAGCTTTTTGTTGACATGGCCGCGCGAGCGGATACGCTCGACGACCTCCTGGCCCAAATAGCAACCTTTGGTGTAGCTGTAGGCATCTTCTATACCGACTTCCAAGAGCAAGTTATCGTCGGAGAAGTCGACGCCGTAGCGTGGAATTCCGGCCTCAACGCGGAGAACATTGTGCGCGTCCTCGCCGACCCACGCCGCGGAAAATGGCGTACCACTTTCCGTCAATCGCGTCGCCAGATTTCTTTGATCGGCTTTTGGCGCAATGAGATCGAACCCCGCTTCGCCGGTATGGCTGGCGCGGACCACGCAAATCGCCGTTCCATCAACATTGACCATGGCGTGATGCATAGGCTTTGCAGGCAATTCAGTTGTGCCAAAGAGTTTTTGCAGGAGCGCTTCGGACTGTGACCCTTGGACTGACAGCGTCGCATATTCATCCGAGCGGTCGGCGATCTCGACTTCATCGGCGACCAAATAGCGGTTGAGATGCTCGATCACCCGGTCTTTCAGGTTTTCCCAAAAATCCAGATAAAAAGAATTGAGTGAGCAGAGCACCCGAACGTCTGCAATAACTTTTCCTTGCTGTGTTAACAGAGTCGCGTACTGGCCCTCGAAAGGTTTCAAGAGCTTGAGATCGTTCGATAGCAAGCCCTGCAGGAAAGACAGGCGGTCCGGGCCGGTCAATTGCAGCAAGCCGCGGTGTGACAGATCGATGAAGCCGCAAGTAGAGCGCACGGCTGTGTATTCGGCAGCGGGGTTGCCGAAGTGGCTTGGCAACAGCCAGCCGTCGCGCTCGGAAAAAATAGCGCCGTTGCCTTTGTGAAAGTCCGCTAAGGAAGATTGCTTCGCCATTCGTAAGTGAAATATACCGTCAACATTTCGCGTTGACAACGTGGTCGCGTGGTCGCGGAATAGCCGATGATCGAGGATGGACGATTGAGGATCGCGATCTTCTATCCTCGATCAGCAATCTTCGAATATCAAAAGCGCACCAAACGGTGGCCCAAACCAGCGCAAGGCGTTCGTCCAGAGCTAAATCCTGCGACCAGGCAAAGTTAGATTTGATTGATCGTTTGCGGGTGTGATAAACAAAAGGTCACATTAAACATGACGGAGGTGGCGCAATGGCAGGTCTTGAAGGTCAAAAGGCCCCGGCATTTACTTTGGAGGGGAGCGATGGCAAGAAGCATTCGCTATCCGACTACGCCGGGAAAAGCGTAATACTCTGGTTTTATCCGAAGGACGACACACCTGGTTGAACCAAGGAAGCGTGCGGGTTCCGCGACGCTATTGAAAACGTAACGCAATCCAATACCGTGGTTGTAGGTGTGAGCCGGGACAATATCGATTCGCACAACCAGTTCGTCGCCAAGTTTAACTTACCGTTTGTACTCTTGTCTGACCCGCAAGTAGGGGTCATGAAAATATATGGTGCCTGGGGACCGCGTCAGAACGCCCAAGGCGAAACGGTCGAAGGACCGATCCGCTCCACGGCCTTGATCGGGCCTGATGGTACGATCAAGAAACATTGGATTCCCGTCACCAATCCGGAAGCGCATCCGGCCGAAGTTTTGGAATTTTTGAAGAAGTAATCGTTCAATGGCGTCGTCAGGCAGCGTGGCAGGGCTAGCCACGCTCCGGCGGCGCCATTGGTTTTTTTACCGCTTAAAGTCAAGGTTCGAAGCCCACCCACTCACCACTTCTGATGGGCAAAATAAAAGCCGATCTCGACCTGCACAAATTAGAAATTTTCTACTGGGTCGCCGAGTTGCGGAGTTTCTCTCAGGCGGCGGAGCTGCTGTCACTACGCCAACCCACGGTCAGCGCTCATGTCCAGGAGTTGGAGAAGTTGGTTGGCGGCAAGCTTCTTTACCGCATCCGCGGCCGAGTCAGCTTGACGCCTCTGGGTGAGCTTCTATCAGAACGGGCGAAAAATCTTCTGGCGTTTAAACGAGAAACCGTCGCAGCGGTCGAGCTATTTCACGGCACGCTGAGCGGTGAGCTATGGGTCGGCGGCAGCAACGTGCCTGGGGAATATCTTTTACCTCAAAGACTCGGCGCTTTTACGGAGAAGTATCCCGCCATCCGCCCGATACTGAGAATCGGTGATTCGGCGGGAATCATAGACGACCTGCTGGATGGCAAAGTTGAACTGGGGTTTGTCGGTTTCAAAGCGGAAGACGCCAGACTTGCCTTCGAGAAGATATGGGATGACGAGATGATCTTGGTGGTGCCGAAGGATCATGCTTGGACCCGGCGACAATTTGTCCAGCTTGCCGATCTGCGAACCGAAAAATTTATATCAAGGGAGCGCGGCTCGGGGACTTTGGATTCCTTGCGACGCCTTTTGAGCAAGAACAAGCAATCCTCAAATGAGCTGCTCAACATTTCCATGGAGCTCGGTAGCACCGAAGCCATCAAGGAAGCGATAATAGCCGGATACGGCATGTCTATTTTGTCGCGCATTTCCATCAGGCGCGAGCTCACGGCCGGAAATCTCGTCGAAATCCCGATTCGCGGCTTGACCATGCAACGCGAGTTCTACGAGGTGCACCACACCCGCCGCCCCTTACATCCCATCGCCCAAGCTTTTCGAGAATTCCTAAAACAGGGGTAGACGCACCATTTTTTCGCTCCAGGGGCTTGGTTTCGGCCTTCCCATAGGTTAATCCTATTTAGTATATAGCCCGTAACGAAATTTCAGCGGAGACGCTATGGCATTGCCGTTGAGACGCTTTGAACCGAGCAAAATCGAGCTTCTGCGAGACAGGTTTATCGCGGCGTGGGCGCGAACCGATGAGATTTTCGCGATCGTTCCGACGACCGCAATGTTGTCCAAGCCAATTGTTTGGCGCCATCCATTTATCTTCTACGTCTTATCTTCTACGTCGGTCATCTGCCGGCGTTTTCGTGGAATCAGACTTGTGGCGCTATACTTAAACGGAAGTCGTTCAATCCCTATTTCGACGATCTTTTTTGCCGCGGCATCGACCCGGGTGTCGATACCGGCGAATGTCATTGGCATCCCGAAGTCCCCGAGGAATGGCCGAGGTTGGGCGACGTCGTGGCCTATCGTGACAACGTGCGCGGCGCGATTTTGGATTCCCTTGAGCGATGGCGCACCGCGGTTCAACCGACGTGATGGCACAGCGCGGGCGAGTTTTTCATATGGCACTCGAGCATGAGTACATGCACCAGGAAACCTTGCTCTATACGATGCAGCAGTTGTCGCTCGACAAGAAACGGCGCCCCGACTCGTTACCGCGCTATTCCTTTCAATCCCGCGCGCATCAACGACAAATTGCGATCCCTGCCGGGAAAGCGCGTTTGGGCGCCAAATTTACAGATAGCCTTTTTGGTTGGGACAACGAGTTTGGTGAGCAGGTCGTCGACGTGCCGTCTTTCAATATCGACTGTCTACCCGTAACCAACGGAGAATTTTTCGACTTCGTGGATTCGGGAGCTTACGACGATGAGCGCTATTGGCGACCGGAAGATTGGCGCTGGAAGATGCTCGAAGATAAAACGCATCCAACTTGCTGGACCAGGCGGGATGATGATTGGTTGTATCGAGCGATGTTCGACGTTTTGCCGCTGGCGGGTGTGTCGAGTTGGCCGGTATATGTGTGCCTCGCCGAAGCGCGCGCTTACGCTGGCTGGCGCGGGAAGCGGCTGCCGACGGAAGCCGAGTTTCATCGGGCGGCGTTTTACGGGCCTGACGGACGGAAGTCTGCGTATCCGTGGGGGGACGCCACTCCGGAAAAATGCCATGGCAATTTCGATTTCAACCGTTGGTCCCCGCTGCCCGTCGGCGCCAATCCGGCTGGAAACAGCCGCTGGGGCGTCGCCGAGCTGGTCGGTAATGGCTGGGAACTGACGGACACTGAATTCGCGCCGCTGCCGGGGTTTTCACCTTACATGAAAAGCTACCCCGATTACTCGCAGGATTTTTTTGACAGCAAACATTTTGTTTTGAAAGGCGGGTCGTGGGCGACCGGCACGGATTTGCTACGCTCGAGCTTTCGCAACTGGTATCAAGCTCATTATCCTTATGTGTTTGCAAAGTTTCGCTGCGTGTCAGTTTAATCTTTGCTGCGTTAGGCGATTTGTAGTCCTCTTACAGTCCGTCATTCCCGCATGCTTCTATATAGCGGTGATTCGACGGGGCTCACCACAGGCGAACTCTGACTGGACCCCCGATAAAAACATTCGGGGGTGACAACTTTGAGGAAAATTGTCACAAAGGACTGTCGATACCTCGCAGCTTGCTGTGGGTAGTTAATCAAGCGATCAAGGAGGTACGGTCATGAAAGCCACTTGGGAAAATACGCTGTTGGCGGAATCGGACAAGACGATCGTCGTTGAGGGAAATCATTACTTCCCGCCGGAGTCGGTCAAGCAAGAATATTTTCGCACGAGCGAAAAACATAGCACTTGCCCCTGGAAAGGGCTTGCCAGCTACTATCACGTTCAAGTCGACGAAAAAGTGAATCAAGATGCTGCCTGGTATTACCCGGAACCGAAGGAGGCCGCTAAACAGATTAAAAATTACATCGCCTTTTGGCGCGGCGTCAAGGTGAGCGAATAGAGCTTTCCATGTGGCTCACTACGCAAGAGGTAAAATCATGAAGAGTCTCGTCGAAGGCCAGAAGGCTCCGGCATTCAACTTGGAGGGTAACGACGGCAAAACTCATTCGCTCGAAGACTACAAGGGTAAGACGGTCGTGCTTTACTTCTATCCTAAAGACGACACGCCCGGTTGCACCAAGGAGGCATGCGGCTTTCGCGACCTGGGTGCGTCCTTAAAAAAGAGCGATGCGGTTGTATTGGGCGTAAGCAAAGACAGCATCGAATCGCACAACAAGTTCGCCGGCAAATACAAATTGCCGTTTATGCTCCTATCCGACCCGAAGGCCGAAGTCATGAAGAAATACGGCGCCTTTGGCAAAAAAATGATGTACGGCAAAGAGGTCGAGGGCACGATTCGCTCTACCGTGGTGATCGATTCGAAGGGCAATGTGATCAAGCACTGGCCGACGGTGAAGAAAGCCGCAGAACATCCGGACGAGGTTGTGGAATTTCTGAAAAACCATTCGTAGTATGGCCTGGTATTTTCCGCGCCTGTCCTGGGACCGCTCTCGGGTCGAAATCCTAGAAATCCATCGGCGCTGCACCACTCAGAAGTAAAGGATTTGAGCTATGCGATAGGCAAAAGCGATTTACCTTATCGATAGATTTGATATATAGGTGTAGTGTCCAAATGCACCCACGGAGGTCTCCAATGAACAAACTGGCATTGTTGGTAAGCGCGCTGCTTTTCTGGCTGGCCGGCTGGGCGTCGGCTCAAACGATCAATGAATTCAGAATATCGGCGATTCCCGACGAAAATCCTCAGGAGATGTTGCGGATCTACAGTCCATTTGCCGACTATCTGAGCAAGGAAATCGGCATTCCAGTCAAGTTCACTCCCGTCGTTGACTATGCGGCGACCGTGGAGGGACTGGCGGCCAACCGGTTAGAGATGGTGTGGTACGGCGGCCTAACTTCGGTTCAGGCGGCAAAACAGGCCAAAGGCGCGCGGAGAATTATCATGCGCAAGGAAGACGCCCAGTTTAAGAGTTACTTCATCACCCGCAAGGAAACCGGCATCAAGGATCTGAAGGATCTCAAGGGGAAGACCTTCGCCTTCGGCAGCGTCAGTTCGACCTCGGGACATCTCATGCCGCGTTATTTTTTGCTCAAAGGCGGGATCAATCCAGAGAAGGACTTCTCGAAGTTTAGCTTCAGTGGCGCTCACGACGCGACGGCCGCCTGGGTCGAGGCGGGACAGGTGGACGCGGGAGCGCTCAACTTTCTGGTTTGGGACAAACTGGTTGAAACCAAGAAAGTGGACACCAATAAGGTTTCGATTTTTTGGACGACTCCCGCCTATGTCGATTACGTTTGGACCATCAGGGCGGGCGTCGATAAGGCGACCGTCGACAAGATCGTCAAGGCATTCTTAAAGCTCGACTATAATAAGCCTGACGATAAGAAGCTCCTCGATCTGCACCGCACCAAGGGTTACATCGCCGCCAAAGACGAAGATTGGAAAGGCATAGAAGAAGCAGCGATCGCCGCCGGGCTTCTCAAATTAAACTAGTGAGCTACTCCGAGTTTCAGTATCGCCTTGAGAATGTCCGCAAGCTCTTCGGACGCCAGCAGGTAGCGCTCGATGGCATCACATTGAACGTCGATCGAGGCGAACGAGTCGCCCTGATCGGACCCAGCGGGGCGGGCAAGACGACGTTGTTTCGTCTGCTCAATTGCACGCTGAGACCGACCTCGGGAACGCTCTGGATCGACGGTGAAGATGTTGAAACCCTTCACGGCCAGCGTCTTCGCCAGGCGCGGCGACGGATCGGCAGCGTCTACCAACAGCACAATCTGGTTTCTCGCCTACGCGTGATTCACAACGTGCTGGCGGGGCAGTTGGGACGCTGGCCGACCTTTGGATCGTTGTTTTCACTTGCTAAGCCCGCTGACGTGGACCTGGCCTATCAAGCGCTGAGCCGAGTGGAAATCGCGGAAAAGCTATTTGACAGGACCGATGAACTGTCAGGCGGCCAGCAGCAGCGGGTCGCGATCGCACGGGTTTTGGTGCAAGACCCTGAGGTAATCCTCGCTGATGAGCCGGTGTCGTCCGTCGATCCGACGTTAGCGTCAAGCATCGTTCGCCTGCTCATCGAGATTAGCCGAACTACACAGAAGACCCTGCTCGTCAGTCTCCATAGCGTCGATCTTGCCCTCGCCTATTTTCCCCGGGTTGTCGGTGTAAAACAGGGAAAGGCCGTTTTCGATTCGTCCCCTGACAAAATCAGCGACGATATGTTAGACGACCTGTACAGCGGTAATTTTCGCGATCATGCCGTGACCGAGGCCACGAGTGAAAGAGTCCAACCCATCGCTTACCCGTGAGTCAGCTAAATCTCTATTCCCCTATCTTTTTACCGCGTTCTTTGTCCTCGCATTCATCGACAGCTGGAAAAGGGCAGCGATCGATCCTGCGGTTTTCTTCGAGCCAAGGGGCCGGGATTCTTTGTGGAAGTTCCTCACCGGCATGTTTCCACCCGATACTTCATGGAACTTTCTCTCGCTCATGCTTCGACCGGCGCTGGAAACGATTCAGATCTCGTTTTGGGGAACGGTGATCGCCGTTCTGATCGGCTTTCCGCTCGGGCTTTTGGGAACTCATACTCTCGCTGTTCGCGGCATCCTTAACGACGCCGAGTTGCAAGGTAGACCCGTGCGCCGCGGTATACGCTACGCCGTTTATCTCTTCGCCCGGGGTCTCTTGAGTCTTTTCCGCTGCATTCCCGAGTTTGTCTGGGCGTTCATGTTCGTGCGCGCGGTGGGGTTGGGGCCCTTTCCTGGGGTCTTGGCCATCGGCGTAGCCTACGGCGGGATGCTCGGCAAAGTCTATTCGGAAATTTTCGAGTCGGTGAATTTCCGCCCGCTGGAAGCTTTGCAGGCGACCGGTGCTAACAAGTTACAGATTTTTTTCTACGGCTGGTTCCCCCAGGCGCTGCCCAATTTCGTTTCCTATACCTTGTACCGTTGGGAATGCGCGGTGCGCGCCTCGGCGATCTTGGGGTTGGTTGGGGCGGGCGGCCTGGGCCAACAGATCGAGATCTCGATGCGAATGTTTAATTTTAACGAAGTGCTGACAATCTTGATCATTCTCTTCGTGATGGTGGCGGCGGTGGATTACTTGAGCGCCAAGGTACGGGCCATGCTATGAGCCCAACGGCAGCAAAAAATAGTTGCGAGATGATCCCATCGCGAGCTGGGGCGTCCCGTGAGAAGTCGACGGCCAAGAACCTGTTTCTCCTCGTCGCCGTTGTCGCGTTTCTGGTCTGGAGCTATCGCGGCGCGGAGATCGATCTTTCGCAGCTCTTCAGTCGCGACGGTTTGGGACAGATTTTGATTTACCTCGCGAAGCTCGTGCCGCCCGATTTTTCGCCGAATGTCTTGCGAGAGGCATGGAGGGGCACGATCGAAACCTTCGCCATCTCGTTCATGGGGACATTGCTGGCCGTGGCCGTTGCGCTGCCGATTGTATTTTTCGCCTCGCGCAATCTGATCTATTCAGGCTTGCTCTACGAAATGGAGCCCAGGCAGGGATGGAAGAGATCGGCACGCATGATCCCGTATCTGGCCGCTAAGAGCGTGCTCAATATCCTGCGCACGATTCCGGAAATGGTTTGGGCGTTGATCTTCGTGTTTCTCGTCGGTCTGGGGCCGTTTCCAGGCGTGCTGGCGCTTGGGGTTCACACCGGCGGTGTGCTTGGCAAGCTCTTCGGCGAAGTTTTGGAGGACGTGGACTCGCAACCCATCGAATCGCTGCAGAGCACCGGCGCGAGCCGCCTACAGATCCTATTTTACAGCATCCTGCCTCAAGTGCTGCCGCAATTTGTTTCCTACACGCTTTATCGCTGGGAAGTGAATATCCGCGTCGCCGCGGTGCTCGGTCTGGTGGGCGCGGGCGGCCTCGGCCAGAGAATACATATCGCTATCAGCTTGTTCCTGGAAAATCAGTTACTGACGTTGATTCTTGCGATCTATATCCTGGTCACGATCGTCGATTATCTAAGCGCTTATTTACGCCGCAAAATCAGCTGACTTTGCCGCGTCTGATGACGGATTCCGACGTAGGGTAATCTGGTTTAGGGTCACCGCTGCTTCACAGACAATAAGGCACGGCATGCCGTGCCTCTACAATAATCGGCGGCAGCGATGGATGGTGATTATCCCTTCAGCGCGGATTCGATCGCGCGGATCACATACACTTCGGTCAGGTGCTTGCGATATTCCGACGAGCCATTGATGTCTTCGATGACCTCGATGTTGCGCGTCGCCTCGCGCGCCGCTTGTTCGATCGCTGATGCATCCAGTTTCTTGCCATTAAGCATTTGTTCGACCCATTCGGCGCGATAGGCTTTGTCGCCAACGCCGGTGATTCCCACTGCAATTCGGTTGCAGATGCCGTTGCCGTCGAGCGCCAGGCGCACGGCGACGCCGACGACGGCGAAGCCGGAGGATCGCGGCGCGGCCTTCAAATAAGCCGTCTTGTCGCTGGCGGTAATCGGCACCTTGATCGCGGTGACGATTTCATCCGGCTCGAGCACGCTCATCAAAAGTCCGAGAAAGAATTCTCCGCACTTCACCCAACGCTCGCCGGTGGGACCGACGATTTTGATTTCTGCGTCGAGAGCCATAACGGCAGCGGGCCAATCTCCCGCAGGGTCGGCGTGAGCGATACTGCCGCCAAGAGTGCCACGGTTGCGCACCTGGATGTCCGCTATGGTCGTCGCTGTCTGAGGCAAAAGCGGACACTTGGATTTGAGCAAGTCAGAAAACTCGATCTGCTCATGGGTGACCAATGCACCGATGACCAAGCTGTCATTCTCTTCGGTGATCCTATCGAGATGCGGAATGCGGCCGATATCGACAATAAAGCCGGGCTTCGATAGGCGCATTTTCATCAACGGCAGCAGGCTTTGACCACCGGAGAGGATTTTCACATCGTCTCTGTGTTCGGCAAGAAATTTCACCGCATCGTTGAGCGAGCGCGGGGCGTAATATTCGAAGGCACCGGGAATCATCGCTAATACGACCTCCGCTCGGCCTCGGGATTATGATGCGCTAAACGCCACACCACTTCAGGCGTGAGAGGCAGATCGCACACTTTTACGCCGAACGGTTTGAGCGCGTCTTCGACCGCGCTGGCGATTGCCGCCGGTGAGGGAATTGCGGCGCCTTCGCCGGCGGCTTTTTGGCCGAGCGACGTATACGGCGATGGGGAAGGCCGATGAATGACCTCGACGCGGGGCGTCTCCTCGGTCGAGCACTTGCCATAATCGAGGTAAGTTATGGTTAACGGCTGTCCTTCCGGGCTGTACATGAAGCCTTCGCCGAGAGCCACGGCGATCCCATGTGCGGCGGAGCCATAGACCTGGCCATTGACGACATCAGGATTGATCACAGTGCCATTGTCGCCGACGATCAGATAACGCAGCACGTGCACTTTACCGGTCGCTTTATCGACTTCCACGACCGCAGCGTGAGCGCCCGCGGAGAAAGTAAATTGCGCGCGCACCAGGCGATCGGCGCCTGGGATAATGTTCGGCTTGGCATGCGGAAACATGTAATAGTACGTCGCCTGCAGACCGGCTTCCATGCCATCCGGGATTAGATGCTGGTTGTTGTAGGCGATCCGTCCGAGCTCGGAGAAAGTTACTTTCTTGGTCGCAGATCCCGGCACCTGCACGACAGCGTTCTCGATCGTCAATCCCTTCGGATCGGTGTTCAAGACATGGGCGGCGAGCTGCAAAACTTTTTCTCTGAGCTTGGTCGCCGCGCCGTGAATTGCTCCGATGTCGTACAGATGAAAATTATTGCCGCTGTTGGCCGCGGCGACGCCCCACGGAGAGAGATCGCTGTCGAAGGGAATGCTCGTGCTGATCTGTTCCGGAGTCGTGCCGAGAATCTCGGCGGCGACCTGCGCCGTCGTTGTTTCGTGGGCCTGGCCGCAGTTGGGCGAGCCCAGGTGCAGGGTCAGCGTACCGTTCTTTTCCAACTTGATGGTTGCACCGTTGACCCCGCCGGAGCCGGGCGGCTCTTTCATTTCCGGAAAGATCGCCATGTCGCGCGCGGCGTTTCTACCGCCGGGCTCGACGCCGATGACGATGCCGATGCCCATGAGCTTGCCTTGCTGGCGCGCCTTCTTCTGCTCTTCGCGCAGCTTGTCGTAATCGATCTTCTCCAAGAGCGTGGAAAGCAGCCCCGGATAATCGCCGCTGTCGTAAACATTGCCGCTGATCGTGCGGTAGGGCATTTCGCCGGGCTGAATTAGATTCTTGTGCCGCACTTCGAGCGGGTCTAGCTCCAGCGCTTGTGCCACTCGGTCCATCACGCGCTCCCAGATGTAGCACATACCGGGTTTGCCGATGCCGCGGTTGGGAATGACCGGACATTTATTGGTGACGACCGCGTGACCTTCCATGCGAATGGCCGGCGTGCGGTAGGTATTCGACAAATTGTTGAGCTTGTTGGTGAAGTGAATCGTCAAGGTACTGATGGAGCCGCCGACGTCGTCATACTCTTTGAAGCGCAGACCGAGGACCGTGCCGTCGTTTTTCACCGCGGCTTCGGCTTCGAACTCCTGGGCGCAGGCGTGGCCCGCCGCCATCATGTGTTCGCTGCGGTCTTCGATCCATTTGACCGGACGGCCGGTTTTCATCGCGAGCAACGAAATCAGCACGACGTACTTGCGGATCAGATGAATCTTCTGGCCGAAGCCGCCGCCGACGTCGGGGATGATCACGCGGATATCTTGCAGACCGAGGGCTTCGCGCAGGCCGTCGTAAATCACTTCAGGCACTTGCGCTGTCACCCATACGGTCAAGCGCTTGCTCGCGGCGTCGTAGGAGGCGATGACGACGAACGGCTCCAGCGGCGTCGAGCTGTAGCGATGAATCTTGAGATTCTCTTTGACGATCCGGTCGGCTGACTTGAACGCGGCGTCGATATCACCGTACTGAAGCGAACCCGTCCACGCCAGGTTGCTGCCCAATTCATCGAATAAGGTCGCCGACGACGGTTTGATCGCCTCACGGACATCGACGACCGCGCGCAGCGGCTCGTAATCGACTTGAATCAATTCCAGCGCGTCTTCGGCCGCGCCGCGGTCGCGCGCCGCCACCGCGCCGATGGGCTCACCGACATAGCGAACTTTGTCGACGGCGCCAGCATATTCATCGATCGGTCGTTTCAATCCGGCCGCATAACGCCCGGGCTTGAACGGTTTGGTGAGCTGCTTCACGTCAGCGGGCGTGATCACCGCCATCACGTTGGGATTCTTGAGCGCCTCGGCGGGATCGACCGACAAAATCTTCGCGTGCGCATGGGGGCTGCGCAAAATCATCGCCTGGAGCATGCCCGGCAACATGAAGTCATCGGTAAAGAGACCCCGGCCGGTAACGTGCCGCGGGCCTTCTTTGCTGCGGCTGCGATTGCCGATGAATTTTTTCTCAGCCATAGACGGTTACCTTCTGACGGGATAAACGCGAAATTCGAATAACGAAATCCGAAACAAAAAAAGATTTCTCCCTTCGTCGAAATGACAGGCGAATCTTAAAGCCGAATTACAAAATTCGAAACGGGCTGCTTTGGAACCGTGGGATTTGAGCATTTGAATTTGGTTCGAATTTCGGATTTCGAAATTCGCGTTTGTTTGCTTGCCTCATGGCCTGACAGCCTTTTGTTTTTCCGCGGCTTCTTTGACCGCTTCGACGATCTGCACATAGCCCGTACACATACAAAGGTTGCCGGCCAAGGCTTTGCGAATTTCGCTTTCTGATGGATTGGGATTCCGTTGCAGCAGTGCGTGACTGGCCATCACCATTCCAGGTGTGCAATAGCCGCACTGGAAAGCATAATTCTTGACGAAAGCTTCCTGTATCGGCGTCAACTCGCCGTCTTTGGCCAGCCCTTCGACCGTCGTGACTTGCCGGCCGTCCGCTTGCACCGCGAAATGAAGGCACGATTTTACGACTTTGCCGTCGAGCAGAACGGAACAGGCGCCGCATTCGCCGACCACACAACCGACGTGAGTGCCCGTGAGGCCGATATTTTCGCGGAGAAAATGTGACAGCAAGCTGCGCGGTTCGACGTCTTCTTCATAGAGCCGGCCGTTGATGGTCACGTGGATGGTTTGTTTCATGAAATCGGAGAATAGCTTTAGCGATTCAGTGAATCAAGCTTCGAATCATGCAGCGCTTTAGAGGCTTGAGCGTTACTTTCACTCTGATGTCCCCAGATTCTTCATATTTTCGATTGTGACTCTCGATTGGCGTTTTGCATATTGTTAAACGTCGAAGTTCCCAGCCCGGAATCCTTGAACGTTTGAGCGGCGCGCGGTAGCCATTAAGACAATCCGGAAATAGCCGACACGTGCGCACGAAATACCGTACGCGTTCCGAGAAAGATTTTCCGGAGCTGTCCCATTTTCTCGACATAAACATCTTCGGCGGCGCGTTGACTCTCAACTCTGAAACACAATGACGTCGAAAGATCAGCGCTCCGTTCATCAATGCCGTGGCATAGGGTTTGCCCGTATAAGAATATTAACTCAAAAAAAGGAGGCATTATGAAACGAAGTCCATTGACAGTGACAGGATCTGTGTTCGTGGCCGCTTGGATGAGTACGGGCGTGGTGTTCGCGCAAGCGCCCGAGAAGATCAATCCGGAGGCGACGGGGCCGAAAGGCGGATCGCAGTCGGAGCGAACCGGGGAGTCGGACGTGCCGCTTCCCAAGGGCAGCCCGTCGTCCGGCACGGTCGAGCAGGGAAAGAGCGGAAACATAAATTCGGGCACGTCGGAGTCGCGCGGCAACGCGGGAACCATTAATCCAAGCCCGGATAAGTCGATTGGCGGCAGCCAATCCGAGCGCACGCGGGAGGCTGGCGTGCCGTTGCCTAAGGGCAGCCCTCAGCCGGGCACGGTTGAAATGGGTGCAGGACACCATTCCATGACGAACGTAAAACAGGTGCAGCAAGCGCTTAAGAAGAAAGGTTATGATCCCGGCCCGATCGATGGTGTGATGGGCGCGCGGACGAAAGAAGCGATCAAATCGTTTCAGAACGCGAGCAACCTTCCGGCAAGCGGAACTCTCGATGCTCAAACTTCGCAGCAACTCGGGATTCGCTCCGGCGACAGCGCGATGAAGTCTCGCGGTGATATGCGGTCTGACAGCAATACGACGAGAGGTAAAGACACCGACCAGCCGAATTTACCTCCACAAAGTAAGTAACCATCATTCTGCATCCTGCCAGGGACGCCGACACGGTCGAACTTCCGGTGTACCTGGCAGGATAGCCGGGTCAGGGCAGCGGACCGAACTTTGAGTCGCAAATTCATGAGACCGACTCGTGCGCGCCGCGCCGTTTTAGCCGTCGCCTTCGTGGTGGTTGCCGCCGCGACGGCGGCAGATCGCGTCGTCGTCGAGGACTGGCGCTCGTATGCGCTCGGGACGCGGGGGATCCCGGGGGACTGGAAGGAACAGACTTGGGGAAAGCCCGCCTACGACCTCGAGATTATTTCGGACAACGGTCAGCCGGTCCTGCACCTCAGGAGCAAGGGTGACAATTCAACGATCAGTCGCGACCTCAAAGGTTCGGTCGATCTCAACGAGACGCCAATCCTCGAGTGGAGATGGAAGGTCATCACGCTTCCCACCGGCGGCAATGCCTGCCAGAAATCGACCGATGACGAGGCCGCCCAGGTTTACGTCGCCTGGGTGCGCGCGCCGGAGGCGGTGCGCTCGCGGATCATCGGCTACATTTGGGATTCGACGGCACCGGCCGGCACGATCTGCAAGAGCCAGAAGACCGCCATTGTGACTTATGTCGTCCTGCGCTCGGGCGCCGACGAACTCGGCAAATGGATCACCGAGCGCCGCAATGTCGTCGAAGACTTCCGGCGGATCTATGGCGAGGCGCCGGACAACCCTACCGCGCTCTCGCTCGCGATCGATTCGGACGATACGCGCTCCAGCGCCGAGTCGTTCATCGGACCGACCGTCTTCATCCGGCCCTGACGAGCGCAATGAGGCGTTGCCAGCTGTCACAAGTTGCGCCACGCCACGCGGGCCCGCAAAATCTGTCGTCAACTGGGAATCCCGAATCCAAAGTAGACCCGTCTAGAACCAAGCGCTTCCGGGTTTTATTTCGACGTTTCGAGAATTCTCGAAATGTGCAAGTTCCCGTCCGAGTCCTCAAAATCCTAAACGATTTGAACGTAACGAAGCGGTGGAACGGCTGGAACGATTGGAACGGACCGATCCCCATGATGAACGGAGCGCAGCAGTATAAAAATAACTCCGCTCATGGTGCGGTTGTCGAACTATGAACGCCTGGAACCGGCCGCAGTATTCGTTGACAGGACTTTATTAAGGCGATATAAAGTCTTTATGAAAACCCTAACGATTACCGACGCAAAGAAGAACCTGGGCCGTTGGCTGGCGGCCGCGGCACGGGGCGAGGATATCGGTATTGTCTGCGG
>DASYUV010000001.1:0-32298 GCA_036000865.1 Binatia bacterium | reverse complement strand
GGAACTGGACCCCCGATTAAAACATTCGGGGGTGACCCCTTTGGGATAAATTCTCATCGCTGTGTTGTGATACCCGTCAGCGTGCTGCGGGTAACTCATTCGTTATTTTGGGCAGCCCCTGATCACACTCCGGGGTAGCGCGATCCGGAATCCAGGAACTTCACGAACCTGGATGCCGGGCGGAGTCTATCCTGAGCATAGCCGAAGGGCCGGCATGACGACGAGGAATCCGCTGGATTCTCTAATGAACTTCTCGGACAGGATATTCGAGCGCTGACTGTTGTTTATCGCCTGAGCTCGATTTTTTCCGTCGCGAAGCGCTCCAGCGTTTCTTCCTTCACCGTGACGCTCAAGCCGCGGGTTTTCAGTAGCGGCGCGCGGCCGCCGAAGCCGAAGGCGACGTTTTCGAGCGTAACATCCTCGGCGAGAAGCCAATTGCCGAAGGAGCCTTCGGCGAAAGTTAGCGAAGGTAAATGGGCCGCAAAGGTTCGACCCGCTGCCGAGAGAATGCCAGTCTCGCCGACCTGCGCGCCGACTTGAATCTTGACGCCGGCCTCGTGCGCGAGCTTGGCGATGGCCAGGCTGCCGCTGACGCCGCCGTTTTTCGACAGGGCGAATATTAAAGAAGTCGCAAGCGCCGAGATCGATCAGCCGGCGCGCTTGATCCATGGTTACGAGCGACTCGTCAGCCATGACCGGGACTCCCGACTGCTCGCGCACGCGTTTCATGCCGACCAGATCAGCAGCGCGCACCGGCTGCTCGATCGCTTGCAGCTTGAACGCCGCCAGCGCGCGCAATTGCGCGACCGCTTCGTCGGCGCTCCAAGCGCCGTTGGCATCAGCGCGCAACTCGACGTCGTCGCCGACAACTTTTCGAACCGCTTCGAGACGAGCGACATCATCGGCTGTGCCCACTTTCACTTTGATCTGGCGCAGGCCCAAGCGCGCCATCCGTTTGGCTAGCGCCGCTGCATCCTTCGGAGCGTCGGCCGAGATGACGCCGCTGTAGACGACTTCATACCGGACAGGAGTGAGCAACTCGGAAAGGGATCCATAGTCGCGGCGCAAGCTCCAATCGAGCAACGCCAGTTCTAGAGCGCAAAAGGCCGCGTTCCACGCAATGACGGGCCCGTTCTTGTCATCGCTACGCGTCCACTCCGGCAGCACGGAACTTAGATATTCAAAAGTTTCCCAGCCGGGCGCGAAAGCTTCGCCGAAGAGCTTCGGCGCCAAGTCATCGCGCAGGCGCGCGACCATCGATTCGGTGATTTCACCGGTGACGTAGGATCGGGGCAGGCTCTCGCCGAAACCGACGCGGCCATCCTCGTCCGTCACTTTGATGATCACCGCGTCGCTTTCTTCGCGGCTTTGAAGCGCATGTTTAAACGTCTGGTGGAACGGGATGCGGAGCGGGTAGATAGTGAGCGCGTCGATGTGCTTCGCTTTCGCGGGCACGGCTTTGATGCCGCACCTGTGTTTCGAGCGCAGCGGAAAGTAATGTCGCACGAAAAGATTATCGCCCAACGTGGCTGTTGCGATCTGATTAAACAAAGCGTCGGGAATTTGATGAAACCCCAGGTAGTCTCGAATCACCGTCAAAGCTTCCTCGGCGTGGCGGATATCCACTTCGGAGTGAAGCTCAAACCAGCGCAGGGCGGGCTTGGGGATTGCGTAATGGCTGGTGAGAGCGCCGGCGATCTCGCTCGAGCAACGGGAGAGCATAAATTCAAAGCTCATAGTTTCGAGCAGCACGGCAAGGCAAAGCTCGCGCAACGTCGCGACCGGCACTCGCGTGGCACAGAAGATCGCCAATTTTTCCCGAGCCTGAGTCACCAAGCCTGCGATTTCGTGCTCGGAGAATTCCATCCCGCGCGCCATTTCCAGGAGCAGCGCCGAATGGGGCTTTTCCTCTTCCGAGCGGCCCATTTCCTCCAGCAGGTTTTCCCTGAGCAGCGCAGCGGCACTTGACGGCAGTGAAGCAAAGCAGAGGGCGACGATATGCGAGGACAGGTAATGCGTGCGAAAAACGTTGCAGATGAACTCACCCGCAGCGGCCGGCCCGGCGCGGCCCAAGACGAGCTCGCCATATTCAGCAGAATCGCGAAATTCATTTGTTGCGTTGTCAAAGACCTTGCTAATTCGCTCGGCGGAGATCATTTGGGCCTCCCAGCGTGAAAACTTGGGGATGGCAAAAACGAATCACTGGGCGGGTTTTTGCGTGTGGTCCAGAGCCATCGCTTTGACTTTTTTTAAATCCACTTTGCCGGAGCCGAGCAGCGGGATCGCATCAACGAGATGAAGATTCTCCCGTTTGGGTATCCACAGTTTCGGCAGTTCCGATTGATTCAACTTCTCCCAAAGCTCATCTTTCTTAATGCCGTTCTGGGCGTAAAAGGCGATTAATTTCTCGCCGCGCTGCTCGTCCGGAATCGCCGTGACCACTGAGGCCGCGCTGCCGAGCACGCCGTTGATCACTTCTTCGATCTTCATATGCGGCACCATCTCGCCGCCGATCTTGCTAAAACGTGACAACCGATCAGTGATGCGAATGAAGCCGTCTTCGTCAACGCTGGCGATATCGCCGGTAACATACCAGCCGCCCCGCAGTGCTTGCTCGGTAAGATGCGGTTGTCCGAGATAGCCGAGCATCAGGTTCGGCCCCTTGACCAGCAACAGTCCTTCTTCGCCGGGGGCGAGCGGTTGTTCCGTTTCCGGATCGACAACCTTTACCGTCACGCCGGGAATTGGATGACCGACGGTGCCCGGCTTGTTGCCGATTTGCTTTTCGTTGCCATGGACGACATCGAGATTATTGACCGAAACCACCGGCGCGAGCTCAGTGCAGCCGTAGCCTTCCAGGATCGTCAGACCGAATTTTTCTTGGTACCCTTTGGCAACCTGCTCGCGGAGCTTTTCAGCGCCCGCGATGAGATAGCGGAGCGAGGCAAACTCCTCTTTCGTGCAACGTCTCAAATAGCCGGCATAGAAGGTCGACGTGTTGATGAGCAGCGTCGCTTGGTATTTCTGAACCGTTTCGCCAATCGTCTTCGCATCGGTAGGATTGGGATGGTAGACAACGCCGAAGCCGACGAGTAACGGCAGCCAAAGCGTGCCGGTAAAGCCGAAAGAATGAAATAGCGGCAGCACTCCCATGATCCGATCGTTGGCTGCGAACTGAATGATCTGGGCAATGCCTTCGACGTTGGACACGATATTACGGTGCGATAGCATCACGCCTTTGGGCGCGCCGGTGCTGCCGCTCGAGAAGATCACCGTGGCTAGATCGTTAGCCCTCTGGCTTTTAGCGTATCGCCGCTTTAACCAGCGCGCGGGCAGCAACGCTGTCAGGGTTCCCAGCGTTTTGTCCAACGCTCCGAATGTCTTTCTGATTTCTTCGAGGAACACCATGCCGTCTACGGTTTCGAGATTTGCCTTGCTCAAGAAAACCCGCGACGTAATGATTGTCTTGATATTACATTGGGCGACGGCTGAAGCCATGGACTCGCTGCCGGCGGTAAAATTCAGATTCACCGGAACCTTTCCGGCCAGAAGAATTGCGATATTCACCAGCGAGCCAGCGACCGAGGCGGGCAAGATAACGCCGATCATCGTCTCCTTAGGGCAGTTCTTTTTTACCCAGCGTGCGAGCAGAAGCGCGCCAATCAGGGTTTTTCCGTAAGTAAGCTCCGTGCCGGTGGTATCGGCCATACAGAAGGAAAACCAATGCCGTTTGGCGATCTCGATGAACCGGGAGTGGAGCAGGTCACCGGCACTACGGCGGTATGCAAAGGCATCGCTTTCAAGTTCCAGGACCGCGTTACGGACTTGGTTGACGCTCGCCGCGGACGGCAACGGCGCGCCAAATGAAACCGTTACCGGATAGGAAAACTTTTTTGGCCACTTCCAAAAAAAGCGCCCTTCCTTAAAGCTAAAGACGCTGCCCCAGAGCTGATCCAGATGAACCGGAATAATCGGAATGTTTTTGCCTTCGACAATTTTTTCGAAGCCGCGCTTGAACGGCAGCAGGTGGCCGGTGCGGCAGATCGCGCCCTCGGCGAAGATGCAGACCACATGGCCTTTGTCCAACTCATTGCGCGCACGCTTGAGCGACTCGACGATGTCGCGCCGATTGGTTGCCGAAACCGGAATGGAATGCATCAGGCGGAAAAACCAGTTGAGCGACTTTAGGTCGTAATAGTCGCGGTGCAGCATGAAACGCACGAAGTGCGGCATCGAGGCGCCGATCAGCAACGCGTCGACGAAAGAGACATGGTTGGACACTAACAAGGCCGGACCGCGCCGCGGAATATTCTGCTCACCGACAATTTGAATGCGGTACAGCGTGTGGGTGAACAGCCAGAGGACAAAGCGGACGAAGTAGTCCGGAAGAAAATACAGGATGACGAGTGTACCGCCGATGGTGAGCAACCCGGTCAACAAGATGATCGTATCGGGAGAAAGCTGCAGCGGCGTTTTGAGGATCCAATGGGTAGCGGCAGCGAGAAACATTCCGATGGTATTCATGAAATTATTCGTCGCGATGAGTTGGCCCTTTTCCTCCTTGCCGCTTCTCTGTTGCAGTAGTGCGTTCAGCGGGACGGCGAATAATCCCGCCGAAAAGCCCAACAGCACCAGAGAAATCGCTGTCAACAGGTACGATGGCGCGGAGAGCGCGACCAAACCTAGGCAAACTCCCATGGCAATAGAGCCTAACGGGACGAGACCCAATTCAATGTGATCGCCTGAGAGGCGGCCGGCGGCGAGACTACCAAGGCCGATACCAATGGCCAAAAAGGTCCCAAGCAGAGTTACATGAGCGTCGGTCAGCGCTAAGAGTTCTTTGCCAAAGAAAAGCATGTCGATCTGAACCAGGGCGCCGAGAAACCAGAAGTAGGAAATACCGAGGACCGTCAGCCAGAGTGGCCGATCTTCACGCAGACGGCGCAAACCGTCATAAATTTCTCCGAACGGATTGAGACGCAATAGCTTTGCTGCGCCCGAGGGAGAAACTCGGGGAATGCCCAAACTTGTTGCCATGCCGGTGATGGCAATGATCAGCAGCAGAACGCCAATCCATGGGGGATTATCCTTCCAGGCATCGAAGACGGGTCCGCTAAGCGATGTGCCAAGAATGATCGCCACGAACGTGCTCATTTCGAGAAGCCCGTTACCTCGTGAAAGGTCTTTTTCCGGAAGCATTTCCGGCAGGATGCCGTACTTGGCCGGGCTGAAAAATGCGGCGTGGAGTCCCATGAGAAAGACGATAGCGAGCATGGACTCAATATGACCGGTGAAGAACGCAGCGAGGGCCAAAATCATGATGATGATTTCAAAACCTTTTACGGTGATCAACACGCTGCGTTTGCTGAATACGTCGGCCAGATGGCCCGCGTAGCCGGAAAACAGGGCGGACGGTAGAATAAATAGGACGGCGATCATTTCGACGTAATAATTGTGAGAGGTGGTTACTGCAGCATGGTAGGCCACGAGCGAGACTACCATTTTAAGAAAATTATCGTTGAACGCGCCGAGGAACTGAGTCCAGAAAAAAGGCAGGAAACCTTTCAATTTCAGTGTGTCAGCGTAGTTGCCCGCGGCCATGATTGCATCCCAGCTTACTAATCTCCGGATTCTTCGGCAAGAACGAAATGTAACGCAAGTGAACCAACACTACGGAAGCCCGAAACAAAACAAAGTAGGATTTGAGACCGATCTTGACACGAAAGCTTCGGAATTATTTACCAAACGACTTTGTCAGATAGTCTGTAGCCGATCTTAGTGTTCATCGTCCTTCAGCATCGATCTCGGTTGAAGACATAGCCAACGTTCTTTTCAGCGGTTTCGTAAACAGTTAATCGAATTGGCAACCTCGCTGCAACATGACATAATCGGCGCGCCATGGAAATCATCCAGCTCAAAGTTCCTCAGTGGAGAAAATACGAAGGTCTGCTCCACGGCTTCATCGGACGGCGTGGCGGGAAGAGCATAGGACCCTACGCAGAGTTGAATATGTCCTACCGCGTCAGCGACGATCCGAAGGTGGTCAGTCAAAACGTCTGCGACATGAAGTTGGCGGTGGGAATTCACGACGGACGCATTGTGACGATGCGCCAGGTTCACGGCGACAACATCGTCGAGGTGAAAGACAAGAAGCTCAAGGAAGCCGGCGAAGCTGACGGTATGCTGACTATGGAAGACGAAATTTTTCTTGGGGTGTTGACCGCCGATTGCGTGCCGATCCTTTTCCTTGTGCCGAAAAATAAGCTGGTTGCCGCCGTGCATGCCGGCTGGCGCGGTACACTGGCAGGAATCGCGGAAAAGATGGTTCATCTGTTCCAGAATTCATACGGCGTTGAAACCAACGAGCTGGAAGTCGCATTGGGACCATCGATTGGGGCTTGTTGCTACGAGGTGAAGGATGATGTATCCGGTCCGCTTCTTAAAAGATGGGGCGACATTGCGAAAGTTAGTATTCAGACCGGAAACGGGGGAATGTATCTCGACTTACGGCAGTTGAATCACGATGTCTTAGCTCAGGCCGGGATACCAGCAGAAAATATTTTCCAAATCGGTCCTTGCACCAGCTGTTCGCCGAGCGACTTCTTCTCGTACCGGCGCGAGCGCAGCGAGACGGGCCGGCAAATCAGCTTTATCGGTTGGCTGCCGCCACGCGTTCCGTCATAACTTCAGGTGCTTATCGCGGATCAAAAATTTCCACAGCGGTCAAGCAAGCTCGAACCTCGCTCGAACTCAAACAGAATCCGGCTCGCGGGTCCTCGCGGTGTTGCCGGACGTTCTAGAGCCAGTCGATTATCCTGGCAAAAATCGGCTCGTTCACGTAAAATACCTCCGTTCACATTTCGCCCGAAGGAAACAAGCGTCTTCTATAACCGTCAACAAATTTTCACAATTGCCTCAACGCTAAGCGGTGGACGATCCGCCGAAAGAGTCCTCATCACCTCTAACCTCTTGTTTCAATGGTTCACATGGCAGCATCAGCCGAAACAATCCCGTCCGAGGAGCAGCGGTGGTTGACGGAATCTTTCGTCGATCCCAACGGTCGTGTGTTCGAATGGCGCGGTGATATCTATCGGATGCTCGAGCCCGCGTACGCGGTGCGCTGGAAGGAATTGACCGATCAGGGAGTTATTCCGGAGCTGATCCGGGATGGGCTACTGGTTGAAAGTGAGCTCACCCATTTTACAACCGAGTCAGAAAAGGTTGTCCTTCGTCATCGTAGGGTCCCAGTCGTCTCCTACTGCTATGAGTGGGTGCCGGGCATGCTCAAAGATGCAGCTCTCGTGACCCTCGAGCTGTGCATTCGACTGACCGAGAAACGGTTGACACTGCAAGACGGCCATCCCTGGAATATTCTCTTTGACGGGACGACACCGATTTACATCGACGCCAGCTCGATCGTCCCGGCGCGAGACGATATTCTATGGGCTCCTTATCAACAATTCTGCAATTTCTTTCTCTTCCCGCTTTACTTGTACGCGGCGGGTTGCGACCGGCCGGCGCGCTGGTTGCTGCGAGACTATTTGGCAGGTGTGACCGACGACGATTTACTAAGCGCGCTGCCGGTTTCTTTCAAACTTCGCCACCCGCGCCGGACACTGAGCGTTATTTTCCCCAAGCTCGTTAGCAAATTGTTCGAACGGTTGCCCGACGAATTGCAGCAACGGTTCCTTTCGATCTCCAGGTCTGCCAACAGCGGCCCCGCCAGCGTCAAATTGAAACGAAAGTTTCTCGAATCTTTGCGGAGGGATGTCGACGGACTGCAACTGCGCGGCGGCGCCAGTCATTGGGCAAAATACTACGGGACTGGCGACAAGAATTACTTCAGAACGGATCTCTCGCCGCGGGATTGGCAGCAGAAACAAGAAGCCGTTGGAAAAATTCTGAGCGATTTGCATCCGCGAAGCGTACTCGACGTCGGGGCTAACACGGGGCACTATGCCAAAATGGCCGCCACCAATGGCGCGCGAGTTACGGCTTGCGAAACCGACGTGTCGGCTTTGATGCACTGCTATGATGAGGCGCGCAAGGAAAAACTCAACATTCTCCCGCTTGCTGTGAACGTCTTCAGCGCATCATCGACGCCCGGCCGCGGCGGTATTGCCTGCCCGGCGCCGAGGGAGCGGTTCCGTAGTGAGTTTGTCATGGGTTTAGCGGTGATCCATCACGTAGTGGCGATCCAGCGTCTCCCAATCGCGCGCATCACCGAGATGTTCGCTGGCTCGAGTTCTCGTTGGTTGCTGTTGGAATATGCGCCACCGTTGCAACCGAAGATCGGCGCCAGCCCGGTGCCACTCTTAGACGATTTCACCGCCAGCGAACTTGAGATCTGCCTGAAGGAACACTTCAAAACCGTTCGCTCTTTCCCTTCGTATCCTAACGTACGCAAATTGTTTCTCTGTGAAAAATAATGAGGGTATTGGTTCTTTATAAAGAAATCGCGTCCCCTTGGATTTGTGCGACCGTTTATCTTTGGGCCTTAGAGCTGCGGGCGGTCATTAGTACGGATAGCGAGCCTGTCACTGCGTGGTTAGCGGATTGCGCTGCCATCCTACTGACTTTATTGTTCTGGACCTTGATATTTTGCTTGCCGATCGCGATAGTTGCCGGCTTCATGGGAAGGGCTCGCGTGGGCGATCTTAATAGGCTTGCCGTGAAAGCGTGCCTGATCGTCATTACGGCGCTGTATTTTGTTCGCTGGTTATTCACTTTGCAACTATATTCCGCCGAGCATGACGTTGGGCTGATCGCACTTGTCATCGCGGCTGCGGGCTTGGCGATTTGGACGTTCAGACGACGACGTACGAGCAACGTTACCGAAGATACAAACTTGGCGTCTCTTGAAGATTGTTTTTCGTTTGTCGCCTTACCCATTGTGATCGGCGCCGTCGTTCTGGTCGGAGTTAGAGTTGCCGGCGACGGAGCGCTGGCTCAGAAACATGCTACAGCCGTGGCCTTTGAGCCGAAGCCGGAGTTCCGACCCAACATCATTCTCATCGTTTCCGATGCGATCCGCGCTCAAAGCATGTCGCTTTATGGTCATACGAGAGTGACCACGCCCAACCTCGATCGCTGGAGTGAAGCGGCGACGGTTTTCCTCGACGCGCACTCCAACAGCACCCGGACGCCGCCGAGCATGACGACAATCCTAACCGGGAAACTCCCTTGGTCGCACGGTCGGCTGACAAAAGTCCAGCCCTCGTATCGATCCGACGAGAATTTATTGCGGCTGCTACGTGATCAGGGCTATTTCGTCGGCGCTGTGACCAGCAATGAAGACGCCTCGATCAATTTGCTGGGATTGAGTTCCGGCCTTTCGAACAAAGAGACGACGACATTTGAGCACCTGACTTTGTCATGGCTGCGCTCGCATGGAGTTTATCCGACTCCGACCGGGGGAAGGATGTATCAGAATCTGTCCCAGTTTCTCTGGTTTCTCGGATACCCGGGCCATACATCTTTCTACGGTCTCGCTGGCGATACGTTAAAAGCTGCCAGTGACTTTGTAATCCGCGCCAAGCGCCCGTTCTTTCTAATAATCCATCTCCATGAGCCGCACGACCCGTACGATGTCCCGCTCCCCTTCAGGGGTCGATACTCGATTCAATCGGCTGCGAACAAGCGACCAGAGATTTCATCGGGCCATTACGGCCACTACGCAGCTGCCTTACAACCGGCAGTAGATTTTTATCGCGACCAATATGACGAAGCCATTCAGTACATGGACGAGCAACTGGCAATGTTTTTCCGCGAAATCGAAGAGCAAATGCCGAGCCGCGACTATATGCTGATCTTTACTGGGGATCATGGAGAATCCTTTGAGCGCGGCTTTATGAACCATGGGGAAGAGCTGTTCGAGTCCTCCACTCACGTGCCGCTAATAATTCGATTTCCCAGGCAAGTGCAGGGAATCAGGTTGCCAGGCCTTGTACAATCCACCGACATAGCCCCGACGGTATTGTCGGTTGCTGGAATTGACATGCCGAGATGGATGGAAGGGCAGGCGCTCCATCCGGATAAGGTTCCCCAGTCCGAGGCGACGGTCGCTGTCAACTTCAAGGACCCTGTCGGGCAAAAAATTTATGATTTGCCGACAAAGCTCGCGATCTGGTCTCAATCTTACAAACTGATTGTTTCCTGTGACACGGGAGGAGTGTCGTTGTATAATTTAGCGGCGGATCCTGGCGAAAGCATCGATCTTTCGGGAACTGCTCCAACAGTGCGTAAAGATATCGAGAATTCGTTAAAGTCTGTGCTAGCCAAACAATCAAGGGGGCGGAGTTTTCCATGCGCCATAAACGATCGATCAGGGTGATTGAGAGCCTGCTGCCGAAACGAGCAGCGTTTCTTTGCGTCTTTCTGTACGTCGCCGTGATCGGGGTCGCGTTGCCTATCGATGCCGCGGCCTATGTCGATCCAGGCACGACCGGAATGCTGTCGCAAATCCTCTATGTGCTGTTTTATGGCGCCTTGGGAGTCTTTCTCTATTCGCTCCGATACATCAAACAGTATCTGGCCAATGCCAAACAGTTCTTGGCAAAATTGTTTGGCGCGCGCAAGTAAACCGTCCCTTCCGACTGACTGACCAACCTAACTCAGAGCAGCAATCGCGTTAACCGGCAGCCGAAGATTGTCGTCAGCCCGAACCGCTCGGTAGCGATTATTGTGACCTCGCCATGTCCCGCCGTCCGTCTGTAAAGCAAGGGGTTAAAACTCCAACGAGCTAAGCAGTCGCATGAGTCCAGATTGCTCTTACGTTTGACCGGTTCTGAGTTATCGGCCGGCGGGCATTGATTCCTCTAAAGCCTTAGGCAGCTGCGGCAATGAGAGAATGATTTTTTTGCAAGCTTTCCAGGCGCGAAGAGTAGATAGTAGAAACTTGGAAGGCAGTGGACGACTCACCATAATTGCTCCATATGGAAATAACATGGCTGAAGGTTAAGCAATGGGAATCCCATAAGGATCTGCTCCACGGCTTCATCGGACGGCGTGGCGGGAAGAGCATAGGACCCTACGCAGAGTTGAATATGTCTTACCGCGTCAGCGACGATCCGAAGGTCGTCAGTCAAAACGTCTGCGACATGAAGTTGGCGGTGGGAATTCGCGACGGACGCATTGTGACGAAGGTTCGCGGCGACAACATCGTCGAGGTGAAAGACAAAAAGCTCAAGGAAGCCGGCGAAGCTGACGGTATGCTAACTACGGAAAGCGAAATTTTTCTTGGGTGTTGACCGCCGATTGCGTGCCGATCCTCATGATCGCGCCGCGACTAAAGCTCGTGGCGGCAATTCACGCGGGCTGGCGTGGCACGTTGGAGGGGATTGCTGCAAGGGCGGCGCACCTTTTTAACGAACGAGGCGTTTCCGCCGCTGAAATCGAAGTAGCCTTGGGACCGTCTATCGGTGGCTGCTGCTATGAGATCAAGGAAGATGTATTGGGGCCTCTGATCGATAATTGGGGAGAACTGGCCAAGGGCGACCTAAACCGTAGGGGCGCGAAGTGTTTTCTTGAGTTACGGCGGTTGAACCGGAATATTCTCGAGCAAGCTGGCATACCCGCAAAGCAGATCTTTGAAGTCGGTCCATGCACGAGTTGCGCTTCCGAAGAGTTTTTCTCCTACCGTCGAGAACGTAAAGAGACGGGCCGGCAAATCAGTTTCGTTGGCTGGCATTCCTAGAGTCCTGCTGCGCACCGTTATGGGGGAATTCAGTCCGGGTTCTCTTTCAACGCGCAACTATCTACCATCGGGCAGACCGAGGAAATCTTCTTTGACCCCACTATAACTTCGGGCGCTGGTGGGGCCGGCAAGAAAATAATTTCCAAAGCTTCGCTGCAGCGATCGGCTACCTGAGCTCGTAGATATCCCTCTCGCTTATTGATTATGTAAAGCAGATTTACATCTGCTCCCGCCAAATTCTTGTAGAAAATTGCAAAGTCTTACGGTCTTCATTATGCAATTCAGCCCCTTGTAAGATCTCTTTACAGATCCCGCTGATTGACAATTTTCGAAGCACTCGCAAAGTGAGAGCGTTGCATTTAGCTTGCGTTTTGATGCCACGTGTGATCTGCATGCCGGAATTGAGTAGCGACCGCAGAAACAACGTTGTTATCGCATGATGGCCATCCGTAAGCTGTTCTGCCGCGCGGTCTGCTCCTGCTTGCCGGGATGGTTACCAATCGCTCTCGGTCATGTCGCGATAGCCTCCCGCCGACTTTTTCTCTGCGAAAAAATGATGACTGCATTAATTCTTTATAAAGATATCGCGTGCCCTGGATTTGTGTGATCGTCTATCTTTGGACCTTGGAACTCCAGGCGCTGGCTGTCTGGGACAGCGAAGCGCTCGGTGCCTGGTTAGCGGATTGCGCCGCCATCCTGCTGACTTTAATATTTTGGACTTTGCTGTTTTGCCTGCCGATCGCCGTGGTCGCTGGATTGGCGGGACGGAGTCGCGCCCTCTATCTCAACAAGCTCGCGGTGAAAGCGTGCCTGATCGTTGTTACAGCGCTGTATTTCATTCGATGGCTATCCAATTGGCAGTCGTTTTTCGCCGGCTACGATGTCGTGCTGATAGTGCTTGTCATCGCTACAATCGGATTTGCGATTTGGACTTTCAAACGCCGTAGAACTAACAACATCACCTTAGATGCCAACTTACCATCACTTGAAGAGGGGTCTTTGATTGCTGCGTTACCCGTCTTGATCTGCGCGGTTGCGCTGATCGGAATTAAAATCGCAGGTGATTTAGTTCTAGCGCCGAACGATGCCACAGCTGTGGCTTTTGAACCAAAGCCGCCATCCCGACCCAACATGATTTTTATTATTTCAGATGCGAGCCGTGCCCAAAGCATGTCACTTTACGGACACACAAGAGTGACTACACTCAATCTCGATAATTGGGCTCAAGCGGCAACTGTTTTCCTGGATGCGCACACGAACAGCACCGCGACGAAGCCGAGCATGACGACCATCCTAACCGGAAAACTCCCCTGGTCCCACGGCCGACTGACAAGGGCCCAGGCCCCGTATCGGTCCGACCAAAATTTATTGCGGCTGCTGTGTGATCAGGGCTATTTCGTCGGTGCCGTGACCAGCAATGAAGACGCGTCAGTCAACTTGCTTGGATTTGGTTCCAGTCTTTCGGAAAATGAAACCGCGGCATTTGAGTTTATCACTTTGTCATGGCTGCGCCGGCATGGCGTTTATCCAACGCTCACCGGTGGACGGATGTATCGGATGTTTACGCAGTTTCTCCGGTTTCTTGGGTACCCGGACAAAACGTCTTACTACGGTTATGCTGCCCATACGCTAAAAGCCGCCAAGAGATTTATTGTCAGCGCAAGACAACCGTTTTTTTTGCTGATCCATCTTCAGGAGCCACATGACCCGTACGATCCTCCGCTTCCCTTCCGAGGGATGTACTCGGTTCAATTAGCCGCGAATCAGCGGAAAGAACTCTCAGCAAACCACTACGGTTCGTATGAAGCTGCTTTACAACCGGTGGCGGATCTTTATCGCGACCAATACGAAGAAGTAATTCGATATCTGGATGAAGAGATCGGCGTATTTCTCCGTGACGTCAAGAAGCAGCTTCCGAACGACGATTATCTGCTAATTTTCACGAGCGATCATGGAGAATCTTTCGAGCGCGGCTATATGAATCATGGAGAAGAGTTGTTTGAATCGTCAACTCGCGTGCCGCTCGTGATTCGATTTCCCAAGCAAACACAGGGCACGAGATTGCCAGGTCTGATCCAATCCGTGGACTTAGCCTCTACAATATTGTCGTTTGCCGCCATCGACTTGCCGCAATGGATGGATGGACGAGTGCTTTATTGGGACAAGACTCCTCAAACGGAGTCGACCGTGGCCGTTAATTACAAGGGACCCGTTGGGCAAAAGACTTTTGATTTGCCGACCAAGGTTGCAATCTGGTCTAAATCTCACAAGCTCATTGTTTCCTGTGACACAGGACAGGCCTTGTTGTATAACTTGGCGACGGATCCCGGGGAAAGCACCGATCTTTCTGAGATCGCTCCGACAATCCTTAAGGATCTCAAAAATTCGCTAAAGTCTGTGTTGGCAAAGCGTTCAAAGGGGCCGAGTTTTCCATGCGCCATAAACGATTGATCAAGGGGATTAAGAGCCTGCTGCGGGAACGAGCAGGATTCTTTCATTGGGTGTTTCTATACGTCGCCGTGATGGGGGTCGCGACGCCGATCGATGCCGCGGCCTATGTCGATCCCGGCACGACCGGAATGCTATCGCAGATCCTCTATGTCCTGTTTTATGGTGCCTTGGGCGTTTTTCTCTATATGCTCCGATACATCAAACAGTATCTAGCCAATGCTACGAAGTTCTTGGCAAAATTGTTTGGAGCATTGAAAGTTCAATAAGCTAAGCAGTCACACAAGCCTAAATTGCTCCGTCCTCCCACCATATCGAGATGAGTTGCGTTTGGCCGGGCTCTGAGTTATCGCCCGGCGGGAATTGATTCCTCTAAAGCCTTTCATTATTTGATTGGTTGTATTAAGTACATGTTCGCCATGTCGCTGGCGTTGCTAACTGTCTATGCTATCTATCTAATTGATACGGCGGTGATGATTTTGCAATGGCACTGATCACGGGTCGATCGAAGCTGATCACATGACCCTCGAAATCATAGGAGCAGATCTCATGAAGATGACCCGTCGAACCTTCTTAACAACGATCGCTGTCGGCGTTGTCGGGTTTCCGCTCATGCGCGATTTCGCTTGGGCGCAGGCGAAAAGCAAGTTAGGTTACATGAAGATCGTCGATAACGCGGCGATGTTCGTTGCGATGGAAAAGGGATTTTTCAAAGCCGAGGGTTTAGATCTCGAAACCCTGCCTCTGGCGGGCGGCGCTCCCATCATCAACGGCGTGACTTCCGGCGATCTCCAGTTCGGCTGGAGTAACGTGATCTCGCTGTACCAGGCGCATGTGGAAGGATTCGATTTCAAGCTTATTGCCGGCGGCGCGACCAATGTGAAAGCCAAAAATGAAAGCCACGCGATCCAGGTAGGGAAAAGCTCATCGATAAAAACTGCGAAGGATCTCGAAGGCAAAACCGTTGCGGTCAATACGCTTAATAATATCGTTCACCTGATGGCGATGGCGTGGATCGATAAGAATGGCGGCAGCTCGGCCAAGGTCAAGTTCGTCGAGGTGCCGTTTCCACAAATGGAAGCCACGTTGAGCGCTGGCAAGATCGATGCGATCAGCGTTCACGAGCCATTCGCCACGGCGGCGATCGAAAAGGGCAACACTCGCCTGCTGGCGTACCCTTGGGGCGACGTGCTGCCGAAGTTTTTGATCGCCAGTTGGTTTGCCTCGGAGAAATGGATCGCGAAAAACAAAGAGACGGCGCAGGCTTTCGTGCGCGCGATTAATCGCGGCATCGATGCGATTCAAGGCGACCCTGAGGGGAGCCGGGCCGCGATGATCAAATGGGCCGGTTTGAATCCTGATCTCGCCGCAAAAATCGGCTTGCCGGGATTCGAAAAAACCATTTCGGAAAAAGATCTCCAAGCGACCATCGATCTCACGCAAAAGTACAAGCTGATCTCGAAAGGGATCAAAGCCCGGGACGTGATCAGCGATCTAGCGCCGAAGGGCTAGAAAAAAGCTTACTCCAGTATTCCAATCTCCCGTGCCCATCCTAGAAGTTCAAGATCTTTCAAAGAGCTATCGTCAGGCCGGCGGAGAGACGACGGTCGCAATTGGCAATATTTCCTGTCGGGTCGAAGCGGGGGAGTTTGTTTCTTTCGTCGGGCCATCCGGTTGCGGCAAAACCACACTGTTGATGTCGATCGCCGGCTTATTGCCGCCAACTTCGGGTCGCATCTTTCTCAAAGGCAGAGAAGTCGCCGGACCGCCAGCCGATTTGGTGCTGCTGTTTCAGGAGTACAATAAATCGCTCTTTGCGTGGCGTTCCGTTCTCGGCAACGTCCGCTTTGGTCTTGAAGCGCGGCGCGATCACTCCGCCGGCGCGGCAAAGAAGGCCGGTGACTTGATCGAGCTCGTCGGGCTCAAAGGATTTGAAAACCATTATCCGTGGGAGCTTTCCGGCGGTATGCAGCAGCGCGTTGCGATTGCCCGTGCGCTGGCCTACGAACCGGAAGTCTTGTTGATGGACGAACCTTTCGGCTCACTCGACGCGCTGACGCGGTTGGAGCTTGAAGACACGTTACTTCGCCTCTGGCAAGAACTCAGGACGACGATTCTTTTCATTACCCATGACATCGAAGAAGCGATCTATCTGTCGGATCGGATCTGGGTCTTGAGCCAGCGGCCGTCGCAAATTATTCAAGAGCTAAAAATCGCCTTCCCCCGTCCGCGCGATCAAGTGACGACCCGTGCCGAGACCCGCTTCATGAAAATCCGAAACGACATTTACCGCCAGATCAGCAATCGAGGCGCGGAATGAATTCGCCGAACAAATTCAACTGGCCGGGTTGGCTCGTGTTTGGCGCCATACTCGTTGTTTGGGAGATCACGTCTCGCGGGCTTCCCAAGCTACAGCTCTATATTCCGCCGATCAGTCAGATTTTCTGGGCGCTCGGCCAATTGCTCCTGTCGGGAACGATTGCTAAACATCTCAGCGTTAGTCTCGCGAGATTTTTAGAAGGATATCTGCTTGCCGCTGCGATTGCCGTATCGCTCGGGATTGTTCTCGGCTATTTCCGTTCCTTGCATAGCTGGCTCGAGATGTTGCTCGAGTTTCTGCGGCCGATGCCTTCGGTGGCGATTATTCCCGTCGCCGTTTTGATCCTCGGTATCGGTGATTCGATGATCGTCGCCGTCACTGTGTACGCAAGTATGTGGCCGATTCTGGTCAATACCATCGAGGGTGTAAGACACATTGAGAGTACGCTGATCGACACCGCTCGGACGTTCGGCCTCAGCCGCAGGCGAATCCTGTGGCAAATTATCTTGCCCGGCGCCTCGTCCTATGTCGTGACCGGCCTGCGCATCGGCTTGTCGATTGCGCTGATTCTCGTCACCACCGCGGAGATGGTTGTCGGCAGCAAAGGTCTTGGTTTCTTTATTCTTGACGAAGAACGCTCGATGAACGGCGCCAATATGTATGCGGGTATCGTTCTCGTTGCGGTCTTGGGATACGCGCTCAACCGAGGATTTCTGGCTTTGGAAGGTAAGGCGATGAAATGGCATCACAGCATGATCGCTCGGGAGGCGACGTGACCGTGCGCTCCTCGAAGCTTAACGGGTTGCTGTTTGTGCTCGGCCTTGCCGTCGTCTGGGAACTGACCGCTCAGGCGCAGCTGATCAATCCGCTCGTCGTGCCGCCGCTCAGCAAAATTTTGCGAATATTTTGGGAGCTTTCTTGGTCCGGCCAGATCCCTTGGCAAATCATCGTCAGCATGAAGCGAGCGGCGGTAGGTTATTTTCTCGCCGCAGCGGTGTTTATTCCCTTGGGTATTTTCATGGGACTCTCACGACGCATCCATCGTATGTTGGAGGTCGTCGTCGAGATGTTGCGGCCTGTGCCGCCGCCGGTGGTGATTCCCGTGGCCATACTGCTTTTCGGGTTGGAAGACGAGATGAAGATCTTCGTGATATTTTTCTCGTGCGCCTGGCCGATCCTGCTCAATACGATTGACGGCGTGCGCAATCTCGATTGGGTGCTGTTGAATACGGCGAAGACTTTCGGCCTATCTCGTGGAAGAATTATCCGGCAAGTGATCTTACCCGCTTGCTCGCCGCAGATCGCGACGGGCTTGCGCGTCAGCCTACCGATCATGCTGATTTTGGTGGTGATTTCCGAAATGGTCGGTAGCACCGATGGAATCGGCTACTTTGTTCTCGATTCACAGCGAAGATTTAGAGTTCCCCAGATGTATGCCGGCATGCTCGCTTTGGCGATTCTCGGCTACGTCCTCAATCAGATCTTTAATCTCTTGCAGCGCGCGCTATTACCATGGCACGGGGGAATGATGCGAAGAAGGGAAGAGGGGTGAACGGAAAAGGGGGTAGTGGAGTGATGGAGTAATGGTGTGTTGGGATTCCGGAATATCCATTACTCCATCAATCCTTTCTCTCAGACCTTGTGGATGCCGCCGCCTTCTGGAGGTTTCGGTTGGTCTGTGCCCGGGAGCCAGTCGACGTCCTTTCGCGGGCTATTGCCTATCACGCGAAACTTGGCACGGCCCATGTTCTCAAACTCGATTTCGATGGTGTCGCCGGAATTCACCGGCTTCAAGCCTTCGTGGAATGTTCCCGTGGCGACAATGTCGCCGGGGCTGAGCCGAGCAAATTTTGACAACCAGGCGATCTGATCCGGAATCTTGTGCGCCATCGCGCCGGTATTGTAGTTCTGCCTCGGCTCGCCGTTGTTCCACGACTTGACGACGACGTTGTGCGGATCGGGAATTTCGTCCTTTGTGATAATCCACGGTCCGCAGCAACCGTGAGTGTCTTGACCTTTGCCAATGAAGTGCGTGCGGCGCACGAGCCCGCGGGTGGAGATGTCGAAGAACGGGACATAGCCGAAAACATAATCCAGCGCCTTGGATTCGGGGACATTCTTCGCGGTTTTTCCGATGACGTAGGCGAACTCTGCTTCAGGTTGATAGACCACGGCTGCCGGAATGTCTCTCAGTTCGACGGCTTCGCCTGGGCCCACCAGATCAGGAGACTTGTAGAAATATTCGTGTGGAAAATTATCCGCGGTGCGTCCGGGTCGGTCGATATAATTGCTGAAGGCGGCGATGCACTTGCCGGGACGGGCAAGGGGAGAACGCAGCTCGACGCTGCTCAACGGCACGCCATCTTGTTGCGCCAGAATTTTTTCGAATCGCCTGCGGTACTTGCGCCATCCTTCAATGATTTCTTCGATCACGCGCTGCGGCCCCTTGGCCTTGCGCGCGCTCACGCTGTCGCTCACATCGACAACCATATTTTCGTTCTTGATGACGCCGATTCTGTCGTCGTTGAATCGTAGGATCTTCAAGTTCGCTCCCTCCCTGATCAAACTGCGCCTATCTTTCCTATATGCGCTGGATAATGTCAAACCAAAATCTCCCGTCGTGCTCCTGTGAAATGGGCGATCGTCTTTCAAAATCCGGTCCGTTGTTGTAATCCAATCTCAGGAGGTTACCCATGCTTTTGATCAACAACCAGGAAGTCGAAAAGCTCTTCACGATGAAAGATTGTCTCGAAGCGTTGGAAGACGGATACGATGATCTTCTGAAGGGTGACGCGGTGTATCGGCCGCGCTTGGATCTGTGGATGCCGTGCGATCGACCCGACGGTTATTACCGGTGGGGAACGATGGAAGGCGCGAGCCGAAAGATCGGCGTTTTTGCCATCCGAATGAAATCCGACGTGGTTTATTGGCCGAATGGCGAGACGGAAGAAAAATATTGCATTCAGCCCGGAACCTGGTGCGGCTTGGTGATGGTTTTCAGCGTGCGCAACGGCGAGCCCTTGGCGATCATCAATGACGGTCTCATCCAGCATATGCGGGTCGGGGGTTGCGCCGGCTTGGGAGCTAAATACCTGGCGCGTGAAGACGCGTGCGATGTCGGCATCTTCGGCTCCGGCGGCATGGCGCGGAGTTACTTGGAAGCGTTCGACAAGGTACGCAAGCTCCGCCGCGTGAAAGTCTACAGCCCGACGAAGGCAAACCGCGAGCGGTTTGCCAGAGAGATGACCGGCAAATTGGATATCGAAGTGTTGGCCGTCGATACAGTGGAAAAGGTCGTGCGCGATTCCGATATCGTATCGGCGTGCACCGATTCAACCCAGGTCGTTTTCGACAACCCCGAGTGGCTCAAAGAAGGCGCCCATATCACTTGCGTGCGCGCCTGTGAGATCGGCCCAAACGTTGTGAAACGTTGCGATGTTTCCATAAAGCTTGGCCGCAATACCGTCGAAGCGATGGACGAAGGCATGATTCGGCTGCACGGCAACGTCGGCTACATCGCCGGCCAGTCAGAAGAGCGCGCCCGGATTCCTAATCCGACGGTGGATAATTACAAAGGCGACTACTTCAAGTATTTTATGGACATGAGGGCAGATAAAGTGCCGGGTAGAACGAACAACCAACAGATCACCTTCTTCATCAACTCGGGGACGCAAGGTCTTCAGTTCGCCGCATGCGCGGGAAAGGTTGTCGAATTAGCCAAGCAGAAAAAAGTCGGAAGGGAATTACCGACGGAGTGGTTTCTACAGGATATTAGAGACTGAAGCCGTTTCGGGTTTTGTATCTCGAGTTTCGGGTCGTCCGGAGGAACGGGAGACTCGAACCCGGAACCCGAAACAGACTAGTAGCCCAGCTCATCGATCTCGTCTTCTTCCATGCCGAAGTAGTGGGCGATTTCATGAAGCACTGTTAGGCGGATCTCTTGACGGAGCTCGTCGGGACCGGGAAAGTCCTGCAACAGGGGCTCGGCGAAAATGGTGATTTTGTCCGGGAGGAGTGGCGGGTCGAGAGCCGATCTTTCCGGAAGAGGAACACCTTGGTAGATGCCGTACAAAGTGTCTCGGCGTGGATCGAGTCCTTCGGCACGCAGGAGAGCCGGTGAAGGCCGCTCTTCGACAACGAACTCTACATTGCGCAACTGATCGCGAAATCGGCGGGGCAGTCTATCGACGACTCGGCTGACTTCTTTTCTGAGTTGAGCGTAATTCAAGGCCACTAGCTTCTCGCAAATGGTTCGACGCTTCAAGCTATTTACGTTGCTCGGTTCAACGCTCGTCATAGCCCTACTTGGTTGTCTTCAGGCGACCCCGACAAGTTGGGGCCAATCGTCACCAGCCGTCAGCGATGACCTTGATTCAGAGTCGCTAGGCATCGCGATCCGCCGCAGCATCGCTTTTTTGCAGAAGCTGCCGCCTGAGCGGATCGTTGGCGAGCACCCCCGTCGATTGACCGCCAAAGAAATCCTTGATTCATTGATCGTCTTCGAAAGGGCATTGCGCGATCATTGGCGTTGCGCGCATTGTTTTGCGCGTGAAATTAACGCGCGCTTCGATGTCGTGCCATCGAGCGCAGATCCCGCGTTGTCGGATGTTCTTTTCACCGGTTACTACCAACCCGTCATCGAAGGCAGTTTGACGCCGACAGCAGAGTATCGTTATCCGCTTTACCGCACGCCGCCCGATTTGATAGCCGCGGAACAGGTGACGCTCGAGCCGAAGTTGACCGTCGAAAGAGTCATCGGTCGGGCGGAGGGTGAACAATTTGTGCCTTACTATACGCGTCGCGAGATCGACGCGGTCGGCGCGCTTCGCGGGCGCGGTCTCGAGATTGCCTGGGTGAAGGATCCCATCGAACTTTTCTTTCTGCATATTCAAGGCTCCGGAATCGTCCGTTTCCCTGATGGGCAGCGCTTGAATGTAGGGTACGCTGCGCAAAATGGGTGGCCTTATCGCAGCATTGGCCGGCTGTTGATCGACAACGGCAAAGTTGCCAAAGAACAAATGTCGATGCAGCGATTGCGCCGTTACTTCGCCGAGAACCCGCGCGAGCAG
Source organism: Binatia bacterium (assembly GCA_036000865.1). GTDB lineage: Bacteria > Desulfobacterota > Binatia > UBA9968 > UBA9968 > DP-20. Next base: position 10,766 of record DASYUV010000001.1, on the reverse strand, counting down.
GGCGAGATTTTTGCCTACAACGAAAGTTACGTGTTCTTTCGCGTGAATTCGGAAGGCGCGCTGGGAAGTCTCGAAGTGCCGGTGACCGCCGGGCGTTCCCTCGCCACAGATGGTCGGCTGTTTCCAAAAGGAGCGATCGCCTTCATTCAAACGGACATCCCGGTCATCGACACGGAGGGTCAACTAGCTGGTTGGCGTCCGATCGCGCGATTCGTGCTCAATCAAGACACCGGCGGCGCCATTCACGGCTTGCAGCGAGCCGATCTCTATTTCGGTACCGGTGACGAGGCCGCGGGATTGGCAGGATACATGAATCGTTCCGGGAAGATGTTCTTTCTGCTGCTAAAGCAGCAGGGTACGGGCAACAAGAACACCGGGGGAGAATGAAGAAACCAATCGGGTCGATGAACCGATTGCTCTTCTTTGGGTCCACTTGAGCCAAGCCTGGGCGCGGAGTACCTTAGTCAAAACAGATAATCCGCATGGAACGACACACTGAGACGCGACGACTTCTTTGGGCCTTGGTGATCAGCGCGGTATATTTCATTGCCGAATTGATCGCCGGTTTTTTGACCAACAGCTTGGCGTTGTTATCCGACGCGGGCCACATGCTTTCCGATATCGGCGCGATGGCGCTGAGCCTGTTTGCGTTTCGCATGGCCAGACGGCCGGCGACGCATCAGAGCACCTACGGATTCCATCGAGTGGAAATTCTCGCCGCGCTTTTTAACGGTCTCACGTTGTGGCTCATCGTCGGGGTTATTTTCGCTGCGGCTTACAACCGCTTCGCCCAGCCTCCCGTGGTAGAAAGTTTCGGGATGATGATCGTCGCCGTATTTGGCTTGTTGGTGAACATCGCCGCGGCGGCAATACTCCACGGCGGGCATCGTTACAACTTAAACTTGCGCGGTGCCTTTTTACACGTCGTCAGCGACGCCGTCGGCTCGGTGGGTGCGATCGCGGCAGGTGTCATCATGCTGACAACAGGCTGGTATCTGGCCGATCCGCTCATCAGCATTTTCATCAGTGGCTTGATTCTCTTTTCGTCTTGGAGCTTGGTGAAAGACTCGTTTAGCGTGCTCATGCAGTCTGTGCCGAAGGGCATTCGACTGGAAGAAGTGCGCCTTACCATCGAAGCCGTAGATGGTGTCAGCAAAGTTCATGATCTTCATATCTGGGCGGTCACCTCCGATATATTTACGCTTAGCGCGCACGCCGTTGTGGCAAACGGCGAGGACTTTCATCAGGTCCTCAACAACATCGAAGACACGCTCAAAGAGCGTTTCAATATCGAGCATACAACCATCCAGCTTGAAACCGAGAGTCGAGAAGAAAAGGAGTTTAAGGCCTTTTAGCCGCGCGGCGTCTCCTGTATCCTTCAGAACCGCTCATGAAGCGAAGTACGGTCATTCTCATTATCCTCGCCGGCATTTTAGTTGTTGGCACCGGCTATGCGCTCTGGAACATCACCGCCACGAGAGATGCTTTCGTCATTTCCGGCGTTATCGAAGCCGACGATATTCACGTCGGGTCAAAGGTCGGAGGGCGCGTGCTCAAGGTCGTGGCAAAGGAAGGACAGACCGTCAAAGAGGGCGAGACGCTGGTGTTGTTGGAGCCGCACGAGCTCGATGCCTCGTTGGCCGAGGCTCAAGCTGCTTTGCGCCAAGTCGAGGCCAAGTATTCGCTTTTGACTGCCGGTTTCCGTCAAGAAGAGATCGAGCGGGTGGATGCGGCGGCGAAACATGCCCAAGCGGAGTTGGATCAGCTCATTTCCGAGCCGCGCCAACAGATGATCGACCAAGCGGCCGCGGATTGGATGGCTGCCAAATCCCAGGCGGAAAATGCGCGCAAGTTTCTAAAGCGAGTGGAAGATCTGGCGCAGCGCGAACTGATTGCCAAACAAGAGTACGACGACGCCCAGATCAAGGCCGACGAGGCCGAGCATAGGATGAAATCCGCGCGCGAGCGGTACGATCTGGTCCTCGCCGGCACGCGCAAGGAAGAAATCGAGCGCGCCAGAGAACGCGTCGCCGAAAACAACGCCAAGCTTCGCCAGTTGCGCACCGGCTATCGCAGGGAAGAGATCGCCCAGGCAAAGTCGGAGATCGAAGCTGGCCGCGCCAGGGCGGAACTAATCCGCGCGCAGTTGTATGAAACTGTGATCAGAGCTCCGGTAGACGCGTTGGTCGAAAGCTTGGATCTCGAACGCGGCGACTTGGTCGCCGCGGGCAAGCCGGTGGTGACGTTGCTGCGCACGGGAAGCTTGTGGGTGCGCGCCTATCTGCCTGAAGCGCGATTGGGCCTCGCGCGGCCGGGCCTAAAAGTAAAAATTCGCGTCGCTTCTTTTCCCGAAAAAGATTTCATTGGGATTATCCGTCGCATCCACCGCCAAGGTGAGATTACCCCGCACAACGTGCAGACCCGCGAAGAGCCCGGGTTGCAGGTGTTCCAAACCGAGGTGGTGATCGACGATCCCGATAACGACTTGCGGCCGGGCATGAACGCCGACGTAACCATCGCCAAAACTATCGGTCATGCTTCACGAGCCGCGTTGAACTTGTGGCGGACCTCGCCTAAACCTTAGCCGAAATGAAAAACGATTAACCAAGAAGTGATTCATGCGCTACGCTCGCCTACAGAGCGTGAAAATGGAGCATGTCTTCGACCCTAACCGCAGTTCTCCGACGAGTCCGTCATTCCCGCATGCCTTTAGCGGGAATCCAGGCGGAATCCGGACTGGACCCCCGATTAAAACATTCGGGGGTGACGGTTTTGGGGTCGCATCTCTTCGCCCCAGCCGTAATTTTCCAAGAAGAGCACGAAGGCCACGAAGGATCGGGGATATCTATAATTTTGAAGGTTCGTTGTCCTCGTGGCGAAGAAATGTTTCCAGCGATTACGCGATTCAAGAAACAGTTGGACTGGAAATGGCGCGCTGCGTTCGTGGCAGCAAACACGCCATCAAACCTACGCTGGCAAAGGAAAGAATCCCGAGCAGCCAAAAGATTGTCGGCAGCTCCGTGCTGACCAGAAGCAATCCGACGATCGACGTCGACGTTGTCTTCGAGACCTGCTGGATCAAACGGTCGAAGGAGACGATGCCGCCGCGCAGCTCTGCCGGAGCGTTCTGGGTCAGCAGACTCTTTTGCATCGGCGAAATTACGCCGTTGGCGAGGCCGTAGAAAAACAGCGCGCCGCCGACCAGACCGATGCCGGGCAGGAAAGGGACCGCTAGCACGGCGGCGCCGCTAATGGCAAAGGCAACGAACAGAATATTCGCTTTATCGCGGCCGGCTGCGATGCGCCCGGCCTGACTCGAAGTCATCATCGCGCCAATGGAAAAAAACACGTAAAGCAATCCCGCAGTCGCCGTCGAAATACCGTGTGTGCGCACGAGAAAAAGCGGAAAATAGGTGAGAAAGCCGTAATCGAGAAAAAAACGCAGAAACCCTGCCGAGAAGGCGATGACCAGCCGGGGATGGCGCGTGAGCCGCAGGATATCGCCGAGATAGGTCATTGTTCGTTCGCTGCGTTTACCCTTGGTTTCGGGCATCCAGTAAAAAGCCGCGAGCCCCACGGGTATTGTGAGCACATAGAAGACGAACGGCCAAAACCATGCGACGGCCGCGAGCAGACCACCGAGGGGCGGAAAGACTAAATAGCCGATGCGATCGAGAAAGACTTTCAATCCTTGGCCGCCGATCTCGCTATCGCCTTCCAGCAGATCGCCGATCAGCACGATCGTGAGCGGAATCACTGCGCTAAAGGCGACTCCCTGAAGCGTTCTGAAGGCGAGGAGCCAGCCAAAGCTGGGCACAAACGCCATGGCGGCGCCAAAGATCCCGAAAGCGATCAAGCCGAGCGCTAGCAGAAGACGCCGACCGTACAGATCGGCGATCACACCGAAGATCGGCGACAACACGATAGCCGGCGCCGTGAAGACCGTCATCACCCAGGAAAGCTGGGCATCGCTGACGTGAAAGGGTTGCGTGAGCGCCGGCAGCGCAGGCTGAATGAAATTGACCCCCATCATCAGCGCGATGCTCGACGCGTACACGATGCCCAACGCTCGCGCCTTTTCCGGCGCCAGTTTTTCCATGCCGAACAGTGCAGTGATCGATGGCATACGCCGCAAGCTAGATGAATCCGTCGGGGCAGTCAAATCTTTGTCGCGTCCGGACTATGGATTATCAGTTTGGACCGCCACGCAATTTCAGCGCGAATCGAAAATGTCGACTGAATCTGACATTTGGGTTGGGCATCCATTTGGTACGCTCCGTATCTCCGTGGTATGGCTGATCGCAGTTGCGAGATGACAGACAAGGAGAATTTGCCATGCCTCATGACATGCGGTCATGGATCGATCAACTGGAGAAGGCGGGGTTACTGGCACGGATCATCAAGCCGGTGGATCCGCGCACGCAGATGGGCGCGCTTCTCTGGCAGGCGCGCGATCGAGCGCTGTTGTTTGAGAATCTACCTGGCTACCCGGGCTGGCGCTGTTTGGGACAGGCGCCGGGCGATGTCTCACTGGCGCCCGCGGCATTTGGCATAGGGCGCGACGAAATGATTCCTGAATTCGTGCGCCGCACGGAGAAACTAGGCACGACTCATTTGGTCGAAACCGGACCGGTGCAACAGAAAGTTATGATCGGCGACGATGTCGACATCACGAAGATGCCAATTCATCAGGCGGGCATCCGCGACGGCGGGCCCTTTATCGGGTCGGGCTTAATGATTACAAAAAATCCTGACACCGGCCGGCGCAATCTGAGCTTTCATCGCTTGCAGATGAAGGAACCGAAGAAAACCGGCATTCTTCTCTATCCGCGTCACGCCTGGACCAATTATCAAATGTACGAGGCCCAGGATAAGCCGATGCCTGTGGCGATCATGATCGGCCACCATCCCATGTATTACTTCGCGGCCGCAACAACGACGCAGTATGGCGTCGACGAATTAGAGATCGCATCGGCTTTGCTCCGAGAGGAGGTCGAGCTGGTGAAGTGCCGAACCGTCGACCTGGAAGTGCCGGCCCATGCCGAGATCGTGTTGGAAGGCGAGATTCCACCGAAAGTGCGCGAGCCGGAAGGACCGTTCAGTGAATTTCAAGACTACTATTTGACCGGTTCCGGGATGAATCCGATCGTTAATATCAAAGCGATCACGATGCGGCGCGACGCAATCTTCAAAAACGTCCAGAACGGTAGCGAGGTCGAAGGCTGCGTCTATCACAAGGTGCCGATGTCGGCGCAGATCCTGCGCCGCGCGCGAACCGTCGGCGGTTGGGCGGACGTTAAGAACGTCCTCGTCATGCCGGGCATTTTCGGCGTGGTGGTGCAGATGAAGCCGCGCTATTACGGCGAGGCGCGCAACGTGCTCATGGCGGTCCTGTCCAGCGAATATCAGCATCCCAAAGTCGCCATCGCGGTCGACGAAGACGTCGACATTTTCAATTACGCGGAAATTCTTTGGGCGATCAACACGCGGGTGAACCCCGCTGAAGACATCGTCGTCATCAACGGCGCAAAGATTCACGCCATGGATCCATCCTGCCCTGAGTTCGGCCATCCCGGCGCGCCCGGCTGGCACCGCATCGGCGGCAAGGTCATCATCGATGCGACCAAGCCGCCCGAGTGCGATCCAAAACGACGCGATGAGTTCGAGCGCTTGCGCCCTGTGGGTTGGGAAACGGTCAATCTGGAAGATTATCTGCCGGAAGGTTCGCCGCCGTTGAGAATCAAACCGAAAATACCAGCGGGATGAAAGATGAGTTCAAGGTTCAAGGGTTCAAAGTTCAAGGTTTCCAGAGAAATCTAAATCTAGAGATCTGAGTTGTGAGCTCGATGCTTTTCTTCTTTGAATTTTGAACCTGGAACATTGAACGGCCGCGCTATGGGCGCGGCGTTACTCCTCCGATTCGCCGAAATAATCTCTAACGATTCTTTCCTTGATATACTCCAGAGCACCCAAATCCTGAATGATGTCGCCGCCGGTGTCATAGAAGAAAATATCGCCTTTGTGATTACGCCCGATGGCCACGAGCCACTCCAGCTCGTCGCGGTCTTCCAGTAAATAGTTGATGGCTTGGTTTGCGCCCTTGCTGGCGATGATGGTTACTTTGGGCTTGGCGGTCTTTCGTGCTTGTGTCATGGACGAGCCTCCTGAATGCAAAGCGAGTCTATAACAGAAGGGCAGGCGGCACAACTTTTAGAGGAAGGGACTTTGGCACGCGATTGACAGCAGACGTGAACGGAATCGGCGCGTCTATTTCATCGCAAAATCCACTCGGTTCGGCCGACCTTTCAGTTTCTGTCTCTCCTCGGCGGTGAACGGCTTGGTGGCGATGACAGAGAGGCGCTCCGCTCCTACTTGTCCGGTTGCCAAGAGCGCATCGCGCACTCCTTGCGCGCGCTGGCTGGCAAGCTGGCCCATGTCGTCGTCGCTTGCTTTCGCGTGCTGCATCATCAGCCTTTCCATCTCAGGAACGGGGAGATCCTGAGCCAGGCCGATCAGGTTCCGTGGCTTGGGGAAGCTTTCTTCGCCGTAAGCGGCTTTCAAATAGCGCGGATACTCGCTTGGAGCGACTTGAACATCGTCCAGTGAGCGCGGCGCTTCGCCCTTGCGGGCCAGTTCTTTGAGTTTCTGCGCCTTCACCTTGCGCTCGATGCCGACGCGTTTGAGGCCATCGAGATCGGTCAGCGGATCCACGCGGCCTGTAATTTCCAGCTTGAGCGCCGGGCGATTGTTCAAAGCCTTCGCGAGAGTCGCAATTTTCGCGCGATCCGGGTCATCGAGGTTGGCCCGGCCGTTGTCAAACTCGATGTAGCTCAACTCTTCGCCGCTACCGCCGCCGCCGAACGCCGATGCCAGCAATGAAAAGGGAGCGGTCACCGCTCTGCTGATCAAGTTGATGATGACTCGCAGCACAATGCCGCCGACGCTGAACTGCGGATCGTCCAGGGAGCCGCTGATCGGCAGCTCGACGTCGATGACGCCATTGCGGTCTTTCATCAGTGCGACCGCGAGCAGCACGGGCAGCTTGGTGGCTGTTGGACTCTCAATTTTGTCGCCGAAGGTGAGTTGGTTAAGAATGATTTTATTTTGCGCGCTTAGTTTGCGGTCCTCCACTTTGTACTTGACATTGAATGAAAGCTTGCCTCGCTCGATACCGTATCCGACGTACTTGGCGGAGTAGGGCGACATCGGACTCAGTTCGATTTCCTTGGCGTCGGCGACGATATCGAGAAACAGATCTTTGGAAAGCGGATTGATCTTGCCTTTTATTTCTACCGGCGCGGCGTTGTCGAGCCTCGCCTGAAGATCGAGGTCGCCGGGCGCTTCTGGTTTGAGCTCGGAAATCGCGCCTTGAACCGTGGTCAGGTTCGCGGAGTAGTTAGGTTTGACGAAGAAATCACTGAAATGGATGTTGCCGTCCTTGAGATTAATTTTGCCGATGCTAATGGCTTTTGGCGCTGCGCCATCGCTTGCCGCGGCAGCCGCGGGCTTTTCAGGCGCTTTATCCTGCGCCGGAGCTTCACCTTTCTGCTCCTCTTTTTGAACAGTCAACTTTTGCAGGTTGATTTTCCCGTCCGCGCCGAGAATCAGGCGTGAATAAAATTCAGCGAGATTGATCTCGCCGATACGCAGCTGAAAGGGTTCCAAATCGAATTGCAGGGCGTCCAGGTTCAGCGATTTCCATTTTAGCAGGTCCTGCTGGCCGTCCCTTTCCACGGTGCCGAAGTCGGCAACCTGCACGGCACCCTGGTAATTCATTTTCGCTGGCCCGCTGCCGCTGGCATCTAAGGTGAACTCGCCCTTCGTGCCGGCGCGGCCGCCGATCAACAGGAAATTGACTCGATTTTCAAGATAGGGCTGAACGAAAAGAAGATCCAGATCCTGCGCGTCGACGACAAATTTGGCGTTGACCGGGTTGACTGTGGCGGTGCCGACCAGCCTTAACATGCCCTTATCGTTGATTCGGGCGCGTATCGTTGCTTTGCCGCGTTGATTCTTGGCCGTGGAGAAGTTTTCTGCGCGCACCGAGAGGTCTGAGACGCTGATTTTTGCGGGCGTCGCATTGCTTCGATCGTCCACGTTGATTCTGAAGCGATCGAAGAGTATTTGTTTGGCGTCGATGCGCCATTCGCTCTCGCTTTTCTTTGCCGGTTGAGCGGCAGCCGGAGGCGAAGCTTGAGCTTTGGCGATGCGCGTCAAATTCAGCGTGCCATCAGTATCTCGTTGGATGTAGCCGTTGCCATCCTTTCCTTCGAGCGAGCCAATGACGATGGTTTTTTTGGCGAGATCAACCGCGCCTTCCTTGATCGCCAAAGACGCAACACGCCACAGCGGTTGGGGCTGTCCCGCGAGCTCCAGTCGCAAAGCGCGCACATTCGCGGACAAGTCTGTTAATTTAATATCGGGTTGCCCATCTTTTCTTTCGAAACTGTATTGGGTAGATAGATCGAAAAAACCGTCTTTGATCTCTGCCGCAATCGCGTCTGCATAGTAGGGACGAAGCGCGCCCGGCTTCAGGCCTTCGATATCGAGCTTGCCGTCGGCCACCAGCGGCGTGAGTTGGAGCGTGCCGGTGTGGGAAAATTTTTCCTTGGCCTCGGATTCGAACGAAAGCTCGACATTGGCTTTCTTACCCGATTCGTTGGTCAGCCCGGTAATTTTGAAATTGACGTTGTCCAAGCGTGTCTTGTACGGTTGCTTCGGCTGCTCGTCAGCAACGTGAATCGTCGCTCCTCCCAGCGCGATTTTCTCGATGGCATAGACGAACGGTTTGCCGTCTGTCTTTGGCTCTGGCTTCGTTTCCGGCGCTTTGGTCTCAGCTGCAACGTCAACTAGATTGGCAAGGGTCACCTTGCCGTCGCGGCTGCGATGCACGTAAAGTTCGAGGCCTTCGGATTTAATGGATTTGAGCGATGTCTTGTTGGCGAATACTTCGATGGCGTCGATCAGCACTTCGAAACTCGGCAATTTAACCAACGGCGCGCCATCGGCTTGTTTCATCTCCAAATCTTTTAATCCGAGATTACCCGTGATCGAGAGGACGGCGGGGTTGTTCTTGGAGGCTTTGAAAGAGGCCGAGATCTTGCCGTGAAGTTGGCCGGAGGGGACTTTGAAATTCAGCGTTACTGGCGAGTATTCGAGATACCTGGCGATCTCCAACTTATCGATATCAAAGCCAAGGGTGCTTTCACGGGTGTCCTTGAAGGGCTTTGCGTCTCCGGCAAGATGGAACGGCGCGCCGTTTACGACCGCGGAGAATTCGGGCTTGACGGTGATGTCGACGTACGAAGGCAAGCTCGAGATGAACGGAACGCCGATTTTGAGTGACGTAATTGCATGCTTGGTTTTCTCCGGCCGGTCATCGAAGTCGACTTTTCCGTCGATGATCTCGATATTGTTAAGCGCGAAGCGCGGCGTCGGCCCGGGCGGACGGGGCGGACCGGAGGTAAATTCATCGATGAGATCTTGAAAGTTGTATTTGAGGTCGTCATTTCGAATCAAATTGACATAGGGCTTCACCAGCTGCAGCTCCTTGATCACAGGGGCCAAGCGGAAGAGCGACTGCATTTCCAGATTGACGAAAAGCTCAGCGAAGGAAACCACAGGGACCTCGCTTTGCCGCTCCTTCATCAGAAAGCCGCGGATCGTCAAGGTCATCGCGTAAGGATTGATTCTGATTTGTTCGATGGAAACCTGGCGATGAAGTTTTTCGGATAGCTGACTGGCGATTTTGCCGCGGATCAGCGGCGGCGCAACCAGGCCCAGTAAGACGCCGATTGCGACAAAGATCGAGACGAACCAAATCGCAATCTTGCGTGTCCGGGGATGCCGTGCAACGTGTGTCGCTTGAATGCGGAGAGCTTGAACGTCCAACGCCATAACGCTAGCGAATGAACTGGATTTGCGCTGATCCTACCGCAGGGGTAGGAGCTTGTCTATCCGTTTGCCAAGAACTTTTAAACGCTGTCCGGCACGGTAAAATATTTCTCAAAGCGATTGGATCGCTTGGATTTTTTCGAGCATCGAAAGATAGGAGGCGGGCAGGTTCCAATGCTTGGCGCCGTCGAGGATCAGGCGTTTGTATTCGGCACTAGGAAGCGGAACATCTTTTTCAATTTCAGCGATATACACCAAAGCATTCAACGGTTGCTTTCCATCTGCGAGGGCACACACCGGTAAAATGTTGCGCCGGTAGCCATCTTCGAAGCGGTCGAGGATCACGAGATCCGCCTCGCTGACTTCATAGACAATCCCCCAGACTTCTTGCTGGTCGATCGGAAAAACATTGGCAGTGCCGCAGTCGCGTAGGCGGGAATGGCGGGTGATGCCAAACTGATAATTGGCTAAACAGGCAACGCAGACGAATCTGGCTGACGGGCAACGCCGCTGCATCTGCGGCCAATTCATATTGGAACCGTAGGCGAAATAATTCAAGGAAAGAGACCTCTGAATCAATTCGAGATAGTAAGCAAAGTAGTTTCATGACACAAGTAGCGCCGGGATGAGGCGCGCCACGCCAGGCCCGACGATTCCCAATCGGTTACATCCTTTCGCTGTTGGCATCCGTCTAACAAACGAGTTAACATTTAAAGTGTTTTCCACAGAATGGGAGTAACATGAAATATTTTAATACCTTAGCACTGATTGTTGTGGTTTTAGTTGCATTTGTCACGCCCGCCCGCGCGTCGGCTACTGATGCGACGGCGCAACTCAGCGCGACCATGAACGAATTCGTCACGATTCTGGTC